>JBGCGC010000050.1:0-145589 GCA_045110475.1 Granulosicoccus sp.
ACGCTGCGCTCCCAGCCCACCGCTGTCGAGCAGCAGCGTGTGTCGGACTTGCAGGAGCAATTCCAGCAACAGGCCCAGAAAGATCCGGCAGGGTTTCGCCAGGCACTTCAGGCAGCGTTTGGTGATAAGGCAAGCCCGGCAAAGATCGATCAGCTGCTGGATCTGGCGTTGGCGGGCAAGCTGCCGATGCCTTCGAACATCCAGTTCGTCGATGCAGGCTCGTTGGGTAGCAATGCGTTTGGCGCCTACGATTCGGGTAACGGCGGATCGTTGTATCTGGATAGGTCGTTGTTGTCAGACCCTGCAAAGCTGCAGTCGGTGTTTAACGAGGAGATGGGCCATCATCTGGATGCGCTGTTAGGCGGTGCCGATGCAGCCGGTGATGAAGGAGCGGTGTTCTCGCGTACGCTGGAAGAAGGTAAGTTGAGTCAAACCGAGTTGACCGCACTCAAGAACGAGAACGATCACGGTGTAATCCAGATCGAGGGTCGCTGGGTGCAGGTGGAGTTTAACGAGGAAGGTGGGGATGAGTCCGGCGGTGGAGGTGATGAGTCGGGTGGTGGTGACAGTGGTAGTTCGGATTCAGGTGGCGGCGCGGAATCTGGCGGTGGTGCTGATTCAGGTGGCGGCGGTGAGTGCAGTGTAGATTCCGGTGGTGGTAACAGTGGTGGCTCCGGCGGATCGGAGAGCTCTAATGACGATGGTGGTAGTGACACAGGCGACACAGGTGGAGAGTGTAGCGCCGGTGGAGACAATGGTGGCGGACCGCCAGGAACAGGTGGTGGAGGCGCTCCGGATACTGGCGGTGGCGGACCGCCAGGAACAGGTGGTGGAGGCGCTCCGGATACTGGTGGTGGCGGACCGCCAGGAACAGGCGGTGGAGGCGCTCCGGATACTGGCGGTGGCGGACCACCAGGAACTGGCGGTGGAGGCGCTCCGGATACTGGTGGTGGTGGCCCTCCGGGAACTGGTGGTGGCGGCCCTCCAGATACTGGCGGTGGTAGTCCTCCAGATACTGGCGGTGGTAGTCCGCCAGATACGGGTGGTGGTAGTCCTCCAGATACTGGCGGTGGTGGTCCTCCAGATACTGGTGGTGGTAGTCCTCCAGATACCGGCGGTGGTAGTCCTCCGGATACTGGCGGTGGTGGTCCTCCTCCAGGTGGCGATGAGGAGGTACCAGAATCAAGGAGTCCATTACCAACAGAGCCTGAGCCAGAAAAGAAGAGCTTTTGGTCTCGCGGTTTGGACGGGCTACAGACAGCGCTCGACTTCGCTGGATTTATTCCTGGGCTGGGTGCCATCCCTGATCTTGTCAATGCAGGGGTACATCTGGCTCGTGGTAACAAGAGCGAGGCAGCTATTTCCGCAGCAGCTGCGATACCCTTAGGTGGTGATGCGTTCAAAGCTGGTACGATGGCGGTCCGGTCTGCTGACAGGCTCAACGATACGCGCCGAGCCGGGGGTGCTAGCGCTACGCCAAAGGAAGGCATATACGAATTTCCAGATGCATCTGCCGGTGGCAAGCCCTATGTGGGTCAATCTGGAAACATAACGAATCGTTTGCAACAACATGAGAAATCGGGCAGGTTGAACCCGGGAACTGAAACCACCACAGAAGTACTGGGAGGAAAAACAGCCAGAGAAGTAGCAGAACATCAAAGAATTCAGGAATTGACCAACGGTGTGCCAGCACGGCACTCGCCCGATGTTGCAAATAAAGTCGATCCAATCGGACCCGCGAGGCAACATTTGCTGCCTTGACAAATGTGAATAAGCGCGAAACATGAAAGAACTAGCTACAACTGAAAATATCAAAGAACATGCTGACGCAATGGAACTGCTGCGTGTGTGGCATGTGAATGGCAATCAAGAATTCATAATTGCAACTCAAGTGTGGGAAGATCCGGCGGCTTGGGGTTTACTCCTTGCAGATCTGGCCAGACAAATCGCTAATACCTATGGTGGCAACACCGTTTACGAAAACCGGCAACAAGTGCTTCAGCGATTAAAAGAAGGGTTTGATGTGGAATGGGAAAACCCGACCTGAGAATTTATCCGCGCCTGCAAGCCAATGCCTCAGTGATTTCTGTTCGAGACATGTCGTAGTGCTTGCGGTTCGCAAACGAAATCGACTGCAAATTCGATAATTGCATCAATGCGCTCAGGCTCCCATTTTCTACGATAGTGCTACCCGCAAAGTAGACGTGTTTAAGTTGCTCTAGATGGATAAGTGGCTCCAACGATAAAATGCTTCCGCAGTCATTTATACTTAGGGTTTCAAGACTGCCTAAGTGTTTCAAAGGAGTCAGATCGTTAAGACTCTTGCACCCATCAAGATTTAATGTTTGCAATGAACTTGCCTCGCGCAGAGGTTTAAGGCAGGTAATCCCATTACATTGGAACAGGTCGAGCGAATTAAGTCTCGGCAAGTCTTGCACGCCCTTTAAAGATTGTAGCTTTCTAGAAGTGATTTTCAGGTTCTTCAACAAATTAAGCTTGCAAAGCTGGCTAAAATCGTCGTGTGGGTAATTCACAACGTTCAGCTCTTCCAAACAAGTTGCAGACAAAGCAGAAGCGGCCTTGGTTTGCCAGCGTAAAAAACATGTACGTAATTGTGTGAACTCGCTAAAGTCTCCGGCTTTGGAAAGGTTGCAATCCAAACCAATATGCTGCGAAGACTTTAAGGCCCAGATTGGAGAAATATCTTTACAGTTAGCACTGTATATTTCAATGCCCCTAAGGCAGTCAAGGTCTTTCAAGAACGTTACGTCGGCTGATCGCCAACCTGCTGACCTGCTTAGTCGCAGGGACGTTACATTTTTCTCTTTTATAATTCGATGATATTTTTCGTGCC
This sequence comes from Granulosicoccus sp., assembly GCA_045110475.1. Taxonomy (GTDB): domain Bacteria; phylum Pseudomonadota; class Gammaproteobacteria; order Granulosicoccales; family Granulosicoccaceae; genus Granulosicoccus. Next base: position 2,855 of record JBGCGC010000050.1, read on the forward strand.
ATTCACCTTTCAATATCATGCAAAGCCCATCGATTTTAGGATCGGGCAGTATTGTGTACAAGTCCGGTTGTTCCATAATGACTGCTGTCTAATTTTTTAGAATTTTCAGATATATAGTCTGTCTGAATAATATCAGGTGTTGTGGTATGTGGTTGGCAGTCGGAACGATCAAACGCGAAATAGCCTGGAGAGGCAAACAAGTATCCTAGGTTCCTGACGCAGCTCATAGCAGACGAGAAGCAGGAGAGGAAGATCTGTTAAAGAGCCTCGATAAGCACTTAGGGGATAAGTAGTTTGAACAAAAATGATGCGCATATTCTCATAGCTGAATTGGAAAAAAATCCTGAAAGATTTTTTGAGGAGGGCAGGGCGTACGATCTTTTGCAGGAATATTTTAAGGGTGAGCCTGTTGACTCACTTGGGGTTCTGTTGACAAATGCAAACCCATCAATTAGGAAATCCGCCGTGTGGATTGTTTCGGAACTCGGCGGTGGTGCAATTTCAATTGCAGAGCAAGTATTGACTCTTTTAAATGATGATGAACGCTATGTAAAATACTATGCGCTAGAGTCGTTAATGGTGTTCTCAAGTTCCGGATTAAACAAGGTCTTTCATCATGTAGTGTTGGCGCTTGAAGATGAGGACGATGTTATAAGCAAGCTTGGCATGTACCTGATATCGAAATCGTCTAATTCTCAATTAGAAGAAGCGATACAGTACTTCTCAAATGCTGGTGAAAATTCGCACTTACAGGGGCTAAGGTCGTTACTGGTTCATTCTAGTGGTGTGGAGCAGAAGGACATTGGCAGTGCCCTATATAGTGAAGATAAATTTTTGGCTATGTATCGCGCAATATCGATTAAGCGCGAAATGGAAATACACTCCCGGAAAATTCAATTCGATTCAAGCCTGATTGAAGAATCAATTGTAAAGAATTTTCTGAATGATTATGTGTGTAGTCAATCGAGCTGATAGGCAATACCTTATTTGTCCACGTTCTGCATCAAGCCAAATGTAGCAGCGTAACCTTTTTTCAATGCCAAAATTGATGTAGGAAGTTCTGACACATGGCTAATTCATGAAACTATGCGTACTGGCATTGAGTGCTCCGTATCGGTTGTATGAACAAAATAGATAACCTCCAGCCGTTTTCATCCGTAAACACCGGCGCACCATACGACATCCCGGTAAGACAGCTATAATTAGCTCAGGCTTTACCGAAGAATATGAATGTGAACGCAATGATCTGCCGAAATTGTGGCGCTGGGCTTGAGGCTGACATGATTGATGCCTCGTTACGGGTTGTTACCTGTAGTCACTGTGGAAGCTTGCACGACATGCCCGGAGGAGTTGGCGAGTTGCCTGCGGGTGCCAGTGCCGGCGCATCGGCGACTAAAACCGAGCGCTCTGAGGTGGCACTACCCCGTCGGTTCAAGCTACAACGAAGTGCCGCTGGTCTGGAGGTAATCTGGCCGGTAGGGGGTCTTTTTCATGGTTTGGTTCTATTGATTATGGCATTTGCGTTTGCCTATGCAGCACTTACCTCTGGTGCCTTACCGCTGCTCATTGCTAGCGCGGGTATTCTCTACTTTGGGGCAGTGCGCGCATTCAACAAGCACCGTGTTCGTGCAGATGCGGCAAGTTTGCAAGTCATGCAGGGCCCATTGCCGTGGCCGGGAAATCGCAAACTGGTCGCTTCTGACATCGAACAGCTTTATGCCACTGAGCGTACGTCCCGTTCTGAGGCTGGCGGTCGGGGTAATCGCACAATGCAGGTACGAAAATACTATCTTCTCTCGGCAAACCTTCGTAGCCGAGGTCGCGTCACCATTCTAAGCGGGCTTAGCGATCCGCATCAGGCGTTGTGGCTGGAGCAGGAAATCGAACGCTTGTTGGGCATTGATGACAAGCGAGTAGCTGGAGATTACGTTGTGTAGAAATATCAGCCAAGTGGCTCCGACTCGGTAAACCCATCGTCCGGTTCGTTTGATCAGTCTGTATGGCGAACGCATGTTGGCGTTTTTTGTCGGATTAAGTACGGAACTCCGGATTGTCCGGGCAGGTCCTGCCCTGAAACACGACTATTACAAGGGTTCCTGTGTTAAAGAGTCGTTAGTTTCGATAACATGCACGTTCGTTTTCGCATTCCTGTCTCTAATGATCACGTACATCCGTCCGTCTGCCAGACATCGTTGTCTATCGGCACTTTTTCTCTGCCTGCCCCTAGTGGCCATCACCGGCTGTGGCGGTGTAGAAGAAGGGTCCAGTTCAGGCGGTGATGACGTGGCGGATGTGCTTCCACCACTACCCAATCCCCCATTGACGCCAAGCCCGTCAGCTGCTGATGAACCAGTGCCCTTCGATGCGGTATTCCATACCGTCACTGACTACCCTCTGGTTCGTGACACCGGGCCGCGTATGGAGCCGGACAGTATCTCTGTGCTGACTGAGGCAGACTTCGAGGCCGGTTTGCCCGAGCCCGTCATCAGCATCCCTACAGGTGTCGATCCCGCGACCAATGAATCGCCGTTTTTTGAGGGGCTGAGCAATATCAGGGTAGAGGCCGGTCAGCTACTGGAAATTCGCTATGTGCCGCGTGACCCCGAAGGTGAATTGCCGGGTATGTTTCCGCAGGAGTTACCGGCAGGCGCTACCTTCGACGACAATTTCGATGGCAGCAAGACCTTGCGTTGGCAGACTTACCAAGCTGATGTTGGCATCACGGATTTCGTCGTGGTCGCTGTCGATCCTGCTGTTAGAGAGTATCGCAGTGCGCAATCGGTGTTGATTGCTGTTGATCCACCATCTGATCCTGCAAGTGTGCCAAACATTGCCCCGTCCATCCGGCAAGTGGCAACCTACACTGTCAGAGCTGGCGATCCTGTCTCCATTTTTATCATCGGCACCGATAGGAACGGCACGGTGCCATCCATTGAGCTGGTTAATCCACCGGCGGGCGTGATCCTGACGCCAGATGCGCGTACGCCAGAATGGCAAATACTGCAAGCTGTACCACAGGCTGCTGGTACGCTTGTTATTGATGTTCTCACTCGTGATGCTGACGATGCATCCTTGACAGGACTCGATCAGATCACCCTCAACGTCCTTGATAACGCAGACTTTGCGCGCAGCGGTCAGCGTCTGAAAGAGGTAGCGCTGGGTTCAGGTGTTGCATTTGGCAGCGCTATTTCCCCTGTGTTTTATATGCAGGCTGATGGTGGCGTCTATGAATCGATAGCCGCAGCCGAGTTTGGTGTATTAACGCCGGAAAGCTCGATGAAATGGATCGCGATTAACCCGCTGCCAGGCCGATATGAATTCGCCGATATGGACAATCTGATTAGCTTTGCCCGTGTGAATGATATGCAGGTGCGTGGTCATCCTCTGGTATGGCATAGCAGTTTGCCCGAATGGGTTGAGCAGACCAACGTCTCAGAGCGCGAAATCCACATGCGTGAATTCATCACGCGTGTCATGAATCGCTATAGCGATGCGGTCGACTATTGGGATGTTGTAAACGAACCTGTAGCAGATGACGGCAGTATGCGTGAGTCGCTTTGGCTGGAAGCGATGGGCGAGCAATACATCGATCTAGCGTTCTCCCAGGCACGTGCACTGGATCCAACGGCCGTGTTGGTGCTTAACGAATTCGACATTGGCTTTGCCGGCCCCAAGTTTGATGGACTGCTGGCACTGCTCGATCGACTAAGCGAGCGTGAAGTACCTATAGATGCCGTGGGTTTTCAGCTGCATGTATTTTCAAGTTTTGACCAGTTCGACGAGCTGGCTGACAACATGGCAATTATTGCCGAACGCGGCTTTGATATTCATGTCACCGAACTGGACGTGGCTATCGTTGATGATGATAGTGAGCAAACGCAGGCTGATGTCTACGCGGGTATTGTCGATACATGTCTGGCGCAGCCGCGTTGTACCGTCCTACAGACATGGGGTTTTACTGATCGCTATACATTTCGCGTAAACCAGTCACCGCTCTATCTGGACAGGGACTATGCGACCAAACCTGCCTATCAGGCTTTGCAGGATGCGTTGGGTGGTGGCTAGCATAGATATCGAATAGCGTAGCAATCATCTCGCTGTCACGTTAGATCAAAATCTGCTGGATCAAGTCCGAGTGCACGCGCTATTTCCGTCACTACCGCCTTCTCTTGTGCATCAAAATCGCCGTCAGCCGCCCCGATGGCGCGCACAACCCTGACGAGAAGGCGAGCCTGATCTTCGTTGGCTTTGACCTTGACGATTTTCTCCAGTGCGTACGCCTTGCCAAGCACGTTGTCAGACTCATAGGTAGCAGCGGCTTTCTGGAATACGTCGATGACTTCGCCTAAGCCAAAGTGTTTCAGCTCGTCAGAGCGCTCAATGAAACCTGCCATCTTCTGCTTCTCTGCGGCGTCAATACTTCCGTCGGCTGCCGCCACAAGAACGCACCCGTTTACGACCGCTTCCATAAATGTGCGATTTTTGAATTTGGATGCTTCGGTTGCCAGTCTGGATCGTGCCTGTCCTGCGGATTGCTTCAGCCGATCAAACATACCGGACGTGCCAGACCCAATGGCGGATCCTGTGCTAGAACTCGGCGCAGGACTCGGCGCAGGACTCGGCGCAGGACTCGGCGCAGGACTCGGCGCAGGACTCGGAGCAGGACTCGGAGCAGGACTCGGAGCAGGACTCGGAGCAGGACTCGGCGCAGACGAAGGTGGAGCAGCGCTCGCTACCGGGCTTGCCGGTTCATCAACTTGCACCCCGAAGTGTTCGGCAAGCGCTTGAAGCCCACCATTAAAGCCCTGACTGACGTTGCGAATTTTCCACTGATTGTTGCGTTGATAAATCTCGCAAAGAATCAGCGCTGCTTCTGTACGACCCGATGTATCCACAAGCATGTTGATTCCGCAAGACGTCGTGATTTTCAAATTATCAACAGCACTGAACTGACCGTTTTCTACGGTGGCGTTTACGACAATTTTCTCAACGTTATGGTCAACCTTAGCGAGGTTAAACGTAAAACGTTGTGTGTCGTTATTCGCGCTTAGTGAAATTGCCCCTCCACCTATGGTTGGCTGGTTAAAAAAACACATGTCACTATCGCTGCGCACCTTGCCACCTGAATTTAGCTGTAGGGCGCTGACATCAATTGCAACTCCTTGCGGCAGATGTATCTCAAGCACGCAATCTGGCGAGGCGATTGGAGCGTTTCCGCCCATAGCAAGATCCGTCATGGTTTATTCTCCAATTTACTGGTGGTTGACATAATACCGCTGCCGTATATTACTCCATGTCAGCCGTGGTCTTTGTGTGTACGCGCGTTTCCGAGCGATTCACGGATCACTCGGTAACGGTGTGGCACAGCCAGTTCGACCCCACCCATTAGCCAGACTAGAACCGGAAACCCAGGCCGAGTCCCAATGTCACTGGCTGATAGTCGATATCACGTACACGACCGTCGCCATTTTCTTCCTCAAGGTCTAGCCCGGTCTGGCTTGAGTAGCGAAGTTCACTCGTCAGGTAGAGCCGCTCGGTTAGCTCATAATCCACCCCAGCCAGAACCTGAAAACCGATCGAGCCTGAGCTGGAGAATGAGCGCTCACCGTCCGTAGATTCACTATCCAGATCAACTTCCTGAATCCAGGTTAGACCTCCGCCAGCCCAGGGCGTCCAGCGATTGCCCTCGGTCAATGCGTACCGACCGTTGATGTAGAAAGTGTTTGATGCATAGTTGCCTGCGGGCAAGACGCCGCCGTCGACCGTGGTAGTTTCGGCGTCGTTCGAGCGATATTCCCAGCCCAACTCGGATGTCCAGCGGGAATCTTCATAGTCAAAACGAATTCCAAGGCCGGCTGTGAAGCCCGAGTCCACGGCGATGTCCAGTCCGCCATCAACGATATCATTTGCTCCGGCTAAATTAGCAGACTGGTCGCCAAGCTGGCTCAATCCGATATACGGCACCACTGACCATCTATCTCCAGCGGCATGCAAAGGCGCAACGGTAACAAGAGCACTGCCAACGGCGGTAGCAGCGACAACGTAACGTACGGGACTTATATTTTTCATGTGAATGATCTCCTGAATGCAAATGAACATCTGTTGGTGTCTACAAGGTTACGGCCGGAGGCAGGGCGGTTGAGGAGGATTTGCCACAGGTGGTCGCTTGGGTGCACTAGCGGTCACTCCGAGAGCCAAGCCTTGGCGCAGATCGATTTGCTTAGAGCATCAACGGTACACTTAGAACTGTTTAATTCGCCTTTGATGTCCATACGCTGTCCGCAGCAGTCATTATTGGTGGCCGGCGCCGCAGCGACCATTCGTGCATGGCAATGACCGTCCGTGCGTCATGCTATGAAGATCGCCGGTGTAATGTCGTAATGTGTGCTGAACGAACAAGCTTACTGGTAGGTGATACCCATGATCGACAGTTCTGGCAGACGTGCGCTGCGAGCCGACGGTACCGTGCTTGATCTTATGCCGATCGGACAGGCTATCGCCGTGACCGGTGTTCTGCTGGTCGCCTTGTTCGTGTTAATCAAGCCCGAAGCCAGCAATGGGTTGGGCACTGCCGGCAGGATAGTTTTCTGGACCCTGCACGTCGGGTTGGGTCTCGGCGCACTTGCCGTATCCAGCCGATGGTTGGCCAGTCGTGAACACTTGCCAAGTGGCACCTTGGCGGCGGTCCTGGTTTCGGGTTGTGCCGCTATTGTAATCGCCGCGCCAGGCTATCTGGCGCTGGATGCCTTGTTTTCAGAGCACGTCATTGATCTTGACCCAGATCCCGACGCGAACTCGATTACTGTCAGTCTGATTGGCGAATTGCTGGACCTTGCGCCGTGGTTCATGGTCGCCTGGCTACTGATCAATCTGCCTGTGTTGCTGCCACGCCCGATGCTGAATGTGCACCTGAATGATGAGGTGGATCATTTTCCCGACGACGATCCGACATCCAGTCCGGAACCTGAGTCGATTCGCTCCAGATCAAGCGTGGGGGGTACAACGCAAAAGGGGCAGACAGCGGCTACACAATCCCGTTTGTTTCTGGTGAGCAAGGAGTTGTCTGACGATATCCCCACACCGCAAGTTGATAGCCGGGGTGAACGGTTCCTGTCCAGCCTGCCGGGCATAGTCGGCACGGATGTGGTTGCTGTTGCCAGCGATCTGCATTATCTGAACGTGTGGACCGTAGCCGGACGCACTACGGTGCTCGGTAAGCTGAAAGATGTCGTTGACGATCTTGGCGATGAGGGTATGCAGGTGCATCGTTCTCACTGGGTGTCGCATGCGCACGTGCGGCGTATTGTCGGTACGGCGAGTGATGCGGCCTGCATACTGTCAAATGAGCTTCGCGTTCCGGTCAGCCGCCGACGCTGGAAGGCTGTTCGTTCACAGTATGGTCGGGGTGTGGTGAATGCCGCGGTAGTTCCAAATGAAAATACCCGATGAACAACAAGGTATTTTCTGCTGAATTACAAAACAGCAAAACGGGAAGTGCTACCCGATGACTTAAGCACTACGGGTTCGCTACAGTTTTCTGCAGCGAGGCAACTGATATCCGCGCGCGGGTATGGCTTTGCGTCTAAATCAAACCTGGAGTCGTTCAATGATGAAGCAATTCCCGCGGTGTGGTTGCTTTTACCAGCACCGTGTTCCCGTAACATTACTTTTGATGACGTTGTCAGGCTTACCCTTGTCGATGGTGTGGGCGCAGTCATCCGATATGCCTGGTAACTATGCAGATAACCTTGAGCTGATAAGGTCAGCATCACCACGCAATACCAACCACGACAATAGTCCATGGCGTGATACACCGCAGGATGACCTGGTGATAGATAATCATCTGGGACCGCGCAGTGACTATTTAAGTAGTGGTCTCGATCTGGACTCTCCGCCGTTCTACTCGGGCAAGGAGCACCCGGGGGCAACACCTGAGGGTGCCTTCCCGGACGAAGGTGGCGGACAGTTTCGGGTAACGTGCGAATTCTCGCACTTCGCTTATGACGATCCGCTGGTGCACCCCGGAAAACCTGGCGCTTCACACCTGCATATGTTCTGGGGTAACACCGACGTCAACGCTTTTTCCACCTATGACACGCTGATCAATTCCGGCTCCAGTACATGTAACGGTCAGGAGCTGAACCGGACCGGGTACTGGATGCCCGCCTTGTTCGATAGTGAGGGCAATGTCCGGATTCCCATGCGCGCCATCGTCTACTACAAAGGCTACAACAAGGCTCTTGGCCGTTCCCAACCGTATCCACCCGGGGCTGCCATCATTGCCATGCAAAACTTGCACACGGTGCCTGCTGATGAAGGTGGGGTAGAAGTGGAAGATGCCTATCAGTGCTCCGACCAGTTTCGCGGGGCACGCTGGCCGCAATCCAACGTTATGCCTGATTGTCCGGGTGGAGACGTTTTCATCCGAACCATCGAGCTCCACGTCAAGTTCCCAAACTGCTGGAATGGAGAGGACCCTTCAGATACGAGCAATTGGCGCACGTCGCTGGCAGGTGACTGGTATTACAGTGATTGTCAGGATTGGATAACGACACCAAACATCGAATACATCGTTCAGTTTCAGGTACAAGAAGGTGAAAATACGGATGGCTGGTTTCTGGCTTCGGATGTCAATCGTCAGACGCTGGAAATTGACAAGGTGCCAGGTTCTTCCTTACACGCCGATTGGTGGGGTGGATGGCAGAACGAGATCAATCAGCAGTGGCTGGACAATTGCACCAACTATAAAGTGGATGGTGTTGGATCCGGGTGTGGCATGGGGTATCTCAGTGACAACGGACCGGATCCGGACAACCCCTACCCCGGGCCCGCATTGCAACTTCGGCCACAATTTGATCAACCGCAAAACGGGGCACCTAAAATTGCTGCAGCCACGTTGTATGAACAGCTATGTCCAGGCGGCAAACGCATGGAATCCTCGGAAGATGCTGCGTGGTGTACGCCTTCAGACCTTGCATCAGGGGGTGGCTTACTGGGCCGGTACTTTGATGACACTTTCTATGGCGTGGAAGTTGGGCGTCGTTTCGATGGCCCCGTCAATATTGATCTCAATAGGAAAATCCCTGCTGGATCCAATATTTCGGATGCGGATGATGTATCCATCGAGTGGAGTGGTTATCTGGTACCCGACACCTCGGAAGAGCTGGAGCTGTGGACTCGTTCGGATGACGGTGTGAGACTTTATCTGGATGGCAAGTTGTTAATTGACAACTGGACGGAACATGAAGCTATCATAGACAGTGTAAGAACAACGCTTGAGGCAGGTCGCGCCCATGCTATTACCGTTCAATACTATCAGGGCAAGGGTCTGTCCAGATTTCAGCTCGGATGGCGAAAACCGGGAGATCGCAGACGACTGATACCACGCAAGTATCTCTATGGGCGGTATCCGTATTGAGCGAAAAGACTGGAACGATTCAGTGGTAGTGTTCTCCTGCTCATATAACAGTGATTAAGCAACAGCGGATGCCGTGAGTTCGGGTTAGGCATGACGGTACTTTGCTGTTGCTTCATCTTATAATGCCACTTTCGACAACAGTGTTGGCAAGGACGACTCGCCGTTGCTGTGCGGGTTTGTCGTCTGAGGGTACCAGCCCGTCTACACCAGCGCGGTCAAGCTTCGCACACAAGTGATCCAGTTTGCGTACAAGTTTGGGTAACGACCAACCCAGTGACGTTGCCAGATCCTGATTGGTGGGGAGATCTGATGCGGTAATGGGTCCTCGCAGTCTTGACTGAGCTAGCAGCCTTAGAACCGCGAGCTGCTCGTCGTTGAAGTGCAAGCGTTCTAGGCTCAACGTGCGCGTATCGACTCGCTTCAGTTGTGAGCTGATGTGATCAGTCGAACGAAACTCTTGATAAATCTTGTGACAGATGGACAGTCGATAGCTGGCATGTCCTGCCGAGAATGTGATCGTCGCATTCTCGTAGGGCAACGGCATGCTGCAACCCGGTGACAGACTGGCATAGGAGGGGCTGTCTTCGTCGGTGATAATCAGCGATATTGTCTGCCCGCAGTTATGCAGTTGCCACATGCCCAGCGAATGCATCAAACGCCCCAGATAACGGTGCAGCGAACGGTTGTCGGAATCGATAACCAAGTCTCCGGCCCGTCCGAAAACAAAGTCATCTTGAATCGGAACTTGATATTGCTGCCCCGCATGAGTGATAGTCAGGGCTTGATCGTCAGTTGGTAGCTCTGGCATGTCAGAACGATGCCTTCAGGCAATGGTGGCCGTGGATGAATAGCAGCTTATCACCGATGGATTCTGTCATCGGTGGTTACAAATTGATGGAGCGTATAGGCCGGGGTGGTAGTGGCACTGTCTATCGCTGCCACAAGCTGTCTAACGCTTCAGTGCCATTGGCCCTGAAGGTGTTGCATCAACCCGTCAACGACGATGTGCGCCTGCGTCAGTTTCAGCGAGAGTGTGATACCCAGTGCAAGCTGGTGACTTGCCCAGGCGTGGTAACACTGATCGATCATGGGGTAGAGATGGATGGAACAGCATGGCTTGTAATGGAGCATTGCGATATCAGCTATGCCGAGCGGTTGCTGACACTGGGGGAAATTCCTGCAGACGAGGTCATCGAAATAGGTTACCAGTTGGCAACAACGTTGGCTCATGCACACGCGCTCAAAGTCATACATGGTGACATCAAGCCCAGCAATGTTTTTCTATCCAATGAGGGATATACCTTGCTGGGTGATTTCGGTGCGAGCGTTGATCTGGATCAGACCATTACAGCTCAGTGTGATTTGTCCTTCGCCTACGTGGCACCGGAAACGCTCAGACATGGCGTGGTATCCATTCAAAGCGATTTCTATGCACTCGGTGCAACGCTGTATCATCTGGCCAGTGGTAAGTCACCACTTCCGGTTGAGTTTCACAACAGTGCGCGAATGCCTTTGGTCGGCTTGATGGAACACCTTGAGCAGTCTGCAGTTCCTCCACTGGCCTTGTTGCCTTCGTACAAGTCGTTGAGCGACCTTGTTGCGAGACTGATGTCATCAAAACCCGAAAACCGTTCAAGTAATGCGAAACAACTGGTAAGGCAGTTCAAAGCCATGCAGTCGGGTACTCCTGTGCTGATCAAGCCCATGATGGAGCGCCACGAAGTGAGTTATGGCTCAGATACCCTTGAGCCTGCATGGTGGAGAGGGCGCATGCAAACAGGAATTTTTGCAGGTATTGCCATCTCGCTGATAGTGTTTGGTATCGTTTCCTTGCTACAACCGTTGTCATTCTGGCCGATAAATAGTCAGGAAAAATCAGCACCAACAGCTGCGACCAGTAATAATCAGCGCACGGATAATAGCGTTGCGATCAGTACAACAGCAAAGTGCGATCCGACCGCTTATCTATGCGAATCTTTTGAAACAGACCTCGAACTTTGGGAGTCTGCCGTTGAGCTGACTACCGCATCGCTTTCAATGACCGATGAGAGCTGGCAAGGTCAGGCCCTGTCCTGGGATCCGACTAATAGTGATCAGGCGGGAGGCAGTTTTCTATATCGTGTGGTTGCTACGCCGGTGAGTGGCCAATCGGTACGGATACGCACAAGGTTAAAGGCAATACAACGTGGTTCGGGCTATTTCTGGATGACGGCCATGCAATTCGCATCCAGTGAAGGGCATACCTGGTCGCTTAATCTGCAATTGATTCGTGATGCACGGTTGGCATTTGATCTTCTGTATTACAACGGCGGTGCAGAGGGTGATGACGCTGTCGCAACGCATGTCCCTTTTCTGTTTGATCGATGGCTATGCGTGGAACTGATCATTGATCCCCAGTCACCGTCTCTATTGCAACTTTTTGTCGATGGTCAATACACCGGCCAACTGTCGAGTCCCGCGTCCGCTTTGGATGCAGAGAGTTACGAGGTTCTGGTGGGTTCAACTGACGTTCAATCACCGCGTACCGCCCCACGACTCCTCTATGACGATCTGATTGTGGAGCGAGGCGCAAAGCCTGTGTGCGGTGAGTTGCCCAATAGCGGGGATTCCTGACAATACGCTTCCTGCACTGAAATCGACACCTTACAACTCGCCAGCATCCGTTGTGCGATTGCTACACCTTGAATTTGCGACAAAACTCCTTGAAGAACGGTTCGAAGCGTCGATGTCCCTCGGCTGTCGCCAGTGGTGAAGCAAATACGGATGGTGTGGTAAATATCCGTAAATCAGACAGCGAGTTGCTGAACATCTTCAGGCCAGCCTGCTTGAGTTCGGTTTCTGTTTCTGCGTTACTTTTGCGAAGGTTGCGGCGATTGATAAAACCGTAGCTGGTCAGTTCTTCATCCATCTCGGCCTTGAAGGTTTTGCACTCTTCGAGAATTTCCAGAAATTCCTGCGTGGCGATGGCATCTACTCCAGAACCGATAACCGGTACCAGGATTCCGTCACAGTTGTACAACAGCATGACGGTGGGATTGTCTGCTTTTTTATCGGTCATTCGTGGGATGTCGATGAAAATCACATCGTAGTCGCTACCGAATCGTTTCAGGAAGGTATTGACTCTTCTCGGGCTCAAGGCCTCCACTTCAATCAATGGTGTGTCGTCGGGATAGATTTCAACTTCCTGTTCGTACATCGCTGATACGGAGGCTTGCGAATCGCAGTCGATGATCAGTACTTTCTTGTTTTTCTGCTCGGCAACCGCAACGGCCACCATCATGGTGACAACCGATTTTCCAACGCCGCCTTTGGAATTGCAGATGCTGAATATTTTGGGATCTTTGGCCATTGAGAAACTGGATGATAGCGTGATGACAGATTGACGCTAGGAGACCAGAAAACCGCCAGTTTTACAACTGGAGAAAAGCGTCAATAGTATGACGGATCAACAATGTTGCGGTACGGTTATACAGCTTCCGTCTCACCAGCAATCGGTTATGTCCTTGGGAGCCCCCATGGGTTATTAGGGGTGCTGGCGGTACGTTCAGGTGCCGTAGACGACTTGCGGTTGTCTTTGTCGGCGTGGTTGTCGGCGCGTCTGCTGGAGTGCCGGTTGTTAGAGTGAGACTCTTTTCGGCCAGACCCCGAATCATATTCAGCCGCTCTCATTTGACGTTTGTCGCGCAGGCGCTCTGCATCTTCCAGACTTAACAAGGCGGGTTCGCCGACGCTCTGATTATCTGGAATAAGGCGATCCCTCGGCGAGAGTTGATACTGCTGATGTGAGGCTTTAGGCAGATTTTTAAAAGAATATAAATAAAACGCTTCGACTTTTTCTCGCGCCCAGTCTGTTTTTTTCAAGAACTTCACGCTTGAGGCAACGCTAGGGTTATTTCTGAAGCAGTTGATATTCAGATACGCGAAGAGAATGTCAAACCCGTAGTGCTCTGTCAGCTCTGTGAGCATTTTTTTCAAACTGACACCGTGAAGCGGGTTGTTTTTGTAGTTGATCTCGTCATTCATTGTTGGGGGCGTTCCAAAGGGTCTAACTTGTTGTATGCGGCAAAGCGATATCTTTGCAAACGGGCAAACGGGCAAACGGGCAAACGTATGTTTGCAGCTTGAGACGGACGTAAAAGTGTACTCCAACGAGGGCTGTTCGCAGCAGGGGTTTTCTGCCGCGCAGGCTCATAGGGTTTGTTTACCTGCATATATAGTTGACGATTCTGAAAATAAGCGTAGTATCCGTGCGTAACAAGGCTGGCTAATGTTGGGCAGCGTTGCACCTACCTTTTTCAGGCAGCGGGAGAATCGATATGGATAAGAATTACACCCATACAGCATTTGCGATCTCAGCTTACCCCGGTATGTTCGTGGGAGCGCGAACCTCTTAGCCTGTATCTGTCGGCGTCCGTCGCCGACCCTATAGAAAAAACTCTAATCGAGGTTCCGCTGCTGCAGGCTTAACGGCTGCCTGTTGGCGTTCCTGTTCGTATTCCTTTTTTCGAACCCCCGTCTCTCAGGCAACGCCGCAGGCCTTGCTGACTTCGCGTACCCGCGTGGTTTTCACTGACGACACGACTATGAAATCAAAAGCAGAAATACTGGGTGAGCAGGATGCTGCCGCCGATGTCTCAACGACTCAAACAACTGCCATGGCGCAGCTATGGCAGCTTGCGCGCACTGAAAAGCGGCGGTTTGGATTCGCTGTCAGCGCGATGGTAGCTGGCAATGTTTTCTTGTTTACACCGCCACTGATAGGAAAGTTTGCAATAGATGCACTGAGTTCCGGACGACTGGAAGACGCCTCAGCACCGGTTCTGGCAATTGCTGCAGCGATAAGCGCTCAGCCTGTGTCGTTGCAGCGGTATCTCATTGTGTCTGGTGCGTTGATGGTGTTGGCAACGGCACTGGCCAGTGTGTTTTTTTATGCTAGAGGGCGGCTTACTGCGCTTGCATCAGAGGCTATTGCCAGACGTCTGCGCGAGAACCTGTACAACCGCTTGCATCACGTTCGAGCGTCCTTTTTTGATAGCGAAGCCACGGGTGATCTTGTGCAACGTTGCAGTTCTGATGTGGAGACTGTGCATGATTTTCTATCATCGCATAGCGTCGAAATATGTCGTTCGGTGCTACTGGCGGCCTGTGTCACACCGGTGTTGTTCTGGATGGACACAACTCTTGCCTTGCTATCGGTGTGCCTGTTACCTGTTCTGCTGTACTGGTCGTATCACTTTTTCTCAAAAATGAAACGGTTGTTTCTGGTGACTGATGAAGCCGAAGGTCGCTTGACCGCTACCTTGCAGGAAAATCTCACAGGCATTCGTGTGGTGCGCGCCTTCAATCGTCAGCAGTTCGAAATTGACAAATTCGCTATGTATAACAGTGAATATCGAGATTGTGATTACCGCATGATGACTTTGTTCAGCGTTTTCTGGGCGAGTAGTGATTTTCTCGTGCTGACACAAATCGGTGTCGTTCTCATTGCTGGTGCCTGGTCTGTAAGCCATGGTGCGATTTCCATTGGTGAGCTGTTTGCGTTCACCACATACATTGGTATGGTTGCCTGGCCTGTTCGTCATTTAGGGCGGGTTTTGGTGGATAGCGGCAAGGCATCCGTGGCAATCAATCGCATTCACCACATTATTGGTGAGGAAACTGAACCAGACGGGTGTATTCCTTCCATCGATCAATACACCGGAGACATCAGGCTGCAGGATGTGTCGGTAGTCTTTGGTGAAGCTGATGCGTCGGTAAAGGCACTTGATGGTATCAGTCTGCACATTCGGGCAGGCGAGACGCTTGCGTTAGTGGGGGCGCCGGGCAGTGGTAAAAGTACCCTGATTAATGTACTGCTCAAATTGCATGCTTACGACAAAGGCTCGGTGCGCTTTGAAGGATACGAACTTTCCAACCTTGATCGATTCTGGGTGCGGAATCAGATCGCACTGGTATCTCAAGAGCCCTTTTTGTATTCGCGTTCTATTGCTCGCAATCTGGATGTTGCCGGAAACAGCACAAGTGCCAGTGAAAGAGAGCAGGCCTGTGAAATGGCTGCCTTGCACGACACCATTAAGAGCTTTAGTGATGGCTATGACACCATGATTGGTGAGCGTGGTGTGACATTGTCGGGAGGGCAGCGCCAGCGTCTTGCGATTGCGCGTGCCTTGCTGAAACAAGCACCCGTTCTTGTGCTGGATGACGCACTGTCGGCAGTGGATACCGAAACAGAGCAGCATATCCTTGGCGCGTTGAAAAAACGTGACTGTCAACAGACCACGCTCATCATTGCGCATCGTTTATCGACAGTGCGCAATGCGGATCGAATACTTGTGCTGGATAGGGGGCGAGTGGCACAACTGGGCTCGCATGATGAGTTGCTTGCCTCTCCCGGATTGTATCGCGAGCTGTGTGGAATTCAGCGAGAGCTGGATTCAGCGATTGATCGTGATGTAGAACGTGCCTTAAATCATACCTTTTCAGCCTGACGGTTGATACTAACGGTATTAAATCGGATATTGGAGATCACCATGAATGAATCGGAACTGGCTGAGGATGGCTTGTATCTCGATGAGGACGAGCCGCTATCAAGCAAAACGCACAAAGGCCCTGGAGCTGACCATTCAGCGCAGGTCAATGTATCGCGTCTTGCCATGTGGCGACAGCTTGCCCGCTATGCAGGCAAATACCCGTTGTTGATGTGGTCGATAGCCATACTTGCGGTTATCACGGCCGCAATGGATATCAGTTTTCCACTGGTGACTCGTGCACTGGTTGATGCCATCGCTGAATCGCCTGAGGAGGTCAATCTGCTCAACTATGCGCTGATGTACGGCGGCGCTACCTGTGGCATCGTGTTGTGCATTGGCGGTTTTATTCGGCTTGGAGGTCGGTTGCAGACGCATTTGACTCACGATATCCGCCGGGATGCGTTTGCTAATTTGCAGCGTCTTTCATTCAGCTACTACGATCATCGTCCAGTGGGCTGGTTGATGGCACGAATGACGGCAGATTGTGAGCGTTTGTCAGACATACTGGTATGGGGGTGGCTGGACCTTGTGTGGGGTATTACTCTCATGATGGCTATTATCGTCACCATGTTGATACTGAACGCCAGCGTCGCCGCGGTTGTCCTATCGGTGTTGCCGATTCTTGTCATTGTCTCTTTGCTGTTTCAAAGTCGATTGCTGGCTAGCGCACGCATCACTCGGGCGCTAAACAGTCGTGTTACTGCGGGCTACAATGAAGCGATTACAGGTGTGCTGACAAGCAAGGCCTTCGTGCGTGAAGACTGCAATCAACAGGAGTTTGAAAACCTGACGTCTCGCCTCGAGCAATCAAGTGTGCGTAACATTACCTATGGGGCCATTTACTTACCCGTAGTTATTACTCTTGGAAGCCTTGCTGTTGGTCTTGCCATGGTTTTTGGCGGGTTTTCAACAATTGGTGGAGCCATATCTATTGGTACGCTAATCGCCATCCTTGCTATTGCACGTCAGATGTTTGAGCCTGTGGAAGAGATCAGCGGACGTTTTGCAGAGCTGCAAATGGCGCAAGCCTCGGCGGAGCGTGTGTTGTCCCTTATCAATGAGGTGCCGGACATAGTTGAAGATTCCGGGCAGGTGGTTGACATGAGTGACTCGAAAATAGAACACATCGAACTTGAGAATGTTCACTTCGCCTATGGATCGGGGCAGGCAGTTATTGATCATATCAATCTGAGTGTAAATCGCGGTGAGACGATTGCGATTGTGGGTCATACCGGATGTGGAAAAAGTACACTGGTTAACTTGATCTGTCGGTTCTACGAGCCCACTTCAGGCAAGGTGTTGATCAATGGCGTGGACTACCGGCAACTAGGTCTTGACTGGTTGCAATCAAGTCTTGGTATGATTTTGCAGCAGCCTCATGTGTTTAGCGGTACGGTGAGGGAGAATATTCGTTATGGTCGATTAGATGCCTCTGATGTTGATGTGGAGGAGGCGGCCCGTATCGCAGATGCCCATGATTTCATTATCGACTTGCCTTGTGGATATGAAACACAAACCGGTGAAGGTGGGACACGGCTGTCGTCGGGGCAGAAGCAGCTTTTGTCGTTAGCCAGAGCTGTATTGTCAGACCCTGAGATACTGGTTATGGATGAAGCAACGTCATCCATTGACACGCAAACAGAGCAACGCATTCAGCGAGGCATGAATGCTGTGTTTCAGGGACGTATTGCCTTTGTCATAGCTCATAGGCTAGCCACTATCAGAGATGCCAATCGCATTCTCGTGTTGCATGAGGGGCGGATACTTGAGGATGGTTCACATGCTCAGTTGATGGCTGCAGATGGACGATATCGGTCTATGGTTGAGATGCAAAGCCTGGCGCAGTCAACACAAGGGTTGCAGGCGACTATTGCGAGATGATAGTCACTCGCAAGGGTTGCTTGCCACCCAGATGCTTGCCGCTGCCCACTAGTTAAGGAAGTGTCTGCGTATTTGCCGGGGAGTGGTAAAGACCGACGGCGCCGGTAAGCCACGTATAATAAGCTTATCGGCTTTCATCATTCCTGCACCTGCGTCCAGCTATGCCATGAACAACAAAAATTTCTCGGGCAACACGAGTCCTTATTTGCAGGGGAATTTTGCCCCGGTACTGGAAGAGATAACTGTCGACAACCTGAAAGTCATTGGACATCTGCCCAGAGATCTCAATGGTTTATATGTGCGCAACGGTCCCAACCCCCGGCTACCACCGAAAGGCTCGTATCACTGGTTCGATGGAGATGGCATGATTCACGGTGTGCATTTTGAGGATGGCCGTGCATCCTATAGAAATCGCTTCATTGCCACTGCCGGTTTCCTGCACGAGAAAAAAAAGGGCCGCGCTGTATGGAATGGCCTGACGGGCTTTCCCAGTGCTCGCCAAATGCTATTTCCTCCAGCCGGCTTGCGTGCGAAAAACGTTGCCAATACATCGTTGGTCTGGCATGAAGGGCGATTGCTGGCCTTGTGGGAAGTCGGTGAGCCACATGTTATTGATGTTCCGGGTCTGGAAACCTTGGGTCATCTGGATACAGGGCTGAAGTGCAAAGCCTTTACCGCTCATCCAAAAGTGGATTCAGCCAGTGGAGAAATGGTGTTTTTTGGCATGCAGATGGGACCGCGTCCTAGTCTGCACTATGGGGTGGCAGACCGGCAAGGTCAATTGTCTTACTCAATCCGGATTCCGTTGCGGGATAGCGTATTCATGCATGATTTTGCTATCACTGCAAACTATACCTTGTTTATGGATTTACCCTATTTATTCAGTCTTAAATCCATGGTGACTAAAGGTGTCCCGTTTACCTTTAAGCAATCTCAACCTTCCAGATTTGGCATCATGCCGCGCTTTGGTACAGCAAACGACATTGTATGGTTCGAAGATGATCCGTGCTTTGTCTTTCACACACTTAATGCGTATGAGCTTCTTGATGATGCAGGGTCGGTGGAGGAGATCATATTGGTGGCCTGTAGAATGAAGCGCGGGACGATAGCCGCATTGCCTGGTCATACCAAGAGCGCTTCGAATAAGGATGCTACCCGTAAACTGCCACTGAGCCTGAATGATGCTGCTCGTCTGCATGAGTGGCGGTTCAACATGAAGACGGGCAAGGTTAAAAGCACGCAACTTGATGATCGCGCCAGTGATTTCCCACGCTTTAACGAGCACCTGATGGGTGCTCAGAATCAATTTGGCTATGTGGCCAGTGTTCAGGTCAATGAAAACAATGGTGCGCCGGAATTTACGGAAATCATAAAACATGATCTCAAGACAGGCTCGATGTTGACTCGTCCATACGGGTCAGGTCATTTTGCTGGTGAGGCGGTATTTGTTCCTCGGTCAAGAAAATCTTCGCATGGAGCCTCGGAACAGGTGATGGACAATAGTGAAGATGATGGTTGGTTGCTCTCCCATGTGTTCGATGCTCAATCTGAATCATCTGAACTTCTGGTTATTGACGCGAGTACACTTGATGCAGAACCAGTAGCCAGAATCCGTCTACCACAGCGAGTGCCTTATGGGTTTCACGGGACGTGGATCCCCGCTGACACGGTGGAATGCCTGGTCGCAGCAGATGGGCTGTCGGTCACCGATCGTAAGAAATAACTCGCAGCCTGTATCAACACCTGTGGTACGCGTAAACTAGGGGCTTGGCGGCTACAGTTGGATGAGCAGAGGATGTCGGAAGTCAAGCAAAAGACCCAGAAAAGGCGAGCCTCGAAGAAATCGCGAACAGTGCTTGAAAGTGTTGCTACTCAAGCTGTCCGGGAGCGTTTTTCACCGCAGTGGTTGATTGTTGACGCGGATATGCAGGTACATGCCCATTCGGAGGGCGCTGAACCCTTTCTGACTCAGCCGATGATGACGCCAGATGCCCAGCACGCATCACCCGTACCCACAGTAGCGGTGGCCGTGAAACAACAGTGGGATCAGGCAGACGAAATTGCTTCGGACGAACCTCCCGTGAGTGCTCCGTTATTGGTAAAAACCCTTGTGGAGGAGGAGCGTCAGGTTCTGCTTTCAGTGTCACAACTGGAAGATCACGATGAGCCCGATCTACGTCTGGTTGTTGTTCACGAATACCAGGCTGATTCTTCCAGTGCGCAGACACCATTGATTCGGACAGCCAAGGAAAAGCTGATGGCCGACAAGCTGCGACAGATTGATGTCGAGCTGATCTCAACCAAAGCCCAAGTACAAAAGTCACTGGACTTTACACGCCGTGTTCTGGACAGTCTCTATGTATTTGTAGGCGTGTGTGATCTGGAAGGCAATCTCATTGAGGCCAACCAGGCTGCGATCAGGGCTGCCAACCTGCAACCTGAAGATGTGTTGAACAAGCCATTTATCGATGCTTACTGGTGGTCACATTCCAAAGAATCACAACACAAGCTGCAAGGCGCCATAGACGCCGCTCGACGAGGAGAATCCTCTCGTTTCGATGTGCAGATTTGTCTTGTAGACAATCAAAACGCTACCATCGATTTTCAGATGGTACCCATGCTCGATGACAGAGGTAACATCACTCACCTTGTTCCTTCGGCAATTGATGTAACTGATCGACGTCAAATAGAGAGAGCACTGGAGTACAGCGAGGCATCAGCGCGCACATTGCTCAGTGAAATAGAAGAGATTTATGCAACGGCACCGATTGGCCTGTGTGTTCTGGACAAGGAACTGCGTTACGTTAGAATAAACGAGCACCTTGCTCAGATAAATGGTCTGTCGGTTGCGGATCACATAGGTCAAAGCGTACTGGATGTTGTACCCGATGTGGCACGCAACGCAGTTGAATCACTTAGGCAGATTTTTGAAACAGGAGAGCCACTGCTTGGCATTGCACTGAGTGGCGAAACGCTGTACGAACCGGGAATAATGCGACACTGGGTAGAGAGCTTTCACCCGGTACGTTCCAAAGACGGCGAGATCGACCGCATCAGTATCGTGGCAGAAGAGGTTACTCATCGAGTGCAGCATGAAGCACATGTTGAAAAGATGCGAATCAAGGCCGAACGGGCCAACAGATCGAAAAGTGAATTTCTTGCCAACATGAGTCATGAAATACGCACACCCATGACGGCTATCCTGGGCTTTGCTGATTTGCTTTCTACTCAAGTCAGTGATTCGCAAAGTCTGCAGTCAATCGAGACGATCCGTCGCAATGGTCTGTACCTTATCGAGTTGCTGGACGATATTCTGGATCTTTCACGCATAGAGGCCAACAAATTTGATCTTGAGTTAGCAGCTATTTCGCCTGTGAGTATTATGGAGCAGATTGGTGAGCTGATGCAGGTACGCGCAGATCAGCAAGCGGTCAGCTTGAGCATTGAATACGTTGGAGATGTACCGGTTACGATCAAAAACGATCCAACCCGGCTGCGGCAGATATTAGTCAATATTGTCGGCAATGCCATAAAATTTACTGGCAAGGGTTGTGTCACATTGTCGCTCTCTTATCTTGACGAATCGGAACCTGGCGTTCAATTCACCGTAACGGATACGGGAATTGGTATGAGTCAGGAGCAGCTTACGCATATATTCGAAGCCTTCGCTCAAGCCGACTCAACCATCAGTCGTCGCTATGGGGGCAGTGGATTGGGGCTGGCTATCTGTAATCGACTGGTGAAACGACTTGGCGGGCATCTCAGCATAGAAAGTGAACCCGGGGTTGGAACGACGGTTCAGGTGCGATTTCCTGTTGGGCTTGATGGGCCGGTTGTTCTAGAGCCACCCAACGTTAACCTGCCTGCATCGATGTCGACAGCTGCGGTCGATACGAGTATCAATTTACCGTTTCGTATACTGGCGGTGGATGATAAACACGATGTGCTGATGGTGGTGAGGCGGATTCTGGAGAAGGCTGGAGCGGATGTCAGCTACGCGGAAAGCGGGCAAAAGGCGATGGATTTATTTGACAGCACACGATTAAGCAGCCGTCCATTCGATGCAGTGATTCTGGATATGCACATGCCGGAAGTTGACGGGTTTGAAGTGGTTAAGCGGTTGCGCGAGCGTGGTGAGATCCTGCCTGTTATAGCGCTTACAGCCGATGCCATGAAAGGAGGCCGTGAAAAATGCCTGCAAGCTGGATGTACCGACTACATCACCAAGCCAATTGATAGACAGCTGCTTCTGAAGACCGTTCACAAGCACCTTGCAGGGCACAATGCTGGCAACGGTGAGACTGGCGTTTCTCATACCGACTCATCGCCACGGCGTGTCAGTTCGAATAGTTCGAGGTCTTCACCCGTCATTCTTCTCGTCGAAGATCATGAGCCTTCCGCGCGGGTTTTAACGAAGCTGCTTTCTCGCCATGGCTACACAGTACACAGTGCGGGATCGGCTGAGCACGCTCGGCAGCACATCGCACAGGTAACGCCAGATGTCATCCTGTGTGACATTGGATTACCCGGTGAAGATGGATATGAGCTGGTAAAGGCCCTGCGGGAGCAGCCTGATTTAAGCGGCTGTTCTTTTGTTTCGTTGTCAGGCAGCAGTGTGTCAGATCATATCAAGGCCTATCTGTTTGACGCCAGCATCAAAAAGCCGGTTGACATGAAAGCGCTGTTGGATGTCCTGTCTCGCCTGGGCCAGCCATCGTGTGGAAATTCAGCTAGTGACATGATTAGCTGACAGCCCGGATAAAATCCCTGTCTTAGAGAAAATATATGTATGACCCGGTAAACGATGGGGTAGACAAATCGGTTAAGTCTGTTACGTACACCGAGGTAAATCCGCCAGATGAATTAGCCGAACTTGTGCATAGTTATTGGGAGCTTAGAACCGATAAGAAATTGCCGGACAACTTTTGCCTGCATGCTTTGCCTGATGCTTGCGTAAATCTACTTTTCAACCAGATAGATACTCGCATTGCAGGAATTACAGCATTGCGTACAACCTATGAGGTGCTCAACCTTGGTAGAGAATTTCACTATGTCGGTATACAGTTTTTTCCAGGTATGTGGCAAGGCAACCAGAATGATACGACTGACAGCTTTGTCGGTACGCCCTATACAGGGGACTTGCCACTAATCGCGGCAAGCGGGAAGCTGGCAAAGCGAGATTTTTCTGGAAAGCAGTGTGTGCTGACAGAACTGGTCCGTGATCTAATCGACGCCGGTCTGGTAGCGACTAATGCTGTTACTAGCAGAATTCTTGCGAATATCAACGATATTCACACAGTGGCTGATATGGCGTCCGTCACTCATATGTCGTCAAGACAGCTGCAGCGCACACTAAAGAAATGTACCGGATTCTCTCCACACGACCTGTTGAAGGTACTTAGGTTGCAACAATCGTTCAAACAGCACTATCTGGACACCTATACCGATCAATCACATTTTATCCACTCTTTCCGGAAAATCACTGGCTACACGCCAGCTCAGTATTACCGTAAATTTGTCTGATTTATACAATTCTTCAGCCACTGGTCTATTCATAATCGGTCCTGAGTTCACAACAACCCGTAAAAAAGAAACGAAGACATGAAACAGAACGCCATCGGTTGGTTCGACATATTCGTCAGCGACATGGACAGAGCAGCAGCATTCTACGAATCTGTATTCAAGAAAACGCTGGAAGACATGCAGGATCCAACGAGTAGCGACGTCCTGATGAAAAGTTTTCCCACAGACATGGCTGTGTACGGTGCCGGTGGTGCTCTCGTTAAAAGGGAGGGCTCAAATCCGGGCATGGGTGGCACTGTTCTGTACTTTGGTGTACAAGATTGTGCAGTCGAGGAGTCTCGTGTCAACGAAGCGGGAGGGCAGGTCGTAAGGCCGAAAATGTCCATCGGGGAGTTCGGCTGGATTAGCTTGTGTATGGATTCCGAGGGCAATATGTTTGGTCTTAGTTCCATGAGCTAGATGCTATTCCGAATCGAGGTTACAGCGCATCATTAGCGCTGTGACCGTCGGATGCATGTGGAATGGCTTGCCAGAAGTGTGCGTCAGATGCTGACCTGAATTTCAACTTCAAGCATCACAGCTCGAGGAAAATCTTATTTAATGAAAGGGCACCTTTCGCAAGGAAAGGTGCCGCAAAGTAGCGTTCGCAGAATTGTTGTCTGCAAAACTAAAAATACGCGTTGCGTTATGAGTGTGCCGCGCAGGCTTCTAGCTCCGAAAATTAATCGTTGTGCTTGGTTGTGTTCTTTTCAGGACGCTGTTTACTCGTCAAACCTTCCTCTGCTTCAACTTTGGTTTGATACATCCAAAGTGCTACAAGGCCAAAAGTAACTAGTGACAAAGTCAGAATAGGATCTATCTCGTTCATGCTTAACAGGCTCTCGTCTAGTTAGTAAAACTGGATAGCTGACGCGATGATAATCACTGTCTACCACCACATCAGGACACGTATGTGCGCAATACTTAAAACACCCTACGATCGATAATTGGAATTTGATCTGCTAAAACAGGCAGATTTTTCTGTAGGTTACCGTCAGATTTTCAGGGCTGTTACGTTTGTTAATCCTTTTGAATGTGCATGACGTATAATGCGCTTTTGTCAGTAGCTGCGCAGGCGAACGCCTATGTCGAGACTCCCTTAATCCCTGCCCCGTGGAAAAAACCCCCGGCCAAAGCCGGAGGCTGGACACCATCCATAGCAGTAGTTTCAAGTAGCCAGTCTTCCGTAAGAATCTGGACCGGGCGTCCCCTTGGCTACATGAGTGATTCAGGTCAAGCTTGCCGCTAGCCGAGCGCCTGTGCCATATTAGTCCGTACATAGAGAAAAAAAGAGCGCCAATGCAGCCGCTTCATCATCCAGTATTCCGCTGGTTGTTTACAGCACAAGTGCTCTCCCTGCTGGGAGTTGGCACGATGACGGTGGCGCTTGCGTTGCAGGCTTTTGCATTGGGCGGCCTTGATTACGCCGGAAAAATACTAGGTGGAATTTTTGCCCTGAAGATGGTGGTCTACGTAGGCCTTGCACCATTGGCGGAAGTACTGCTGTCTCGGTATTCGACAAGACATGTCTTGATAGCACTTGACCTTGTGCGGCTTTGCCTGTTGTTCATGCTCAGCTTTGCAACGCAGGTCTGGCATCTGGTTGGACTGACATTCATTTTTTATATGGCTTCCGCAGCTTTCACGCCTCTTTATCAAGCGACGATTCCATCGGTGCTGACAGATGAAAAGACCTACACCGCTGCACTGGTGCTGTCGCGTCTGGCTTATACCTTCGAATCCATGCTTAGCCCCGTGGTTGCCGCCATTGCCCTGAGTCTGGTTGCGCCTGCTTCGTTGTTTCCCATTGCTGCCTTGTTCATGACAGGTTCGGTGCTGGCGCTTTATGTCAGCGGGTTGTCAGCATCCACTGAGTCTTCGAAAAAGCGCCCATTCAAAGAGCGATTAAGCAGGGGGCTTGTCATTTACTTTCGAACTCCGCGCTTGCGGGGATTGTTTGTTTTAAATCTTGCTTTGTCGTTTGGTTTAGGCTGGGTGCTAGTTAATACAGTGGTGTACACAGGCTTGCATTTTGAAGGTAGCAGTGTGCACTACACGTACTTGATGGGTGCGTTTGGCGCAGGTGCTGCGCTGGCAGCATTGTCGGTGCCGCGGTGGCTTGCGCTGACAAATGAGCGTAATGTGATATTCGCTGGATGTGTCTTGTTTTCTGTACTTTCCACGCTGATAGTTATCGAGTTGCCTGTTTATTTGCTGATGTTGCTATGGTCAGGATTCGGGGCGGCGTCCTCACTGGTTCTCACACCCGGTGGATTAGTGTTGACCCGTTCAGCAACAAAAGCCGATCACCCGGCTGTCTTTGCCGCACAGTTTTCCATGTCACATGCAGGCTGGCTCCTTGCCTATCCTGTAGCCGGACTTCTCGGTGCCAGCATCGACCCCGCTGTTGCGCTGGTCATTTTGGGTGGCGTTTGTTTTTTGATAGCGTTAGTGGGATGGAAAATGTGGCCAGCGCACGACCCGCAGCAGCGCACACATTCACATCCTGAGCTGCAGTCGGATCATCCACATTTGCGTAATCACTTGAATGAAGCACAAAGTCACGAGCATTCGCACGTTTTTTATATCGACGATTTGCATTTGAAATGGGATAAATAGTTTGATCGGATCAAAACAGGCAAATAGTGGCTGGACAGATGCTTACATTGAGGGACAGGGTGATCACACTGACAACAGTGGCAACCCAATTTCTGGTCAATGGTGTACCTCTGGAACGCTCGCTGAGTGCCGTATTGGTCAGCCGACAAGTTGATAACACGACTCCTCTGTGTTAAAAATAGATAAGGAAGAATCGCACTACTGACTGTGAAGTAGTCCCTAAATAGAGATCTGATATTTCGGTAGCGTCCGTGCAGGCTTCCAGCGATCATGATCCTTTCATATTTACAGGTTTTTTATCATGTCTGGCTCGGCAAGTAGCGCTCATGTCCCTACGCTCGATGATGTTGGTCTGAAAGCATTACGGCAGCGCGTAAGGCTGGATCTTGAATGCCTGTGTTATCCACCCGCTAATTGGGTTCCTGCAGACAGAGCGGGGCAATCAACTCACACTGACGTACTTATTGTGGGTGGTGGTATGTGCGGCCTGCTCGTCTGGTTTGCAATGCGTTGCGCTGGAATTCAGAATGTTCGAATCATCGATAAAAGCGCTACAGGTCAGGAAGGTCCGTGGGTTAGCTACGCGCGGATGCAAACACTGCGTTCACCAAAGCACCTGACAGGCCCTGCCTACGGATTTGGTTCTCTGACTTTTCAAGCATGGTACCGGGCGCAGTTCGGTGCTGACCGTTGGGATGAGCTTGACAAGATTCCGCGCACAATGTGGATGGACTATTTGTGCTGGTACCGAGAGGTGCTAGAAATTCCTGTAGAAAACAACGTGGAGTTGACGAATGTCGAGCCTGCTGATGGATGTCTGAATTTATCCCTGAAAGGGACAGGCACACAACAGTTAACTGTGCGTAAATTAATCTATGCCACTGGCCGCGACGGAATCGCGCGAGCCAATATTCCAGAATTTGTCAGTAGCATCAGCGCTGAATCATGGGCTCATTCATCACACGACATAGACTTCGCTAACCTGCGCAACAAGCGGGTTGTGGTGGTCGGTGTGGGTGCTTCAGCAGTGGACAATGCTGCAGAGGCGCTGGAGGCAGGAGCAGCAGAAGTACGTCATGTTATCCGGCGCAAGCATATGCCCACGATCAACAAGATGATGGGAATCGGTAGCTTTGGTTTTATGGCAGGTTTTGCTGATCTACCAGATGAGTGGCGCTGGCGTTTCATGCATTATTCGTTTGCAACCCAGACGCCGTCTCCACGAGGATCGACTTTAAGGGTAAGTCAGCACGACAATGCCTATTTTCATTTTGATAAGAGCATTGGCAGTATATGTGAGTCTTCTGGTGGTCTCGATATCAGATTTACCGACGGGACTCACCTGTCAACTGATTATATAATTCTGGGAACCGGTTTTAGCACCGATCCGATGGCCCGTCGTGAACTAGGCAATGCAGCCTCCCGGATATTATTGTGGGAGGACGTCTACAAGCCACCGACCGATGAGCAAAACGCGGATCTTGGTCGCTTCCCGTATCTGTCACCTGACTTCTCCTTCAAAGAAAAAAACGACACGACAAGCTGGCTGCAGAACGTGCACTGCTTTAACTATGGTGCAACAGCGAGTCTTGGAAAGGTCAGTGGTGATATTCCGGGCATTTCCGAAGGCGCCCGCTGGTTGGCCAAGGCGCTAGCTTCACGTTTGTATCAGGAGGATATCGAAACCCATTGGCAAGGCATGCAGGACTACGTCAAACCCGAATTGCAAGGCGATGAGTGGGAAGCCAGTGACTTGCCTGATCCGGAAAACGTACGCAAAGTGGTTTGATGAGCTAGTGGGTCACGCGGGTAATTCGGTACCAGACAATTTACCCGCGTGGCCCACTAGTCAGGTGGTAACTGACAATAACAAATGAGCAGGTGATCTGAGTTGACATGGACAGTATTCAGGGGATAGCGACAACAACAGTGATGAAGATGGGTGCATCCAATGCGGACGATGCCCTGCAATCAGCACTGGAGCGTCGCGGTAATATCGTTTTGATGACACAGCAGGCCGAAGATGCCGTGCTTCGTCCAGCAGACCCCGGTGCTTGGCCAACCTCCCTTCGTATTGCATTGGCAGCAAGGATTGCCGCAGTCAACGGACTTGACGATTTATCGCGTTACTACCGTGATATGGATGATTCGTCAGAGCATCAAAAGCTAGCCGATCCTGAAAACAACGGCCATACGCTGGGGCTGCTGCACGTTGTTGCCTACATGGACGATGTAGCGCGACATCCGCGAGATATCACGGCAAATGACATCCGTGTTTTACAGAATAATGGCGTCTCTGATGCCGATATTGTCAGGCTGACCGAGCTAAACGCGTTTATGGCCTATCAGGTCCGACTGATTTCCGCTCTTTCGTTGTTAGGTGAAAGTCGCCATGTCTGAGGTCATTCATAAATATACAAAGCGTGTACCTCGTTGGCAGCCTCGGGTTAAACCTGTGGTACTGGCAGAGGCAACGGATGCCCAACTGGATGCCTTGCAGGTTACCCCATCAAATACCAAAGTATCAGACTATGTGCTGGTGCTGGCTCATGATGTTGAAACGCTCAAGGTACGTTCTCCGCTGTTTAACGCGATCATGTACGACGACGATGGGTTGAGTCGGGCCGAACGCGAGCTGGGGGCACTAGGTGCATCAGTTGTTAATCGCTGTATCTATTGTGCTGCCGTGCACGCGCAGCGTCATGCTCAGCTAACTGGCAGTGAAGCCATCACGGATGCCATTTTCATGGAAGGTGAAGCTGCGCAACTTTCACCGCGTGATCAAGCCATATTCCGCTTTGCGGTAAAACTGTCCCAGACTCCGTCAACGGCCAACGCAGAGGATATACATGCCCTTCGAACTGCCGGATTGCAACATGACGAAATTCTTGATCTGATATTGTCTACCTCACTGTTTGGTTGGGCCAACAGACTCATGCACGTTCTGGGTGACCCTGTAAAAGTAGCACCGGCATCATGAGTACTGATGGAATAACCGTAGGTCTGGCAGGTGCCGGATCGGTTGCGTACGGCACCGCCTGCGTTTTGTTGCAGCAGGGCCATCGTCCCATGCTGTGGTCGCCGTCCGGGGAGAGGACGCGGGATCTGGCCGCTGGCAAGCCCTTGCTGGCCAGCAAAAGTGTTGAAGGTGAGTTCAAGCCGGATGTCGCCAACGATGCTGCTCAACTTGCGCAGAGCAACGATGTTTTGATGTTGGTAGTGCCAGGCTATGGTCACAAGACTGTGATGGATGCGTTGATACCGCATATTCGTCCACATCACATTCTCATCATTTCTTCACATGCATCGCTTGGTGCCTTGTATATGACCCGTGAGCTGGCACGCCGTGACCTGTCAATTCCTGTCATTGCGTGGGGGACCACGCTAACGACAGGGCGTCAGCTTGACACGTGTTCAGTTCAGATCAATACCGTTAGATCGCAAATAGATTTCTGCGTTTTGCCCAACAGCAGAACACAGGAATCGCAGTCGCTTTGCGAGTCACTGTTTGGAACGCGTTTTGTGTCGCGTGAAGGACTACTCGCTATTTCCTTATCCAATTTGAACCCACAGAACCATATGGGTATCGCGTTGGGAAACATGACGCGCATGGAGCGAGGCGAGACCTGGAGTCAGGGGCAGAACGTGACGCCAGCGATTGGTGCCTTGCTGGAAGCGCTGGATCTTGAACGTCTGGCTATCGCCAATGAGCTTGGACTATCGGTACGAACCATTTTCGAGCACTTTCATTTATCGTTTCATGTGCCCGTTGCCTCAATATCGACCATGAATCAAGCGATGCATGCACAAGGCAATGGAGGAACTGGCCCCGCTACTGCCGATAGTCGATATGTGACAGAAGACGTGCCTTATGGACTGGTTGTGACGGCGAAGCTCGGCAGGCTGGTTGGCAGGCCTGCACCCCTGCATGAGGCGGGTATTGCCTTGTTTTCTGCGATGTACGGTCGCGATTTCGCCACCGAAAATGAATTATTACCCGCGCTTGATCTCGATAAGATCACACTTAGTGAGCTCAGTGAAGCAGCCCTTTCCGGTCACCTACCCTGATACGGGTGTCAAATGATCAGTGATAATGCTACAAGTAGTGTACCGTCAGTTTGAATAGCCCTTCGTTGAAAAAACGCAATCCAAAGCAATCCAAGGAGAATTGTATGAACACACTCAATACCAGCAGACGTAAATTTCTCGGAGCTGCTGCAGCCAGCACAGCGTTTGCCGCAGTGCCTTACATTCGTACGGCCAATGCGCAGTCCTCTGAGGTCAATATCTGGACCTACGACAGTTTTGTTCCGGAAGCCTTCAAGAAGCAGTTTGAAAAAGACACTGGCATCAAGGTCAACGTACGTTTGGTAGATGATCAGGGAAAGCAGTTCAATCTGCTTGCCGCAGAAGCACCGGAGCCCACCGTAGATATCGTAACCGTTGCCGGACATCGTTTCCTGCAGTTTATTGACTCGGAATTGCTGGCACCCATGGATCAGGACCGACTGACCAATTGGGGCAACATCAACCCGATATATTCGGAGAGTGACTGGGCTACGATCAATGGCAACAAGTGGGGTGCGCCCATACTTTCCGGTGCGGAGATTCTTGCCTACAACACCGATATCGTATCGGCAGAAGAGGCCAGAAGCTGGGATGTACTTTTCTCGGAAAAATACAAGCAGCAAACTGCCTATATTATTCAGGACATGATGTCGATTGTCATGTTGTACAAAGGCTATGATGGCAATATGGTTGAATACCTGGATGATCCTAAAAAGGCCGCTGCTATCGTCGCTGAGGCACGGGATTTCATGATAGAGAACAAGTCGCTGGTAAGAAAATACTACGACAGCGGTGCAGAGGTTCAGCAGATGTTCATCAATCAGGATATCTCACTGGCACATGCCTGGAACGGTCCGATCGCCAAGCTCATCAACGATGGTTTCCCGGTTGCCATGACCATACCGAAGGAGGGCAGTTACGGTTTCGTCTACACACTCAACATAGCCAACAACGCGCCGAACGCTGACAACGCCTACACCTTCCTTAACGCACTTCTGGCATCTTCCGAGATCGGTGCTTCAATGACCAGCGAAACAGGCTTTATCTCCACTTACAAGGATGCTTCACAACATCTGACAGAGCTTGAAAAGAAATCAACAGCATTCACCGAAGAAGAGCTGGAAGGTCTGAAGTTTTTCCGGGCTGAAGCCAACGAGATGAAATACGGTCTGGTAGATCCTGCTGTGGAGCAAATCAAGGCAGCTTGACACTCGGACAGGATATAAGAATCGGTGAGCCCCTCAAGTGAGTTACCCAGCGTGAAAGCTGCCTCTAAAACGGTGGCGACAACAGAGGTTGCATTGTCTTTTTGGGGGCGGTTGACCGGTTGGCGATTTTACAAGCAGTTCGTCAACTTTCTTTTTGGCTCTGAGCGCCGGCAGTTTTTCCTGCTGCTGGCGTTTCCGGTGGTCTGGGTACTGACACAGCATCTGGGCCCCATCTTGCAGATGCTGCATGTCAGTTTTCTGGATGCCTATCCCGTCTCGGCTGGTCGTGAACCACAACTGACGCTGGCTAACTACGGACTCTTCTTTGAAGAGTCCGTATACCGAATGCCGTTTCTTCGCACGATGATGTTTGCGTTCGGGCTTACACTTGTGACGTTGCTGATCGTTTATCCGGTTGCGTATTTTCTGGCGCGTCATGTAAAGCGTGACAACCAGCTGGCTTTTTTGCTGCTGCTGCTTATTCCTTTCTGGGTAGGGGAGATAGTTCGTACCTTTGCCATCATGATATTGCTGGGGAACAACGGCGCGGTAAATCTGCTTCTGAAGTCTCTGGGGTTTATTGAACGGCCCATACCGTTCATGTACACCGGCTTTTCTGTCAGTTTTGGCGTTATTTATCTCACCTCACTTTATATGTTGTTGCCGTTGTACTCTGCGCTGGAGAAAATCCCTGCCAGCTATTCCGAAGCTGCTGCCGATCTGGGAGCAGGGGCATGGCATCGATTTCGTAAAGTAACCTTGCCGTTGTCCGCCGAAGGCATCACCTCCGGGTGTACGCTGGTTTTTTTAATCTCTACCGGCTTCTATGCTGCCCCTGTTTTGCTAGGTGGCCCCAACACCACGGTTTTCTCAGAAACCATCGCCGGCTTTTTCCATGTGGCCGGTGATCGCTGGCCGACGGGTGCTGCGTTTGCGTGCATTCTGTTTCTGGCATCGCTACTTATCACAGGTACCTTCATGAAAATCATGAGTCGCACACGCCGATGACAGGTAAAACCCGGCTGTTGATGTCCCTGATCTACGCAGCATTTGTCATCTATGTTTTTGTGCCATTGGTACTCATGATTGTCATGGGCTTCAAGGATTCCAAATTCATTGGTTTCCCCATCACAAGCTGGACTCTGGATTGGTATACAGGGGTATTTGAAGACACTGAGATTATGGGAGTGTTCGGTTATTCCGTGATTATCGCCATAGCGTCTACGGTCATTTCCCTGTTTGTCGGTACGTGGATTGCCATCTTGCTTTCGGGCAGGAAATTTTTCGGTCGCGCACTGATTTTCAGCCTTACCTTACTACCAGCTGTAGTGCCGGGCATTATATCGGCGATCTCATTTCGTATCTATGCACGTCTGTTGGGTATTGAGCCCGGCATGATGGCCGTGATCTGGGCACACGCGGTACACAATGTGCCCTTCGTGGTGCTTGTTCTTATTGCAAGGCTGGCGACTTTACCAGCGAACTATAACGAGGCTGCCAGAGATCTGGGTGCTGACCCATTAGTGGCTTTTATGCGAATCACTTTACCCTACCTTAAGCCTGCGATGATCGGGGCAGGGGTGTTCTGTATGTTGCTTAGCTTCGATGATTTTGTTCGATCGTTTTTTCTTGGTGGTTATCAGCCGACCCTTCCGGTACTTATATTTTCCAAATTACGATCAGGCATGTCGCCAGAGATCAACGCCATTTCAACCATAGTCATTGTGCTTACTGCTGTACTGGGAGTATGGGCTGAAAGATCAATGCGGCGCATGCCGGGTGGAGGACGATAATGGACAAGGTGATTGTTCAACTGGACAAGGTGTCCAAGCGTTTTGGCAATGTCGTGGCTCTGGACGAGCTCAACATCGATATCAAGGCCGGTGAGTTCGTTACTTTTCTTGGTCCATCGGGGTGTGGTAAATCAACAACCTTGCGGATTCTTGGTGGTTTTGAAAAGCCTGACCGGGGGCGAGTCATTCTCGATGACGCGGATGTTACCCACCTGCCGCCAAACAAGCGAAACGTGAACATGGTGTTTCAGGACTACGCCTTGTTTCCGCACATGAGTGTTGCCCAGAACATCGATTTCGGCCTTGAGCTGAAGGGGTTGAGCAAGACGGGCATCAAGGCTCGTCGGGAAGAGGTCATGTTGTTTCTGGAGCTGGAGGACTTCGGTAGTCGGTATCCTGATCAGTTATCGGGTGGACAGCGACAGCGAGTTGCACTGGCACGAGCATTGGCACCCGATCCCGCCCTGTTGCTACTGGATGAACCATTGGGAGCACTGGATGCAAAGTTGCGATCACAGGTACAGCAGGAGCTAAAGGCGATCCAGCGAAGAACCAACACGACGTTTTTCTTTGTGACACATGATCAGGACGAAGCGCTCACCATGTCCGACCGAATCGTGGTAATGAACAATGGACGAGTTGAGCAGGACGGCACTCCCGAAGAGCTGTACTTGCATCCGACGAGCCGTTTTGTCGCGGAATTTATCGGCGAGACGAATCTGCTGAACGGAACCTGTCTGGGTGTTGAGGGCGATTGTGTCATGCTTGACTGGTACGGACACAAGCTGCGTGTCCATCCGGGATCTCAGGCTATAAATCCCGGTGAGGCCATGAGTTCTTCCCTGCGCCTTGAAAAAATTCTTTGCTCGCGACAGCGGCCTGACACGGCCAATGCGGTTGAAGGGAAAATTGTCAGTCGCGTGTTCATGGGCAGCAGAACCGCAGTAACCCTGTCTGTAAACGAATCAGACGCGGCGACGATTACCGCCTACATAGAAGCAGATCGCAGCTTTGGTGCTGAGGGCGATTCTGTCTGGATGGGATGGGAAGGCGTCAATCAGTCCGTACTGAGGCAGTAGGGACGACTTGCGCATTCCTGTTCCCATCTGATTAATGAAGCTGCACAGCGCACAAGTCGCCATACAGCGTCACGCGGGCTGGAATCGGCCAGCTGTTGATCAATCGTCGGAGTCGGACAACTCGATGATGTCAAAATTATTGACGAAAATGTCAACGTTCGCAGTGGATGAGCCCACATTGTTGCTGGCTGTCACTGTTCCGCTCCAGTCCAGTGCGCCGGGAGGCGAATTGAATTGAAGCTCGAACGGCACGAGGATGATGCCGGTTTGTGCGTCCAGCGTCATTCCCGCTGGTAGCGCAGGATCCAGCTGCCACTGCGTTGCAACGCCGCCGAAGTTGTACTCGTCCAGAAATATTCGCTCTTGTTCGAATTGGATATTTATAAAAGCGGTGAAAGCTGATGGCAGGTTGGGAGCATCGCTATTGGCAGTAAGCTCAACGGCTGCGGAGGAGGTGCCTGCGTCGTTGCTCGCAGTGACTGTTCCACTCCAGATCACACTGCCCGGAACGGGGGTAGGCTGAATACTGGGAACAACAATATCACCCGTTTGTCCATTCAGTGTCATGCCTTGTGGTAACGGTGTGTCTAGCTGCCACTGGGTTGCCGGTCCACCGATGTTGTACTCGTTCAGAGATATCACCTGCAGTGGAGCATTGCTAAGTGTGGCAAAGATGTCTGTTGGCAGATCAGGCTGATCCAGCTGAATATCGATGACGATATCAAGACTGTCTCCCTCCAATTCTTCATTCGTGCCACCAATCTGAATGGCGAATTCACCGGCTTCGGTAGGGACTCCCGCTATCTCGGCGCGTGTACCATCAATTTGACGTAACTCGACGCCGTTTGGCAAGCCGCCATCGAGGATTGTATAGTCCACTGCTGTCTCCGCCGACAAGGCATAGAGCTGGATACGTTCCAGCGTTTCGCCAACGTAGCCCTCGACCGACAGCTCGCCATTGACTAACGACAGACTGCTCTGCAAGGTAAGAACGGCGTTAGTATCTGGCCCCGTCAACAGAATGGGTAATTGCGGGCTTGATGTCAGCGTCAGACAAACCCTGTTGGTGGTCGCGGTGCTGCCATTTTGAAAAGTAAGGTCCGCCGAATAACAAACCTCAATGCCGTTGGGCACGAACATGGGTTGTGTTGTATCACCGATACCGATGACAGTGGTCACCGTGTCAGGGCGCCAACCCAGATTGGCTGAGGCAGTCGCTCTGATCAGAGCGGTACCTGCGCTACCTCCAGCCACCTGAATTCTCACAGGCACTGCATTGAGGGTGACATCGCAGTTCCACCAGGAAAAGTGGCTAACCGTTGCTTCAAGGCTGAGCCTTGTAGGGCTTTTCGGGTTTTCAATAACGGTGCCTTCACCTTCCTGTACCCATTGACCGGTTTCCTCATCGAGTGACCATAGCGCGATGGTGTCCCCCTCGAGAACCGGCGAACCATCAGGGTAGGTGTCAGCGTATATCGGAATGGCAATGGCCGCTTCTGTATCTTCAGCCAACTGCACGGGCGTACCGTCCGAGGTCGTGAATTCGAAGTGGGTAACTCCCAGACTGGCGATGGGTGAATCCACTCCCGCCTCTGTTCTACCGGCAAAGTTTCCGGGAAAAGCGTCAAGATCTGCAGGGTTGGACACATCCACCGACGTCATCGACAGGAACACGGTGTCCGTAACAACCTGACCACTTGAATCAACAAAACTATCAGGTAGAAGCGCGACATAGGCACCATCGACTCCCTCAAGTACATTTTCCATGTTGTTTTCGAATGCAAAGTTGCTCTGCTCTGCTTGAACGGTGACGTCGATGTTCAAGAGTTCGTCTCGCATTGGAGACTGGACGACTTTTATCTGCGGTGTATAGCCTTCGGCTTGTATGTCCAACGTGTGGGACGTGTCGGCAATCAGCGTCAGCGAAAAGTTTCCATCGGTCGCAGTTAGTGCAATGCTTGCGTCACTGCCACTGTTTGCCTGGATACTGGCGCCCGCTACCGGCGAACCATCTGCAGTAGTGACTCTGCCTGTTACGGTTGATAGTGTTGGTGTCACCGGCAGCAGTAACCTGGGTTGAAGTGACTCTGCCACATTGCCAAACCAGTAACCTTGCCAGGGTGAGAGTACATCGCCGGTCACGGGCTCAGCATAAGAGGCGGTGCCGTCATCTGCATACTGGTAGTACCAGACATTAGATGCGGTATAGCCTGCGGCGCTTGCGGCGTCGAGGGTGCAACCCTCTGTGCAGTTCGTATCAACAGCGCCTGTGGTTACCCGCCAGTCTGCCAGTACGGATTCGTAGGGGTACGGTAGACCATGCATGCTATAGCGTTGCTGTTGATCTCCACTGGGCCATTCCGGTTCGGCAGGCAGTTCGAGCTCTACGCATCCATTGTCTGAAGCACATCCTGAGAGCAGTATTGACGGTAATGGTCCCTGCAGCTCGACGGGGATATCGAGAGACACAGGGACATCGGAAGAATGAATGATCCAGATGGCTTCACCGACGGCCGGTACATAGTCTTCGCCAGGCGGAAGACGGTAATTTCCAATTGACGGATCATATGCGTAGATAACCCACTCGTTCGGAAACTCCAGCGCTTCGCCGTTGCTGTTGACCATATCATCAGAAAACAGCTCTCCCACGCTCATGCCGGCAGGGTCGGCAGGAATGACGATATTGTTCCATTGCATGGGTTGCAGAACAAATGAGCTGGCGCTGGCTATGCAACTCAGCGCGAATAACGTTGTTGCTACCATCAATCGTGTGATGGTTAAACAACGTTTTGATGGGCAAAGGCGTGCTTTCATAAGGTCATATCCTTCGTAGATAATTGAAACGAGACGACTGGACTTGCCGCCAAAGTGTTCACTACGTCAACATTCGTCGTTGAGATAGTAGCCTAGTGGTAAAGCACATAGTGATGGGTTGGTGTAATCAACGCACTTTAGTTCATAACTTGCTTGCGTTTGGGCTCGATATGAAAAATCACCTTCCGGAATCTACGATATTTGCAGTTGTTCCGCGTGATGAGGTATGGCGCAATACTTGAGGTTATTTCTCGCCTATGCGCCAAATCAACCTCATTGATTGACACGGATCAGATTAGTTGTTCACGCGTAGATATCCAGTGGTTCAAAAGGTTAAAAGATAGGCGAAATTTGTCGATAAACCGGTCAGTCAGGAGAAAAGACAGGCCTTGCAGTGAAATTGACCACCAATGGAGTGCTACCCAGGCTGGGCGCGATAACACTATCTGCGCTCCTTTGCGTGGCGTGTAACTCTGAACAGGAAGCTGAGCAGGATTTAGACGCTGAGTCTACGGTTGAGTCTGATCTACCTGAGGACATTGAACTGTCACAGGCTGATGTGCCTGAGGATATGACACTGTTACAGGCCAATAGTGAAGGTAGCTGCCAGTTGGATATTCCCGGTGCATCGGTTGATGTCAGCTCATTGGACGCGGGTAGCAGCATGCTTGCCGAATTTGGTGGTTTATGTGAGATTTCAAATCGAATTCTTGCTAACGCTGCAGATTCTCGCCGTTCGTTTGTCGAGAACAACGATTGTACGTTTGCCGAGGAATCTGACGCGGCTGCTCCACAACCGCTGGTAGCGCAAGGGCCATCCATACTCGGCAAGTTACTTGAACCCGCCCGTGAAGACGACGCCGAAGTAGAAAAACGCCAACTTGCAAAGGCGATTTGCGAGGATGAGTCCATCATGGATTGGGCTGTAGAGGAGTACTTGAAAAGTGCAGACTTGACGGCTTTTTCAATGGGAACCGTAACGTCGGACAATGAGACTTGCCCCGTAGTGCTATGGTCTTTGGTCGATGACGTGCAAGGGCAGGTATTCAACCTTGCCAGCGCTGAAAATTGCGTGGACATAGCGTTGCCACACGCGCAACTTTTCAACCCTGAAGAAAATCCTGATGGCCAGCTCACAGGCGATTACATCCGGCAGGTTGTTGGCTATGACGGTGATTTACCAGATGACTACGATTTTAAAGGTACTCGATATCCCTTCGTGTCTGATGAACCGGCGGTTCTGCAGGCACAGTCAGCACCAGAGCGACAGGGCGCAGATCGATCACTGCTCGGTGATGATGCGGAACGTTATATCTATTGGGCAACGGGTGAAGAAAACGTCGACAACGAATACTTCACTGCAGATGAAGCACTGACACGCGAATACCACGTCAGGGAATTGATGGAAAAAGTGCCACGTGAGCGCGCACTGACAGCGTTACAACGTAGCTATGGTGCGCCAGTGATAGCTTGGTTAAAGCCTGGTAGTGGTGTGGGAAATCCGGGTGTTCACGTCGCAGTTGACACCAGCTCAGGAGAGCAATTCGTGATGATTGTAGAACCGGTTGCCGACGTGAGTGAGATGGAACTCATCGACTGGCTGGCGCATACAACACCAGAATTATTGGTGCTGCAGGAAATGGATGCAGAATCCAGGGACTATCTTACGCTTGCAGGTGCTCTGTTCACCGATGGTGATATCACTGTTCGCGGTGAATTGAAATCGTGTGAATGCAGCACTCAGGGATTTCTTGGATGGTTGGGTAAAGATCAATTGGCATTAAACGAAATTACTGAAAAACTGAGGAAAGATTTTATAGCCAGAGAGCGCAACTCATTCAAGGCCAGAGACTGGATGGTCAGCAGTGAGCTAGGTCCCCGTATCGTCGCGTATTCCTTGTCAAGCAGTACCAGATCCTCACAAGGTAGCGATGCCGCGTTTGTCGTTCATGATGGGGGAGCTGCCAATTCGCTGGTCGTGGCAACAGACTCCTTATGTGGCGATCAATCACTGGCGTTCAGCTTCGGTAGTAACATGATGAATCTGCCAGCAAGTTGCAAGCTGGTTGAGGATCGTGGTGTTGTCTATACGCTGAGGGAAGAGTCAAGTGAGCTGGCAAACGCAATGCGCAGGGGCTCCAATGTGATAGTTGCCGTCACAGAGCGTACATCCCGGGTGATACAGAAGGAATATCCGTTTAGTCTTATTGGTGCTAGCAGAGCAATGAGCAGTCTGGCTGACGATGAAGCTGGCTACAGCGACACAGTTATGAAGCGCTATAGCAGCCCGAAACTCTCTACCACGACGCAGCATAGTCTTTTCGATCTTCTTGAAAAGCGTTCAGTTCCATGCAGTGAGGATTCGAATTCACCGGAATGTGTCGCAGAGAACAAAGCGCCGAAAATTGCGGCAGCCAAACCGGTTGCGCCTCGGCGTCGATCGCTTGTTATTGATCCAGATCCTGAAGATTTTACACCTGGCTACGCACAAGTGATTGCAAGACAACTTGGTGCAGGAAAACAGCCGGAATGTATGGCGGTCGTCAAGCAGATAACACAAGTGGCCAACTCCAGCGGTACACCGAATACCCGGGCACGGAAAATTGATCGCATTGTTGGCGGCGCACCGAATAGTTGTTTCGGGAATTTTTAATGGTGTAAATTCAGGCTTGATCCAGTAGTCAGCATCAGAATAAATCGATTTTGGAATTCGGCGAGACGCGAATCGTTGGCTTTACTGGAATGTCGTGATTCGTATAAGAACTAGCCCGACTACATTTAGCGTTGACGTTAGCTTCGTCGTATACGAACTACCTTCATGCTCTCAAATTCCATACCCGCAACATTCTCTATTTGCGGATAGTAAGTGAGATTCACAGAAGCACCTTGCAAGCTACGGTATTGTTTTGTTCTGTTGTATTTGAATGGAACATCATAGCCTTCCAGCATCAAGGTGTTCTTGATCCATTCACCGCTCTCTCTTTGTACGTGGCTGATCACTTTCACCGAGTCCAGCTGGTTGAGTTGCCTGTTTTTCTTGAGAAGCTTATTGACGTCTGATTTCACGGTGGCGTTTGTCTTCGGGTTAATTATTGCCGGCACAAATTGAGCATGGGTGACGAGCGTATCGAAGTCAATGCTCAGTGTAAGCCCCTCAACCCTGTTGCCCGTTGCCAGCACTTTATCGCTTAAGCTGAGCATTTCACCCATACAACAGGATTGATAGAGCCCAGAAATTTTGGTAGCAATGTTTATTGCATCGAGAACGTCGGGGGTGGATGTTCGCGATCTCATCCTGTTTTGACTAGTCAAATGGCAGGGTGATGAAGGTGTAACTGAAAGTTCTGACCAGAAGAAATACGTACTACACGCTTGAGAATTGCGTTTTGAGCTTGATATGATCAGATTTGCAGTGAATTTGTGCGCAGCTCATCCAGTATGTTCCAGTACACTACGCCATTCACATTGCACCCTTTCGTTTTAAAGGATCGTTGTATAAGGAGCACCAGGCGCATGAGCGAACCAGAAATCAAACGTATAGACACCAAGGTGGTTTACAAGAATCGCTGGATGAC
This sequence comes from Granulosicoccus sp., assembly GCA_045110475.1. Lineage (GTDB taxonomy): Bacteria > Pseudomonadota > Gammaproteobacteria > Granulosicoccales > Granulosicoccaceae > Granulosicoccus. Next base: position 43,402 of record JBGCGC010000050.1, read on the forward strand.
GGTGCACGAGGATCGTGTACGTCGGCCCAATGGAGATCACGGCGTGTTCGGTGTTGTAGACAAGCCGGATTTTTCACTGATTATCCCGTATGACGGTGTGAACTTTCATCTCGTACAGCAATATCGCTATCCCGTTGACGGGCGTTTCTGGGAATTTCCACAAGGCTCGCTTGAGCTCAATCCCGATTCCACCCCAGAGCAGATTGCTACCGCAGAACTCAAGGAGGAGACCGGACTACGCGCTGGGAAAATGCTCAAACTTGGTAAACTGTTCCAGGCGTATGGCTATGCCAATCAGGCAGTTCATATTTTTCTGGCAACCGAGCTAACAGACGGTGAATTGGCATTGGATAGCGAAGAGCAGGGCTTGGTTGCACGGTTATTCACTCGTGCCCAAATTGACGCCATGCTAGTGGATGGTCAGGTATCGGATTTGAGTACCGTTGCGGCATTGCATTTGTTTGACAAGCACATGAATAACGGTAAAGGTGTCTGATCTATTGCCGGTTTGACTGAATGTGCTAACCGGCAAATGCGCTATAGCGTCAATCAACGCTGACGTGATTCCATCCTGTGAAGGTGTAATGGCGTGAAATTTTGCCGCAAGGTAAGGGTATGCTAGTAGGCCACTAGTCGGAGGCAGTCGCCCTGACGCTGGTAGTGGATCCGATTAGCACCTCAAAACGGTCGCCGGCGTTTACTACGCTAGGCGCTCCTGTAACGCCGGTAGTGACAAACTCCCCCGCCTTCACTGTGATACCGAGTTCATTGACCGTATTCACCAGCCAGGTTAATGCGCTGAGCGATCCACCAAGCGCATCGCTGCCGAATCCGGTTGTCACTGGCTGACCGTTTATCAACAAGGTGGTCGGCATCGCAGCTAGTTGAGTCAGATCCTCAGGCGTGGGGACCGCGTTGCCCAAAACAAAGTGTCTGGCACAGGCATTGTCAGCGATCAGACAAGCGGTGCCCACTGCAGTGAAGTCCTCGAAGCGGGAATCTGGAAATTCCAGCCCTGCGTGCATCGTTCCGACGGCCGCCGCTACTTGCGCCTCTGAGCGAGGTTGCTCCAGTGGCGCAAGATCCGACTTGAGACCAAGGACGATTTCGGCCTCCGCCACGAGCATGCGGTTGCCTGCAAGCGAAATCGTTGCCTTATCTTCGAAGACGATCGATGGGTAGAGTCGACCAGCCAATGGCCGATCGACGCGTATGTGATTACGTCCTTTTTCAGCGGTTGCCGCTATTTTCCAACCCACCGCAGGCTCGCCGCGCAGACAGGCAAGTTCAGCTTGAATGGCATAGCCGTCTTCGGGAGTTGTGGGCCTGATGTCTTCCGGGAGTGTTGTAATGGTCTCGCCGTTTTGCCAGTTCTGGAGGATAACGCTGGCAGCCTGTTGTGCTTTTTCCATGTGCTTGTTTCTGGAGTCAGGTGAAAAACGGGTTGATCTATGACACCAAGATAGCGGAAATTTTCCCCGATACCAATCCTTTGTTTTGACAATTCGATCTGGATGATGGGTTGATCGTGGTTTGTTCCAACCCTTGTGGTGCAGAACCGTCTGATGTTCGATCAGGTTGGCGTGTCTATCGACGATTCCCGCAGGCTAGCAGTTGCTATCGGCCTGCAAATGAAAAAAACCCACAGGCGGTTTGTCAGATCGTGCATAGGAGTCAGTGTGATATGCAGCCTCAATGCGCTCCTGAAAAGCAATCACCGCATCATCGAGTGTGTACCAGTTGGAGACTACTTCAATCGCTTCTCCGAAGCCGAATTTTGCCTTGTCTTCGTTGAACCGCACTACACAGCTGCAAACAATGGAGCAGCTCGGCTTTGTTTCCTGAAAGCTGAGAACTATGCTGAAACTCAGAGCGCCTTTTGCTATGAATTTTTCGAATCCTGAATGGGTCAATGGATTGGCAAGTGAGGCTTGTCCGTCAATTACGACGGGTTCACTCAGTTGAAAAGGAGGCCATGTATCGGAACCGGATGGAAGCTGAATCGGATTCTCAGGTGGTGCGAGTTTTTGTTTCAGGGCCTCAGAAAACTCAACGGCCTGATTGAACAGATCGCTTTGCCACTGCTGCGTTTTTTCTTGCCGTTCGATCAGTAGCTGTTGAAGACTGGCGTACGTAAGGCTCATCGCTATATTCCTTGAGGAAGATGCACGGTTTCAAGTCTCGGCAGGTACATTGTTTCTAATGCCATAATCCGGTTGTGGCTACTGCTTGGTATGTGGAACTGATTTGCTCGGCAAGTGGAAAATCAGTCGCCGTATAGCGGGAAAATATCAGCTGGAAAAGGCATCGACGGCATCAATTGTCAGGCGTTACTCAGCTTACGTTTCTCGCGCTTTGTAGCCTGCATTTTCAGTGCCTGAAACCGCGTAGATGACATCAGCAGCCCGCTGTCAGCTTTATGGCTGTTCCGAGCTTGGTATTTATGCGATAGGGTTGTTCAAGCCGGAAATTCATCATCACGTACGGGTACCGACCAATCCTCCAGAGTCAAAGCGTCAATACAGCTTAACGTCCCGGCTTCGAACGTATCTATCCAGTACGTGTTATGCGCGCTGGTGACAGCTTCCAGCGGGGTATGCCCGCAAAAGCTGCGTCTGGTTGAACGTTGTGGATGTAGCGCAGGTGTATCGCCGAACTCGACAGCCTCGATATCGTCGCGCCCCCATAACAGTCGACCTTCTCCGACCGTCAGGTAGGATGAGGTTTCCAGAAACTCCTGCAATTGCGCTTCACTCCAGTCAAAGGGTTGCTCGGCGTGGACAAGTCTGAAGGCGTCCGGCTCATCGTCAGTTCCTATATCCAGGCACACAGGGTAGTCGCTTATTGCATTATAGAGCCAGCCTAGATCGCGGTTGTTGGCAATGAGCGATCTGCGTGTGGCTGGGCCACCGTTAGGCGGGTAGTTCCAGACCTCACGCCAGTCTTCCGGGTTGAGCACCATCTGTTCGTGGTTACCTCGTATCGCGTAACGCTCAGCAGTTGCGAAAAAATCGACCACTTCCACTGAACGCGGTCCCCGATCAATAAGATCGCCGATTGACATCAACACATCGTGTTCTGGTCTGTATCGGGCTACGTCGAGCAGATCTTTCAAGGTATTGAAGCGACCGTGCAGGTCGCCAATTATCAGGTAGCGCCGTGCAGGATCGAGCGGAATCTGGCGATACACGGTTGTTGATGGATCTGTCATGCCGCTGTCGGGTGCTCTGGGTGCAGTGATGACTGCTAGTCAGTCAATTTTCAGGCCATGGCAGTATAGACAATGTGGCTTACTGGCCCAAAGCGTCGCACAACACTATCATTCTCTCTTCAATAGAAACCCGATGTTTGTCTAGCCTGCTTGTTGTCCGGGTTGTCCGGGTTGTCCGGCTATGATCGAAAGCGCCGGACTGAATAGTGAATCACTAACGCGCGACAACCTCAACAGAGTGACCTGCCACCCAGTGTTTTTGCTCGTCGGTATAGTACGGATAAATACGACTGGCTGGTGCCTTAAAGGTTCCGGGAATATCGGCTGTCAGATCAACGGCAATGACACGCGTTTCGTTGGCCTCCAACGCGCGCCAGTAGAGAACAAGTTCAGATTGTCTGACCTCATACGAGCTAATGCTGCCATTCGCAACCAGCTCCTTCAACTGCTCGTGGCGTGGGGTAAGGCCTGCCGGAATTCCGATAATTGCGAGTGGTGTTGATACAGAGTTGTCCGCTGCGGCAATCGTTGCCTGTAATTCAACAGGCTCACCTTCGACGGTTCTGCTATTGCTCAGTGTTGTCGTCAGCTGAATAGGCAGAATGTCGGCATTGGTGGGCAAGGTTGTGTGGTAGCTTATTTCCAGAGCAAACGGCATCTTGCTTCCATCAACCATCCGTAGTTCGATTGTGTGTTCACCCGGCGTTAATGCATCGGTAAATTCAGGGAGTGAGATGGCTTGGCGAGTCTCCTTGGTAAAAGTGACGGGTTTACCAAAGGCCACATTGTCAATGAACAGCTGAACTGCTCCCGGTTGCCGGGGAACAGTTCGCGCGGCATCGTAGGCATTGATTGCCTTGAGCGCCAGTACGGTTGACTGAGTGGAGCCAAAACGGCCTGATTTGCTTTTCTCGAACAGCCATCTTATGGATGTCTCTACCTGCGCTGCCCATTGCTCATCATCACGGAGCCAGGCAAGTAGAGCGAGACTGGTGGTTTCAATTTCAAGCGAGTCACCCCCTGATCCGGTGATGGAGGTCGCAGCGTTTTCCACAGATCCGCTATCAGAGACTGCTCGCACCAGCTTCATTGCCAGCAATTCAGCGCTTTCAGTGTCACCGGACAGAAAAAGGATATTGGCGGCCAAGGCGTGAATGTAGCTATCCTCACTTGTCGATGACCACGCTTTTACCCAGGCGATTTCGGTCTGCAGCGATGCCGCACTCTGTCCGCTTTCCAATAGCGCCCAGACAATATAGGCGTTGGTGGTGGCAACAGGGGCTCCTCCGAAGCTGTCCAGTGCCTGCTCATTGCGTTTGAAACCGCCCTCTCCATCTCGCCTGTCGAGTAACCATTGGCGCGTGCGGTTAATCATGCCGCCGTCTACCTGCATGACCTTTGCCATATCGGTAAATTGCATAAGACCGTAAGCGGTTAGTGCCTCGTGAGCGGGAGTCGCACCAAACCACTCATAACCGTTGCCATCTGATTCGAAACTGGTTAGTTTTCCATAGCCCGTTTTCAGTAATCCTCGTGACCTTGTTGATACTGCCGGGTCAATACCGTTGTGGCTGTCGAAGTATTGTTGTGCCATAACCAGTGGATAATTAGTTGAGCTGGTTTGTTCAAAGCAGCCATGTGGCTCACGAAGTAAGGCATTCAAGGCTCCCTGCATGCTCGCAAGTGGTGAAGGGTAGACGGTGGCCGTTGTAACAACGCTGCCGTTTGCAATGTCGTTCGGGATTGTCACAGTGGTTTCGAACGGTGTTGCAGAGGATAGCAATCCCCCGGCAGTGATTGTCTCTGGAAATCCTGCCGCACCTACATTGAGCGTTCGGGTGACTGTATCGCTATAAGGGCCTGCTCGCGCAATAATCGTGATAGGGAAGATGCCCGCCTTGTCTGTTTCTAAAGTAATAATACGGCGTATGCGTTGCCCGGGCCCCAAAGATACGGGTGCACTATCACCGCTTGTAATGCCACCGCCACTCAGATTCAAGCTTGCATTCTGGATGGTTTTTGTTGATGTATTCACCATCGTTATGGGTAGCTCAATGACATCGCCTGCCACAGCGTTCTGGGGCATCTTGGCGGTGATGTAGAATGGCTCGACGGAGTTAACAAGCAGATCACTTGCCCCCAGGGCACCATTGCGCCCATAGGCGTCTGCCAGTATCCGAAAGGTAGTAACACTATCAGACAGTGAAAACTCAACGGTGGCTGTTCCATCGCGAGCATTGGTCTTTATGCCACTGTTCCAGTAAAGTGTTTCTGTAAAATCCGACCGTTCATTTGGCTTGCGATCTTTTCTTGCCTGAAAGGCAAACTCTCTAACAAACCCCGTCACTGCTGGAGTCCACGGAGCTCGCCTCGCCGGTAGTTCTTCATCCATCATCACAAGATCAGCAGCGGGTGCGAGTTCTCCCTCAGTTTGATCAGCTAGCCTGTTTCTCTCAATAGCTACTTCGGCTAACTGTGTAATATTATCCTCTTCAATTTCAGCGTTGGCTTGCATCTGCATTTCCGCAGCCATGGGAACAGCCAGTTGTATATCGTTGAGCATGGCATTGCGGTTTCGGAATACCGGAATCGGTTTAATGTCGTTCTGTGCCATGGTCTTTTCAGTCAATAGTGGATACTGTTGCTTGAGTTTGGCGTACTTGACCAGCACGAAACGACGCCAACCCTGAGTACCTAAAAGAAGATCAACGCTGTAAGCGGCGTTCGGATCAGACCTGTCAAGATAGACGTGTGCATCGGCTAGATCGAGCACTTCATTTTCGAGGTAGACCATGGAGGGTAAACGCGGTGCCTGCTGACGTTTTTCTACCAGTTCAAGAACCGCGTCGTCGGTGACGGTAAGTCCGACAATCGCCTCAACCGGACGGCCTTGATCATCAGTGGTCAGCAAATCTACACTGACTTTTCCACCTGGTACAAAAGGTCCTTCGGACAATTTGAAGTCGACATTCAGGCCAAATCTCGGCAGTCGGTAGATAAGTCTCTCGGCCAGTGGGTATCCGTTTTTGTCCCAGGCTGTGGCTATCAGAACGCCTTCCGCATCTTTTGCATCAAGCTGAAGCGTCGGGGCTTTTACAGGCTGACTATCGAGCAGTCTGTCCCGTTTGTACAAGGTAAAGAGAGCCGGTGGCCGACTTGCGTTAGATTCAACTGAAAACTCGATGGGCTCATCGAAAGCGAATGCGGACTGAGTACTGTGAATGATGGTGCCCTTGGCTTTTACCTCTGGCAGATCGACGGGATGAGTGATGCCAGATGGGGCCGTGAAGAGTGCGGCGTATCGCTTGCCTTTTTCGGGAGTCATCGAAAAATACCCTCGTCCTTCGTGTTTCGATACGAGGTCTGCTATGTGCTGTTTACCGGGTGCGTCACCTTCAAGCTCTACGATGCTGCCTTGAACGTCTGCCGGTTTTCCATTAGCAAGCCGCGCCTGAAAATACACGCGACTTTGCAGGCCCGCAATCAGATCTCCGCTTTCTGGATAAAACGTGATATCCATTTTCTGCAAGACAACAGGTAGCGTTTTGCTCGCTGTCTCTACCACACCGCCATCTGCGATGACGAAGGCAAGACTGCCTTCTCCTGAGTTGATGACATCTGGAAGTTTGAAGCTGGTGTCAACCACACCCGTATCGGATATTGTCAGATCGTTGCGTCTATGTATTTCCTTGCCATCCAGCCGAGCAATTGCTGTTACCGTGGCGTTGACGGGTATCCCACCTTCTGCTCGTTCGATCGAGGCACTTGCTCTGACAACGTCACCCGGCCCATAACCATCACGTGTGAATTCAAGTTGTGTCTTCAGTCGAGGTGTCCGATATGTACGTATATCGAATGTTCGCTCTGTCACTGGAAAGCCCAGAGTGTCACTGCTGATCTGAGCTGTGTATTGCCCGCCTGGTATCCCGACAGGCACTGTCCACTGATATCCATTTGAGCTATCGATGCCGTATGAGTACTCCTCATGCACAACATCACCTTTTGGGCTAACGATTTTTACGTTGATGACATCGTTACTCTCCATGAAAGGTGTATTGTCGTGAGCATTGAGCACGACGGTGCGCAGGTAGAGACTTTCGCCTTCTCGATACACGGGTTTGTCGGTACTCGTGTAGGCCAAATAGCGCTCATTGCCCCCGAGCTCATCAGGCGTCAGAACTATTGGTTTTTCCACGGCTAGACCTAGCGTCGCATTGAGCAGGATGAGCGCAAGCGTCATGCAGAGAATGGGTATGAGTTTGTTTCCTGAAATCATGCTTCTACCAGTTTTTTTTAATCTATTGAATACAACACGGGTTAACTTCGGGTTGTGCGAGTATTCCCTGCTTACCACTAAAACGCACGAGACACGGAAAAGGGGTCAAATCGGATGTGAGAATGTGGCTTCTGACACGGTTAATGTGAATTTTGTGTGAGACCACTGTTGAGTTTGACTGATCGCCTGTTGTTTTACACCGGTGAGCTTGTAAACCTCTGTCTGGCTTTCAAAGACATCGTTGTCGCCTGATCGCGTGTTGACGGATCCCGAAAGAGGACTGGATCCAGGCAATGATTATTGCCGGAATGGGGTGTGCCTTTCTTGCGGAACATATGTCATTCTCATCAGAACTTAAGATGCGCCCTCTTGTCGAACCACAAATCACGCGTTCTATCAGTCTTGTGACCGTGCGTGGGCGCCGGCATCCGCCTGTCGTTGCTTTGTTTTGTGATTTGTGCCGCCAGTTGAGCTGGGATCTACACGAAAACTAGCTTACCAACACATTACAAATCCAGTCAAAGAGCCGAAGTTTTACTGATCAGGCGGCCTGTCTGGTCAGCGCATAGCACTTAGCTATCGAGTCGATACCCTCAATGTGCTTTTCTGAGGAACGTAATCGACGGACAATAGCGGTGAATCAACGGAGTAGCTTATTATGAATGTTTCATCAGACGCACAACGGCCAGCCACACAGAGTGGCTTTGCTGGCAACAACATCATCGTGACCATCACGTCCTGGCTCATCGTTGCCTGGACGTGCTTCATCTTTCTTGGTTCACTGCCGTATAAATTTAGTAATCATCCAGACACGCAGCATATCTTTACAACCATCGGTGAGTGGCTAAAAGGCATTCTTGGTACTACCGTCGGCGATTTGTTTGCAAGCTACGGGGCCTATCTTGTTGGCACGGCAGAGCTTCTCACCTCTATTTTGCTTTTGTCGCCAATTGTCTACTGGTTGAAGAACCGTGGCCATGGTAATGCTGTTACTGGACGCTATCGTGCGCGCGTGCATGCAATCGGTGGTGTGGTCGCATCCATGGTGATGGCTGGCGCTGTATTCTTCCACTTGTTCACACCTCTGGGCATAGCGGTGCTACACAACGGAGAGAGTGATGGTGGCAGTTTGTTTCGCGCAGCGGTTTCAATCCTGATACTTGGGATCGTACTTCTGCTCATGAACAAGCCACGAGGCTTTCCGAGCTAGGAGCCTGCGCGGCCGGAGGCGGCCCCGCAGACTCCTAGAGTTCAATTAAGTTATTGACAACCAGGACAACCCAGGAGCCCAGTTCCATGATTAAAACACCCTTGCTACACCGAGCGCTGTTACTCGTTGCATTGATATTTTCGAGTATCGGCATGGCCTACGCTGCTGACCCGACAAATACGCTTGAGAAAGCGCTGTTCGGATACAAGCCTAACGGCATCGCAATTCGTGGCTACGATACGGTTGCCTACTTCACTCAGGGTCAGCCTGTTGAAGGTAAAAGTGAGTTCGCAACTGAGTGGAACGGCGCTACATGGCAGTTTTCGTCACGTGAAAACCTCGATCTGTTTGTCGGGGCACCAGAAAGCTACGCGCCGCAGTATGGTGGCTATTGCGCTTACGGAGCTGCGCAGGGGTATCTGGTGAAGATAGAGCCCGATCAGTGGAGGATTGAAAACGACAAACTGTATCTGAACTTTGATAAAAGCGTCATGAAAAAGTGGGTGAAGGATATTCCGGGATTTGTTGCCAAGGCTGACGAGAACATTGACGCTCTGCTGGCCGCGGATTAAACACAGGCGGTTTCGCGCTTTTGGTCGCTGGCTATCGAATCAAGTGGGCGCAGCTTCTCAGGAACAGGATGTGCGGGAGACACGGCAATCGTGTTTGTCGTACATCCTTTTTTGCTGCTTACATCAAGAAACCGTCAAAAGAGTTCCTGATGTGCAGCGCTTGTGCATTGTAGCTGCGGGCTGTACCTCAATACACTATTGCACGTAGGAGCAGAATTGGTCTCTCATCAAGGCAAGGCCACAGCGAGAAAATTCATGGCGGAACAATCAGCTGATCAGTTTGATTTTTACGATTGGGCAGGGCTCTATCAGGAGAACCCGCAGGAGTTTGAAGCCAGACGCAGTTCGGCTCTGATGATCGAACTGACACGCGGCACGCCGGAGCAATGTGCTGCAGGCCGTGCGATGCTGGAATCGTATGAAAGGCGAGTCAAGAATTGCGACCCACAGGAGCGATTAGAGATAGCCTCATCAATGATGATGGAGTCTGTAAAACAACTCGGTACCGAATTGATGATACTCAAGCAGGCGCTGGAAGATACTGAAAGCAGGAACGAAGACTAGTCCGGCCCCAAGGCTCGAGAGCAATCTTCCCGAGCCTGGTATCGTCTCCTACACGGTTACGAACGCGATACTATTGCGACGTCACCAGACAGTCATCGAACACTCCTGGTGACTCGCTGTAAAGCGTCACCGCTCCACGGACACTATCCGTGGGCGCTGTCAATGTTGCTGAAAAGTCAGAAAATGCATTTGAGTCTACAGCCAGTTCGGTCCTGTCAAGTGCTGCATAAGAGTCATCCATTAACGTCAAGGTCACACTGGTGTAGTCGGTTCCGGTCACCTTTCTTGCCTTACACTGCATGGAGTAGCTGGTATTCGGAGATGCATCAAATTCCTGATACAGACAACCACCGTCCTGCAGGGCCAGAGCTCCGCTCCCGGTTGCTGCATCGTTAGATGCTGTAGCGAGATTACTCGCAGCACACGATGTCCAGTTGCCTAGTGCGAGTTCAAAACCACCGTTGCGAAGTAGGTTGTTGCCGTTCCCACCCGGATCAGGATCGACAGGTGGAGTTCCGGCTATGAATTCGCAGTTGTCAAAACGTGTGTCGTCTTCGCTATAGAGCAATGCCAATCCCCGAACGGTACCTGGTGGTACTGTGTCCCCTAAGATATACCGGGTAGTGCTGTTTTCGGTGGTGATCTGTGCAACACGCGATTGCAGCGCCTCATAATTTTCGTCGAGATAGCTCAGTTCCATGATAGTCCACTTGTTGCCGTTACGGTCGGCATCGCAGGCGAGCGTATAGTCGGCACCGATGGTCACAGGGACTTCCTGATACAGGCAACCTCCATCGGTGATCAGTAAGGATCGTGAGTCATCGTCAATGCCAGAGGGCACTGCGCGTGTTCTGTCTGAGGGGCCACAATCAAGCCAGCCAGCCTTACCAGCTTCGAAGTCTCCATTGGACAGGAGATTGTCTCCAGTGGGTGATGGTGGGTCGATTGGGGGCTCCGGATCGACCGGTGGGGGTGTGATGTCACCTACCTGAATACGAGGCCCGGAAGCGTGCCAGATGCTGGGACCTTCGCTTGCGGTGTGTGGCAGGTGTGAGACATACCAAAGAACGATATCTGTACCGTCAACCGACTCTCCATTGATATAGTTGTTGCCAATTTCACCGCGTGCACCAAGTCGCCAGCCACCGATTTCACTCGAACGCCAAGCTCTTACAGCGACATCGACACTGGAGAAATCATCGGGTTCACCATCATCATCAGCAGGTATCAGGTTGACAATGCTGCCGGTGCTCTTGTCCTGAATTTGCCAGCCATTGGATTCGGAACGCAGGTCGTTGAACTCTGTGGCTGGTGCGTTGCCGTTGGAGCGCGTTACAAGATCGTTCTCCGGGTCATCAAGATCGAAGTCGAACATCCAGTGAGCATGGTGAGCATGATCAACAAGACATTGCAGTCCACGGCTGTAGACGCGTGAGTCGAAGTAGCCGTTTTCGCTGAAGTAGTAGGTCTGGTAGATCTGGTATTCACCGATCTGCCAGTTCGAACCAACCTCGAGCATTTTTTCGCCATTCTGCGTATAAGTCCGCGTGCATTGCGACTGCCCATCGCAGACACTTTCCGGTGCGCCTTGTGTGGCTGGTCTGAGGAAACCCTCGGCGAGTATGTCGGCATACGGACCACAGGCATCGTTGAGGTATTCCACACGAATAACCGGCATGCTGACTCTGTCGAGAATTTTTTTGCCGGCAAATTCGACGTCAATCAGGACCAACCCGGACGAGTTGGCATTGGTGCTGTAGTCGAATGACCAGCCTTCCCACTCTATATCAGCGGCAAAGACGGTTTGACTAACGAGTAGTGCAACGCCAAGTGCTGCCCTGCAAGAGAGGGTCTGAGTTTTGAGTATAGTCATTGTAGTGGCCCTCCTTCCAAAATCACTCCCGCGCCAATGTCCACCCTCGCGCTGTAAAGAGGTGGCTCACCGTCGCCGGGTCCGAAGGTGACGTAAAGCATACGGGTGTCATAGAACGCAGGCGTAGTGCTGGATGATGATGACCGTGCCGGATAGGTCATCATGGCCGTGCCTTCAAGTGTATCGATGGTGTAGCCATCGTCTTCAAGCGATTGCCTTGCCAGTGAAATCGCTTGCGCAACTTCATCCGGATTTTCAGTGGGTTGCCATTGGCTGGCTGGCAGGCTATTGACGCTAACATCGCCGTTACTGCCTAACGTAGCTTCGATGCTTACATCGGTGTCGTAGTTGTAGAAAATAAAGCTGGCAACATCATCACTTTTTGACGATGACAAGGAGGCATCGAAGACACCGTAGTTGTTACCAATGGCGTTTAGCACGTCTGGATTGTTCATTACTGAACGACGTGCGATATCAACAACCGATTGTCGGGCTCGCGGCCTTAGTTGGGCAGGCAGCGGTTGCGGGTCTTGCATGTTGAGAGGCTCTGGCGGCCAGACGCCTTCCTGGATACCTGAAACACTGTCGTGAGAGTGTGAATGCGACTCGAAAAGAGAGACGCCACCATCACAGGCGGTCAAGGTCATTAGCGCTGACAGTGCCAACAGACGAATTCGCATAGGTAACTTGCTCTGAATGAGAAACAATGTGCAAGTCACTTTTCATGCCAGATACCGGGAGACGTTATCAACGAGTGTTCTGTTCTATCAGCTTACCGGTCAGGGCAGCACCATCATGTCAGCGATTTTTTTGCGATACAACATAGCCACCCTGAGCGTTTGAACGTCACACTACACTAGCGAAAAAAGGAGCCAATGGAAAAGTAGAAGCGATCGGAACCTTCGTCGCTTGCGCCGTAACCCAGATAGACAGGACCGATCAATGTGTCCAGACCGATAAACGCACTACCGGAAATCGTCAGTCCATCCAGTGACATGTTGCTGCGTTCTGTAAAGACATCACCTGCCTCCAGTGAGCCACCAGCGTAAATGGGCAGATCAAAGAGAATGGAGCGTGGGTTTATCCGGCGATAGAAGGTGCTCGAAAACAACAAGGCATGTTGCCCTTGTAACTCATCCTCAGCCAATCCTGACAGCTGCAGAAATCCCCCGAGGCGAGCGCTGATTCTTGATTCACTATCTGGCCCTTCTGTGCTTGAGGCACGAGCGCCAAGTGTCAATGTGTTTGCACCACGTGTCAAAGGCTTTAAAACCAGCAGTTCGGTTTCTGAATAGTCGAAATCGGCGTCTGATATCTCCACGTGCTCGGTGTGAGTCAGCCTGGCCAATACACCAACGTGCGGCCAGGAAAGTTCATCGAGTGAGTCAACCGTAAAGCTTAAGAACACACTGGCGTCATATTCTGTTGGCAGGTCTGTGATCTCTGAATCTGCGTCGTCAGCGAAGGCAGATACCAACTCACTGCCTCCGTAGCGCAAGCCAAAGCGTAACTCACCCCAGCGATCGAACGTGATTCCGCTATCGACTCCGAGACGCAACAGGCTTTCTCGCTGGGTACCGGTAGGTACATCACCATCGTCGAAAAATGGCGAGTTGCCACTGGTGAGTAGCAAGCTCGGTTCAACGAAATAGCGTTGTCGATAACCGAACGGCTGATAGAATTCATTAACGACTCTTGTCACATCACCGATTGTCAATTTTCCACGGTATTCACCACCTCGCAGATTCATTTGTGGCTTTGTATACGACATACCCAGCGCAAACCGCGTGTCTTCGTTCAGATCGGAATCCAGCGCCAGACCGAAGCGATAGAAACTGAGCTGTGTGCCGTAAGCCCGTGCCTGAACGTTCAGCTCACCTGATGGATCAACGTCATAACTAACTCTCTCAAAGAGTCCGGTTGCGTAAAGGTATTGGATATCGTCGCCTAGCGAAAGTGGATCCAGTGGCTCGCCAATGTTGACGTCAAGAAAATCCAGTATGAGCGCATCGGACAGGCCAGAATCCTGATCGATACTCATGGCGCTAACTATCGGACGCATCGCCTTTATCTGCGCGCGGGCAGTGATATGCGCTTGCCAGGCTTGTTCATCGAGTGCGAGCGGTTGAAGTTTGCTGGAGAGTGCTTGTACCGCGGCTTCACCGCGTTCGATCATGGTGGTAGCATCAGCAAAGCTGGCGAAGCCGAATTCATCCAGCTTTGGCTCGATAAGTACGTCGTTGTCGCTGAGTGATGCCCGCTGCGCGCGCACGCTGGGATCTGTCAGAAGCTTCTGCGTTTGACGCAACACGCCACCAAAGCCTTTGATGGAGTCTGCGGGCAGGGCATCTGATCCAACGGAGACAACCAGCACGCGATCGCTACCCATGTCGCGTGCCGTGGAGACAGGCAGGTTGTCAATAAAGCCGCCATCGATCAATCTGCGTCCGTCGATCTCTACCGGTGGAATGAGTCCGGGCAGCGCCATGGAGGCCAGCGTGGCTGCGGCAAGATCGCCTTTCTCCAGCGTTACAACAGAGCCTGTCGACAGATCCATTGCCACTGCCCGGAATGGGATAGGCAGGTCATCGAAATGGGTAACTGCGCGAGAATCCACCAACAGTTTGGACAAGGTTAACCAGAGGCTCTGACCCTGCACCACTCCATCGGGAAGTACCGGCACACCGCCTTCGAATGACAGATAACCATCAGCCAGAAATCCGACGTCATCGGTCTTGCGTCTGAAGGTTGCTCTTTCGCGAACGGTGCTGTCATCAAATATGGCAGTCCAGTCCTGACCAACTGCAAACTCTTCAATTTCCTCACCTGTGTAGCCAGCGGCGTACAAGGAGCCGACCACCGATCCCATGCTGGAGCCGGCAATCGCATCAACGGGCACACGCATTTTCTCAAGTGCTTTTATAACGCCAATGTGTGCGATGCCACGCGCACTGCCACCACCGAGCACAAGACCGATACGCTCGCGAGTGGCGTTTTCAGATGCCATCGTTTCCAGCGAGCTGGTCTCTTCCGCGACGGCGACTGATGACGTTGCAACGATGAATGCCAGGAAAAGCAGGTGCCTGATTGGTGAGTAGATGCGCATGAGCTTATCTATTCTCAAGACGATTGAAGTCGAGCAGTCCCGATTCGACAGGTTGAGCTCTCGCGTACGCGTCGTGAACTTCATCAGCGTGTGCCCAGAAATCCTGATGTGTACGACGCACGCCATGGCGTTGCATGAAACTGGCGTAGTCAGCCGGTGAAGCAATTGCCGACGCATCATCAATAAAACGATCCAGTTCTGTATCGTTTACATGCCAGAAGGCGCTGGGATAATCACCGACGATTCCTCGGAAGACATCGAGCGTGTCCTCGTCAGGCAGCAGGTTTTTATCTTCTGCGAACAGGCTGGTGATGTTGGCATGCGCGACATGGCGGACTACGCTGTACAGATGCATTGAGCCGTCGCCAGCGCGTATGCTTAGCACCGCATTTTCCGGAAATTCGGCAAGCTGTCTTCCCTCAAGCGTTGCCAGACGTTGCAGGGCTGCACGATGTACTGGCGGAACATCGGGGCGGTTGAGCGACAAGCTGTCGTCGAGTACAAGGTCGAGATGTGTCAGCAGCTTTTCACGCAGCGCAGCTTCTGGGTCGGCACCGCTAAGTTCGAGTCCTTCAACCTGATCCATCATGGACATGGAGGCTGCCATGTGTTCTCGCATGGCGTCATCCGGGTCGCGGTACCAGCTGTCAAGCACACCCTGACGAACCTCTCGTGGTAACAATGTGGCATACGCTGATTCGCCTTCCTGCCGCAGGAAGTCCATGTACAAGCGCGTGGCAAGCTGATGTCCGAGACTGCCGAACACATCGAATTCGGCAACCAGCAGGTAGTGAATACGTTCCAGTAATGGATAATTGATAAGCCAGGCTGTTCGTGGCTCATCACCAACCAGACCGTGCACGACTGAAGCACTGTCGAAGTGACGGAACACGGTCAAGGCAGCGTTCGGGTTGTCGCCATCACCATCCCAGAGATAGTCGAGTGACAAGCGCTGATCATTCGGTCGTGATGCCATCATGGAGTTCATCTTGGCGTCAATGTATTCCCGGTTGTTTTTTGCGTAGGTACTCCAGACACCCAAAAGGCTGGCGTAGTCACTGCTACCGGATGGGAATTCGAGCCTTTGCGCCTGCTCCATCAGGAATCCGTCGATATTGCTGACGGTCTGGTTTTCAGGGTCGACGAACAAGACCCAGAAGTGATCGCGGATTACGTTTAATGCAACCTGGCCGCGACAAACCGGGCCTTTCATGTAGCCCATAATGGTGTAGCGGGCGTTTTCCAGCATGAAACGGTAGCGTGAATTGACGGGCAGCGATTCGTAGACAAGGAACGGATTGCTGGCGATTTCCGCTGAATAACCGGGTAGTTGGTCAACCTCGAAATCCGCATCGAAGAACAGAGAGTCAATCCATGCCATTCTTTCGGTGTTGAGCGCCCAAGGCAGGTGGCTCTTGGCGACCACGGTTTCCGGGTCATGCCAGAGGCGGTACCAGAAGGGCGCAGAACCAGGATCTTCGAAAGGTAGCCGAGTTACGATAGGGATTATAGGCTCGCCCGGTGGTGTGCTGGAGCGTACGAGCTTGTACCAGACCTCACCGTTGCCGACCAGCTCATCGAAATGCAGGCTGGCAAGAAACAGATGCTCGTAGATGTAGCGCGCAACCAGCTTGTCTTTGTTGGAACTGCCGTTCAACCGCGACTCCCAGCGTGTGATGGCCGAGTCGTGTTCTGCTGGTTGCTCAGCATTCATCATGTGTGCACCGCTGGCTAGCCAGTCTGTCAACGTTGACTGTTCATCATCGGCGAGTGCGGGCAGTGCGTAGGGCATGCCTCCAAACGGCTTGTTGGCTGCGTAATGCGTAAATTCTTCAACCGTTGGGCAGTAGCCAGCATTGTTCAGTTCGAAGTTCATTTGATCTTCAGGCAGCAGCTCATTACTGGCAACCGGCTGAGGGTTTGCTGCCTTGAGTTGCAGCATGCGATTCATCAGACTTGCTTCGAGGTTGGCTGTCGGTGTTTGCGCACGTTCATTTAGCACCGGATGAAATCCGTGGTCGCGCCAACCGGCTGTGTCCAGTTCATCGATGTAAAGTCTGGAAGGGTCCGCATCTGCTATCTTGACTCCGTAGACGGACTCCTTGCTGCCACCTCGCTCTATGCCTTCTGCCGAGGTCAGTTTGAGCTGGCAGGCAGCGTCATAACAGGCATGACAAACAACACAGCGCTTCTCAAGGACCGGACGAACATTGGTCAGGAAATCCGCTGCCAGGGTCTTGCTTACCGGCCTCGCACGAGCCTCCACCTGCGAAGTCCCGTAGGTGCCGTCGAGTACCAGACGTTCGCTGTTGTCCAGTGACGCACAACTGACCAGCAAAAGAGCCAGAATGCTCATGGACACCGCTTTGGGGTGTAACCATCGGCTGGATGTGGGAGGTAAGGTCAGCATTATATTGGAACTCCGGCAGTAGAACGTTTAGAGCAGTGTTGCCGAAAGTGGCATTGCCTATTGTTCTAGTAAATATCGACTGGCAACAAGTCACACTTTTCATGCGGTCAGGCAGACTAGCTGGACGAGTTACCACTCATCTCGCCTGACAGGAAGTGCGTGTCGAGATACCAGAGTCGATACTACATCGAGCCACTAGCGTGACATACGCATAGGTTTCATAGCGTGAGCGTATACAGCGGGTCTGTGGTTTTGAATAGCCGAGAGAGAGCCATTCTTGTCTGGGTCAGCTCACAGTAAGGGTAAGTCTGACAACGCTGCAAGGTTCGAGTGTGAGCAGTGGTGAACAGATATCAGTCGTGGTTTGTTCAAATCCGTCGCAGAATTGTGTGCAGTGGTCGAAGGTCTCAAGTGACAGAGTGGCTTGTTTACCGTCTGTTAATATCAAACCGGCGAACTTTATCATCTGTGAATCGCAGCTAAGGTTGGCTACCCACAAGACGCACTCACCCTTGTCTTCGTAACCAACAGCTTCCACTTCACGACTCATCGTGGAGTGTGTCGACAGCTGCTGTTTTCCTGCCGCCTTGATCAAGCCCGACATGACGTGATAAACGGGGTATACCTGTCTGGTTGTTTCGTCAAAGCCTGGCCTTGACCAGCGCTCTGGCTCATTGAAGATCCCGAATTCTCCAGTAGGGGCGTGCAGATTGATACAGTCAACACCCCCGCGCGCCAGGTGTGCAACATACCCGACCGTCCAGGCGGCGTTAATCAGGCCTCGCTGCCTCGGGTCCATTCGCGCCATGGCAATACGAGCGTTGTGAGGATTATCCATCGTCTTTGAGCCATAAGGGTTGAAGCGCATGCCGATTGAACTTGGGCCCACGTGATATGGCTTGTCGCCGGCAAATGAGCGACAGGTTTTTATGATGTATGGAAGGGCCTCCAGATTTTCGGTGACTGTAATATCGTCGCAGGCGTGCGTAATGGTGTTACTGGCATGGGAGATAAAATCAAGGTGCTCCATAGGCGGGCGATACCGGTTTAGCTCCGGGAAAAATGACAACATGCCACCACCCACCGCAACGTCGGGAAAATGCTTGCGCACTTGTCCGTAAATGTCTGCCAATGGGGTCACCTCAGGCCACGACGTACCGGGCATGATCGATTTCAGGTATATGGCGGGTGCCACATGGATTGCGTGCAACCTGAGGTTGGCATCCTGGCATTGGGTGGCAAGTGTTGAAATTTCAGTGATGAAATCGTTGTCAGGTATGACTGCCTGAAGCTCGACAGGCGCACCGGTAGCGTGCCCCAGCGCTGCGGCCTGTTTGAGATGCTCGCTGTCGTGTTCCCCCAGCTCGTGCCACACGACCAGTTGTTGTGGAGCAAGTTCCCTGATCTGCTGTTGATGCGCATTAGCACCCGTTAGATGTTGTGGCTCCAGCCCCAGCCCGATGGCTGGCATTGCCTTACTGTTTTCACTCTGCTGGATACTGACAACACAGCAATTCTCCTCTGATGCATTGCTCGTGTCAGCTTGCGTGTCAGAGTGGCCAGCCGGGCTACCGGAAATAGTGAGACTGACCGATTGCTGGAGGGATTCTGTGGCGGGAATAGTGAAAGGCCATGGCAATGCAATAGGACGAACATAGGTTTTATAGGACGCATCGTTCCACTGACGGTGATCCTCCATCTCGAACGTATCGCCAATCATGCGGCAACAGATACCCACACCAGGCAATACATCGTGCGTGAGCGCCCGGATGTTCTTGAACGGTTGTATCGGATCAACAAGGCTGGGAAACTCGGATTGCTGGATATCTCCGTTGACGTGCTCCACAGTAACAGGGTGTCCGGCCACTCCGGTCACTGGATGGAGCACGACAAATCCTGTTCTGTTAGTCAGAAAGTCGGTAATGGCTGTGTACTTACCCGAAAATGACAGCGAACCATCAGCGGCACCTGTAATGCTTACAGCATAGTGAATTTCCTGTTGCGCATCCTTGCATATCGCATCAAAGGCGACACTGAATGAATTTTCATTCTGCTCAATCTGAAGATTGCTTAACGTTGGAAGATACGTGCCCCAATCCTTGTCACGAACCACGAACGCGATGTTCCTGATGGCCTCCTTGCCGTAAACTTTTATAAACCGCAATGCACCCTGGTCGAATTTACATGACACTGGGCCAGCAACCAAGGTCCGCATGGGGACTACCGGTTCTTCAGTACCAAAAAGCCTTACGCTGTCAGATGGATTCTTGGCCATGGCAGGGATACTCTCAGGTAGGTACAGGACTATAAAACTCTATCTGTTACCGGGTCAATCAGCAACATCCTTTTGTTGTCAATGTTGATGTTCATCGGCTCCTTGACGCGAGCGGCATCCTGCGCATCGAGTTCGGCAACCACGGCCACCCCCGAAAGCTGGAATGATGCGTAAGTACGTGAACCGGTGGGCTGTAGCAGGTCGATCTCTACTGTCAGATCGCTGTCCTTGTCACGGTTGATATGTTCAGGTCGTATGCCGCAGGTAATCGGCTTGTCAATGTAGCTGCTTATTGTGTCAAGTCGTGCTTCTGGCAAGCGCATGCGTTGATTGTTCGCAAATTGAACAACCGGCAGTGTGTCTTCGACGAGTAGCCTCGCTGGTACGAAATTGATACTGGGTGAACCGACAAACCCGGCGACAAATTTGCTCACCGGTTGTTCAAATAATTCCAGTGGAGTGCCCATCTGCTCTATTACACCGTCGCGCAACAGAACGATTCTGTCGGCCAGTGTCATGGCTTCCACCTGATCGTGGGTGACATAGATCATGGTCTTGCCGATTTGCTGGTGCAGTCGCTTGATTTCACTGCGCATCCCTTCGCGGAGTTGTGCATCGAGGTTGGATAATGGTTCGTCAAAAAGAAACAAGCGTGCATCGCGCACCACGGCCCGACCGATTGCAACTCGTTGGCGTTGCCCGCCGGATAGTTCTTTCGGCAAGCGTTTCAGCAGCGGTTCGATATCCAGCATTTTTGCCACGGCATTCACCTTTGGCTCGATACTATCCTTGGGAGATTTTCGCGCACGCAGACCGAAGGCGATATTCTCGAAAACATTCATGTACGGATACAGGGCGTAGTTCTGGAATACCATAGCCAGATCCCGATCACGCGGCTGCATGTCGTTTATTACTGTGCCGTTGACTGAAATGGTGCCCTTGTCGACTTGCTCGAGACCGGCAATCGTACGCAGCAATGTACTTTTGCCGCATCCTGAAGGACCAACAAACACAGTGAATTCGCCTTCAGGGATGTCCAGATCGATTCCCCGTAAGGCGTGTGACTTCCCGTAGTACTTGTGCAGGCCCGATATGCTCAGCGTTGCCATGGTTATCCTTTTACTGCGCCCATTGAAATTCCTCGAACCATATAGCGTTGCAGCGTGGCAACCGCAATAAAGATTGGAATAGTCCCTAACACGCTCATCGCGGCTATCTTGGCCCAGAAATTGGACTGACCCCCAAAGTAATGTGTGACCTGAACTGGAAAAGTGGTGACTTCATTACGGGTCAATACAAGGGCGAAGATGAAATCGTTCCACGCAAAGACAAAGGTGAAGACAGCGGTTGCAAAGAGTCCGGAACGAACCATGGGAAATACAACCTTTCGCAAAACCTCCCAGCGAGTGCAACCATCTACCAGCGCGCTTTCCTCAAGCTCCAGCGGTATGTCCTCAATGTAGCCTCTCATCATCCAAATGACATAAGGTAGATTGAATGCGGTGTACAGCACTATTAACCCATGATAAGTGTCAACCCAGCCGAGCCAGACATATAGCAAAAATATAGGGAATACGATGGCAATGGGTGGAATCATGCGTTGAGAGATGATCCAGATTGCAAGATTGTCTCCACCTGTGCGGAACCGCGCAAGGCTATAAGCGCAGATGGTACCGATGAACATAGCCAGCGTTGTGCTGATGGTTGCGATAAACAGGCTGTTCCAGATAGTGACGACGTCTCCATCCTTAAACAGTACTGCATAGTTGGAAAACTGGATGCTTTCCGGTAGCCAGTTGGGTGGTGATGCAAAGATCTCGTCTGGCGTCTTGAACGAGATGGCGAACAACCAGTAAATTGGAAAGAGAAAAATAATCGTGATACTGATTAACGTGATATAGCGTAGTAGCAGAATGAACGAAGCGCGTTTCATCGGGTCACTTCCACGCGTTTAAGTGCGAAAATGACAACCGCTGACAACATGACAATTACCAGAAACGCAATTGCTGCGGTATAGCTGGTTTCAAATTGCTTGAAGCCTTGTACATAGGCGTAGATGGATATCGTTTCGGTACTGGTGCCGGGGCCACCTTGAGTGAGTGCCCATACCATGTCGAATAACCTGAAGAGATCCAGTGCACGGATGAGTATGGCAATCACCATAACGGGGGCAATCGCAGGCAACATGATCCTGAAGAAGATGCGCCAGTACGACGCACCATCGATTTGTGCTGCCTCTATCTGCGATTTATCAACGTTGCCCAGAGCTGCAAGCAATAACAGAAACATAAACGGCGTCCACTGCCAGATTTCGGTGATCAATATTGCCGGATAGACGAACGTGGGATTGATGGTCCAGAGGATCGTAACAGGCTCACCAGCCAGCCAACTGATTATCTGGTTAATGGGGCCGAAGCGGTTGTCAAACAGTAGTCGCCAGGCTGCACCGGCAACAATAGGTGATATGACAGTCGGCAGAAGTAAAAGCGCGATAAAAATCTGTTTGCCGGGTAGCTTTTCCAGACACAACAACGCCATCAGCATACCGAGTACCAATTCGATGGGTAACGCGACTACCATAAATATGACCGTGTGCTGAAACGACTCCCACAATCGTGAGTCGTCCAGCAGCAGGCGATAGTTAAGAAGACCCTGAAACGAGGTGTCGATGTCTATCAGATTGATATTCTGAAAACTGACAATGAGAGAATAGATAAGGGGGAATAAACCGATCAGCAGCAATAGAAACACCGCCGGTGTTATCAACCAGTATTTAAACCATCGCTCGTAATGCGCATGTTGTATTGCCACGCTCATACTAATTTAAAAAATGATTCATTGTGTCGTGCGCGGAAGGTTTGTCGTGCGATAGGAAACTGCGATTGTTACTGGAGATGGGCAATAATTGTTTGCCCATCTCGAAGCCCTTGCTGCTGTGCTATGGATAGGAGTTGGGTTTGGATGCCCAATCCTGGTAAACCGCTTTCTGCTTGTCCACGCCGATTCTCGCAGTAGTCTTGTCCCAGGTTTCTGCAACATCATCAAGAATGGTTTTCGGTTCTTCACCTGCCCATAGTCGACTCACTGCTTGTCTTAGCGCTTCCTCGTACCGATCAGTCTGCAGCAGAGACAAGTCGGTCAGCCCTACTTCTGCCGCTTTTTTTAGCATGGCAAGATATTCCGGTGCTTCGGGCCAGCGAGACTGATATTCTTCACTGGCGAAATGAGACTCGCGGAAGGGGTCGCGTAGTGCATACGGAAGCTGTACGCGTTCGAGGCTGACCTCCGCGCTATTGAGCCATTGGATAAACAGATACGCCGCTTCCTTGTTCTTGCTGTTAGAAGAGACGCTGAGTGAGAATCCAGCGGCCAGCTCCGGGTGCCCACCTGGAGGAAGCGCGTAACCTACCTTGCCGGCGATAGTGGACTTTGGTACCCAGGCTAATGCTTCCTCGTCACTCCCGTAACCTGCCGCCCAACGCCCATAGGGTGGCCATGAAATAGTCATTGCACTGTCGCCAGCCAGAAAGGTAGCAAGGTTTTCGACAAAACCGGTTGTCTCTATTCCCGGTGGCATGAACGCGTTTTCTTCTCGCATCTGGGTAAAAACCTGAATACCAATATCGCTGTTTACCGTTGCGTTCATATCATCGTCAAAGAACTTGCCACCTTCGACTCTAAAGCGTTCCTGAAACATCCATTGTGTGTATGGGGGTTGGCGGAAAAATGCTGCGCCATAGAGCTCTGGTGCGTATTTGTCAGTTAGCGTTTGCCCGATCTCGGCAAACTCTGCCCAGGTGCCTGGTGGTTCAAGGTTGTTCTCTTCAAAGATATCTTTTCGGTAGTACAGGAGAAAAACATCGCCATCATCCGGCAAGCCATAGATCGTACCGTTGTAGGTCATCTGGTTGTCACGATAAACGGCACCGATATCCTGAAGTTCATCGCGATAGCCATGCTTGTCAATAAAAGAATCCAGTGGTTCCAGAGCGCCTGCAATGGCAAGATCGGGTAACCATGAGGGTATGACGTTGAGCGCGTCGTAAGCACCGGTGCCGGCACGATGCTCTTGCAGTATCTTGGTGAACATCTCGGCGGTAGACACTTCGATGACCTTGACATCGATGCCCGTCAATTCCTTCCATTTAGGGCCGGAAAAATTGAGCGGGTCCAGTGCCTGCAGGCCAGCCTCCCAGACAATCGTGATTTCTGTTCCAGCGTATTGTTTTGCGGCTTCTACTGCCCTTTCAGCCGCTGATTGTGCCTGAACCTGTGAACAAACCGAACAGACGAGAACCATCAAGGCAGCTGACCATCTGCTTCTCACGGGGTGAAATAGCTTCATAGATTTTCTCCAATGGACGTATAATGATGATCAACATATCATACCAGTATGTCAACTCCCTTATTCTGTTACAGGAGACCACTATGAAAGGTGCGTTAATCGGATGCGGTTTTTTTGCGCAGAACCAGCTGCATGCGTGGCGTGACATAAAAGGCGTAGACATCGTTGCCTTGTGTGACACCGATGAGTCACGCTTGCAGTCCACTGCACAATCTTTTGGCATAATTCGAACTTACGCGGATGCCGCCGACTTGTTTGCCAGCGGTGGTTTTGACTTTGTGGATATAGCCACCACTGTGGGCTCCCATCGAGTGCTGGTTGAAATGGCGGCTAATGCGGGTGTGCATATCATTTGTCAGAAGCCCTTTGCCGAGAATATGGAGGATGCGCGCGCAATGGTTACAGCGGCTCAGGATTCGGGGCGAACGCTGATGGTGCATGAGAATTTCCGATGGCAGTCTCCAATTCAGGTAGCACTTGAAGTTGTCAGATCGGGCACGATTGGGGATCCGTTTTTCTGTCGTGTCAGTTTTCGTTCGGGCTATGATGTTTTTTCGGGTCAACCCTATCTTGCAGAAGGCAAGCGATTTATCATTGAAGACCTCGGTATACATATTCTTGATATAGCTCGCGCCTTCTCGGGAGATGTTCAACAAATATCAGCGACAACGCGACGTATCAATCCTGATATAAACGGTGAGGATGTGGCTACCATGTTGCTGAGCCATGACAATGGTGTCACCAGTGTCGTGGATTGTTCTTATGCTACGCGCCGAGTGCCTGAAACCTTTCCGCAGTCCTTGCTCGAAATTGACGGATCAAAAGGTACGCTAAGACTGGATGCAAACTATCAAATGACGATTCAGGCCGACACCAATACGTGTACAGATGTGTCTCCACCAGTGCTTGCCTGGGCTGAAAAGCCGTGGCATAACATTCAGGAGAGCGTGCAGGCAATACAACAACATTTCGTTGAATGTATAGCGGCAGGAAGGCAACCGGAAACCTCTGGTGCTGACAATCTCAAGACGTTGGCACTGGTAGAGGCGGCTTATCTGTCAGCATCTTCAGGTCGCATGATCGATTTGTCCAGTATGTAAAACCGCGCAGACTCCTTTGGTTCGCGCAGACTCATAGTTAAAGAGTCGTTTGCGTGCGGTTTTGTCATGACAAGTTTCATAGCCAGAGAGTATGGAAAATAAGGGGCATGACAAGGCTTGATTACTGTGTGGATGGGGTTGGTGAACTAAATTGCCGCTTGTCTAAAAACTGAATACACTGGTGACTGGTAACAGGAGCAGTTATGACAGGGACAAGCGAAGTGCAAGGTAGGCGGTTTCCAGTTGCTGGATGTGCTCATGTTCACGTCAGTGATATCACGACATCTTGTTACTGTCTGTTTGTAATGACAAACAACAATCATTCAGTAGCAAGGTGTTCGCGGTATCGGGCCACAGGAATACTATGAATAACAGAACCGGTAGCGGCTTTGCCTGCAGGCAAATGCGCGTTTTTGCAGTGGCAGTCGTCTTGACCTTGATGCCCTTTGCAGCAACAGCACAAACGGCAGGGATCTGCATAGTCAAGCCGATACCCGATACTGAGCATACCTATCCAAAAAACGACGGGCCCTACAAGAATCCACTCAAAGGCTGGAACTCGGGATGGAATGGTGGCAACGATCACCCTGAATCTTCAGTCGGGTTTCAGTATATTCCGTGGAAGGACTTTGAGCCTGCGGACAACGTCTTCAGCCGAGCCGGGGTGGAGGACAGAATCGACGATGATGGCAGCAAAAACCGTCACCTTATCCTGCGTCTGTACTGTGACTGGCATGGCAACGATCGCGAATCAGACTGCCCTGACTGGATATACACCAGCGCAGGTGTTGCACGTTTGCAGGGAGATAACGGAAGGTACATAACTGATTTCAATGATCCGGAATACATTGCACAAGCGCGGCAGGCTATTCAGGCACTGGCAGATGAATATGACGATGATCCACGAATCTATGCAGTGCAGATGGGGCTGATTGGTTACTGGGGCGAATGGCATAGCTGGGGATCACAATTTAGTGGTGATGACTACGATATAACGGACGCTACCAAGAACGCTATATTAAGCGCGTATCAATCCAGTTTTCGTAACGCAAAGATCATGGCTCGGTATCCATGGAAAGAACCGGTTTCATCAGCAAGCGGTATGGGATTTCACAACGATTTTTTTGTGATTGACAACGGGCATAGCGAACAGTTTGACGAGGCGATTGAAGCTGGAGGTCAATGGACTGATGCTCCTGTCGGGGGTGAGGTGCCACCGAGAAGCGGTGGTGAGGCATCTACCGAGAGAGCTGCCCTCTTCAATGGTGACGCGGGAAGGATTCTCATCGAAACAGGCCACTACTCGACTATGAAGGCTGGTTCCTATCGGGTAGAAGCAGGGCAGAGCGATTACGAGGGGTACATGAAGCTCCACAAGAAAATGGGGTACAACTATCAGATTGATGTTGCCAGATTCTCCGATACGGCCAATCGATCAGCGCCGTTTGATGCTGAAGTCGTTGGTACAAATATCGGTGTGGCACCCATGTATTTTGATTGGGATGTCCAATTTGCCTTGCTGGATGAAAATGATAACCCTGTAGTAATGGAAAGTTCTGCCAGTGATCTGACATCCATCTTGCCGGGTTCACTTTTCAGCTTCTCTACCAGCTTGCCTATAGGCAGATTGGCGCAAGGTAGTTACAGACTCGCGATAAGAATAGTGCAACCAGGCGCTGACCAGCCCAAAAATGAGTCCTGGAAACTGGATGCGCGTAACACCTATATTCTGTTCTCTAATGATTTGCCCGTGGTCGATGGAGAATGGGAAAACAATCAGTTGGTAGGTGGGTGGTCTGTTCTGGGCGATGTTGTCTTGCGATAGCTTGCGGTTTGTGCTGATTTGCCATGCACGATTTGTCGGTAGTTTATGACTTTGCGGTGGATAAAAAATTTGCACTGGAGCGATTAAGGTGTGCATCCATTGCCAGCTCGGCACCGCTTTCGTTGTTGGTTTTCAGGTGGTCAAGAATCAGTGCATGTTCATGCAGAGTGGTCTCCTCTTTTCCAGACCATAGCAGCAGTGACGAATGGTAATCGAACAACCAGGTAAGCATCATCTCGGTTATCGATTGGATAAGCGGATTCCCGGACAACAAGGCCACTCGCGTGTGAAAGGCAATATCCGCCTTCATGAAAGCCTGGGCGTTACCCAGTTGTGTACGTTGTTTTGTGATGAGCTCTTGTAGATCGGCTACATCATCGGGTGTACATTTTCGAGCGGCGATTCTGATTGTTCCCAACTCCAGAATACGGCGTAGCTGCTTGAGATGATCGATGTTGGCGGGTTCGCTGGATAACAGAAGCTTGGCGATATCGTCGAGTTGGTTGAATGCGACACTTGCTGTCAGCGGATTAACGCGGCTTCGCTCACCGTGGGTAATGGTAATCAGACCTTTACTCTGCATGGCTTGCAAGGCCTCACGCACCGCCGGGCGGCCAACTCCGAATTTTTCCATTAAAACGCGCTCAGACGGCACAGTGTCACCCGCTGTTAACTGTCCTTCTGCAATCATGTCGCGCAAGCGCTGGAATACCTGATCTGAAAGTTTCAGCCTAACTATTTTGCGATCAGTGTCGTCACTGTCTGTCATTACTTTTCGCTTTAGCTCGCTGTATTTTTTTCACGAGATCTGTGTGCAGCGCTTTTGCTTTGCTGTCCGGTGAGGCGCTCAGGTGATACGCTCAATGCTAGCGGCAATCTCGTCAGGTTCGAAAACACGTTTCCAGTCGTCTTTCATAAGCACGGGTTTACCGAATTCAATCGCCTTGTTACAGGCATCCGAGAATACCCCATCAACCTGGCCAAAGATCACAGCGCCAAGAATATTCATGTGGCCCAGCAGAAAATCGCGGGCAGCCTCTTTCGGGACGCCTCGATCGACGACTTCGTCCATAGCCTCCCTCATGATATCCAGTAGTGAGGCACAGACCGTTTCCGACAACCCTGGTTCGAGCAAGGCCATCTGTTCGACCGTGACGCGATGTGATCTGGCAACCGGTGCAAAAATTGTTTTCCCGACTTTTTCTCCGAGCGCGTAGTGTTCTTCGGGTCCCTGCATGAGTGCGTTGACAATGCCTTGTGTAGCGGCGATACCACCGAAATAATCCTTGCGCTCTTCGGTCGTGTTTTCATCATTGAAGATGGGTGGATGGCACGGGTGGCTGACAAAATAGGTGATATCGTCGCGCTTTGGCAGGTGTCCGGCAAAGGGAGCAGCGGCATCCAGGCAGACGACGATTGCACCGGAGGGTACCTTGTCGATAATAGCGCTTGCTACTTTGCCTATGACCGTATCGGGTACCGCTAGTACAACAACGTCGGCACCATCCAGCGCTGCAGAGGGCTCGTGACAGATATGGCCTAATTCAGCCTTGAGTCTGTCTCGCCCTTCCTGCGACACTTCGACATGAGCCGTTTCAAAATCGGAATTGTCGAGATTACGCGACAGGCGCAGGCCCATTTTTCCGCCAGCGCCGAACAACGCGAGTTTAGTCATTTTAGCTACTCCAGACTTTGACAGTTGTACAGTGGAAAACAACTGGTATGATGAGCTGCTAAGTATAACGATAAATCCAGAACGCTTTGCACTATTTTGTTGACTTTCAAGGAAACTGAATTGACACCACAGCCACAGGAACTGTTGCTCGCCTGGTATGGCGACGATTATACGGGGTCGGCAGCGGTGCTTGAGGTGCTTGCCTTTGCAGGTGTAAAAGCCATGTTATTTCTGGAAGCACCGACGCAAGACCAGCTGGCCCGCTACTCGCATTTACAGGCAATCGGTGTCGCATCGACCGCACGAGCACAATCGCCTGACTGGATGAACCGAACTCTGCCCTCCATTTTCGGGTCATTGCTGGCCCTGCAGCCCGGACTGTTCCATTACAAAATATGCTCGACGCTGGATTCCTCGCCAACGATTGGATCCATAGGCTGTGCGATCGAAATAGCTGATCACTTGCTTGACCCTGAGGCTGTGCCTGTGATGGTCGCAGCACCTCAAATGCGTCGATATCAGCTCTTCGGCCATCTGTTTGCGGGTCTGGGAGATGAGGTCTATCGGCTGGATCGTCATCCTGTCATGACCCGTCATCCGGTGACGCCCATGACAGAATCGGATGTGGCACGTCATATCTCAGCCCAGTCAAAACGAATCGATACGTCCCTTTGGTCTTTGGAAGACATGGCCACTGGTTGCATGCCCGAAACTGCGCCGGAGTCAGACAGAATTTCGGTACTCAGCGTCGATTGTGTCGATGAAAACAATGAGGCTGTTATCGGGCAAATGTTATGGAACAACCGGGCGCAGAATCCTTTTGTCGTGGGTTCCCAGGGTGTTGAGTATGCATTGGTAAGGCACTGGTCAAACACGGGCACCCTTCCTGAACAACCGGTTCGGGGAAGTGCAGGTCGATCAACCGGGATGGTGAGCGTTTCCGGGTCTGTTTCGCCTACAACGGCTGAGCAGATTGACTGGTCAAGAGCGCATGGTTTTCAGACGATCCGTTTTGATGTCTTGCAAACCGTTGGTGATGACAACGATCTTGAAAACGAAATTTCCCGAGTGGTCGCCGACAGCCTGCTGGCTCTTTCACGGGGCACTGATCCCTTGGTTTACAGCGCTGAAGGGCCAGATGATCCTATGGTAAGTCAATTGACCGATGCGGTTGTGGGTGCGGGTCTGAGCCTGTCTGTTATCAATGAGAAGATTGGCGTAGCGTTAGGCAAGGTGCTGTATCGCGTCATAAACCAAGGCAATATCAGACGAGCTGTCGTCTCTGGTGGTGATACTTCCGGCTATGTTACTCAGCAATTGGGGATATTCGCACTCTCGGCACTGGCTCCGACCATCGCCGGTGCTTCGTTGTCAATTGTGCATGCCGATGGAGCGATGGATGGGCTGGAATTAGCATTAAAAGGTGGGCAAATGGGCAGTCCCGATTACTTTGGATGGATTCGGGATGGAGGAGGCATACGATGAGTCGTATTCAGGCAACGTATGATATCGAGACGCCAACAAGCCTTGCGCACGCTGCGGCTGTTTTGGCTGGTGAGCAATCCACCGGCACGTTTGTGAGATTGGCTGCTGAAACCGATGAATTGCGCGAGCGATCCGGAGCGATTGTTGAGACAATCATTCATACCGGCTCGTCCACGACGCCTTCACTTCCCTGTCGCAAAACGGGCGCTAGCTACGAACGTGGACAGGTCACGATTAGTTGGCCATTGGGCAACTTCGGTGTGTCGCTACCGACTCTGCTATCCACGCTGGCGGGCAATTTATTTGAATTGGCAGAGGTTTCAGCCATTCGCCTGATTGATATTGATATTCCGGCGGATTTCGCCAACCACCACCCCGGCCCGCAGTTTGGCGCTGCTGGCACACGTCGAGTCATGAATGAGCATCGTGGGCCATTGATTGGCACGATTATCAAACCTAGCGTGGGACTTGGTCCTTCGCAGACGGCAAACCTTGTCAAGACACTGGTTGAGGCAGGTATCGATTTCATCAAGGATGATGAGCTGCAAGCCAATGGTCCTGACTGTCCGTTCAACGAACGTCTGAATGCGGTGATGAAGGTGATAAATGATCACGCTGATAAAACTGGCAAGCATGTGCTTTACGCTGTCAACATCACTGACGAGATAGAGCAGATGTGGCGAAACCTCGACAGTATGCAACGTGTCGGAGCCAACTGTGCAATGGTTTGCATGCAGTCGATCGGGCTGCCCGGGCTGCGTGCTGTCAGAGATCACAGTGTCGTTCCTATCCACGGACATCGTGCTGGCTGGGGCCTCTTGTCACGTTCACCGGATATTGGTATCAGCTTTAACGTCATGCAGATACTTTGGCGGCTTGCCGGAGCAGATCATCTGCACGTCAACGGACTGGCCAATAAATTCACCGAAAGCGATGCAGTAGTGGCTGAATCGGCGAAGTCGGTTCAGCGTCCTGTTTCCAGAAGCGGTGGTCCTGCGCATCTGGCCATGCCGGTTTATTCTTCAGGTCAGACTATCTGGCAAATTGACCCGGCACGCAGCCTGCTCGGCAATGATGATTTTATCTTTTGTGCGGGTGGCGGAATAATGAGTCATCCGGATGGTGCAGGGCAGGGTGTAACATCGTTGCGCGAGGCTGCCGAGGCCGCCCGTGCCGGAGTTGCACTGGAAGACTACGCAAGCCCGGATTCAGCGTTGGGTAAAGCCCTCAAGACCTTTCCCAAGCCTGCGATTTCACTGGACTAATTACAAGGATAAAGCGGGTTGGCCTGATGAGCGTAGTGGGACACTCATCAGGTTTAAATTCATCACTTACTGGTCAAACGCCGCAGGGTCAGAACCCTCCTGATTCAGGCGCCAGACTGACACGCCCAGACTGACACGAAAATAGTGCTAAGCGATGTCAGATGATTGGATTCTTTCAATACCGGCTTTTGCCATGGCTTGCCAGGCAGCGGCTACCGAGCCATCCAGATCAATACCGCGGCAGGCATCTTCGATAACAGAGACTGTCAGACCTGCGGCTGCAGCATCCTGAGCAGACCAGCTGACACAGAAGTCGGTTGCCAGGCCACAGACGTAAACATTCGTTAGTCCACGTTCCTGCAAATACCCTGTTAAACCTGTTTTGGTTTCTCCATCTGCTTCGACGAAGGTTGAATAGCTATCCACTTGCTGATGATAGCCCTTGCGGATAATTAATTGTGCGTGTGGGATATCCAGCCCGCTGGATAGCTTTGCATCCTCGGTTCCCTGCACGCAATGATCTGGCCATAATACTTGCGTTCCGTAAGGCATCTCCAGGGTTTCGAAAGGTGCTTTACCGGGATGGCTGGATGCAAATGATGCGTGCCCTGGTGTATGCCAATCCTGGGTAAAAACAACATTCTTGAATTTTTGACCGAGTGAATTGATAACCGGAATGATCTGATCTCCACCGTTGACAGCCAGTGTGCCACCGGGCAAGAAGCAATTCTGTACATCGATGACCAGCAATACTGCGTCCTTGCCAGGCTGGACGGCTTCGGTGTTTGCATAAACGCCCAGTGGGGCACTTAAAGCCGCTGCACTGACCCCTTGAAGAAACAATCGGCGTTTTGGATCGGGTAGTGAGCGAGTCATCTTGTTTGCCTTTTGCATGATATTTTCCCTCTGGTTACCTTGTCGTGTTTGCAGGACTGAAGCACGAGAATATCACCGATTCTTGTCTTTAACGAATCTTGTCAGGGCAATCGGCAAGCCACCGCTCCAGCGTAAACGCGACAACAGGGCACAGCAGTTTCGTTGATCGGATCAAGAGATATTCGTCAGTTTGCTTTGTGTGTCCTTCGGGTAACTGATAACCTGATCTTTGCGAAATACCCATTCCGAGCTAAGCTCGGTTTGGCTGGATAGTATTGATGCCAGGACGGTTGCAACCGCTTATTTGTCGGTACTGAAAAATAAAGTGTTTCTGTTGTGTTGCTGTTTGCCACTCAGGAAATAGGGTATACCCACGCCTTGTCAATAGCACTACCGTGCTGTCTTTTTGGATTCAGTAATGGAATTATTGTGGCAAACACCACGATAGGGGCTATAGCTTCAGCGGGCAAGAACAGCGGAACTGCCACTGGCATCGTCGGCGCATGGCAGATGGCAACTGGTGGTATTGCTGGCGCTATCATCGTATTACTGGGTGGAGCGCAGGTGTTTTCGATTGCTACTGGTGTGCTTGTCATCATGTCGTTGCTCGCTGTTTTGTCAATGATTTATGTTTTTGTGCACAGGCGGCAATGAGCTGAACGAAACCAGCTCCAAGCTGAGCTATCGGGCCTGATGCCCGAGATGGCATGTCGGTAGACTATGAGTTCATGATCGCGGTACAGGGGCACTGCATTGGAAAAAGCCTGTGTATCTTGATTGATCTGTCAAGGGTGGCCGTGCCGAAAAGCGGTATAACATGCCTTTATGCAAGCCTTTCAGGCGAGCCTGTTCTTGCATTTGACGCTTACGTTTAAGCGCCTTTCATGGCTATGGGAAATAAAAAACTTTGTGGATTGCATCTCAAAATAATAGGCCATTGTTCGTTTCAGCGTGCGGATGGTCGGCTACTATATGTGTAGTCGTCCAGCAATTTAGTAAAACGACACAGTTGTTATAAATCTGTGACGAAAAATCCAGTATTGTAGGATGATCGCTGTGTCTTCGTGATCGCCGTATTTCATCGCCAGCCGTAGTTGGTTCAAGGCGGTAATAAAAGTTAATACCTTCGCCATGTTGCAATGACTGGACACGGTGGTCTGCCTGGTTTGCCGACTAGACTAATAACCGACAGATGCGCCAACAGATGCATTGTTGCTCAGGCATGATTCCCTGTGTGTAGTCAGGGTTGAAAATACAGGATTGTTTGAAATTTCACCGAGGGAATGGGCTTGAAAATCAGTACCGTAGGAGCGTTTGTTTTATTCATCCTTACCACTATGCTAACGCTCGGAAATCCGGCTTACTCAGCACCCGGCAATCCGGACATGCTATCGCCCGCAGGCCCCGTCGATACCCCTACGCCAGAGTTTGTCTGGCGCGATCAGCCAGATGCTAATGAATATCGTATGTTTGTATACGATCGATCCGTCCGCGCCAGAATACATCAGGAAAATTACAACCGTGCTGACATCTGCGATGGAACCGTGTGCCGGGTAACTCCGGATATCAGTCTCGGGTTTAGCAGCAAGCACCAATGGCGTGTGCGCGCTTACAACAACGACGGTATCAGTACTTATTCAAGCCTGTTTTTCTCCTTGGTGGAAGAGCCACCAGCGGTTGTCACTACCGTAGCACCGCAGGGGGACATTCAGACGCGGTCCCCGGCGTTTGTATGGCGGCAGCAGTCAAACGCCACAAGCTACCGGCTCTTTGTTCGCGACCGTACTGCTGGTCTGGATGTGCTTGCGGTTACCTATGACGCTTCCGACGTATGTAGCGCTGGACTGTGCGAAGTGACACCATCAGGTCTGGCGTTGAATCTGAATCCAGGAAACGATCTTTTTTTCAGGGTCAGAGGTCGTAATTCCGGAGGATGGGGCAATTGGCCGGACTGGGCCGCAAGGAGCTCGTTTGTCTACGCGCCAACGCTTTCGAATCTTGCACCGATTGCCCGCAACGACTCCTTCGCACTTGATATCACCACACCGATTACCCTGTCGGTGCTTGACAATGATCAGGACAACGACGGGATAATCGCGCCGGAATCGATAGCAGTTGTTGCGCAACCAGCCAATGGCATTGCAACACCACAGGCTGACGGCAGTATTCTTTATGTAAGAACTGACACTGCCGCAGTCAGTGATAGTTTTGCCTATACCGTTCTTGACAACGAGGGGGCAGCTTCCAATGTGGCTGTTGTGGTTGTCACATTGGACACTCAATCAGGCCCTGAACTGGAACTTGCTGGCCTGGATCTTAGCTGGGCTGGTTTTCCCCTGATTGCCGATGATGACGGCAACCGGTTGTTTGTGTCATTGGGAGATACATTCGGTAGTCCATCGACGCTGGTCGGTAGTGTGCTGTTTTCGGCACTTCGCCCAGGCTACAGTCTTCAAATCGCAGGGACCGATATTACCTCCGGTAGCGAACTGTCGGCTATCGTTCAGCACGGTAGTACCATCCCGGTTCTAGTGTTCAACGGTGAGCAACTTGTACAATCGTATGATCTGATCGTCACCAATTTGCCGCTATTTGAAGTCTGGGCATTTGACATAGTTGATGAACCCAAATTACCCGGAGCCTGGCGATGGGCTGATGGGCAAACTGACACAGATACCGGTATTCAGAATCTGGGTATCGAGATTCGAGGCCGTACGTCGCAAGCGTTTGACAAAAAGTCTTTCTCTTTTGAAACACGTGAGCTGGATGACCCTGATGACAGTGATAATGTCCGGGTCTTTGGATTGCGCAATGACGATGACTGGATTGCAGACGCGGCCTACCGCGACTTGGCGCTCGTAAGAAATCTTGTCAGCCATGATATCTATCGAGACATGAGAAGCTCCGCTTATATCGACAATGACGGTGAAGCGCAAGGCCAGTCAACCATCGCTGGCGTGGTTGCCGAAATGGTTTTGAACGGTGGATACAACGGGTTGTACGTTATCTCAGAAAGAGTTGATAGAAAATTGCTGGGTTTGAGTAAACTTGATGTGCCGGAAGATGCTGAGGGCAACGAGCGATGGGATCAAATAGATTTTTCCGATCCTGCCAACGGTACGCTTCTCTACAAGGCAGCAACCAATAACGCTGATTTTTACAACCCCGAAAATGTCAGCATCGATTTTGAGCTAAAGTACCCGGACCCTGACGATGTAGTGCGCTTTGAACCGCTCACAGAACTACTGAATTTTATTAACTTCAGTGACGATACAACGTTCTACGCTGACATCGGCAATCGTGTTGATCTGGAATCTCTGGCTGATTTCTGGATTCTCAGGCTGCTCACATCGAATCGTGACACGTTTAAAAAGAACTATTACGTTGCAAGGAATCAATCGCAAAAATGGTTCTTTGTTCCCTGGGACTTTGACGCTACCTACGGTTTGCGATGGACCGGTGCAGAGGACCCCGGCTCCATTCAACACATAGCCCCTCAGTTCAATCGACTGGCAGGGCGGCTGGTCGAGCTTGGTGTGTCAGGTTTTACTTCGTTAGTGAGAACACGTTGGCTGGAATTACGATCAGACCTGATTACACCTGCGGCCATTGCCAGCCGATTCTCTGACTACTTTGCACAGATTGGAATTGACCAGACAGGATTAGCAGAATCACCGAGGAACAGGAATCTGCAACGCTGGCCGGGTACCGGCAATATATCTACCGGGCAGTTTGAGCTGGGACAGTCTGCGTACATCGAGCAATGGCTAACCCAACGCCTTTCGTTCATCGATAGCTATATCGATAATCTACCAGGAGCTAGTCAGTAATAGCCGAGGCTCGCAGTTACAAAGCCCATGCTGCATAAATGCTCATCGGTGTCTGCGATCACTTTGTTGCTATGAGTGGCAAGTTATTGAATAGGGGGCGCCGCTGTGCTTCTATCCTCGCCGGATTCAAACACGGTTGACATCATTTCACGGATAGACCACATGGGTAGGCTGCTTGATGCAGAGTCAGGCATCATACCTTCGGTAAAGACATCGGTAGGCAGTCGTTCGAGTAAGGTCGGATCCTCACTCACAATATGAACAGGCACATCTGCTGTCTTGCCCCAGCCTGCGATGATGGAGGCGGGTTGATGATCGCCATGAATCATGAACAACGCGCCTTTGCCATGACGTGATAAGTATTCGCCGACAGTGGCCAGTGAATAATCCAGTGACTTTGCGAACATCTCACGGACCCGAACCCGATTGTTCCAGGTCATTGGTTCGCCGAAGCGGTGACTGCCGTCAAAAATGCTACCGTCCCCGATGGATTCCCATGGCAACAGGACCGGAAGCGGTGTCCATGGCGCGTGCGAACTAATCAACGCAATCTCGGCCATTATCGGTTGCTTGCTTGGCTGACGTATCGTCTGTTCGAACGTTGAAAGTGTGTATTGATCGGGCATACTCACCCAACCAAAAGGCAGTCCTTGATAGTCTAGTGCGTGGAAGTCGTAGATTCGGTCGAAACCATACCAGGCACCTTCGGGCCAGGCTTCTCTGATGGCGGGCACCAATCCGACGGTGTGCCAGCCGGCCTGCCCAAACAGGCTATACAGCGAGATACGATCAGACGCGACAAGACGGTCAAATCGAGCCTGATTGTTGATTTCAAGTCCGGATGCCAGACTGGCATGAGTCAACCAGCTACGGCCGCCGCGAACCGGGGAGGTCATCCAGCCGCTACGCACATGAAGTCCTGCGTCCTTGATCTGCTGTTCCATCACCTGCAGGCGTTCGTTGGCGATTAGCCCCAGATCCTCATCAACCAGAAAGCTCTGTCCGTACGATTCTATGAATATAAAGGCAACATCAAGGTCGTTGAGCGCTGCAAAGCCCGGTGGCGCAGAGATACTGATCGGATCGACATTGAGCTCGGCGATGAATGATTGTTGATCGATGATCGAACGTTGCATATCCTGGCTTCGATCAATCAGCTCTGGTACGAAGTGCGCCTGCACAATCGGGTGTTTCGAATCTGCCTCCTGTTGCCAAAACACAACGACACCGACTGTTAACACGGTGGTGGCAACAAAGCTGATAGTCTTTTTGCCAGAGCCGGTCAGGTTACCAATCGCCCCAAGCCCGCCATACAGCATCAGCAACAGTCCTGTCAGCACTGCCAGTGCCAGAGCCAGAGCCAGGCCAGCCTCCATAAGTCCAACCTGTTGCGAGGCGAGGTTCCAGCCGTCGCCAAGCAGATGCCACTCGACAAGCGGACTGAAACGGCGATCAAATGCAATGCGTGAGCCGATATCGGCCATACGCAATAGCACGGCTATACCCAGAGTCGCCACCAGCAAGCATCGCAGGGCAAGCAGCGCCTTACCGCTTGTCAACAGTAAGGCAAGAACTATTAGTGGCCATTCCAGTGGCAGGCGGGTGAAGTGCTGTAACGTAAAGGATTCGGGATGATCGGGGAAAAGCAGGATTGCGAACAGCAAAACGATCGTGAGCAACGCAGCCACGGTTTTCCCTGATGAATGCCGGGAGGTGCGATCCGTGCGGGCACCGCCGGATGGTTCGCTTTGGTCAGGGAACTGCCCGTCTGGTGTGCGATCCTGTCGATCAGTTTCTACTGTCACTTCTGCTTTCTCTTGGAACGACGTTGCCAGCCAACAGGGCATGATTGCGGATTGATATTACGAGCCTGAGCCCATCGAAGTCTTAATGCTTGTCGTATCGACTAGCCGAGCATAGAGGTCGCCGGAGCTTACCCCATCGGATGCGATGCGCTGAAGTTCGCATACAAGCGTATCAGCGTCGACCCAGTGGGTGAAGTGCATGGTGTGAGTCTCGCCCGGACTTACATTGTATTCATAGGCACCGAGTGTCTCGAGCCGTTCAACGCAAGTTAATGCAATATCGATGGTTGCAGGTATGTACTCCACAGCAACTATAGGAATGGCAACACTCAGGCCGGAAAGAATTTCAGCTTCCATGCCTTCAACGTCGATCTTGCAAAAGGCCGGCAGACCGTGTTCGGCAATCAGTGTATCGAGAGTGGTTACAGCGACGGTAACTGTCTGGTCCCACGCAACAGTTTCAAAGCCACGGGTGGGCGCAACTCGTGACACCCATTCTGATGACAGCGTTGATACGGTCGGGTGGCGGCTGGACACATGGAGTTTCGCCTGTCCGGGTTCACGACCGACAGCCTCTGTAACGAGCGACACACGCGGGTGGCTGGAAAAGAGTTTTTGCAGTAGTTGCGCAAACGCCGGTTGAGGTTCTATGGCGACACAGTGTGCACCGTTGGCTAGCAAGCTTCTGGTGCGGCTGCCTACGTGTGCTCCCACGTCAAACACCAGTGCTCCTTCAGGAACCAGTGTGCGGTAGAAGCGTGCCAGAGACCGACGTCGCCACGGTAGTCCGTAGTAGATTACCAGCGAACGCAGCAGACCCAGCGATATGGTCAGGCGGCTCATGTCGTGCAGATGTCGCTGGCTTGACAGACTGTGGCTCTCATTATCGGCAACTTACCACAGGCACCGTGATTGCGGTCATTGCGCAGTGGTCTCTCTTGTGCCAAACAGATTTTGGATGGGTATGGCGACGTTCATGCGTTTCTTCCTTGAGGAATGAATGAAAATGGTTAATAGTATTTTTTGTCGAACGATTAGCAGGATAGTTATATGGGTGCGCTCAAAGGCTTACGCGTAGTTGAGTTTGCTGGATTGGGGCCCGCGCCCTTTGCAGGCATGTTGCTGGCTGATATGGGGGCCGATGTGGTGAGACTGGAGCGAAACAACAGCGATAACTTGTTGGGTATTCACTATGACGTTCTCAATCGAGGCAAGCGTTCTGTCACTGCTGATCTTAAATCCCCCCAAGGTCTGAATACGGCCCTTACCCTGCTGTCATCTGCGGACGTGCTAATAGAAGGGTTTCGACCTGGTGTGATGGAGCGACTGGGTCTTGGGCCAGCAGAGATCTGGAAGATCAACGCAGCGCTGGTTTATGCCCGTATGACAGGCTGGGGTCAGGATGGACCGCTCTGTGGCAGCGCTGGCCACGATATCAACTACATTGCCCTGAGTGGTGCCCTTGGGGCGTTCGGTGACAAGGCTGGCAGTCCGGTCATCCCGGCCAACCTGCTGGGAGACTTCGGTGGCGGTGCCTTGTATCTCGCTTTTGGCATTATGGCTGCGGTATACGAGGCGAGAAGTAGCGGAAAAGGGCAGATCGTGGACACCGCTATTAGCGATTGCACAGCGCACCTGACTACTCTATTGCACGGCCTGATGTTCAACGGTCGATGGCAGGACCAGCGTGGTAGCAATTTACTTGATGGTGGTGCTCATCACTACAACACCTATCGCTGTGCTGATGATCGATGGATTTCCATTGGGCCTCTGGAACCAAAATTTTATACGCAGTTTCTGCTCAAAACAGGTCTTTCTGATGATGAGCGCTTTACAGGCGAGGTTGACGAAGCCGACTGGCCTGCACTAAAGCGAGAACTGGAGATCATGTTTTTGAGCAAGGACAGCAGTGACTGGTGCGAATTACTGGAAGGAACAGACTGCTGTTTTGCGCCCGTGCTAGGTCTTGGTGAAGCCCCTGATCATCCACACAATATGGCGCGTGGCGTCTTCGAAACACATGATGGCTGCTTGCAGCCTGCTCCGGCTCCGCGTTTCAGCCGTACTCCCGGTCGTATTCGTCGACCACCACCAACCCCCGGACAACACAATGATGAGGTGTTACACGAATGGAAAGACCCTTAGCACGCATTGGCCTCGTGTTAGCCTGACGGCTTGCCCGGCTTCTAGTGTAGTGTGACCTTCAACCGCTGTTTGAAGTGTTTGAAGGTCACACTACACTAGCCTGGAGAATCGATCCGAACACCGAGATTAGTAGATGGTAGACAGTACTGACAGGCCAGGGATCACAGCTATAGCGTTGCCGGTGACGTCATGGAGCTTTGAAACGCGTAAGGTGCAGTGTGTTGATATCGACACACTGCGAGTGAAGCCTGGTGCTTTTGCACTTGCCTTTAGTGCTCTGTTCGTTGTGTTGGGCCTTGCCCTTGCCGCTTTCTGGTTCGCTGCCAGATTCACCGCTTTTGAAGGTCCGGGCTCGATTCCCTTGTTGTTGATTGGCGTGCTTTTCGTCGCCGCTGGCTTGTGGACCTATCATGGATTTAATGAGCAAGTAATCGTAAATCGAACTACTGGTGTAGCTTTTATGCGCTCATGGTCATTATCAATGCCACCGGATAGTAGCCGTTTGTCACAGGGTATTGCGGCGCAGGAGATCATAGCAATTCAAATGATCTCGCGTGTTGTAAAGCATCGCTCCAACCGAAGCCGGCGAGGCAGTTCCTATACTGAATATCAGGTTAACCTGTGTGATGCGGATAACGAGCGGCACAACACACTGATTTCACTCAAACCAGAAAAAGCCGAGGCGTTCGGTAGTCAGCTTGCACAGATGTTTGACGTGCCATTGGTTCGCCACTGACTCTCGCCGTACGACAGGTGGTCTATAATCCGAACCAGAACACACGTTTGGCTGGTCAATCTGGACGGAACTGCAATTTGATGAATTCGATTTTTAAGCGCAGCCTGCGTAAGCAGAGAGTCAAGCGCATCTGTTACAGCATAGTCATCGCCACGCTCACAGCGGTTGCGTCCGGGTTTGCCAAAGCTGATTTTCCTTACAAGTACGTGCAGGCTGACTACGTATTCGGCGAGTTTGACTTTGGTGATGCGGATGTGTCCTTTACAGGTTACCAGCTGACGGCTCAGTTCGAGATATCACCAAGTATTGTGTTCGGGGTGAACTATCTATCGCTTGATGGTGATGAAATGCAAAGCACGCTAACCGGGATGAATACTCTGGAATATGAAGGTGACGGTATGGATGTCTACCTCTTTTACTATTCGCCCCTATCGATACAAACAGACCTTCTTCTGGGTGCCAGACGCGATATGAAGGAATTTGAAGCTCGTGTCGTGGGAGAGGCTCCCGCTTTCCAGACTGACGACGATACCGATTATCTTTTTGCAGGCTTGCGTTATCAACTGCAGGGCCTGGAACTACAGGGTGAGTGGTCGTATGAACTGGATACTGAAGACAACGAGGACCGGTGGAGTTATACGCTTGGGGTGGTCAGTGGTATACCGGGTCAGTTGCAATTGGGCTTTACTCTCTCACCCGATAACAGGGGTGATGTCATGAGTGTGTTTGTACGGCAGACCTATTGAATTCAGGCTAAGACTTTAACGTGACATCAGAGACTGAATATCTGCAGATTCTTGTGTATGAAACTGAATGAGCTGCAGGAAAGGTTCCGCAAGCTGGGAGATCCTTCGGTTGCCACAACATCTGCGCGGTTTTTCAAAACTGGCGTCGGAGAGTACGGCGAGGGAGATTGTTTTCTGGGAATCCGTGTTCCCAAAATTCGCGCCTTTGCAAAAGCACAAACGTCTTTACCGATGGATGATTTGGTGTGCTTGCTCAAGTCTCAATATCATGAGGAAAGATTGCTTGCGTTAGTGTTGATGGTTAGTTTTTTTGAAAAAGCTGATGAACAAAAGCGTAAAGACA
Source organism: Granulosicoccus sp. (assembly GCA_045110475.1). GTDB lineage: Bacteria > Pseudomonadota > Gammaproteobacteria > Granulosicoccales > Granulosicoccaceae > Granulosicoccus. The sequence goes on from JBGCGC010000050.1 coordinate 85,075, forward strand.
TCTACGCACGTTATCTGGCGAATTCAGCCTATGTAAATAATTGGGATCTTGTTGACAGTTCTGCGCACCAGATTGCAGGTGGTTATTTACTGGATAAAAATAGAGACAAGCTTGTTGAGTTGTCCTTGTCTTCGAGCCTGTGGGAGCGAAGAATAGCCATCATAGCTACCTACCACTTCATAAAACGGGATCAGTACGAAGATACGTTGAAGATCGCACTAAATCTTTTGCATGATCGTGAAGACCTGATTCATAAAGCCGTCGGCTGGATGCTTAGGGAGGTAGGCAATCGGGATCGCAACGTTGAAGAGGCGTTCTTGAGCAAGCATTACAAGTCGATGCCACGCACCATGCTGAGATATGCCATCGAAAAATTTGATGAACAGGACAGACAATCGTATTTAAAAGGTGAAAAATAACCCATCTTTTCTGCGGGGCCGCCTCCGGCCGCGCAGGCTCCTAAGCGCTGACACCCTCTCACTGCGCTTACTCAAGTCGCAGCAAGAGAGTGTCCTGTCATACTGTATCTTACTTGGCTAGACCGATGCGCTTGAGAAACGCTTCATGACTTGCCACCATGGCTTCAGCTTCTGGTGTTTTCACACTCCACTCTTTCCATGCTTCTTGTGCGGCCTCGCGGAACTTGCCACGATCCTCTTCTGACCAGTTGTGGATGGTCACACCTTTGTCTGGCATTTGCGTTAGCGCCTCGCCGTTTTCGACCAGAGTGAACATGACGTAATCAGCCATTAAGGCTTTATGCGCAATTTCTATGATTTTCTGGTGGGCTGTTGGTAGTGCTTCCCATGCATCGGTACGGCATGCGAGCTGGTCCGATGACATGGAATGAAAACCCGGATAGGTTGTATGTTTGGCGATATCGTAGATACCGATGCTGTTATTTACGGCGAGTGTAGAGGCATCGGCGCCATCAACAATACCCGTTTCAAGGGCGGTGAATACTTCAGTAAAGTCCATAACAACCGGTTTGGCACCCAGTGAGGCGAATATTTCACTCTCCATGCCCGGCGGAGAACGAAACTTGAAGTTGGTCAGGTCTTCTATGCCGCGCAGTGGTTTGGTTGAGTTCAGGGATTCCTGCCCTCCCACGTGTGCACCGATAAACGTCATGTCGTATTGCGAGTAAAGCTCGTTTATTTGCTCACGACCCCCGCCAAAGTTGACCCAGGCAAGGTATTGCATCGGCGTGTCATACCCGCCCATGGTATCCGCGACAAACTGAAACGCCGCATTTTTCCCGGTCTGGTAGCTTCCGTTGGTCATATCACAATCGAGAATGCCGGTTTGAGCTGCATCGAATGTCTCTGCCGACTTGACGACAGCCGATGAGTAGAACATCTCGATTTCTATATCGCCGCCCGACATGGTGCTGACGTTTTCAACAAACTCCTGAAGGAGTTTGCCTTGCGTGGATTCCTGAGACTGGTGACTCTGTATTTTGAGTTTGGATGTTTCTGCAATAGCTGTGGTACCAGCCAGACAAAGGGCTGCTGCAGTTGCAAAGGTGGTAGTGGATTTCAGTAGCATGGTTATTCCTCCGGTTTTCTCACTATTTATACAGCGCCGAATGGAGCTGTAAAGACGAACAGGTGTGATAGCCGGGACGTTGCCGACTATTCGATGTTTGTGTCCAGGCTAGACTATAGCTTAAAAGCGCGTTGTACTTCAATCCACTTAAGTGCATGATATTTATTGATATTTGTGCGAATGCAAGGCGGGCAGGCACTGCATGATGCTGTATCCGAATACCGTGAAGGTATGGACTTGATAGGTCGGCTGGGCTTCTCATTGCACTCAAAACAGTTGAAGATTCAACTCAGAATCCGGCGACGAGCTGCACACTAGACCCGAGAAGGATTATGAAGTGTTCAACAACTAAACGAACAAGCATTCAGCAACATCTGGTTTTCCTGTCAGTGTTAATGACATTAGCCGTGGCGGTGATGTATCTCTCTACATCGATTTACGAGCTGAATGAAATACGTTTAAGGAATGAAGCGGCCAACAGCGAAGGTCAAATCCGTGCATCGATATTGCGAGCCGATGACATCAGGTATGTTGTTGAGCCCGCGGAATTTGTTTTTAAGCTGGCTGAGCCGGCCGTGCAGATGACAGAGTCATCTGAATACGCTGTTGAACCCGCCGAGCAAGTTATCGAATGGATGGGTTCCAACTGGATATTTAACTCTCAGGAGCAACTGGATAACTTTGTACAGAATCGCAATGCCCACGCTTTATAATTGCGAGCGCAGGCTGACGTTTGCCATGTTGCACAAATGCATCACCGGCGACAAATTGCGCATCGGGAACAATCAAGCTTCTGGCGTGCCAGTGCCAACATCCCAGAATAAGCCGGCCATAACCTGCATTGCTTCGCGACAGACAGATTTGAGAACATGCTCGTTTGGAGCGTGTTGATTGCAGCCAAGGTAGCTATGCGGAATCCAGATCGTTGGCATGTCCAGTACATCGGCAAAGCAATCATTGGGTAGCGAGCCTGCAAGATTAGGTAAGACATGAGGATCCTTGCCGGTTGTCTTCTTTAAAGAATCCTGGGTATAAGTGACCCAGGGATGGTCGGGATCCAGACGGGTGGCATTGAACAGACCCTTATCCAATGGTTGGATCTGCACCTTGTCGAAGCCTCTGGCATCCAGATGGCGACGCAAGGCTGGAAGAACATCTTCTATTGGGGTGCCCACAACAAAGCGCAACTGACAGCGCGCCCATGCTGTCGGGGCAATGGCGTTGACCGGTGCTTCGGGTGTGCCTGCTTTCATGGCGAGAATGGTAAAACTGTTCCACCCGTAAACACGTTCCGCAGGACTGAGGTGTTCCTCTCCCCAGTCTTCATCAACGGATGGTTCTTCATTGGCACCCACCGGCAAACCTTGTAGCGCTTTTTTTACCGTGGCCGTGAGGCTGGTCGGACGCCATTCAGGAATCTGGAGTTGACCGCGCGCATCGGTGATACTGGCCAAGGCCTGCGAAAGGATGATGGCAGGATCTGCAAGTAAACCGCCCCAGTTTCCCGAATGGTGTGCACCTTTGCGAAGATCCACCACCAGATCGAATCCCAGTCCACCTCGTGAACCCATGAACATGGTTGGTCGTTCAGCACTGAGTCTTGGACCATCAGAGGCGATCAGCACATCAGCCTGCATTGCTTTGCGATGAATCTTCATCATCTCAGATAATCCGGGCGATCCGATCTCTTCGCTCATCTCCATCACGATCTTGACGTTGAACCCAAGTTCGCCGCGTACAGAGAGAACAGATTCAAGGGCCGCAATATTGATAAGGTGTTGCACCTTGTTGTCTGCTGATCCGCGGCCGTACACTTGATCACCCTTTTCGACAAGCTGGAATGGTGTCAGATCGTCACGCCATTGGTCATCCTGTCCCTGGATGACATCGCCGTGGCCATAGGTGAGTACCGTGGGCAAAGCGACATCTTCGATGCGTGAACCCAGCAGGAATGGCCCTCCCGCCATTCTGGTACTTGGGTTGTCGTGGAGCTTACACTCGAAGCCCATCGCCTCGAGTCGAGGCTGAATGGCCTCCTGCAAATATTGTTCAAGCACTGCCGCTTGTTCAGGATTTTGACTTTCGCTGCGATAGCTCACCAGCGATGCAAGCTCGGACAATAGCTGTCCGCTATCAAAATACTCTGTGGCCTTCGCTATGGCGTCGTCGCGAGTCATGAGTAGATTTCCCCTGTCACAATTACCCTTCGATCATACAGAAGGCCGTGGTAATTAATCCGGGGCGCGTTAGTCCGTATATCAGGAGTTCTCTGATAGCGCTTGGGCTCGTAAAAGTTAGAATCTATCCAGAAACTTGTATCCAGCTCAGACGCATGGGGTCAACCCAGTCTAAATACGCGACGCGCAATTCAGGATGTTCAATTTGCATTAGCAAGTAACGCGAAATTGGAATAATATGCTCGTCACAACACTAAAGAGTTTATGTCATGCATTTAGCCCGCTACCCGCGTCACTTCCTTGCTCACTTGCCTACACCACTTGAGCGTCTGGACCGACTAAGCAAAGAGCTTGGTGGCCCTGAAATCTGGATCAAGAGAGACGATTGCACTGGTCTGTCTACGGGTGGAAACAAGACGCGCAAGCTGGAGTTTCTGATGGCCGAAGCCGAGCTGCAGGGCGCAGACATGGTCATCACCCAAGGCGCTACTCAATCCAACCATGCGCGGCAGACGGCAGCGTTTGCTGCAAAAATCGGCATGCAGTGTCATCTTCTGCTCGAAGATCGTACTCAGTCTAATAACGAGAACTACAACTTTGGCGGTAATGTACTGCTGGACCATATGCACGGAGCAACGACGGAGAAGCGTGCAGGTGGTATGGATATGGCTGCCGAGATGGATGCAGTAGCTGACACTTTCAGGGCTCAGGGCAAGAAGGTGTACGTCATTCCCGGTGGTGGTTCCAACCCGACTGGCGCTTTGGGTTACGTCAATTGTGCGTTTGAGATGCTGGGGCAGTTTAATGAGCGTAACCTGAAGGTCGATCATATCGTGCACGCCACCGGTAGTGCAGGAACCCAGGCAGGTCTGATCACCGGTCTCAAAGCCATGAATGCAAACATACCGTTACTGGGTATCGGCGTGCGCGCACCCAGGCCCAAACAGGAAGAGAATGTTTTCAATCTCGCGGTTGCAACTGCCGAGAAACTGGGCTGCCCCGGCGTCGTCGAGCGCGACGATGTCGTGGCCAATACGGACTATGTAGGCGAGGGCTACGGTATTCCCACAGCCAGTGGTCTCGAAGCCATTGCCATGTTTGCAGAACTGGAGGCTATCCTGCTGGATCCCGTCTATTCAGCCAAAGGTGCGGCAGGTTTCATCGATCTGATTCGCAAAGGCCACTTCAGCAAGGACGAGCGTGTCGTTTTCTTACATACCGGTGGCGCAGTTGCCCTGTTCGGTTACGACTCCGCTTTCGATTTCTCAGGTCGCTGGGCAGGGGATGCCGCAAGCTGATTAATCGATGAGCGAATTCAAGCGTATCGGTGTGCTTGGCGGCATGGGGCCGCAAGCGACCATCCTGTTACAACAACGGCTCGTGTCCGGTATCGCCGCCGACGATGATGCTTCGCATGTGCCGTTGCTTATTGACATGAATCCGCAGATACCGTCGCGACTGGACTGGATACTGAAAAAACAGGGGGATGATCCTGGTCCGGTACTCGCTGGTATGGCAAGAACGCTCGAACACGCCGGCGCCAGCGCACTGGCGATGCCATGCAACACCGCCCACTACTACGCGCCGCAGATTACTGCGGCTGTTTCTATTCCCCTGCTTAATATGATTGAGTTGTCAGGGCAGGCAATCCTGCGCTCGATCGGCGACGATGCCGTTGTCGGAATGCTGGCGTCGCCAGCAACGCAACAAATCAATTTGTTCAAGAACGCCTTCGCCAGTCATGGATTGCGAGTCGTGCACCCGGACAGGACTGAGCAGCTGCTATCGGCTATCCGTCGTATCAAATCGCAGGGTGCAAGTCGTCTGGATACTGAGACACTTCTGGATGCAGCGCAAGATTGTGAGCGACAGGGTGCAACCTGTCTATTGGTGGGATGTTCCGAGTTCTCCCTGATTGCCGACACCCTGTCAGGCTGCTTGCCTGTGTTCGACTCCCTGGATGTGCTCGTTGAGCAAATGCTGTTGTTCGCAGCGTCCTGAACCGTGCGCGGACACTGTCTGCCTTGTTCTCCCACTGTGGTGGCTTAGTGCCAACCGGCTAACTTGTGTCACTCACCTTGTCGTCAGCTTGCAACCTGAGCGATGGTAGAGTCGGTTGCGCACCATCGTCTGGTATGAAGCCCACATTCTCGTTGTGGTAACCCTTTTGTCGGATCGTAGACATCCGGACCTGACGGCAACGCATGTTTCTGTCGATAAAGCTCGACGGCGTCTGCAGACCATTCCAGCATCGGATAGGATTTGACCAGCCCGGGGCTGATCGTCTCTCGAGCTGAAAGCTTGTCTCGATGACTGGACTGAAATCGTCGTAGTGATGATAACCAGAGATCGGGCTGCAGTTCCTTGAATGCCCGCTGAAAAGGTTCCAGCTTCATGGTAAACGTAAAGGCATCATGAGCCGGTGTGCCAATCTCTGGTATTTCCATGCTCTGCGCGTTGGCTGGGCGGAACGTTATCAGGTTTAACCCAAGGGTCTCTGTCAGGTGAGTTGCAAATAACAGTGTGTCACGAGTGTTGTAACCCGTGTCCACCCAGACGATGGGAATATCTGGCGAAATACGCGTAAGCATATGTAAAAACACCGCAGAATCAGGGCTGAATTTGGTGCTTGCTACAGGTCTGATTGCGCTTTTCAGCGAATGTTCTACACAAGTCAGTGTCTCGTCGGCGATGCGCTGGAAGGGTGACGAGTCAGTCGAATCTGCTGAATACCGAGTGTGCTGGATTGCCGCTGGCATACCTTGGTTCCTGAAAGAGGTGAGGAATCAACCCATTGTCGGTAACTGTCGATACTTATTGAAATACCTTTTTGGTATAAGCATATTCCTGCATGGCGAGGTATAACTGAATAGTGACACTGACTCTGCCCTGGAACTTGCTTAGCTGATCATGCATAAAAAATTCCCGATAGACGGATCCAACGATGCGTTATGGATGGCCACTGCACCGCCAGCGCCAGAAGTCGAGCCACTGCGCGGTTCGTCCCACGCGGATGTCGTGGTTATTGGTGGTGGCTTGACCGGTTTGAACGCTGCTTTGGAGTTAGCGCGTCACGGTGTGTCAGTCTCTGTTCTGGAGGCTGCGTCCATCGGTTTTGGTGCCTCTGGCAGGGCCGGTGGGCAGGTTAATCTCGGACTCAATGAGGGTCCTTCTCAGTTGTTGAAGCGCTATGGCGATGAACAAGGGCATCGACTGATAGAGCTTGTCCTGAACACGCCACAGTGCGTGTTTGACCTTATCCGGGAGTACGGCCTTCGATGTGATGCTGTTCAGAATGGTTGGGTACAGGCCGCTGCAAATAAAACGATCTGGCAAACGCAACAAGCCACCGCTGAAGATTACAACTCGCATCGTCAGATCATGAGTGTTCTTGACGGTGACGAGCTGGCGACTCGCAGTGGTGCTAACGGCTATGTCGGCGGCCTTTTTGTTGAGTCGGCGGGGTCGGTACAGCCGCTTGCGTATACACGCGAGCTAGCCAGAGTGTCCTTAAATCAGGGCGTTCAGATCTACGATAGAAGTGCAGTAACAGGCATTGAACGCACAGGCAGTCAATGGCGGGTATCTACAGCCATTGGAGAACTTACAGCTGGAAAAGTACTGATTTGTACCAATGGCTATACACCAACGCAAGTGAAGCTACCTCTCAATGGATTGTCTTCCAGAGTGGTTCCGGTGCGCAGTATTCTTGCAGCAACGGCTCCGTTAAGTGACAACTTGCGTAAGTCCATCCTGCCAGAGGAGGTTACGTTCGTCGACAAACGCCGCCTGATTCTCTACATGCGTTATGACCGTGACGGCAGATTATGTGTGGGTGACCATGGGCCGACGAGGGATAGTTTCAGAATGGAGGATTTTGCGGCAGTCAAGCAGAGGGCGCTAAGCGTTTTCCCGCAGCTTGAAGGTGTCCAGTGGGACTATCATTGGGGAGGACGTCTTGCCATGACAAAATCCGGCTTGCCCTTTATGCATGAAGTAGCACCCGGTCTGGTGGCGGGAATGGGGTTTAATGGCCGGGGTGTAGGGATGGGTACGATGATGGGACGTGAGCTTGCACGGTATGTAATCAATGAAGATCCTCGTGCGACGGGATTTCCACTATCGCGTCCGAAAAAATTTGTCTTGCATCGGTTTCATCGTGCAGGGGTGAGTATGGCAGTCAAGTGGTACGCTTTGCAGGATCACCTTGACCGTTATCGTTAGTTGTTTTCTCAGGTGGGGTTTCGGTTAATGGCTTTTCGACACTTTACGTCGTAGAGAATATCCGAGGTCCTTTAATCGAATTTTACCGATTTGGCCCTGCAGGCTTTAAATCAGAAAATGCCTTGCCAGTGACTGCCTGATATTCGGCCTCGTCCCAGAAACCGATGAGGATTCCGCTCTCAGCCGCCTTACCTTGTCGCTTCAGTATGTCTTCTGTTGCGGTAATACGCGTGTGATGTTGCGTCGCCCAGGACAGCAACGCAGCCTCCATCCTGCATCGCACATCGTCGTGTTCCTGCTGTGATGAGTTACCCAGATCACACAGCTCATCCGGGTCAGTTTGCAGATCGAATAACACCGGCGTAAAACCTTCGCAACGTACATACTTCCAGCGACCATCAAAGATCATGACAGTTCTGGCGTCTTCCTGCGGGACATTCAAGGCATGCGACATTTCGAAAGAGCTGTAGTCATGCTCACTGATGGTGTACCGGCGTTGAAAGCCTGAGGTGCCATGTAGCAGGGGTGTCAGATCTCTACCTTCCACGATATGTGGCTTAGCCTCGCATCCCAGAGCCGCCATAAAAGTCGGTGCAAGGTCGATCATTTCAATGAGCTCATCCGAAACTGTACCGCGCGTCGAGTTGGCCTGTGTACGAGGGTCGCTGATAATCAACGGCACCTTGACCGCTACCTCGTGATAAAAATCCTTGTCTCCCATCCAGTGGTCACCCAGATAGTCCCCGTGATCGGACGTAAACGCAATGATGGTGTTGTCGCTCAGCCCTTTTTCATCCATCCAGGCGAACAGTCGCCCCAGATTGTCATCAAGCTGCTTTATCAGGCCCATGTAGGCCGGGATAACATGATTCCGAACTTCATCACGTGCAAAGCTCTTGCAAATACGTGAGCGCAGATAGGCTTGCATCAGAGGATGAGTTGTGTCGCGTTCTGCCTCGGAACGAATCGGCGTGACGATATCAGCATCACTGTACATGTCATGATAAGGCGCTGGAACAATATATGGCCAGTGAGGCTTGATGTAGCTCAAGTGGCACATCCAGGGTTGATCTTCGTCCATGGCCTTTGACATGAAATCCATGGCACGGTTAGTCATGTAAGCTGTTTCCGAGTGTTCTTCCGGAACGTCGGCTGGCAAGTGCGAGTGCTTGAGCAACCAGCCGGATAAGCGATCACCCTCTGCATCCAGGCCTGAGTTGGCGAAGTCTCCCCAGGGATTGTCTGACTGGAAGCCGTGAGCGACCAGATAGTCATCGTAGGCCGACCACTTTTGTCGCATGCTATCCGGGTGCAATCCATCATCGCGTTCAAACGCATCAAAACCACACTCGCTTATCCGCACACCAATGTCGCTACCTGGATCGATACCCAGCCAGGCGAGTCCATGTTGATCGGCAATCATGTGGGTCTTGCCCACCAGCACGGCTTTTGCGCCTACCTCACGCAGGTGATCACCTAGCGTGGGTTCACCTACTCTGAGTGGCATACCATTCCATGTTGAACCATGACTGCGCACATAGCGACCTGTGTAGGCACTCATGCGGCTTGGGCCACATACCGGAGATTGCACTCTGGCGCTGCTGAAGCGTACCCCGCGGGATGCAAGTGCATCAATATGCGGTGTGTGTAAATGGGGATGACCGTAGCAGCTCAGGTAGTCGAAACGCAGCTGATCTGCCATGATCCAGAGCACGTTGGGTGTTTTACTCATATGTGTGCCTATTGCTCCAGTTACTTATCGATGAAAAGAGTCGGAAACACCTTGCGACGATGTAGCCAGTGTACTCGTATCGGCCCGGTACCATTACTCTAAGTTGATTTGCCGATAGTGGTCATTAATGGCGCTTGCCGTGCATATCCAGACACGTTCATCCGCAGCTTGAAGTATGTGCTGCAGGGCTTGCTCCAAAGACTTCAGCCGATGAGGGTAACCCATGATATACGGGTGCAATGCGATCCCCATCACCAGTGGATGCCGGGATGATTCCTCAAGCATCACATCAAAGGCATCCTTGATCATGTCTCGAAAGGCCGGGGATTCAAGTTTGCGACCGACCATTTGCGGGATATCGTTAAGCTCCTGCGGGTAAGGGACCGACAGTATTTTTCCACCACGTGTTTTCAGCCACGTTGGCTGGTCATCATGACTCCAGTCGAGCAAGTAATCGTAACCCGCCTCGTCTAACAAGTCGGGAGTGTTGTCGGTTTCCGCGATCCAGGGGCCTAACCAGCCACGTGGATGTGTGCCTTCGTGAGCTGTCATGGTGGCAGTCGCCTGAGCGATCAATGTACGTTCCAGTTCTACTGTCAAGACGTCCTGCCTCTCGGCATTGGTTCGGCCATGAGCGATGATGTCATCACCTCGCGCTCTGAAAGCTTCCACTACGCCCGGTGCATCCTCATACATCAGGCTGTTCGCCAATACGGTGCAGGGTACGTTCAAACGATCAAACAAATCGAGCATGCGCCAGACACCTACGCGGTTTCCGTAGTCGCGCCAACCATGATTAAGAATATCGGGCGTTCCCCCCGGACAAAGTTGAGCGCCCAGTCCTGAACCAAAGGAGAAGCACTCAAGATTGACACCAAGGTAGATTGCCAGACGCGCATTGCCGGGCCAGTGAAAATCAGGCCGATCTATGATGTTTGAATGTGGGTATCGAGCGTGATGATGTGTGTCGATCAAGGTTGTCATGCCGTGTGCTATACCATCAAATTGTTTTTGATCAATAGTCGTTCGGCGCTATCGTTCCACACATCCATTGTGGCTATTTTTCCATTTTTGATCAGGAAACGGTCGATGTAGCGATTTCCTTCAAAGGGTTCGCCATCGGGCCATTCGCCGTACAGGGTACCCAGACTGTAAACGACTATGCCCTCGTCAGTGACGCATTCGTCGAATCGGCCCAGCTTTTTTTTCACCCATGAATATCGGTGCTTGTTAAATGAAGTTGGTCCGCTGGGGTGATCGAACACGTTGCCTCCTGTGAAGGTGATAGTAACGTTTGCATCAACGAAGGTGGCAGCAAGTTCCGGATCAGGCTTCATGGATGCGTCCAGATAGAGGCGAACAATCTGTGCTTGTTCGGACAGTGCTGAAAAAGCATCGTTGTGATCTGACATAAATAGCTCGATGGAAGGCAAGTGAACGTCCATGGTATCCATCAAGTCGCCCTGTTTACCATTACGTTCCACTGGAAACCGCAGTCTTTATCATTCAGGACGTGTATCGTTCGGCCGGAAATGTACTATCTGGCAGCTTTGGGGGGGGGCTTTTCACAGACATTGATAATATCTGGCGATCTTTCGGGCTTCAGCCTCCCCCAAATCCTGTGTAACATCATCGCCTCTTGTCGATTAGTAGCTGCCTGAAGGATCTGATAATCGGCAATACCTTGTAAGGTTTTTTGGTTTTTAGATGAATAGTGCAGGGTATTGTCGGCGCAGATATCCGTGAAAAGAAGAACTGGGCGAGCTGTTTTGGATTGGCAGGCAACCCACTGTCGCAAGGTTCTGTAGTATTGGTGAGACCTTTATCTGGACTTAATCATCGCAACACTATGGCAACCAAACCTGTCGTCTGGATTACCCGTACCTTGTCCGCCAACACTATGAAACGGGCAACGCAGCATTATGATGTGGTGTTCGATGATGCAGATGAGCCTGCAGATAGTCATAGTATTATCGCGCGTAGCGCTGAAGTTGACGCCTGTATTCCATGTCATTCAGAACACTTCTCAGCCGATGTCGTTGCGCAGCTGAATCCGCGGCTGAAAATAGTAGCTAACCATTCTGTTGGCGTTGACCACTGTGATCTCGATGCCCTGAAATCTCGTGGTATTGTCGTCACCAACACCCCGGACGTACTGTCAGACGCAACTGCCGAGATTGCCATGCTATTGCTGTTGGGTGCAGCCCGACGCGCGGCAGAGGGTGATGCAATGGTTAGAAGTGGTGCGTGGACGACGTGGAGCCCCTCGTTCATGGTTGGCCATCAGGTTACTGGCAAGCGCATCGGAATCGTTGGGATGGGCAAGGTTGGGCAAGTCATGGCCCGTCGCGCCCGGGGGTTTGACATGCAGGTGCACTATTACAACCGTCAGCGCCTCAGCGCGGAAAAAGAGGCAGGTGCTATCTACCATGACTCTCTTAAATCGCTACTGGAAGTATCCGAGTACCTGTCGTTGCACTGTCCAGCCACCGACGAAACCCGAGGCATGCTTGACGCCGAGGCTATCGCAAGGTTACCTGACAGCGCTATTGTCGTTAACACCGCACGCGGTGCGCTGGTCGACGAGCAGGCATTGGTCGATGCCATTAACCGGGGAAAACTGGCTGCCGCCGGTCTGGATTGTTTCGTGACTGAGCCGGGAGGTAATCCTCAGTTTGCTGCTCACCCCAACATCTTCATGCTGCCGCATATTGGCAGTGCGACGTTCGATACGCGAGACGCGATGGGGTATCGCGCACTGGATAACCTTGATGCATTCTTTGCGGGTAAGGAGCCGGGTGATCGACTGGTATGATCCGATCGTGTGATTGGATATATTTATAATAAAAACAGTGGTTTAAGCTCTCATCGAAAAAAATTGAGACTTGTTTTCCTCGATCTCCTCTTCCGAAAGAACCCCCACGTGATGTGAGCCAGTGCTGTTCTGTGCGTCAAATCACGATAGGTAAATTCCTTCCTGTTTTACTTGCTTGAAGTTCTATTGTGAAGTAGATTCGCAGGAGTTAGTCCATTAAAACACCACTACTCAGATGAGGAAATTGCCGATGGCAACCGATACAACCCGAAGAAAGTTTCTCAAAGGCTCTGCCGTGGCAGCGACAGCCACTGCTGCCGGAACAATCACCGCTCCTATGATCGCCAGAGCTGCGCCTGTTACCTTGAAAATGCAGGCAGCCTGGGGCGGCGGTATCTTCCTCGAAAATGCCCAGTCCTACGTCGATCGCGTCAATGCCATGGCCGGTGATGCCATGCAAATTGAGCTGTTGGCCGTGGATTCTGTTGTGAAGACTGGTCAGATGCAGGATGCGGTACACCGTGGTGTTCTCGATGCAGCGCATTACGTTCCCGCCTACTGGTACTCCAAGTCTCCCGTGGCATCCTTGTTCGGAACAGGCCCTTGCTTTGGCTGGTCAAGTCAGGAAGTGCTTGGCTGGGTTTACTACGGTGGTGGTCAGGAGCTATTCGACGAATTGATGGGCGAACTACGGCTTGATCTTGTCAGCTTCTTTAACAGCCCTATGCCTGCTCAGCCACTTGGCTGGTTCAAGGAAGAGATCACAGGTGCCGAGCAGATGAAAGGGCTCAAGTATCGTACCGTAGGCCTGGCTGCCGATGTTCTGCTGGAGATGGGTATGTCGGTTGTTCAGTTGCCGGGTGGAGAAATTCAGCCAGCAATGAAGTCAGGTTTGATTGATGCGGCTGAATTTAACAACCCGACATCGGATCGCGACTTCGGAATGCAGGATGTCTCGAAGGATTATCATCTCGCCAGCTTCCATCAGTCGCAGGAGTTCTTTGAGGTCACATTCAACAAGAAGAAATACGACTCCCTGTCACCTGAGTTGCAAGCAATTCTCAAGTACGCCTCCGAGGCTGAAAACTCCAACTTCTATTGGCACAACACCCTGCGTTACGCCAATGATCTGAATACCCTGCGAAATGAGCAAGGTGTCAACGTACACCGCACACCTGATTCGGTTATGGCTGAGCAGTTGAAAGCCTGGGATGTTGTTGTCGAGCGTATTTCAGATGGCGATGAGTTCTTTGCCAAGGTTATTGCGTCTCAAAAGGCTTATGCAGAGAACGTTCTCGGGTATCTGAACCTCAACCAGCCTGACTACAAGCTGGCTTATTCGCATTATTTCGGTTAATTGAGCGACTTACCTTGACTCTGACTAGATCGTTTAGTCCAGAGTGTTCTACCCTGTAAACGGGAGCCAGGAGCCTGGCTCCCGTCGGTGTTTTAGCTCAAGTGAATCTGTAATCCCGGCAGCTGCCTCAGTCAAACATTCCGGAATTTTCAACTGTGACCAAGTTTATCTATTTTGTTGAAGGACTCAGTGTCTGGACCGGTAGGGCGTTCGGCTGGTGCATTCTGATACTGACTTTATCGGTTACCTATGAAGTCTTTGTTCGCTATGTGTTAAACAGTCCGACTGTCTGGGCGTTTGACATGATGGTGCAGATGTATGGCGCCTTGTTTCTTATGGCTGGCCCGTATGCCCTGGCTCAGGATGGCCACGTCCGGGCGGACGTGGTCTATCGTCTGTTCCCAGTGCGGATGCAGGCATCGCTGGATTTCCTGTTGTATCTGCTGTTCTTTTTCCCTGGCATGCTGGCGTTGTTCTGGTACGGAGCCGAGATAGCTTCCGACTCGTGGCGGTACAAGGAGGTGAGCTGGAACAGCCCTGCACGAATCCAAGTGTATTTTTTCAAGACACTGATTCCGCTGGCGGGTGGCCTGCTGCTGCTGCAGGGTGTTTCCGAACTGATGCGTTGCCTGATCGCCATACGCCATGGGTACTGGCAGGAGCGACTAGTCGATGTGCACGAGACGGAGGATCTCCTGATGGACGAAGAGCCGGCTGACTCCACCTCCACGACGTTGCAGAAACCGGTTTAGTTTTAACGCACGAATACAGGAGCGCGAAGAGCACTCGCCTTGTGCTCGACACGTTGTTCCAATCACAATTGACTACCTGACGCTTACACCGCCATGACAAATCCAGAAGTTGCCATCTTCATGCTGTGCCTGTTTATCGGGCTGGTACTGTTGGGATTTCCCATAGCGTTCACGTTGTTGGCTATGGGTGTGGCCTTTGGCTACTATGCCTACTACAGTGAAGGGTCAGTTTCCAGCCTTGAAGATGTGTTCAGCAATCAGATTTTCTATCTACTGAATCAGAATACGTACTCAGTGATGGAAAACGATACGCTGGTGGCGATACCGCTATTCCTGTTCATGGGCTATGTGGTCGAACGCGCCAATATCGTCAACCGCCTGTTTTCATCGTTGCAGATGGCAGCGCGTAATCTGCCGGGTTCGATGGCCATAGCGGCACTTCTGACCTGCGCGGTTTTCTCGACAGCGAGCGGTATCGTGGGTGCGGTGGTAACGCTGATGGGCCTGCTTGCCTATCCTGCCATGGCCGATGCCAACTACCGAAAGGACTTCGCTGCAGGTGTGATCTGTGCCGGGGGCACACTCGGCATACTTATCCCTCCGTCAATCATGTTGATCGTTTACGCTGCTATTGCAGAGCTATCGCCCCTGAGACTCTACGCTGCTGCCGTGTTCCCGGGCATGCTGCTGGCAGGTTTGTATATGGTGTACGTGATAATCAGGGTGTACATCAATCCGGCGATTGCACCCAAACCTGATATGCAGGACGCGCCATCAACTGGCAGAATCTGGCTAAATCTTCTCACCTCCTTTTTGCCTCTGACCCTGTTGATCATGCTGGTTCTTGGCTCGATACTGGGAGGTCTGGCTACCCCTGCAGAGGCGGCAGCCATGGGTGCGATGGGCGGGCTTGTGCTCGCCGTGATGTACCGGTCCCTGTCATGGGTCAAAGTCAAGGAGTCTGTTTACCTGACTGCCAAATCGACAGCCATGGTCTGTTGGCTGTTCGTAGGATCATGGACGTTTGCCTCCGTGTTCTCCTACCTTGGCGGTCACGACATTATCGAGCATTGGGTGCTGGCCATGGATCTCAAACCCTGGGAGTTTCTGATCCTGGCTCAACTCATCATTTTTGTTCTGGGCTGGCCATTGGAATGGTCGGAGATTCTGATTATTTTCGTGCCTATATTCCTGCCCATGCTGGATACCTTTGGTGTCAATCCATACTTCTTCGCCATGCTGATCGCGCTGAATCTGCAAACCTCGTTTCTGACCCCACCCATGGCAATGTCAGCCTATTATTTAAAGGGGGTGCTGAAAAGCAAGATAGAGTTGATGACGATATTCCGCGGTATCATGCCGTACCTGGGTATCGTGATATTCACCATGTTTCTGATGTACATGTTCCCGGGTATTGCGCTCTGGTTACCTGAAGTATTGTTTGGCGAATACGTACCATAGCCGCGGTCAGTGGTGATGGAAACTGCCAGAGAACTAATCGCCAGGATGCTCAACGGGCAACTGACGTCGGTGGAACTGGTCAAGCACTGCATAAGCGTGATTGATCAGACCGACAAGGACATCAAGGCCTGGGCCTATGTAGATCGTGAAGGAGCGATCCGGCAAGCTGAGGCTATGGATCTGAGGCGCAAGCAGGGGAAGACATTGGGGTCCTTGCACGGTATCCCGGTTGGGCTCAAGGATATCGTGGACACAGCTACCATGCCGACCGAGCGCGGCACAGCCATCCACGCCAACAGATGTCCAGACAGCAATGCTGTGATCGCCGACAAGCTAATCGAACACGGTGCTGTGATTCTGGGCAAGACGGTCACTACAGAATTGGCATGGATGAACGAAAGCCACACACTCAACCCGCACAACCTTGCGCATACCCCTGGTGGATCCAGTAGCGGTTCTGCGGCTGCTGTGGCTGCCGGTCAGGTGCCTCTGGCCATCGGCACACAAACCGGTGGTTCAGTTATTCGCCCTGCATCGTTCAATGGGGTTTATGGTTGCAAGCCTTCGCGCGGCATCATCCCGCGACGCGGTGTCATGCAGACCTCGCCTACGCTCGATCAGATTGGTGTGTTTGCCAGAGACGCGGGCGACATGGCCCTCCTGATCGAGGCAATCAAAGGCTATGACGCAAGCGACTCCATGTCCTACCTGGCCCCACGGCCTGCTGTCTTGTCTGGCTATGAATCGGAAACACTGGTAGAGCCGCATCTGGCATGGATCGATATGCCCTATAAGGATCGGTATTCAGATAGCTTGAACGAGGCAGTCGATGAGGTTCTTGACGCACTGACTGACAGTAAGGCGACCGTTGATCGCATTGCAGCACCTCAGTCTTTTACTGCGCTCATCGAGTGTCACAAGCTTATCTATGATTATGAAATTCTGAGGTGCCTTGATGATGAGTGGAGTCATCATCGAGATCAGCTGTCCGAGGTTGCAAAAGAGGGCCTGCAGCGTGCTGAGACCCGTACCGATGAGCAATATGCGGAAGCGCTTGAGGTGTTGCAAGGGGCCAATGACTGGTTTGAGACATTTTTTCATGACTACGATGCGGTAGTAACACCTTCAGCTATCGGAGTAGCACCCACAATTGGCAATGGTACGGGTGATCCCATCACCTGTATCGTCTGGACGTTGTGTGGTTTGCCTTGTGTGTCGTTACCCTTGTTGAGTGGCGAACATGACTTACCCATGGGCTTGCAGGTTGTTGGCGCTCATGATCGGGACGAGCGTTTATTCAGAACTACGCGATGGTTGATTAGTCAGCTAACTGGCAGTACGGCTTCTTGAGAGATTGGAATGCAAAGTAAAAATTCGAAACGAACCAACATTATTACCGGTTTTATCGGTGTGTCGCTATTTGCTACATTTATCATCGGCCTGGTGCACAGCGTTGCGACAGGCTTTGCCGGATTCGAGGGCGCCTTGCCGCTTATCCTGATAGCCGGGTTTGTAATTTGCCTGATAGTTTACGACTTCTATGATCAGGCCATTCGGGCTCGCAACCAGAAGAACCGAAGATAACGAATTTTGATATCGATTTTTGGTACCAAAATCGTTCATTGTTCATTAGAGCGTAGTGCCATCCTTGTAAACATTGGCCGTATTGCACCTATATAATATCTTCCATCCACTGGCGAAGCTTATAAGCCTGAGTAGTCTCATCAATGTCAACGTCGGAGAACGTTATGGGCGTTCCGTCGGTTATTGGTTTCTTCAGCTTGACCTTGTCCGCCAGTCCCAACGGCAGATAGCCTGCAGATACTGAGGCCTTGCCAGGACGCAGACCACCGGTGACAGTGTATCCTCCCTCGCCGTCGAGAATTTCGCCGGCCGACAGATCGCGTTTTGCAATAGCGGCGACATCGGCATTAAAGTGTTTGACGATACCAGTAGGCTCGCCACGCAAACCGATTGAGGCAACGGATATTGGTAGCTCCAGCCCAATCAGATGCCAACGCTTGTAAAGTGAAGTGTAGCGTCCGCTGGAATCGGTCTGCACCTTATATTCCTGAAAACAGTTGCGCAAATAGTCGGTTTCGCCCTCAAATACCACCCAGACACCCTGACGAATATCATAAGGTACAGGTTCGCCCTCGTGTGTTAGCGAAGAAGCGACCTCGACCATACCGGCGTGATCCAGACAGCCGCCTTCGGATTTCGGGCGCATGATGGTTGCCAGATCTTCGGCTCCGCCCACCGGAAAACGTAAACCGTCAGCCGCGACATCAAGACCCGTAGCATTGGCGATGGCGGATGATTCAATGGCAGGCTTCGACCCATCAAGAAAAGAGTTGAACATTTTCGGGTTTAGCCTTCCGCGTCTGGCGACCTCTTCAGTGATACCCCAATGCTCCCAGATGGTTTCAGGGGTAGACTTACGGTATTCGGGCAACCATTTGTGTCCACGTCCTGCGGCAATGACATTGAAACCACAGGCTCTTGCCCAATCGACCAGATCGCACGTCAGTGCGGGTTGATCGCCATAGGCCATCGAGTAGATGACGCCTGCTTCTTTAGCCTTTGCGGCCAGAGCAAACCCGCAAAACGCATCTGCTTCGACGGTTACATTGATAACGTGTTTACCGTTTTCAAATGCGGTCAGCGCATGGTCGATGGCAGCCACGGGTGCGCCGGTACATTCGATGACGATGTCAACTGCAGGATGAGCGACAAGGGCCTGCCAGTCTTCACCGACATGCGTGGCTTTCGTCTGCGCAGCCTTGTCCAGGGAAGGTGCTGAGAACTGCTCAGCGGACCAGCCAACAAATTCCATGTTCGACTTTGCGTTTGCGACAGACAGGTCAGCTATGCCGATCAAGTGAATGCCCGTTAACTTTCGCACTTGCGACAGAAACATCGTGCCAAATTTGCCTGCGCCAATCAGCCCGACACGAATAGGATTGTCGTTTTCGGCGCGTTCCTGCAGCATGGAATACAGATTCATGGATGTGTCTCTTTATCTTTGCATAAGGGTAGAAGTCGCCACGCTGTGAACCCGAATGACACGGCACACTCCAGTAGCAACCATAACGCTTAATTTTCCAAAATGCTCGACGTATCCCTCATTAAGGGGCCGAAGGCGCTTTAAGGTATCGTATCAAGGCCTATGCTGGCAGAGTAAGTGAGAGCTGCCAGATTAGGTCGACGGTACTATCAGGTATCGTCGTATCAGGGCCTACATTAATAAATTCCAGAGATCGTTTTGTGAATTTCATCAACTTCGATCAGTAGACGATCTTTCTTGCGGTGGTTCGTCTTGGCTGAGTTTACAAGGCTAAAAGTGATAAAAATTAGTTATCACCAAAGAGAAAACATTCGATTTGACGTGATGGGCGTCCTCTGCGATCCTGTGGGATCAAAAAATGACGTGATGCGATACATATGCCCATAGCGATTGACCACGCCGATCTGGCGAAGTAGGGCGATGTTGTTTCGTTACGCGAGTTCATCCGTACTGGCCAGTACGCTTCGCACACCGCGGGCCTCGGTAAGGGAAAGCTGCAAGCTAACCTTGCGATCATGCCCGAAGCCTATGCGCTGGATTTCATGCGCTATTGCCAACGCAATCCCAAACCCTGTCCCCTGACAGGTGTCTCTGATACCGGCAATCCTGTTCTGTATACCCTTGGCCGTGATATCGATATCCGCACCGATGTTCCTGCCTACAATATTTATCGCGATGGGCAGCTTGTTCAGTCAGTTACGGATATCAGTGAACTTTGGCAGGATGATCTGGTTGTTTTCGCTCTGGGTTGTTCGTTTACGTTCGAGCATGCGTTACAACAAGCCGGCCTTTGCATGTGGCATATCGATCACAACACTACCGTGCCCATGTATCGCTCGAACATAGATACGGTTCCCGCCGGCCCCTTCGCAGGGAAAATGGCAGTATCCATGCGAGCGATACCTGAAGCGCGCATTGACGACGTTGTGGCTATATCCCAACGCTTTCCGCTCGCTCATGGTGCACCCGTATTTTGGGGCGACCCTGCCGAATTGGGTATCAACGATATCGCTTGCCCCGATTGGGGCGATGCAGTACCGCTGGAGCCCGGCCATATTCCGGTGTTCTGGGCTTGCGGAGTCACTCCGCAGATTGCCCTTGAGGCTGCACAGTTGCCCTTGTGTATTACTCACAAGCCTGGCCACATGCTGATTACCGATGTTTCAGAAGATGCTGAGGTACCGGTGCTGGCATCAGGCGCCCTATGACTGACCCATGACTAATAATCCGTCCACCTTCACACAAACCCGACCATAAGGAGTCAAACCGTGAAAATTTCCTTGAGTATTCTCGCCGTATCAATGGCGCTAGCCCTGCCAGCGCAAGCTGAAGATCTCTCCGTCGTTGGAAGCTGGTCAAGCCTTCCTCTGCATAAAAACTACGAAGCGCCGTTCTGGAGCGAGACCTTGCCAGCGGCTTTCGATGGCAACCTGAATGTCTCTCTGACAACACACAACGAGATGAACCTGGGTGTTGCTGACGTATTCAGGCTATTGGGTGATGGCGTCTATGATGTTGGAATGACCGTTGCTGATTATGCAGTGGCTGACGCGCCAGAACTTGAAGGACTGGATGTGCCGCTGCTTGCGTTGACGGCTGATGAGGCTAAAGCCATGGTAGACGCTGCTCGTCCCATGGCATCAGATATCTTCCGTGACCGGTTCAATAGTCAATTGCTTGCGATTGCCCCTTACCCACCGCAAGTGGTGTTCTGTAATGCCGAGATTGCCGGACTTGACGACCTCAAGGGTCTGAAGGTAAGAGCATCAGGCCGCATGACGGCAAAGTTTCTGGAAGCGCTGGGTGCTGAAGGTGTGAATGTCAGCTTTGCCGAAGTTCCGGGTGCTCTACAGAAAGGTGTGGTGGATTGCGCGGTAACGGGTGCAGGTTCTGGCTACAGCGCTGGTTGGTGGGAAGTATCCACTCATCTGCTGCCAATACCGCTGGGTGGTTGGGACAGTGTTGTTACAGCCATGAATCTGGATAAGTGGAATGCTCTTGATGCTGCTGCACAAACAACGATAACCGAGCAGATAGCCAGTGAGTTTGAAGCTCCTGCATGGGCCAGTGCGCAGGATGCGCTAGTCAATGATATTGCCTGCCTGACAGGTAACGGTGATTGCCCTTCGGGAGACGCACGCTCGATGGCGCTGGTTGACGTGTCGGAAGCAGACTTTGCAAATGCAAGAGAAGTGCTTGTCAGTCAGGTGTTGCCAGAGTGGGCGGAGCGTGCTGGAGAACAATGGGCAGAACGCTGGAATGCAGATGTAGGCAGTGTTGTTGGTGTGACACTTCCAATTAAATAGTTGTGTTGCACTTGCATCAGTCGTCAAATTTTCTAAGGATGTAAAAAAGATGTTATCCACACTACGGCTATTGAATCAACGTATCGCAGTGCTTATAGGGATACTACTGCTTGTTTGTGCCGGAGTTGTAGTGGTGGATATCGTCTTGCGTCGCTTCGGGGGGCACTCGTTTGGCGGCACCGATGAAATTAGCGGATACGTAATGGCCATCGCAACGTCATGGGGTATGAGCTACACGCTGCTGGAGCTTGGCCATGTGCGTATCGATTTGCTACGGGGGCGTGTTGGTGAGTTGGGGCGAGCGTTGTTCGATTTGTTCTCCATGCTGATATTGTCTGGTGTTATAACAATCATTGCCGTTCGCTGCTGGCCCGTACTGGCGCGTTCTCTGGAAAATGGTTCTCGTGCAAACACGCCGTTGGAAACTCCTCTGGCGCTGGTACAGGCTCCGTGGTTTGCGGGGTGGGTTTTTTTCGCGATAGTGTCGTGGCTGACTTTTATCGCAGCCATGATGATGATCATCAGGAAAGAATTCTCATCTGCTGAATCGGCAATAGGTTTCGTTGGTGAAGAGCGCGAACACCTATGATCACTTTTCTGTCAGTTGCTTTGCTCGGGTTGTTGTGTCTGTCGATTCCGGTAGGCATCGTGCTGTTCTTGCTGGCAGTTGGTGTGGATACTTTTTTCAGTCCCTTCCCATTGATAAAAGGGCTGGGCAATCTGGTCTGGTCCACATCCAACAATGCAACATTGATCGCTATTCCGTTTTTTGTTCTTCTGGGTGAAATTTTGGTACGTTCAGGGATAGCAACTCGCACCTATAGCGCACTTGATCGATGGGTTAGCTGGTTGCCTGGTGGTCTTGTGCATGCCAATATCGCCACCGCCTGCATGTTCTCGGCAACATCGGGTTCATCAGTAGCAACTGCTGCAACGGTTGCAACGGTTGCCATGCCACAGGCCGAAAAGCTCGGTTACGATCCGCGGCTTTTTTCAGGGGCGATAGCGGCAGGTGGCACATTGGGTATCATGATTCCCCCATCGATAAACCTTATCGTTTATGGCTTTCTTACCCAGACCTCCATACCCAGATTGTTCCTTGCTGGTCTGGTTCCCGGTATTGCGCTAGCCATTGGATTCATGATTGTGACGTTGATTCTGTGTGCTATAAGGCCTTCATTGGGCGGTTCCAGACGCCTGTTTACACTGGTAGAGCGAATGGGTGCTCTGATTCAGTTAATACCCATCCTATTACTATTTACAATGATCATAGGCACAATATATAAAGGCTGGGCAACACCAACTGAAGCGGCAGCGGTGGGTGTCGCCGGTGCTATTGCCATTGCAGCGGCATTTGGTGGAGTCAGCTTCAAGATGTTTCGAGAAGCCATACTTGGCACGGTTAAAATCACTTCCATGATCATGCTTGTGATCATCGGAGCTTCGTTCCTCAACTTCACGTTGGCATCTGCTGGATTGGGCAACGAACTTGAGAGCTTTCTTAATGGTCTGGGTCTGACACCCTTAATGACCATGCTGGTCGTGGTCTGTATCTATATCGTATTGGGTTTCTTCATAGAAACCTTGTCTCTGATGGTCGTGACAATTCCGATCATTGTGCCGCTGGTTGTCGCGCAAGGCTTTGATCCAATATGGTTTGGTATTCTAATGATTGTGCTGGTGGAAATGGCGCTGATAACTCCACCAGTTGGATTAAATCTGTATGTGGTACAGGGTGCGCGCAAGACCGGAGCCATGAGCGAAGTCATGGTAGGTGTCATCCCTTATGCTCTGACCATGCTGTTGATGGTTGCCGCGCTCATTGCCTTTCCCCAGATTGCTTTGTGGTTACCGGATGCCTTGCAGTAGTAGGGCCGGGACTCTGTGCAGTACGTGAGACAGCACGTTTTGATCCGGATAGAGTGTACGTGGCAATTCATGACTAATCCAAGCTATAGCTCGATATCCACAGCAGCGGCTTTGCCTGAAATTTTATCCAGTCTGTTCAAGCCTGAGTTGCGCAAGCGGACGATGGTTAAATCTCATCTCGTGTAGCGCAATTAAAAAAGAGGTCAAGTAACAGGTAGAATGCGCTGAAAGCCCTTAGGAGTCGCACTCATTCAGTTACTTCCAGACTCATTGTTGTCTCTGCCTGTTATGGCAATTGCTTCAAAAATTGTCAGTGCGCTGGATGATGGGAACGTTATTCTCCGTGCGCAGCCCGGTGCAGGTAAAAGTACTGCACTGCCTCTGGCGCTTCTTTCAAGGATAGAAACGGGTGGCAAGATCATCATGCTTGAGCCACGCAGACTGGCAGCTCGGGCGGTAGCAGAGCGTCTGGCATTTCATTTAAATGAAAAGGTTGGGCAGCGCATCGGATTGCGGATGCGTTCTGATACCCGCGTATCCGGTACCACGCAACTGGAAGTCGTGACCGAAGGTGTGCTGACCAGAATCTTGCAGCAGGACCCTGCGCTTGAAGGAGTTGCGTTGGTGATCTTTGATGAATTCCATGAACGCAGTTTGCACGCAGATCTGGCTATGGCATTGTGTCTTGAGGTTCAGCAGGCGCTACGCGATGATCTGCGATTGCTGCTGATGTCAGCGACACTGGATGCTGGAAAAATTCACGAAGTGCTGAGCGGTGCGAGCGACCTTGATTGTCCAGTCAAACAACATCCGGTGGATATCAGGTATCTGGGTGAGAGTTCCGACCGTCTTCCCCAACAGATACTTCGCGCAGTGCTTGCGGCCATTGACAAGCACTTTGGCGATATTCTGGTATTTCTGCCCGGTGTGGCAGAGATCAGGCACACAGCCAGACTAATGTCTGAAAGAATCGATTGTTCATCGAATGAAATTCTCGAGCTACACAGCGGAATCGGAGCGCAGGCTCAACGTCGAGCAACGGCGCCATCATCAAGTCACCTAAGACGGATCATTCTCGCCACCAGCCTTGCGGAGACATCTATTACGATCGTTGGTGTCAACATCGTTATAGATTCAGGCCTTGAGCGACGCGGCCGTATTGATATCAGCACCGGTGCGCAATTGCTTGAGACGGTATCGGCCAGTCAGGCCAGTGCCAAACAACGTGCCGGGCGTGCGGGCAGGACTGAACCGGGTATCTGCTATCGACTCTGGGGGGAAGAAGGGCATGCTCGCCGCGCAGCTAACTGGCAGCCGGAGATTCTGCGTGCAGACCTGGCCCCACTTGTTGTTGAGCTGGGACTATGGGGTACCTCTGATATACAGGCGCTGCCTTGGCTGGAAGCACCACCGGCAGCAGGATTGAACAGAGCCAGAACACTGCTTTCGAGTCTGGGTGTGTTGGAGGGTGGTCAGTTGACGGCTCATGGACGCACCGTAGCCGCTTTGCCCGTGCATCCCAGGTTGGCTCACATGCTGCTCTGGGCTGCCAGACACGGAGCGACGCGCATGGCCTGCGAAGCTGCTGTATGGCTGGAAGAACAAAGAACAATGGCCGGTATGGTTGATGTTGAACTCATGCTGCGCGCACCGATGACGAGTTTGATGAAGCGTCGTGTCCAACAACTGCTTACACGGGTTGGTGAGCACGTCGTGTCGTTCAGCTTGCACACCCCTATGCCCTCGCTGGGTGTCGTTCTGGCTCAAGCTTTCCCCGACTGGATTGCTCTGCGCCGCCGCGGAGAGCCAGGACGATTTCTGCTGGCTTGTGGTGCCGGTGTCACATTGCCCGGCGATGATCCTCTCGCACATTGTCAGTGGCTGGTTGCCGTGCAATTGGGTGGTACGGGAAGCCGGGCGCGGGTTTTCAAGGCCGTGACTCTGGATATCGAAGAGCTGCAAGTGTGTTCACCGGACATTTTCACCAGGATCGATCATCTTGAATGGGATAACACTCAGCAGAGAGTGGTGGGGGAATATCGACTGATGCTCGGCAGTCTTGTCGTCAATGCTCGACAAATGCAACGCATCAGTGACCTTGATAAGGCGCATGGGCTGATGTCTGGTATCAGAAGCCAGGGGATGGACTGTCTACCGTGGTGTGAAGAGAGCCGCGAATGGCAGGCAAGAGTACAGCGGATAAAACCGCTTGCGAGCTCTGTAGTATCAAGTGAGTGGCCAGATGTCAGTGACGATGGGCTTTTAGCGTCGCTTGACCAGTGGTTGTTGCCATTCCTGTCAGGCATTGGATCCATGAAGGCATTGCAACAACTGGATTTGTTGAAGATCCTGAAAGCGATGCTTGATTATCGTCAGCAGGCTTTACTCGATGAGTGGCTTCCGCAACGCTATACCGTGCCTAGTGGATCGAGCATAAGACTCTCATATTTAGGGCAAGGCAATCCGGTACTGTCGGTAAAGCTGCAGGAAATGCTCGGATGTGCAGAGAATCCGGCGGTCGCGCAGGGAAAAGTTGTTCTGACCGTTGAATTATTGTCGCCTGCGCGCCGACCCGTGCAGATAACCGAAGATCTGGCTAATTTCTGGAATAACAGCTATCCCGCGGTAAAGAAGGAGATGGCAGGCCGCTACCCGAAGCATATCTGGCCGGATGACCCATTGCAGGCGCAGGCAACGTCACGGGCCAAGCCTCGAAAACCGCGGTAAGTTGCTGGTTCCAGAGCATGGACTTACGTTCTGCTCGTTCAATTTTGTAGCAATTACTCAAAGCTAGCGCTTTGCCGTTTACAATAGCGGGATAACTGAGGGGCCCGGATGGTGCCTGCACCGGCTGAACCACCCCTGATCCCTGACGGCTTGCAATAGTGGAGTTTGACCAGATGCCAGATAACAAACAGAAAATTATCTACACCCTCACTGACGAAGCGCCGCAGCTCGCTACGGCCTCTTTCCTGCCGATAGTCCGCACATTTGCGAATGCTGCAGGCATAGAGGTGGGACTGAGCGATATTTCGGTGGCGGCCCGTGTGCTCGCCGAATTCCCGGATTACCTAACCGAAGAGCAGAAAGTGCCGGACAATCTTGCCGAGTTGGGCCGCCTGACTCAGGACCCGAATACCAACATCATCAAGCTGCCTAATATCAGTGCATCGGTACAGCAACTCAAGGCGTGTATCAAGGAACTCCAGGACAAAGGCTATGCCATACCTGATTTCCCAGATGACCCGCAAACCGATGAGGAAAACGAAGTACGGCGTCGCTACGGCAGGAGTCTGGGAAGTGCCGTAAATCCTGTATTACGTGAAGGTAATTCGGACAGGCGAGCACCAAAAGCGGTAAAGAACTTTGCGCGTAAGCATCCGCACTCCATGGGTGAATGGAAACAATGGTCACGTACTCATGTCTCTCACATGCATAGTGGCGATTTTTATCATGGAGAGCAGTCACTGACTCTGGATAAAGCGTGCAAAGTCAGGATGGAGCTGGTAGCTGACGGTGGTGAAACACATGTTCTCAAGCCCGAAATCCCGCTGCAGGCCGATGAAGTCGTTGATCTGATGTTCATGAGTAAAGAAGCTTTGTGTGACTTCTACGAACGAGAGATGGAAGACTGTCGCGAGTCCGGAATTCTGTTTTCATTGCATGTCAAGGCCACCATGATGAAGGTGTCTCATCCCATCGTGTTTGGGCATGCGGTAAGAATTTATTACAAGGATGCCTTTGAAAAGCATGGCGCTTATTTCGATGAGCTGGGTATTAATGTCAACAACGGGATGGCAACGCTCTATGAAAAAATCGCGACCTTGCCAGCGTCAAAGCGTGAAGAGATCGAACGTGATCTGCATGCTTGTCAGATTCACCGACCGCGTCTTGCCATGGTTGATTCGTCAAAAGGAATCACAAATTTTCATTCTCCCAGTGACGTCATAGTCGATGCTTCAATGCCAGCCATGATCAGGTCTGGTGGCCAGATGTGGGGTGGTGATGGAAAATTGTATGACTGTAAGGCCGTTATGCCTGAGTCAACCTTCGCTCGTATCTATCAGGAGGTCATTAATTTCTGTAAATGGCATGGCAATTTTGATCCAGCCACAATGGGTACTGTGCCTAACGTGGGTCTCATGGCGCAGAAGGCTGAAGAATATGGATCGCACGATAAAACCTTCGAGGCTTCAGAAGCAGGCCTTGCACGTATTACCGACATCGAGAGCGGCGAGGTGTTGCTGGAGCGTCGTGTTGAAGAGGGTGATATCTGGCGCATGTGTCAGACCAAGGATGCGCCTATTCGTGATTGGGTCAAACTTGCAGTACGTCGTGCTCGTGAATCTGACACCCCGGTGGTTTTCTGGCTTGACCCCTACCGCCCACATGAGAATGAGCTAATAAATAAAGTCGAGATGTATCTTCAAGATCACGACACAAAAGGTCTTAATATTCAAATTATGTCGCAAGTACGCGCAATGCGCTATACGCTGGAGCGTGTAGCCAGAGGGCTGGATACCATCAGCGCCACTGGTAACATTCTGCGCGATTACCTGACAGACCTGTTCCCGATTCTGGAGTTGGGTACCAGCGCAAAAATGCTTTCGGTTGTGCCTCTCATGGAAGGCGGTGGTCTGTTCGAAACAGGTGCTGGAGGTTCTGCCCCGAAGCACGTACAACAATTACTTGAAGAGAACCACCTGCGTTGGGATTCGCTGGGTGAATTTCTGGCGTTGGCGGTTTCTATCGAAGAGATCGGTATCAAACACGGTAACAGCAAAGCCAAGATTCTTGCCAACACGCTGGATGCGGCCACGGGCCGATTGCTGGATAATGGCAAGTCCCCATCGCGCAAGGTCGGGCAACTGGATAATCGAGGCAGCCATTTCTATCTTTGCCTGTATTGGGCAGAGGAAATTGCCAATCAAAAGGATGATGCACAGCTAGCCGCCCATTTCAAACCATTGTTTGATCAACTGACGGAAAAAGAGACGCAGATTGTAGACGAGCTTAATTCTGTGCAGGGTAAGCCGGTTGATATTGGTGGCTATTACTTCGCCGACCAGGCGGCGTGTGAAAAGATCATGAGGCCTAGTCAGACCTTCAATAGCATTTTGAACAGCGCCGGTTAATACTTAGCTCCTAGCCTGGATTATTCATGAAACGCCAAATCCTTTCACCAGGCCCTTTGTTTGTAGCGGATTTCGTGAAGGAGCGGAATACAGACTGTATTTCCGACTGAACGAAATTCGCTACGGACGAAGGGAATGCGGAAGGATTTGGTGATTTCATGAATAATCCAGGCTAGGGTTTCAAAAAATTGACCCTCGGCATCCTTGCCGAGGGTCAGGTGCTATCCGTAGCACGGTATCCGGTGCAGAGCATCCTTGCTCCCGAGTGGCTCATTCCTTGAACCGCATTGCCTCCTGGCGTGATCGATACCGGATCCACGATCTTCCCTGACCGCAAGAGCATTATGCTCGGCAACCTGACTTGGCGATATCAGAAAGGGATGGTTTTGCAGTAGGAAAATTCCGAAGCGTCATGGAATATGATCTGGGTCAGATGCAAAGTGTGTTGTATCTTGCACAAACAGGCCATGGAGCTAACGTTGTCTTGTTGCATGTATCTTCCGGTAGTGAAAAGGGGACATGTTCATCACACGTTGAAACGCCTGACGGAACGTTTCACCCGAATTAAAGCCGCTGCCAAGTGCCACCTCGTCGATAGAATCAAGAGAGTTCTCCAGTCTTGTGCGTGCACTATCAACTCGAATCCTTTCCAGCCATCGGGCAGGCGTTGTGCCCGTGCGTTCGCGAAATACGCGAGCCAGATGACGTTCACTCACCGATAAACGTTGTGCGAGTGCCTGATTGCTCAAATTGCCGGATGGATCTGCTGTTATTTCCTTGAGCAGCTTCTCGAAACGATCTGTAGGTGCTGAATTTATCGGCAGCCGTTATGTATTTTCCACTTCTGATGAACAGTTCGTCTGATACTACATCGACTTCGGGATATCGTTGTTGTAATTCGGCGGCATAGGCCCAGTGAGTAGTCGCACGCCGTTTTTTTTAGCAAGCCTGCTTCTGCAAGAAGAAAAGCCCCGGTGCATATCGACGATACACGTTTTGTACGTTTTGCCAACCGGGATAGCTGTTCAATTAAAAGTGTGTTTTCCAAGGCCTTGCGAAAGCCATCGCCACCGTTAATCAGCAAGGTATGCGGGCCTCGGATTGTCAGAAAATCAGTGTCGATTCCCACGCGCATTCCAGACTCGGAATTTATGTATTCGTGTTTTCCTGGTGTTGTTATCTGAATCTTGTACAACGGTTTTCCAGCTTGTTGATTGGCAATGGTAAAAACATCTCCGGGGCCGACGATATCCAGAAATCCGAACTGCTCAAAGACCAGAAAGGTCATTAATCTTGTCATGGTGTTTATTTGCACGAGATAGGATGGTTGTCTTAAATCCACCGAAATTTGTCATTGCAGACATCAGCTCGATTCTACACACTAGTGCCATGAAAATAACCATCATGCTTTTCGAGCAAGCAGATCTACTCGACTTTGGTGGGCCTTACGAGGTCTTTCTCACCGCTTCACGTCTCGCAGTTCGTGACGGATTGCCGGAGCCTTTCGACGTTACTACTGTGTCGTTGAATGGGCAGTCGATAACGGCCTACGGAGGTATGCAGATCGTGCCGCAGCGTTCTTTGGAACAGGCTGGACACTGTGATCTGCTGATCGTGCCGGGTGGTATCGATGTGGCAAAATTTCTGGCTGATAAACCACTGTTGAACAGTATTGCCAAGATTGCCCACAACCCGGATACCGTTATTGCCAGTGTCTGTACGGGGGCCTTTATACTCGCCGAAGCCGGATTGCTGGACACGCTGCCCTGGACAACCCACTGGGAGGATATCGACGATCTGGCCGGCATACTGGGTGACAAGGGTGCTCGTCGTCAAGTACATTGGGTCGATAGTGGCAATATCGTTACAGGTGCGGGTTTGTCATCAGGCATTGCAATGTCCTTGCATCTGGTAGAACGCTTTGCCTCTCTGGATCTGGCTGAGCGTACTGCTGTGCAGATTGGTTATCCATGGCGATCAGACCCGCATATGACGGCTTACTGATCCGTGCAGATAGTGGTATTCATGGCGTGCAAATATTGGTACGGTTTGCTCTTCCGGTCTCATCGTCTACAAATTCATGTCAAAGTCCCTTGCCTCTGGTAGAGCACACCTCGCAATACCCGGTCCGTCGGTCATGCCAGACAGGGTGCTCAATGCGATGCATCGTGCGGCCCCCAATATCTACGAAGGTGGCTTGCTGGATCTTGCAGCGACCATTTATCAAGACCTGAATACCATCGCGGGCAACAGTGGCGATGCTGTTATCTACATTGGTAACGGTCATGCAGCCTGGGAAGCCAGCCTGGTAAATACGCTGAGTAAGGGTGATCGCATACTGGCTCTGATAACCGGACGATTCGGACACGGCTGGGTGGCAATGGCGCAGGCTCTGGGTATCGATGTTCAGGTGATGGATTTCGGGATGAGCCAATCAGCTGATCCTGCCGAAGTAGAAGCTGCGCTGCGCGCTGATACCAATCAGCAGATCAAGGCTGTACTAACAGTCCAGACCGATACCGCTACCTCAATTACCAACGATATTGCGGGTATTCGCCGCGCCATGACCTCAACGGATCATCCCGCTTTGTTAATGGTGGATTGCATTGCCTCGTTTGCATGTGAGCCGTTTCATATGGATGAGTGGGGTGTTGATATCATGATGACTGCCAGTCAAAAAGGGCTGATGACACCGCCTGGTTTGGCGGTTATGTTTATTCGCGATACGGTCTGGCCCTTTCATGAAAAAGCGCAGCTTAAAACTCCCTACTGGGACTGGATGCCGCGAGTCAAACCATCCTACTTTGCCGCGCGTTTTTGCGGTACACCACCAACCCATCATCTTTACGGTTTACGCGAAGCGCTGGACATGTTGCTTGAAGAGGGTATGGACAACGTCTGGCATCGCCATCATGTTCAAGCTCAGGCTGTCTGGGCAGCGGTAGAGGCATGGGGTGCGGAAGGTTCCGTGGAGCTCAATGTTCCTTTGGTTAAAGACCGGTCTTTGGCTGTCACCAGCATCAGAACGACTGAAGGGCTGGCGCCGCGTCTGCGCGAGTGGTGTGAGAAAGAAGCAGGGCTTACATTGGGCGTGGGATTTAATCTTGTTACCAGTGGTGAACCTACGACAAGTGCATTCAGAATTGGTCACATGGGACATTTGAACCCACATTCATTGCTGGGTACGTTGGCGTGCATTGAAACTGGTTTGACAGCGTTGGGTATTACCAGTGCCGGTCGTGGTGTTGAAGCTGCAATTCAAGTGCTTGTCGCCAACAAGGTCTGACATCACCTGTGTCTATTGTGGTCAGGCATGCGGTATTGTGTGTTGTTGCATTGCTGTCGATCGGCTTGTCGGTCTATCATCTGGAGCAAGCGCGTGCAGGTATCCAGTTCAGCACGCTTGACTTCGGTGAGACGCCCGCAACACGTTATCGATTGCCTGACGCACAAGGCCCTATGGTCATAGTCACACATGGGTTTGCCGGTTCCCGACAACTGATGCAGGCGTTCTCCCTGACGCTGGCCAGAGCAGGGTATGACGTTATTGCTTTCGACTTTGAAGGACATGGACGTAACCCGATTCCTATGT
This sequence comes from Granulosicoccus sp., assembly GCA_045110475.1. GTDB lineage: Bacteria > Pseudomonadota > Gammaproteobacteria > Granulosicoccales > Granulosicoccaceae > Granulosicoccus. The sequence goes on from JBGCGC010000050.1 coordinate 117,110, forward strand.
CAGGTGATGTCACCGCCATTGATGGCACGACACGTTTACTGGTGGAGGAGACGCAACGCGTTATTACAGCCGCAAAAACGCTGAATGAGAATAATCAGGGTATTGCATTACTTGGTCACTCAATGGCGACCGATGTTATTCTTCGTGCAGCGCTTGCGGAAATGGAAAAGGGCGTCAAGATCGCAACGATTGTCGGTGTTTCCATGTTTTCTGAGTTAATCAACGAGAGCGTTCCCCCCAGTCTGTTGATCGTCAATGGTCAGTGGGAAGGACGCTTGCGTGCCCCTGCACTCAAACAACTGCAAATGCTGAATCCGCAAGCTGTAGAGGGTGAGACGGTGAGTACGTCTGATGTTGTCAGGCGGGTCGTTGTTGTACCGAGTGTTGAGCATGTGAGTGTGTTGTACAGCGGCACAACGTTGCAAGAGACGTTAGCGTGGTTGGACATGACATTCAATCGCAGCAGCTCTACCGACGTTGCACGTATTGGAGGATGGATTTTGCTGCTGCTTGGCGGAATTGTTTTCTTGTTCAAACCGCTGGTCTATTGCTTGCCAAAGGGAGAAATACATAAAAACGAGTTGCCGACAAAAACGTTTTTCCTGGCAGTGGCCTTACCTGCAATCGTTACGCCCTTGCTAGCCTTCATGCCCTCAGTAAATTTTCTTCCTGTACTGGTTGCTGATTATCTTATGATGCACCTGGCGCTGTTTGGTGCGTTGCAACTGTTTGTTATCAGATCATTGCTGCCCGGGCTTCGCATGTCAGGCCTTCTGAGTGGTGTGCTGTTGGCGTTGTGGGGGATCGTTGTGTTTGGGCTTGCGCTTGATCGCTACGCGGCAAGCTTTCTTCCAACAGGTGGCAGACTGGTCATCATAGGTGTGCTATGTCTGGGCACTATTGTTTTCATGGTTGCTGATTGTGTGGTGACCGGTGTTGGAACGGGGTCTTTGTGGCGCCGGATTTTGGCTCGTGTGGCCTTGATGGTCTCGCTTGGTGTTGCAGCAGTAATTGATCCTGATCGCTTGATTTTTCTGCTAATTATCCTGCCTGTGCTCGTTCTTTTTTATCTGGTGCATGGGTTAATGGGGCGATGGGTAGCTCAGCGCAGTGGTGCTCTGACTACGGGCGTTGGTCTGGGTTTGTGTCTGGCGTGGGCACTTGGCGTCAGCTTTCCGTTGTTTGATGTTCAATGACTGACGCAGGCTCAGCCAATAGTGAATTGACGATTGCGATTTTCAATGGCGTTCAGTACGCTCATCGCCGTCAGCGCTGATGAGCGAGGATTGTCTGGAAGTGGGTTACCTTCAATACTGACTGTAAAGCGACCAAACGTTCCAGTAGCATTTACTTCGTGTCGGTTGGTGGACAAGGTTGGATCTGCTACCAGTTCAACGCGTGTTCTGTCAAAGCCGATGCCTGCCAGCGCGACGGTAGCGGCTACGTTAGCGTTCTTGGGAAACGCGCTGGCGGCCTCTCGTGCACTGCCTTCGTAATGAATAGTGGCTTCATCGATGGATTCAAGATCAATAGCCTGTTCTGCAGGTGATCCTTTCCAGCCTGCAGGTGGTTTGATGCCGCGATAACGGACGCTGTCAAGCCCGCAAACTTTAGCCGCAGCCAGCATGTCGATACCACCAACTGCGCCAGATAGAAATTGCAGTTGTGAATTTCCATCGCTGGCTGCCTGGTCAAGTTCTAGCGCAAGCGCTGCGTTCGCCAGTGCACCATTGGATATACAGATGACATTTTTTCCTTTGCGCAACAATGCAGGTATATGGGTGGCTACCGCGATGTGCCCGGCGCATTCAACCACAAGGTCGATGTCCTCCGGGACTTGTGATGACTCGCTAATGCATGCGATAGTCTCGTGAAGCGCGCTTCTGGCTCGAGTCTCATGTCCCCTACGGCAAAGTATGGCTGCCACGCGACTGTGTGAACTATTCTGAACAGCATCGAAAACAAATTGTCCGATAGCGCCGTAACCGATAAGAAGTATCTGGCTCATGACTGGCTGGGTCCTGTTTTCCTTGACTGACATCATAACCGTGTTGCAAGCAAGCCTATGAGAACTTTTCCGCCTGAGCGTATCGTCTGCCTGACCGAGGAGACCGTGGAAACACTCTATCTGCTTGGGCAGCAGGATCGCATCGTGGGTGTGTCTGGATTTGCTGTACGTCCGGCAGGTGTCCGACGCGAAAAACCGAGAGTATCAGCATTTACATCGGCAGACATTCCCAAAATCCTGGCACTCAATCCGGACGTCGTGCTTACCTTCTCTGATCTGCAGGCAGATATCGTGGCGGCCTTGCTCCGAGAGGGGTTGACAGTCATTGGCTATAACCAGCGTGACCTTGCTGGCATTATGGCCATGATCAGGCAATTGGGCGCTCTGGTGGGTTGTACGGATCAAGCAGAAGAGCTAGCCAGTGGTTATGAATTACGACTGAAGACGATCCGCAAAAGTGTCGAAGGTCGCTTACGGCCTAGAGTTTATTTTGAAGAGTGGGATGATCCGATGATATCCGGTATTCACTGGGTGTCTGAACTGGTAGACGTGGCAGGAGGTACTGATGTGTTCGATAGACTTGCCGTTGAATCCAAAGCCAAAGATCGTATCGTTCAGTCGGCTGATGTCATTGCGGCTATGCCGGATATCATTATTGCGTCCTGGTGTGGCAAGAAAGTTCGTCCAGAAAAAATCATGGCCCGCTCTGGTTGGGATCTTATACCAGCGGTGGTAAATCAACAGATCGTAGAGATAAAATCACCATTGATCTTGCAACCTGGCCCGGCTGCCTTGACTGATGGGCTGGATGCCATTGTCGCAGCAATAAATGGTTGTGTGAGCTCATAACCAGACCCATAGAATCATGGGTACTGCAACCGTAATGATGACGATATCCAATGGCAAGCCCACTCGCCAGTAGTCACCAAAGCGGTAACCCCCTGGCCCCATGACAAGCGTATTTGATTGATGTCCGATGGGTGTTAGGTACGGCGAGGCTGCACCCACGGCAACAGCCATGAGAAATGGGTCCGGGGGGAGTCCGAGCTTGGTCGCCAGACTCAGTGCAATCGGTGCCATGAGTACAGCGGTCGGAGTGTTATGCACCAGATCGGATAGCACCATCGACACTGCAATAACCAGGGCGAGAAGACTCCACAGTGGCAAGTCATCACCGACATTGACGATCCCCTGTGCAATGAGCTCAGTTGCACCTGTTGTCTGCAAGGCTTCACCCAGAGGAATTAGAAATCCGAGTAGAACTATGATCGGCCATTCGATGCTGCGATACGCAACACGTAGCGATATCATCTTCATGAGCACCAATGCGCCTACAACGGTGGCAAACGCAATCTGTACTTCTACCCAGCCCATGGCTGCAACGAAGATACCCATTGCAAATGCACCGGGAATAAGCAATACACCACGGCGTGGATTGATCTCAAGGCCGCGGTCCTTCAGGGCCAGACAACCCAGGCTTTGACAAAGCTCTTCCAGAGCGCGCGTTTCACCCTGTAGAAGCAAAAGATCGCCAGTCTTGAACTTAATGTGTTTTAGTCTGGTGCGCGCTGCATGTCCCTCGCGTGCCAAAGCAAGTAGATTAACGCCAAAGCGCTGGTGCATACCAATACCGCGCATGGACAATCCTTCTATCGCAGAATTAGGCATTACAACCGCTTCTATCACCCGCACATCCGGTGACTTCAGCCATTCTGTATCTATCTGCTCTGCACCGGCCTCAACCAATCCGGTATTTTCGAAAAGTGGCTGCAGAGATGCGCTATGGCCCTCAAGAATTAGAAGATCACCCGGTTGTAAAGGTTCTCTTGCCTGTGGTGCCAGTCGCCGTCGGTCATTGCGAATGATTAACATGACAGTTACTTCGTTGTCACACAGCGTGCCAAGTTCACCGACGGTTTTCCCTATGAGCGGGGAATCTGCGGGTAGGCGTACTTCGGTTATATAGCGAGCGATATGAAACTGATCAACACTCTCGGGATCGTTGCTGGAGCGATGGTTGGGTAGTAGTCGCCAACCGATGGTTATCAGATAAACGATACCAAACACGGCAACCACCAGACCTACCGGTGTGAAGTCGAACATACTGAAGGCTTCACCGACGTTGTTAGCCCGAAATGTTGCGATGATGATGTTGGGGGGTGTACCTACCAGTGTAACCAGACCGCCAAGCAGGCTAGCGTAAGACAATGGCATCAGCAGCCGGGAGGCTGGGCGTTTTGCTTTCTGTGCGTCTCGAAGGGTCACGGGCAGCATGAGTGCCAGCGCACCGATATTATTCATGAACGCGGACAGGAAAGCCGTTACTGCGGTGTTGGCCGCAACCTGTGTCGTTATGGATGAGCGCGCATAGGCCAGATACTTTAGAAACAGCTCTACGACACCGCATGATTGCAGCGCCTGACTTATTACCAGTACACAGGCAACCGTGATAACTGCAGGGTGGGAAAATCCCTCAAACGCGTGCTCGACAGGGACTATCCCTAGATACACGGCACTGATGAGAGCAAGGCCTGCGACAACATCGTAACGCCAATGATCCCAGATGAACAGAATCATCGTTACTGCAAGAATACAGAAGATCGTAATCTGGTCCGGGGACACGCGTGAGCTGCTCCGTAGTGTTCCACTATGAAGTACAAGGGTACCTGATCAAGCTGGTGAGTGCTGTTGACGATTTGGACGAAGGCTAGTTATTTTCGATGCTGTTACACCGACGGCAACATTGTTGCTTTTTTACAGGCTTTCCCAAGGGTGTGTTCAAGAGAGTATAGTCATGCCAGTCCTGACAGCGTCTGAGTCGTGTGTTTGCGCAACTATAGTCGCGCAAATAGCTGGTGACACGAGCAGTTTCATGAATTTCATCCGCCTGAAACCGGCTGATACATCGACCACAGCATAGAGACTACAGGACAAAAATGAGTAATCGGGAAAATCATGCAGCTGGAATTCTCTGGATGCTGCTGACCATGTGCCTGTTTGTTTCCATGGACACTGTGGTGAAATATCTGGTGAAGGATTTTTCGCCTTTTCAGATCGTGTGGGCACGATTCTTTTTTCACATGAGCTGGTTGCTGGTTTTTCTGCGAGCAAGGTTTCTTGCCTCGTTCAGGACCGGTTCTGTGAAACTGCAATTTTTACGTTCTGCGTGTCTGGTGCTAACAACGTCGTTGTTCTTTTCGGGATTGCAAACAACTGAGTTATCCACTGCCACGGCCATAATGTTTCTATCACCAATCTTTGTTACCGTGCTTGCGATTCCGGTGTTGGGCGAGAGTGTCGGTGTCAGACGACTGACCGGTGTGCTGCTGGGGTTTTGTGGGGCCTTGATTATCGTGCACCCGCAAACGTCTGGTAACGTGATTGGGAGCAGTACCAGTAGCTTGAGTCCGACTGGCTGGATTCCGCAGCTGGGCCATATTCTGCTGATATGTGCGGCCGCCAGTAACGCGCTGTATCAGATCATGACGCGTAAGCTGCGATTGGTCGATAGTCCAACCACGACGCTACTCTATTCCGGTGTGGTAGGTGCGATGGTCATGTCAGCGTATGCACCAACTGTCTGGATCTCACCTACGGGTTATCAGTGGGGTTTGATGGCCATTGTCGGGCTGCTTGGGTGTGTCAGTCATTTCTGTCTGATCAGGGCTTTCAAAAACGCACCGGCGTCTCTGGTTGTGCCGTTCAGTTATAGCTCTCTGCTCTGGGCAACGTTGTTCGGTTTTGTTGTTTTTGGTGCATTGCCGGACAGATGGACGCTTGCCGGGGCGTCGTTGATCATCGCCAGTGGCCTGTATATATTCTACAGGGAGAGTCGGTTGGTAAATAGTTAGTGAGGTAGCTACCGGGTCTTGATGAGCGGGACCAGTACGCGTTCAAGATGCTGGTGTTCGTTCAGTGTGCCAACACCAATTCGTATATAACGATCCTGTGGCGCTACCATGGGTTTTCTCATGAAAACGCCGCCATCTGCCAACGAGCCAATTAGCGCATTGGCAGTTTCCGCGTCACCCATGTCCACCGCAACGAAATTGGTGGCCGACTCCAGATAGTCCAAAGACAATGAATCGGCCAGTTCATATATGCGTTGCCGGCCGTGTTTGACAAGCTCGACCACCTTCGGGATAAAGGCATCATCCTTTATGGACGCCGCCGCCGCTATTTGTGCAAGACGATTGACACCAAAGTGATTTCTAATGCGGTTGAATCCAGCAATGATGTCCGTATGCGCAATAGCATAGCCTATGCGCATGCCGGCCATGCCATAGGCTTTGGAAAACGTTCTGAATCGGATGAGCCTGGTGTCGGCAACGTCAATAGCGAGTGTTGGCATCTGATCCATGAACTCGACATAGGCTTCGTCCAGCATCAAAAGACAATCCTTCGGTATTTCTGTCAGCAGGTTTTCTATGGCACTCGGATGCAGGCTGGTACCCATTGGGTTGTCCGGGTTTGCCAGATAGATCAGCCTTGCATGATGAGTATGCGCAGCATCTACCAGAGCAACTGGATCCTCATGATGATCCTTGTACGCAACACTGTGAATATTTGCACCAAATCCATTAGCGTGATAGTTAACTGTTGGATAAGCGCCACGGGAAGTCACAACCGAAGTGCCGGGCTCTATAAACATGCGAATGGTAAGTCCAAGCAACGAATCGATGCCAGAATCCACGCACACGTTGTCTATTTCTACGCCATGTTTTTTGGCTAGCAAGGTGCGTAGCTCATGGTTCTCTGGATCGGCGTACCAGCTACAGTCCAAAGTTTCAGCAGCATGTTGTATGGCCAGGCTTGCATTGGCACTGATGCCAAAGGCACTTTCGTTTGCCCCAAGCCGCGCGACAAACGTTTTTTGATACTTTCTTTCAAGAGTTTCCGGTCCAACGAAAGGTATGGTATCGGGTAGGGCTTTGACAACTGTGGAAAAAGGAATGGACATGAGATTGTTGGGGCTCAGGACGAGAGATTAACTTTCAGCCCATCAAAACCTGGTTCTACACCGGGTGGCAGCTTGCCTTTGATGGTTTGATAGTCAAGATCACCATGCATATTAGTAAGAATGGCTCGTTCGGGCTTAACCTGCTCGATAAAGGCAAGACACTCATCCACGTTCATATGGGAAGGGTGAGCGTTGAAACGCAAGGCATCAACAATGAGTACCTGGACATCAGAAAGCAGTGGCAGGGAATCAGGATGCGTTATGCGTTTCATGTCTGGCAGATAGACTGCGTTGTTAACGCGCACACCGAGCGCATTAATATCCCCGTGTTCCGCTATCAGTGTGTTGATGACCAATGCCCCACCGGGTCCGTCAATAGTGAATGGCTTGTGTGGTACAAGCAAGTGTTCAGTGCAAAAAGCGGGATAGCTTGATTGGGGTGCCTGATGAAAGCAGTAGCCGAATGGGGCCATGACCGTTTCACGCGTAGGCTCGTCCATCCAGACGTCGATAGGTCTGTGAAGGTTTATCGCCATCTGTCGTAGGTCATCCAGTCCAAAAATATGATCGGCATGCGAATGGGTTAGAACCACACCCTCAATGGACTTGACATCGGCTGTCAGAAGTTGTTCGCGTAAATCAGCCCCCGTGTCAACGACAACGGTTGTCTTGCCCTGCGCGGTGTTACGATCAAGCTGCTCGCTTTCAATCAGCAAAGAGCAACGACGGCGGCGATTGCGAGGCTCGTCCGGATCACACGCTCCCCAGACGTTTCCCACACGTGGGACACCGCCTGAAGACCCGGTACCCATTAAGGTGAGGGTCAGTGTTTCATGAATAATCCTGGAGCTATTCTGGTGCATGGGTCAGAAAACGATATCAGAGGCCGATAGTCTACTATTAACCCTGACGAATGGAATTGCTTGACCTTCAATTTGGGTAAATCCACCACATAGCGCTGAAGTCGCACTTATCTGCGAGCTTCAGCCTGCACGGAGAGGAAAACGAATTCTGGTGACAGGACTTTGGTTACGGCATGCGTCAGCTCGGTGTCAATGCTCAGGCTGTCACCTTGCTCCAGCAACAGATTCTGGCGACCATAGGTAAAATACGCAGAGCCTTTGATGACATGAATCAGCAGCACACCATGCCCGACGTAACTCGGCGGCTCGCAACTCTGCGCAGTAATGGTCACCAGATGAGCTTCAAAGTTCAGATCACGCCGACGGTGCGCTGCCAGGTTGATGTAATGATGAACATGATCCCCCATCATACGAGTGGAGACAACGCCACTGCCTTTTTTTACGTGGGTGAAGTCTGTCCTGTCGGACACGATGTCGCGAAAGAGACTGGTCAGAGGGACTTCCAGTGCTGCGCTCAGTGCGCTCATTGTTGCAATAGAGGGTGACACCTGACCACTTTCTATGCGGCTGATCATCGCGGCAGAGATACCGGAAACCTCTGCAAGCTGTCTGGCAGATAACGAGCGATTTTCACGCAGGTCTCGTACTGCGTTTCCGATGAGGTGTTCAGAACCTTCGTGTTCAGTCAATGGATTGTGTCCCGTCTGATTCGTTGGATGTTGACGTGTTCAAGCTGTTGTACGAGAAAATTTAATAGGGATGCGAGTCATTTTATAAAAATCCTGAAAGTGTCAACTACTTGCAGTGTATGCATATTATTGACTGATATTCAACGCAGTGGGCCCCACTGGATATGCGCGCAAGACTGGCGCTTGCCGTTACCTCACAGACGGTGTGAACCCTGACGGTCCGAGTTTTCACCCATCAACATCTTGATCGGGTATGACATGTTATCGTTGTCGTATGGTGAAAGCGCAAGCGCAAGCGGCTGTTATCGAGGCAGCGGGTCTGGACAAATACTATGGAAAGTTTCAGGCACTCAGAAATATCAACTTGACCGTCAGTCAAGGTGAGCGTGTGGTCGTTTGCGGGCCTTCTGGTTCAGGCAAATCCACACTTATCCGTTGCTTCAACGCGCTTGAGACGCATGATGCCGGTCGGCTGGTGGTCGATGGAATCGAGATTTTCGAAGGTTCAAGGCAAATTCGCAAACTACGACAGGAAGTCGGCATGGTATTTCAGCAATTTAATCTTTTCCCGCATCTTACCGTGCTTGAAAACCTGACCATCGGACCCATCAGAGTTCGCAAGCTGAACAAGGCAGAGGCCGAGCGCAATGCGCGTAAATATCTGGAGCGGGTATACATTCCCGAGCAGGCGGACAAATACCCCAGTCAGCTATCGGGTGGTCAGCAGCAGAGGGTGGCCATTGCGCGCTCTTTATGTATGGAAACTCGCGTGATGTTGTTTGATGAGCCAACGTCTGCACTCGATCCGGAAATGATCAACGAGGTACTGGATGTCATGGTGAATCTGGCAGACACCGGCATGACGATGGTTTGTGTGACTCATGAAATGGGCTTCGCGCGAAAGGTGGCCGACACGATGGTTTTCATGGATCAGGGAGAAATTGTCGAAACCGCACCACCAGAGAAATTTTTTACGCAGCCAGAAACCGAACGCTGCCGTGCTTTTCTGAAGCAGATCCTGGTTCATTAGACGTGAACGAGGCAATGGCCCAATACACGATGCCCAGACCACCGTTTTTTACCCGGTTCAGGCAGTCTGCGCCGGTGTCGGTGTCCTTGTATTTGCTGGTCGTGGGATTTATTGCGTATTCGGCCTATAGCGGTGCGCAGGCGATGGGCTACAACTGGCAGTGGTACAGAGTGCCCCAGTATTTCTACACGCTTAGCGACGATGGGTTTCAGTGGGGTGAAATAAGTATCGGACTGATGAAGACACTAGAGCTGTCAATTCTGGCCTTTGCGATTGCGATTGCGCTAGGGCTGATCGTTGCATTGCTGCGACTATCAAACCTTGTTGTCGGTAAAGGCCTGGCTATCGTGTTTCTGGAAGTTGTGCGCAACATGCCGCTGCTGGTGCTCATTTACCTCTTCTACTATGTGCTGGGTCCTATCTTCGATCTTGATCGGTTTTGGGCGAGCATACTCTGTCTGGCTGTTTATCACGGTGCAATGGTTTCCGAGATATTCAGAGCGGGTATCAATGCAGTGCCGATCGGGCAGTGGGAAGGTGCCCGTTCCATCGGTATGACCAATACACAGATTTACCGGTACATCATCCTGCCGCAATCTGTTCGCTTCATGCTGCCGCCATTGACCGGCGAGGCTGTAAACATGATAAAGAGTTCGGCTATTGTCAGCGTGATCGCTGTTGCTGAGCTTACAACAATAGGGCGCAACATCATTTCTGACACGTACATGAGTTTTGAGATCTGGTTTACCATCGCCGCGGTATACCTAGTCGTAACGCTCATCCTCTCTGTGGGTGTTTCACTGGTGGAGCGCCGTTACGCTGCGAATTCGTGATGCAATCCGAAAACCTGGTGTCGCATCCTGCGATAAATATTTACAAGCTGTGACAACCCGATCTTTTAACCCGAAAGGACAAGTGATATGAATAAGACATGGCGTACAAGCAGCATAGCGTTGCTGATGACAATAGTGGCTGCGCTTACAACCCCGGCTCTTGCCCAACAAGCCAGCCAGGAGCTCTCCTCCGATAGCGCCATTGAGGCGATAAAAAAACGTGGTGCAATCAAGATTGGCTTGTCTATCTTCAAGCCTTGGTCCATGCGTGATAAAAATGGTGAACTCATCGGCTTTGAACTTGATGTCGGCAACAAGCTGGCTGAGGACATGGGTGTAGAAGCAGAGTTTATCCCTACTGCGTGGGATGGAATCATCCCGGCGCTGGTCGCTGGCAAGTTTGACGTCATTATCAGTGGTATGACAACGACCCCACAGCGCAATCTGACGATAAACTTCACTGATCCGTATGCCTACTCCGGCTTGACCATCCTTGCCAACACAAAAATGACAGAAGGCATGAGTCTGGAAGACTACAACAGTTCTGATGTGACCTTCACTGCACGGCGCGGGGCAACTCCGGCAGCGCTTATTGCAGAAATGTTCCCCGAAGCCGAACTTTTACTGTTCGATGAGGATGGCGCATCAACGCAGGAAGTATTAAACGGCAAGGCACACGCTACCATGGCATCCGAGCCCACGCCATCTTCTGAGGCTCGTCGCTACCCTGAGGTGCTGAACGTGCCATTCGATACCGCTTTTTCGGCAACGGGTGAGTCGTTCGGATTACGCAAGGGCGATCCTGATGCCCTTAACTTCTTCAACAACTGGATCAACATCAATACGCGCAACGGTTGGTTGAAGGCACGCAACGACTACTGGTTCCGTGGTGTTGAATGGGAAGATCAAGTCCCTGAGTAGATCCGAACGTACCGTTGTAAACTCTTGTCGGTGGGCCTTCTTCTGGAAGGCTCACTGAGTACACTACGATCTTCATGGAGTTTGATGTTCGTGGTTCCACAGCGACAGATTGTTTGAAAAGGCCCTTCACTTGTTAGCAAAGTTAAAAAAACTGCATTGGTTTGACTTTGTACTTCTGTTGGGAATGTTTGCGCTGGCATGGCTGGTCTGGTATCGGATTGATGGCACACTGAACTATAAGTGGCGATGGGACATCATTCCTAATTACATTCTCCGGTTTGATGAAGAATCCGGGCGTTGGGTCGCCAACCTACTTTTACAGGGTGTCATAACCACGCTACGCGTGAGTATCTATGCCAGTGTTCTTGCGCTAATACTGGGAGTGATCCTGGGTGTTGCCAGATGCTCTGAAAATCTTGCCGTGCGTATGCTGGCAAGAACCTATCTCGAAGTTCTACGCAACATACCGCCTGTTGTCGTCATTTTCATCTTTTTCTTCTTTCTATCAGAACAGCTCATTACCGCTTTTGCCATTGAAGATTGGGCGCGTGCCATATCGCGGCAGGAAGAAAAAGATATCTGGGAGTTCTTTTTCGGAGATATGCGACGGTTTCCATCGTTGATCTCTGGCGTCATTGTGCTCGCCTTGTTTGAAAGTGCCTTTGTCGGTGAAATTGTCAGGGCAGGTATCCAGTCGGTTGGCAAGGGGCAGCACGAGGCTGCGCAGTCCATTGGTATGAGCAAGAGTGATCAGTTACGGTTTATCGTTCTACCGCAGGCATTAAAGAAAGTCATGCCACCAATGGCTAATCAGTTCATTTCACTAATCAAGGATAGTTCCATTATTTCGTTGATCTCTGTGCAGGAGCTGACCTTCAAGACAGTAGAGCTGGTTGCCTCGACTCGTGCAATCTTTGAGGCGTGGATTACGACTGCTGTGTTTTATTTCATTATCTGCTTTGGATTGTCTTTGTTGTTTCGTAAACTGGAAAAATCCGAAATACAGTGAATGCACCTGTTTTAACACCTTTGACGCAAGCTCTCGAAGAGGGGGCGCTAACGCGCCGTGAACTTAAGCAACTGATGAGACGCTCCGATAAGCCAGCGCTTTTGCGACTGGCGCTCTGGGTGTGTCTTGTCGGATTCACCGGCTTTGGCATCTGGCTTTCGCAGGGCAGTTGGTTAATGCTGCCTGCCATGTTTATACATGGCGTTGTGTTGGTACATCATTTTTCCCTGCAGCACGAATGCTGTCATTACACAGCGTTCAAGACACGCTGGTTAAACGATTTTGTGGGGAATATCTGTGGTCTTGTGATCATGTTACCCAATCGGTTTTTTCGATATGAGCATTGCGACCACCATACCTATACCCAGATTAAAGGACACGATACCGAGTTGATAGAGCTGCCGCGCACACTGGCAGGCTATTTCTATTATTTATCTTCCATCCCATACTGGAAAGCAAAGCTTAGCGAACTGGCTCGTCATGCCTATGGTCAGTTGAGTACAGAGGAAAAACGTTTTATCCCGAATGAGGAGAGAAAGACGATTGTGCTGGAAGCACGTCTGATGGTGGCATTCTATATTTTGATTGTTGTTCTAAGCATGGCGTTTCAGAGTACGGTGGCCATCTGGTACTGGTTTGTGCCAGTGGTTCTTGGAGAGCCGGTAATGCGGGCGATAAGAATGACAGAGCATGTCGGTCGTCCCACGGTCAGTGATATGAAGGTAAACACACGTTCCAACCTAGTGAGTTGGCCCATGCGTTTTCTGTGCTGGAACATGAACTACCATGCCGAACATCACTACGCGTCTTCTGTACCTTTTCATGCCTTGCCGAGGTTGAATCGTAAGCTTGATGGCTACGTACACACTGAAAATGATGGTTACGTCGGAGCTCACCGTGACATCGTGTCGCAATTGCTTGGTGGCCGTACTCCTCGCAGCGATAATCGGCCTGCTTCAGAAAGCCTGGATCACCAGTGAACCATGGTGAATGGTGTGATCTGGTGGCTGTAGACGCTCTCGAAGAGAACGACGTAACCCCTGTCTCTTTTAACAACAGGCTTCTGGCAGTATACGATACACAAGCCGGCGTTACGGTTAGCGATGCACGCTGCACGCATGCTGGAGCTAATCTGTGTGATGGATATTTTGACGGCCGCCATATCGAATGCCCGCTGCATCAGGGCCTTTTCGATGCCGTTACCGGAGAAGCCAGGGCCGCACCCGTTACACGCGCATTGAAAATGTATCCGTCACGAGTGCATAAGGGGATGGTGCAGGTAAAAGCTGGTCGTCCGCACAAGTAGCTTGCTCATTAGCCTGGACTGGGCGTCGCCGTGGCTTTCTGAATAATTCAGGTTAAGGATGGTGGCCTGCGGTTTGCAGACTCAAAGCGCTCACAAGAGCGAATGTGTTCTGTCTTTCGGTAACCACAGCGAGTGTTTCAACGCCCAATGATGCGATTCATAAACCTGTCCAAACGAGTGCTCATAGGCACGACCTTGTTGCTTTCCAGTTACATCCATGCTGATACCTTCAGCTATTTGGCTATCACGGATTTCCCGAATATCAATGCCGGTGATGTCCCCTACTATGTAGACAGTGACAGACAGGCACTTGGCATTGATGCGGCAGTGGTTGAATACCGGGACCGGTTTGCCAAGGCAGAGGTTGTCTTTGACGGACAGCCAGGTCTTTATCAGTTTACGCTGGTTGCTTTTGCCGAGAACGATGGTGAGGCTGATTATCGTTTGTCCATCAACGGTGAGATTGTCGGGCTGGTCAGTAACCCAGAGGTCGGAGAGCCTTTCGCGGAGGTACGCCATGAGTTCGCTGATATAAGCGTGCCGGCCGGAGCGGTCATCGCGGTTGAATCATTGGCGAATTCCAATGGCAAGATACCAGAGAACGGTGAGTTTGCATTTGCGCGAGGACGTTGGAAAGCCCTTGAGCTATCAGCAACCGAGGATGAGAATTCCGATCCTGATTTGAGAGTGAACGGTGGCGTTGATAATCAGCAGCCAACGGTAGGTGATACGGTGGAGCTCTCTCTTACGGTGGGCAACGCTGTAGAAAGCGATGTGGCAACAGGTGTCGTCGTGCTTGTTTCTTTGCCGACGGCTGGGCTGGAGCTTGCTGATCAATCGGTGTGCAGCAGTACGGTAACGGGCATTGAGTGTTCGGTGCCAGAGCTGCCCGCCGGTGAGTCTGTGAATTTGTCTGTTAACCTTCGTGCTACTGCAGAACTATCAGAATCACAGGTTGTTATCAGTGTCGGAGCAGACCAGACTGACCGAAATCAGGCCGACAATTCGTTGTCTATCAGTCTGTCCGTCACAGCTGAAGAGCTTATTGATCCTGTTGAAACAACTCCGCCTGAAGGCGAAGTAGAAGTGGTAGAGACACAGACAGAGACAGGCGCCGACAGGGCAGGCAGTGAAACTGCCATCAGCGGTGAAAACGAAAATCAGACAGATTCAAACATGACAACCTCTGCCACTACAGAGTCTTCTGCTAACAGCAGTGGAGGTGCGATATCGCTGTTCATCTTTCTAGGCTTGATGGCTTGCCTGATGGCTCGACGCCCTCGCCCCTTCCAGACTATCACTTCAAAATAGCATAGGCCTGCCACTGTCAGGCCCCTTAGAGCCTTGAAAAGATCTGGTGTCTGGTATCCTACTGAGCGCGTCTGAGTAGTATTGCAGGCGACACTTTTAACGTGGATACCAGCCATAAGGCACCAGCGAACAGGCATAAGGTGCTTGCACCAGTAGCGACGACTGCGCCGGCCCAGGCACTACCGGTACTATCAAGCTTTAACCAAAGCGTGAGAAGCGCTTGCGCCAAAGCACCGCCGATTATCATGGCAAACACCGACAGCACCACAGCAAGCAGAAGATATTCAAACACCACGCTTTTCATGACAACACTCATGCGTGTTCCCATAGCGTGCATGATCGAGGCTTCGTAGACCTGGCGCTGGCGATTAACTGCCACAACACTCGCCATGACAAGCACACTGGCGCTGAGACTAACTGCTGCAATCAGCACCATGGCAAGCCCTGCGCTGGATAGGATAGAGCGGGACGACTCCAGTATCTTGGCAGTACGTACCGTGACTACATTGGGAAAGAACTCCCCCAGCGCTGACTGTGCTGCTATGTCGAATTGTGGCTCAAGCATGACGCTGCCGATGTAGCGCGTAATGAAAGGGTCAAGAATGTCGTCGGTGAAAACCGCCTCCAGCCAGAAGCTGGTCTCAAATCTGGCCTGCGAGTAGATAGCAGATAACTCTGCCACAATCGGCTCACCCATGATCGTGAATTCAAGGGCGTCACCAACCTTCAGTCCCAGTTGATCTGCCTCGCGATCTTCCATGGCAACCAGTGGTGGCCCAACATAGTCATTGGGCCACCACTGTCCGCGATCGACTGTTGTGTTATCGATGCTTTGCTGCCGGTAACTTAACTTGTGCTCGTCATTGGCTTCGAGTGCCCGGGAGGCGACCTCGCTGTCAGTCAGGCTTTCACCGTTTACGCTGGTAAGTCTGCCGAGAACCAGCGGCGCAATGGCGTGACTTTCATACCCTTCCAGCTCAGCTACACTGGTGTTGAAATCTTCGACCTGAGGTTTTTGCAAATCGTACAGAACCAGCGATGGGGCACGCTGTGGGACGGTATCATTGAGTGTGCGAAACGTTGAAGCAATAATCAGAGCCGAGGCTACCAGCAGCGTCAATGCCGTTCCCAGTGACAACAGCATGGGTCTAAGCGATGCGCCCGGTCGGTAGAGCCCTGCAATGGCCAGCCGAAGTGCAAAGTGGCCATCCAGAACCCGCATGTGCATGAGCTTTTCAGCCCCCACCCTAATCAAATACACAAGGCTGTCCAGGAGCAGTAGAAGCAGAGCGATGCAGACAACAAATCCTGCGGCTATTAGTGGTTCAGGTACAAATACAAGCAGTAGTATCAGGCCGACCACACCAATCAGGACTGTAGCCCAGCGATAGGTGCCGGGTACTTTACTGCTTTCACTGATCAGACCCTTGATCAGCAAGGCAGTGGGCATGTTAAGCGTGCGACCCAGTGTAGGCAAGGTAAAAGCGAGCGCTGTACAAATTCCCAAAACGATAGCGAGTAGGGTAGGCGGCATTAGTGCATGCAACGAAGGGTTAATAGGCAGGCGCTCACTCAGGGACTGAGCTGCTACCCAGGCAACACTCGATCCCAGCAACGCACCCGCTGTGCTTGCGATAGCTGCCAGCAAGGTAATCTGCCCGATATAGACAGAAGCAACCTGTGGCGCGCGCGATCCAAGGGATTGTAACGTGGCTATTGTGCGCAGCTTTGTCTGTAGATACGCCCCGACGCTATTTGCAACGCCCAGTCCACCTATCAGTAGGGTGCTGAACCCTATCAATAACAGAACAGAGGCAACCTGATCGAGGCGCCTGCTGATAAATTCGCCACGCTCTTCTACCGTCTGAACCTCCCAACTGGCGTCGGGGAACGTGTCGCGCAGGCGTTCTCGCCATGCTATTGGATCGCCCTCGACTCTCAAGCGATAGTCATAGTCAACAAGGCTGGTAGGTAGTAGCAAGCCACTGTCGCGCAGTGCGCCTTCGTCGACGATCATGGGTGGGCCACGAAAGTCGGCCCTGAGGCTTCTGTCTGGCTGCTCCAGAATCATCGCCCTGAGTTCTATCTCAAGATCACCGATGGTGACGCGCTGGCCGACTTCCAGTGACAGTTGCTGTACCAGTGCAGGATCAAATGCCGCCCCCCATACACCATCGTCGGATTGTCTTACAGCCTCCTGAAGGCTGATGTTTGGTGCAAGCAACACGTTGCCATATAACGGGTAGGCATCATCAACGCTTTGCAACTCCACCACCGAAAAATCTCCGCCTTCGGTGCCCATCATGGTGCGCAGTTCCAGCAGCAGGGAGACGTTAGCGTTTTCTGTCAGCCATGCTTGTTGCTCCCCGGTTATTGCCTGTCGCTGGCTGATCTGGATATCGCCACCGAACAGATTGCGTTCCTGTTGTTCGAAGCCATCACGTACCAGTTGCAACAAACTGCCGCAGGCCGCTATCAAGGCGATACCTAATAGCAGGCACGCCCCGAACACCCAAAGCGATCGTACCTTGCTTGCGCCTCGCAAGTCTCGCAGCATGAATCCGGGCAGGGCGATCATCAGCGTACCGCCGCCAGATGGGGGCTTCCACCCTGTTCATGCAGGCTGCCATCGTGGAGTCGAAGTGTTCGGTCGCACCGATTGGCTAGCTCGGTATCGTGTGTAACAAGAAGCAGGGTGGTGCCGCTGTCCCTGTTAAGATCGAATAGCAGTTGCATGATCAGTTCGCCGGTTTTTTCGTCCAGGTTACCGGTAGGCTCGTCAGCGACGATAAGTTCGGGTTCATGGACCAGGGCTCTGGCTATGGCGACACGTTGTTGTTCACCTCCTGATAGCTGAGCAGGGTAGTGATCATGTCGAGCGGCAAGCCCAACCCTGTCAAGCATGTCCATCGCCCGCTTTCTGCTGTTTCCCAAGCCCGCAATTTCCAGAGGCAGCGCGACGTTTTCACGTGCCGTCAGACTGGGAATCAAATGAAACGACTGAAAAACAATACCGATGTGTTCACGTCGAAGATCCGCACGATCGTCACCGCTCATACCTTTCAAGGGTCTGCCTGCGATGGATATTGTGCCGTCAGTCGGTGTTTCCAGGCCCGTGAGTATCAATAGCAAGGTTGTCTTGCCGGAGCCGGACGGCCCGATAATAGCCACACGCTCCCTGGCCTCTACGGTCAGGTTGAGCTCGTTGAGCACCGTCACCTCCGTGCTTGCAAGCGCATAATTCTTTTTCAGGTCGGCTAGTTCAATGATGTGGCTCATCAGGGGCGTGCTCTCGCTGGTACGTAAAGGTCAGATATATTTCATGTACGAACGGCATGTGGACTTAGTCCTGAACGGGCAGCTCGGAATAACTTTAAAAACGCAAACAGTATTAAATAGTTGAATTAAATTTTGGAAATTATAGGGAGGTGGCTGATCCAGAATGGAATTGTCTGTTTTATCGGCGGCATTGGTGTGCCAATTGTTCTGAAATTTCACCGTACGAGAGAAACAAACCACAAAATACTGGATTGTTTGTTTTTCTTTGGTTAACCTCAAGGCGGGATGAGTGAATAGTTGGCAACACAGTCTGCGTTCACCGCGTGGATCAGTCGCTAGACAATGACTGGATTTTCCCTGTCACAAACGGGGGTATCTGGAGATTACAGACCTTCAACTCGTCTCGGTGATCGTTAACTTGATAAAAATAGCTAGACGCATCTGGAGGAGATATGAAGTATCTGATTACGCTGGCAACAGCGTGCACACTGGTATCAAGCACGGCAATAGCAGAGACCAATCTGGACAAGCTGGGATCGTTCAAGGTTACTGGTACCACCGAACACACCGTTGTTGATCAAAGCGATGCAATGGCAGGGTCTATAAAAGATGTCCTTGCCGGTATCACTCTGCCACCGGGTTTCAAAATAGATCTTTACGCGCTGGTGCCTGATGCACGACATATGGCGATGGCCCCTCAGGGCACGGTACTCTTTGTAGGCACCAAAAAGAACAAGGTCTGGGCGGTCATGGATCGTAATCGTGATCGTGTTGCTGATGAGGTCAAGGACTTTGCACCATCACTGGAATTTGATATTCCCAACGGTGTTACATTTTCAAAAGACGGATTTCTGTTTATCGCAGAACGTAATCGCGTTCTGATGTTTCCTGCTGCAGAGTTCTTCCATGAAAGTCCAGACGTTGTTGCGGTGCCCATCGTGCCTCAGGGTGAGCTTATTCCTGTTGAGGAAGAGAGCTTTAACCATACTGCCCGAGTAATCAAGGTCGGTCCCGATGACAAACTCTATATCTCGCTGGGCCAGCCCTTCAACGTTGCACCACCCGAAAAACTGGACCTCTATAACGAGACAGGCATAGGCGGGATCATTCGCATGGACCGTGATGGTTCGGATCGAGAGGTTTACACCTACGGCGTTCGCAATTCAGTGGGCCATGACTTTCATCCGGTTACGGGTGAGCTGTGGTGGACTGACAATCAAGTGGATGGTATGGGTGATGACATTCCGCCAGGAGAGATCAACCGACAGACTGAGGCGGGTCAGCATTTTGGCCATCCCTGGTACGGAGGTGGCTCGACGCGCACCAATGAATATGCCAACGAAGAAGTGCCTGTTGATGTCGTGATGCCAGCAACGGAAACTGTCGCTCACGCGGCCGATTTAGGCATGTCGTTCTATACAGGCAACATGTTTCCGGAAAAATACAAGAATGCGATCTTTTCGGCTCAGCATGGTTCGTGGAACAGAACCACACCGATAGGCGCTCGTGTCATGGTGACCTTCATTGACGAGGAAGGCAACGCTAGCACAGAGCCGTTTGCAGAAGGCTGGATTGATGAGAACGGTGAGTATGATGGCCGTCCGGTGGATGTCGCCATGATGCGTGATGGTTCTATCCTTGTATCCGACGATTTTGCCAACGCGGTTTACCGTATCTCCTATTCGGAAGAGTAGAAAGGGTAAGGTTCATGAGAAGGGGCTTCGGCCTCTTCTCCTATCGCACTTTTTTTGATATCGATCGGGATAGCTATGAAACCAGCCTACCTGCTTGCCTTCTGGGCTGGCGCATCTGCGTGTATTGCAACAACACAGGCTCACGCGGCTGATCCTGCCAATGGTCAGACACTGGCACGTCAGTGTTCGGTGTGCCATGGCAAGATGGGGATGGCCAATGATCCGGAGAGCCCCAATCTGGCAGGTCAATCGGCGCTGTATCTTGAGAAAAGTCTGAAGGATTTTCGATCGGGTGCTCGCCAGGATCGGCGCATGAGTCTGATGGCGCAGAATCTTTCAGATTCGGATATCAAGGATCTGGCGGCCTGGTATGCCTCGTTTATTGTCGAGGTCACTGCGCCAGAGTAGTTCTCGCACCAAGAGTACCTGCCCGTTTTGATGTTTCGGGGAGGCTGAACACGTGCCTTTGTATTCACTTTCGATGAGGCGCTTATGAATCACAAGTCACTCGAACAACAGGGTAGTGCACACGCATAGACAATGCTCTGTGCACTAATTTGTAGCGTCATCTATTGACAGTGTGTTCGAGTTCGGGGACTCTAGATCTACTTATCCACCGAACGCAACACTATGAACCGTCTTTTCAAGTCCGCCTGCCTCGTTTCCTCACTGACGCTCATGGCCAGTGTCTCAAGCATCGGCCAGGCTGATGAATTTCCACAACGCCCTGTCAATCTTGTTGCCCCGTTTAATGCCGGTGGCGGAACCGATCTGCTGCTGCGGGGATTTGCTCCGCATTTTGCAAAAGCCATTGGAGGCGACGCCTATGTTTCGAATATGGCCGGAGGCTCTGGTACTGTGGGTGCTGCAGCGCTTGCTCAGCAGAAGCCCGATGGTTATCAGTTGGGCTACTGGTCCATCACAGTATCAACCATACAGCCGCAGATAAAGGATGTGCCTTATGGCGTAGATAGCTGGACACCGATCTGCTCGGTTGCGGCGTCACCCACCATTTTGTTTGTCAACGCCGATAGTCCTTTTATGACCATGGATGATGTTGTTGCTGCAGTTAATGCCGAGCCTGGAAAGTACATCTTTGGTTCATCGGGTCCGGGTGCCATGACGCACTTGACCACAGTCGCAGCGTTTGAAGGTCTGGGCATCATTGATAATCTGAAGCATTTGCCGTTTCAGGGTTCAGGGCCTGCCCTGCAGGCTATGGCCGCTGGCACTATCCAGTTTTTTGGAGATACAGAAATACTGATGACGAAGGGCGATTTCCGGCCATTGATGGTTTTTAACAACGAACGCCTCGAATCGTTCCCCGACGTGCCAACAGCTACTGAGGTGGGCATCAATCCACCACTGAATGAGCTCTATCTGTGGGGTGGTTTGTTTGCCCCTGCAGGTCTGGACGCTGCGGTGGCTGACAAGCTCTCGTCAGCTTGCGAGATGGCAGTAAACTCTGATGGTTTTCAGGAGTTCGCAGCCAATACCAGTACGGTTATTGATTTCAAGAATGCCAGTGAATTTGACACCTTCTTTCGGGCGCAATACGAGTCCAACTCGTTGATCATCGATGCCGCTGGCTTGTAAAACAGGTACTGGCTTGAGAATCGGTGGGCGGTAAGTTCGCCGTACAACAGGTAGCGCAAGTGCTGCCTGTTGCTGCCAACAATGGCTTGCTCGAATGCACATGAAGCAACCGGCATCTGCCATGCGGCGTGCATGGCTGTCTGCAAGCTTGTTAATGGTTGGCTGCGCCTTGTTTGCGACAACGTCAGGTGCCACTTACGCTGATTTGGGTGGAGCATTCAGCCCGGTGTTTTTTCCCCGGATCATTTTGGGAGGCTGGATAGTTCTGGCGTTGTTGTCGGTAATTGATGATTTGCTATCCACTGACAAAGAGGCGTCCAGCCAATGGCTGACAGTGGTGGTCGTTTCAGTGGGCTTGTTTGCCTATATTCAGTGCATGCCGGTCGCGGGTTTTTTCTTCAGCTCTGTGGTGTTTTCGGTTTTGGTTCTTGTTGCTACCGGGCAGCGGCAAACGATTGCCATATCACTGTTCGCCGTCATGGTGCCGGGTGCGTTAGTCATTCTGTTCAATCATCTTTTAACCATGCCGTTGCCGGTATCCCCGTATTTCTGGTGGATATGATGATTGCAAACCTGTGCTCTTTTACCGATAGTGAACAACCGTTGTGCTGAGTTCGATTCCTGAAGCGCTATTGGTATTGTTCAGCGCTCAGGGTATTGCCGTGCTGGTTTTGGGGACTATGCTCGGGATCGTGATGGGGGCATTGCCAGGCATTGGCTCTACGGTGGCGGTCGCCATGATTCTGCCATTCACACTCACGATGGAGCAAGCGCCAGCCATTCTGTTGTTGATTGCCGTGTATGCGGGATCGGTATATGGCGGTTCGGTATCAGCCATACTCATCAATACCCCGGGAACGCCACAGTCAGCCGCTACCTGCCTTGATGGCTATCCGATGGCGCAACGTGGAGAGGCAGGAATCGCCCTTGGCTGGTCCACCGTGGCCTCGGTCTGTGGGGGTCTGGCATCAGCGCTGTTGTTGATCTTTGCTGCGCCTCAACTGGCGGCGTTTGCGCTTAACTTCGGACCGATCGAGACGTTTGCGCTCATCCTTCTTGGGTTAACCTGTATTGTTTCGGTATCCGAGGGCTCCCTGATTAAAGGTCTGCTGGCCGGTATGCTGGGACTTTTCCTGTCTACCGTGGGAGGAGACCCGATTACGGGTGAGGCACGATTTACCTTTGGCTACTTCCCGCTAATATCAGGTTTCAATCTGTTGGCAGTGGTCATTGGGGTCTTTGCCTTGTCCGAGGTGCTTACTCGTGTGTCCCAAAAAGTAGACACCGCCAAAGCACTGGTACAGTTCAGCGGTATCATTCTGCCTGGGTTTGCACAGTGGAAAGGTCGGCTGGGTAATCTGGTGAAATCCGTAGCCATTGGCTGTGGGATCGGTGTGCTACCGGGCACAGGTGCAGCTACTGCCGCCTTCATATCTTACGCAGAGGCGCGGCGCTCTTCTCCCAATGCGGAAGGCTTCGGCAAAGGGGAACCGGATGGCCTCGTGGCTTCAGAAGCTGCCAACAATGCAGTGACTGGCGGAGCACTTATACCGACGATGGCACTGGGCATTCCGGGCGATGCGGTCACGGCCGTGATGTTGGCAACGCTTACGCTGCATGGCGTGTCTCCGGGCGTAAGGCTAATGACCGACAACCCGGTTTTGATCGCGGCGATATTCACCGGCTTTCTCATCATAAATATCCTGTTATTGCCGCTTGGCATGCTGGTGTCAAAGGTTGCCGCCCCGTTGTTGCAAATGCGCGAAAGCTTCATGCTCGCGGCTATCTCCATTCTGTGTGTAGTCGGTGTCTATTTCGTTCGTGGAAATCCTTTCGATTTGCTGATCATGGTATGCGCAGGAGTCGTTGGTTTCTTACTGCGGCGTCGAGGTTTCCCGATGCCGCCACTAGTCATCGGCATGGTGCTGGGACCGACGCTTGAAATTAGCCTCAGGCAAGGGCTTATCATCACTGACGGCAGTTTTTCTGCGTTTTTTACCGGGCATCCCATCGCGCTTTTTTTACTCTTTGCCGCCTTGGGGATGCTGAGCTTGCCGTTGGTTCGCTACTTGCGCAGCCGGAGCGCTCGATAGGTCTGGACTGAACCTGTTGGCCCGGTTCGTTTGCTATTTGGATACTGCTTGTAGCGTATCGCCGAGTTTAATCGCACCGCCCTTGATGACACAGGCGGTAATACCTCCATGACCGCGTACCGCATTGTAACCACCCTCTCCAAACGTGGTCCTCCAAACGACACCTGAAATATAGACTGTATATACTTACTGTAATTACCCGCATGGCCCACGAGGACTTGCGTTATGCTTTAAAGCTGACTGTGCATAGCGGTGGAATCCACTGGACTTGAATCGAGGACGTCATGGAACTTGAGTACACATTAATAACATCTCCACGCCCCATGAGTACGCGTTCTCGTGGGCCTGCTACAGGTCTGGGTGCTGATACCGGCGAACTGATAAAAGGGCTTGCCGCCGAGGCTCAGGACTCATGGAAAGTGGAACATATCAAGGGGCAGCCGCAGGAAATCGCCGACTTGAACAACGATTCCAGAACGGTATCGGTGACACCTGCCATGCCGATGTGTCTGATTGCGCCTGAGACTGCCAGCGAATCAGCCGATTCTGCAAAGCAGCCGGGTAAGGTCGCCTGGGGCGTAGAAGCCGTGGAAGCAGACCGATCGAGGTTTACTGGCGAGGGAATTAGGGTCGCTGTGCTGGATACCGGCATAGTTAGTTCGCATCAGGCATTTGATGGTGTTTCGCTGCTTGTGCAGAATTTCACGACAGATGCTTCTGCTGATGATGGTAACGGGCACGGTACCCATTGCGCTGGCACTATCGCAGGGCGGCAGGTCAACGGCACACGCGTTGGCATAGCCACTAATATCGATCGGCTTATCATCGGCAAAGTACTGACAGATCAGGGGTCGGGTTCGACGACCGCGATCGTGCAGGGCATTCAATGGGCCTCATTGCAGGGTGCCCACATCATTTCGATGTCATTAGGCATCGATTTCACCGCCTACGTGGAAAACCTGCACAAAGCGCAGGATGTTGATCTGAAGGCGGCCGTATCCATGGGATTGCAGGCGTACAGTGCAAATGTGGAGATGTTTGAAAAACTGGGGGATTCGTTTAGCGCGCTAAGCTATATCGGTCAGGGCGCCTTGCTGGTTGCCGCCGCAGGCAATGAAAGTCGCCGACCGACCTACACCATCGCTACTTCACCACCGGCGGTTGCTGACTCGATTTTATCGGTCGCCGCTGTCGATCGGGGTTTTGGTGCTGCGCGATTTTCCAATACCTTCGCCGATGTCAGCGCTCCAGGGGTGGATATCAGCTCTGCGGGGCTCGATGGTGGTCTTTCCGTGCTTTCAGGTACCAGCATGGCAGCGCCGCATGTTGCCGGCGTGGCGGCCCTGTGGAGTCAGCGGCTCCTCGAATCAGAATCGCAGCTTAATATTGATCGTCTGAAAAGCACGTTGTTCGCCAATTTGAGTCCTGCAGCCGACAGGGCGATGCCGGATCTGGAAAATACCGGGCGTGGAGTCATTAAATCGCCATTAATTTGACACATAGTTTGATAAATATAGACAAATGGCTTGATTTCATGTGTGTTAAAGCACACCTTAAAGCACATCGTAGAATGGCCGTTGTGTAGAAGGCGCAATTGTTGTATTTTTCAACCAAGGCGATTTGGCACGTTTGACCTAACTGGACAGTCACTGTATGGACAATCAACAGGCTTGCGTCTGGGCAACCCGCAAGGAACTTTGGGACAGTTTTCTCAATGATCCGGAGCTTGCGCGCGCGCTGGACAGCGCCAGAAGCAGTGAGCCGGATACCGAAGACAACACGCACACATTACGCGAGGAAAACAGCGCCTACTCATCGACAAATGAGGGCAATACCGGGCAACGCATAGGGGCGAGGTTACGTGCCTATGAGACCCCGATCACCGACGAAATTCTGCGTCAGTCCATTCGTTAGGCTTCTAGCGCATCTTTTTCTCCGGTTTCCGTGCACCAAGCTGCCAGTCTGGAGTTTCATCCGTTTGATGAAAATTATTTCAGCGATTTGCCCAGCTCGCGGCAATTGCGCTATCTGTATTGCTACCTGAGAGATCTGGACGCAAAAACCATCCTTGCTGAGCCACACTATTTTGACAAGGATTATCTCTCCGAGTTTGCTGCGTTTTATAGCGTAAGTTCGCGTGGCTATCCCAATACCTGCCGGCGCCTTCATTTTTTCTCACAGACCATCACAAGACAGTATTTTACGCGTGCGGTTTCAGGTGACGCTTCGGCTCTGCAATATCTGCAGAACTCTTATCTTGGATTTAGTGTTATTCGTCCTATTTCAGCAGCTTCTCTGGGGTGCACAGTGCTGGCCTGGTACCCGGACGAGGTGCGTCAAACCCGTCGCGTGACCTCACCATCACGAGACTATCATTGTCATCTGGCTGGTATTCGCCTGAGCGTAAAGGGATTGGCATGGCAGCAGCAGGATTCCGCGGTGGGCGCTTGTGCAACAGTTGGCCTGTGGAGCATGCTGCATGCATCGAGTTTTGACAACGACCATAGCGCACCGACAACCGCCCAGATTACTGAAGCGGCTCATCAGACTGCAGTAACCGGTGCACGGGTATTCCCGTCTAACGGTCTTACCATTATCCAGTTGCTCGAAGCGATAAAGCGCTATCACATGGCGCCGTTTGCCATGAGTGGTGACATCCAACCACCGGGTGCCTCGATTCGCGCAGCCCATGTTCCGCGCAACGCCGGATTCAGTAAAGAGCGTTTCGCCAGTACCTGCGCCTCGTTTATTCGCAGTGGTTATCCCGTGCTGGCTATTGGTCATTCGGTCGGTAATGGCCGTCATGCCGTCTGTATCACCGGCTTTCGCGAAGAGCCGCCCGGTGAGGTTGCACCCCGAGCGGTCAAGGCCGCGGATGAAGCCATTGTTCATGTCTATATCCACGATGATAACCTGGGTCCTAACGTGCGCTTCGCGGTCAAAACCAACAGCCGCTATGGGCAGGTTCTGCTGGTGCCTGATCCGCCCGAAACAAAACGCGAAGGGGCCAATGCATCGCCAACACTGGGACATCCGGAGTTTGTGCCACAGCAATTGGTTGTTTGCACCCATGAAGACCTTCGCACATCACCGGACAAACTCAACGGTACGGGTTTGAAAATATGTGCAGATATCTCCGTTGAAATGAACCGGTTGCTGGAGCTCTCCGGTTTGGTACAGCGAGGTTTGTTGTATAGCTGTCGCTTCATGCTGGTACGTGATTATCTGGGACAGGAATTGCCTGCCCTGTTTTCCGGTGACGATGTCGTGGCCCTGCTGGGTAGAGTGCGTCTGGAGATTGTCGAGCGTGTCGTGCCCATGAGCAAGCATATTGGCGTTGTAAGAATATCGTTTCAGGACTCAACGCCTTTGCTTGATGTGTTGTATGACACCTCCGACAGCGATCTGAATCATCCTGTTTTTGCGCACATCTCATATGGCTTGAACGTCTGCCGCATATTGGAAGGGGTGGAAGGCTACGATGCCCAGCGCTTTGGCGTCCTGATCAAGGCGTTTCAGGAGTAGGAGCCTGCGCGGCCGGAGGCGGCGCAGACTCCTAGTCAGCATGTTTCATCCGTCAAGTGGAAAATGACTTGATGGCAAAACGAGCCTAATAGGCGTGGGAGCGGCCACAAGGCTCAATAGTTGTGATTCAATAACGCATGCCGCCGTAAAAGTGCCATACGGCTTAAACCACATACCTTTGCAGTGACAACTCTATGGATAACGGTGCCCTGGTTTTCATCATCATCATTGAGGCGATAGTCATTGTCTGGCTGGCCAGCAAACTCAAGCAATACGAAAAATTTGAGCATTTGCTGGGCGCCACCAGCTCTGGAGGCTCTGCGCCGAGCGTGTCGGCAAGCGTGTCAGTGGCTGAAGCCAACACAGATACCGTTAATCCCGAGCGTGTTCCAGGCCCTGATAGTGCCAATGCGGCCAGCCGTGCGGTAGCAGGTTCAATCGGCAGCCCGGAGGAGGATGACGATGCTGAGCTGCTTGATATGCCAGGTGTCGACCCAGAGGATAATATTGAGGAGGCCAAACGAGTACAGCTCGTGATGGCGCGATGTCGTTATGCTGAATTCTATCTTGAGCAACTGGATGACGACTACGAGCGTGGCCAGTTTCAGCGGATTGTCAATAGCTGTAAAAACACAGCCAGAAATATAGATGATCCGTTTTTCAAGGCTAGTGCACTGCATCCCATCATCGTGTTGCTGGATAGGGCAGAGTGGACAAAGGATAGAGATCAGTTGCTTGAAGAAGTGGACGACGAATTAGTCAGGCAACGTATCAGCGATGAACTGGCGGCATGATTTACCGTAGTTAGTGAGTTTGCTTGCTGATGTTGTTCATTTTCTGCCTCGGCATTATCGGTGCTAACGATTGATGCTGATGTAATAACCGGATGCAACGCTTAAGGTCTGCTCCCGGCAGAGTCTTCCGGTACACTGCATCGATGAGGTTATCGTCTATCACTGGAGAATATGCTTCAAATGAGTAATGGAAAAGCTACGCAAAACAGTCCTTACCGCGTTGACGTCGAGGAAGGGAAAAGCTATTTCTGGTGTGCCTGTGGCCAGAGTGCCAATCAGCCTTTTTGCGATGGAAGCCATAAGGGCAGCGAGTTTTCACCGGTGAAGTATGTGGCGGAGAAAGATGGCATGGTTGCGTTCTGTGGCTGTCGACAATCCTCCCGTCAACCCATGTGCGATGGCACACATCGCACCTTGTCTGATAACGACTAGGAGTCTGCGCGGTAGAAAGCGATCGAGCGAGAGTAGTCCAATTTTGAGTCAAATTTTGTGCTCATTTGAGGAGTTTAGCTGGCTAAGTGACGAAAATGAGCGCAAAATTTGGCCAAAAGTGGGCTGCTCGTAGCCGA
>JBGCGC010000051.1:0-30509 GCA_045110475.1 Granulosicoccus sp.
GTCGCGGGTTCGAATCCCGTCGTTCACCCCACCCAGATCAGTGCCTGAACAATGGCATCTGCCTAATGCCGTGGTGAGGTTTCTGCTGCGCCCGCGAACGCTTCCGCATTGCCTCGTATGAAGTAGGTAATGTCCGCTTCACAGCGCTCGGTTTCCGTTATAATAGGCGGCTTACGAACTACTCTGCGAGAGTGGCGGAATTGGTAGACGCGCTGGTTTTAGGTACCAGTGTCTTTGACGTGGGAGTTCGAGTCTCCCCTTTCGCACCAGTTTTCGTGCCCACACACAGGCACATTACCAAGTTTTGACGAAGTTACATACGCACTGACTTGGCTGTCAGGCGCTGTAGCGTCCCACATCAGGGTTATTAGAGGCAAGCATGCAAGTATCAGTAGAAACCACCCAGGGCCTCGAGCGTCGTATGACTGTCGCCTTGCCTTCAGAAGACATCGACTCCGCTGTCCTGGAACGGCTGCAAAAGCTGAGTAAAACCACTCGAATGAATGGTTTTCGCCCGGGAAAAGTGCCTTTTAAAGTCGTCAAGAAACGCTACGAGCCGCAGGTTCGCAGCGAGGTGCTTGGTTCGATGATTAACCGCTCCTACTACGACGCGGTTCAGCAGGAAAACCTGCGACCTGCCGGTCAGCCCAATATCGAACCTGGCGAGAGCAAAGGAGAGGGTGATAGTGAGGCCGGTTTCAGTTTTGTCGCCACGTTTGAGGTTTATCCCGAATTCGAGCCCGTCTTTAATGACGGTATCAAGGTTACGCGGCCTCAGGTGACTATCGAGCAGAGTGATATCGACGAGATGGTCGACAATCTGCGTAAGCAGCGCACCGAATACTCGGTCGTCGAGCGTGAGTCCCGCGACGGCGATCAGATTGTCATCGATTTCCTGGGCCGTATTGACGGTGAAGAGTTCGACGGGGGTAAGGCAGAAAAAGCGCCGTTGGTGCTGGGTTCCAATCAGATGATTCCAGGTTTTGAGTCTCAGTTGACGGGCCTGTCTGCTGGGGATGAAAAAACCATTTCGGTGACCTTTCCCGAAAACTATCAGGCAGACCATCTTGCCGGTAAGGACACCGAGTTCGAGATCAAAGTCCATGAAGTCAAGCAATCAGCTCTACCTGAGCTGGACGAGGAGCTCATCCGTAGTTTCGGTATCGAGGACGGCACGATTGAAAGCCTGCGTGCGGACATCCTGAAAAACATGGAACGGGAACTAAAGCAACGCGTTGATGGTCAGGTCAAGACACAGGTAATGGATGGACTTGTTGCATTAAATCCGATCGATGTTCCTGCCGCTCTTGTCGTAGAGGAGATAAAAAGACAGAAAGAGCAAATGGTTGAACAGATGCCGCCGGGTACGGAAGTGTCGACTTTGCCAGATGAGCTGTTCTCAGAGCAGGCGACAAGACGTGTGCAACTTGGGCTGGTCGTAGGCGAAATTATCCAGAAACACGAAATCAAGGCAGATGCAGCCGCAGTAAGAAGTCAGGTCGAGTTACTTGCATCTTCCTATCAGGATCCCCAACAAGTAATTGATTACTATTACGGTAACGCTGAAATGTTGAAAAACGTTGAAGGCCTGGTTCTTGAAGAAGCTGTCACAGCGGCGGTTTTGGGCGCCGCAACAGTAACAGACGATCCAAAGTCTTTTAAAGACATCATGAACCCGCCATCGTCTGAGGCGGAAGACAGCGAGAACAGCTAAACATGAATTCAGGTCCTAACTGGGGTTATAACGGGTCTATGCCGACTTCAGGGTCACAAGCAGACCCTTCGGCAGCCGGTGGTCTCGTGCCTATGGTTGTAGAGCAATCCTCTAGAGGGGAGCGCGCTTACGATATTTATTCCCGGCTCTTAAAAGAAAGAGTGATTTTCATGGTGGGTCAGGTCGAGGACTACATGGCCAACCTCATTGTTGCCCAATTGTTATTCCTTGAGTCTGATAACCCGGACAAGGATATCTCTCTCTATATTAATTCTCCCGGTGGCTCAGTGACGGCAGGTATGGCCATCTACGACACCATGCAATTCATCAAGCCCAACGTCAGCACCTTGTGTATCGGGCAGGCAGCAAGTATGGGCGCGTTTCTGCTAAATGCCGGTGAGCCGGGTAAACGCTTCATTTTGCCAAATTCTCGCGTCATGATTCACCAGCCTTCGGCCGGTTTTCAGGGACAGGCCACGGATATCGATATTCATGCGCGAGAAATTCTGTCGATAAAAGAAAGAATGAACAAGTTGATGGCTCATCACAGCGGCCAGACGGTGGAAAAAGTCAAAACTGATACTGAGCGCGATAATTTTTTGACGGCGCAGGACGCAGTGGATTACGGTCTTGTTGATCGGATCGTTCAGACGCGAGATGAGGAAGTAGATGTAGCGACGGCTGGTAGTCCAGCATCACCAGGCGTTGATATCGACAAGCCTGACAGCTAGCGTTAGACGTAGTAGTAGAAAGTGGTAGGGATAGTTAATAGTACATAGTCGGTTCCGGTAGTTTAACCAGCCGGAATCGGGTAACCAGAGTATCTCAGGGAGTAGGATTGACCCACACGAATTGCATTGAAGGCGTGACGTTGTTTGCTCTTGAATGTGATCCGAGCAGCATCCCTAATTCGAGTCGTTGTTTACTGCTTGAATCTTTGAGGGAAACACGGCAATGTGTTCGTAAGCCAGAGGTTAGGTAAAACAATGAGTGACCAGGACGACAAGAAAGACGACGGCAAGCTGCTTTATTGCTCTTTTTGCGGCAAGAGCCAGCATGAAGTGCGAAAGCTCATTGCCGGCCCGTCTGTTTTTATCTGCGACGAGTGCGTTGATCTCTGTAATGACATCATTACCGAGGAGATGCAGGAGCAGGGCAGTGATGAGGAAAGCTCTCTCCCCAAGCCGCATGAAATCAACGAATTGCTTGATCACTACGTGATCGGGCAGGCGAAAGCCAAGCGGATACTGTCGGTTGCTGTTTATAACCACTACAAGCGCCTGGAGTACAAGGACAAAAAGGGCGATGTAGAGCTTGCAAAGAGCAATATATTGCTTATTGGTCCGACGGGATCGGGCAAGACGCTGCTGGCAGAGACGCTTGCCCGTACGCTCAACGTACCGTTTACCATTGCAGACGCTACCACGCTCACCGAGGCGGGTTATGTCGGTGAAGACGTCGAGAACATCATCCAGAAGCTTTTGCAAAAATGCGACTACGACGTTGAAAAAGCTCAGACTGGCATCGTCTACATTGACGAAATCGACAAAATTTCCAGAAAGTCGGACAACCCGAGTATCACTCGCGATGTGTCAGGCGAAGGTGTACAGCAGGCATTGCTGAAGCTGATCGAAGGTACGGTCGCTTCGGTGCCTCCTCAGGGCGGCCGGAAACATCCGCAACAAGAGTTTCTTCAGGTGGATACCTCCAACATCCTGTTTATTTGTGGCGGTGCATTCGCCGGGCTGGAAAAACTGATTCAGAATCGTAGCGACAAGGGCGGGATTGGCTTTGCGGCAGAAGTGAAATCCAAGGATGACAGCTCAAATATTGGCGAGCTTCTGATGGATTGCGAAGCGCAAGACCTCATCAGTTTTGGGCTGATCCCGGAATTTGTTGGTCGTCTACCGGTGGTTGCCACGTTAGAGGAGCTGGACGAGGACGCGCTTGTGCGCATTCTGGTCGAGCCCAAAAATGCGATTACCAAGCAGTACCAGAAGCTGCTGGCGATGGAGGAGGTTGACATCGAGTTCAGGAAGGATGCGCTGCAAGCCGTTGCCCAGAATTCACTGGAGAGAAAAACCGGGGCCAGAGGGTTGCGCACTATCCTGGAAAACGTGCTTCTCGACACCATGTATGAATTGCCGCGAATCGAAAACGTGAAAAAAGTCATTCTGGACGCTGCAGTTGTTCGTGGTGAAGCTAAACCGTACCTGCTGCTTGAAGGTCAGGAGAAGGTGATGGAAGAGGAGAAATACAAAAAAGCCGCTTCCGACGACTAACTTCCAGTCAGTCAAGTGGGTCCGCGGGAGTCACTAACAGCATTGTGAACGCTGGTTGCCGAGGTATTCCCATACTCTGGCGAGCATCAGGAAAACCGGCGCAAGCCGGTTTTCTCATTTATATCGTATGAATAACTGCGGCGCAGACTCCCAGGCTCTATTGAAGGTACCCTGCTAAGTGCCGTTGCCGCTTGATTTTTGTAAAGTGGGTATCACCTTGTAAAGTATGCTTGATTGAATCTTGATAGCACCGCAATTCACGAAGCACTTTTGCTTGTTATGTGGTCTTTTATAGTGAACACAATCAGCCCCTTACTGGAGAGCTTGTAAACGTGTCAGATACAGAAGTTATTCAAGATGCAGCGGACAAATCCCTGCAATTACCTGTGTTGCCCTTACGCGACGTTGTTGTGTATCCACACATGGTTATTCCCCTTTTCGTTGGTCGCGAGAAATCCATCGATGCACTGGATGCCGCCATGTCAGACGACAAACGCATCATGCTTGCGGCGCAAACCAGCGCTGCTGTCGATGAGCCGGATGATGGTGACATTCACAAGGTAGGTACTATCGCAACCATTCTTCAATTGCTCAAGCTGCCTGATGGCACCATCAAGGTGCTTGTCGAAGGCCTGCAACGCGCCAATATCGACAACGTTGTCACCTCGGAACAAGGTTTCTTTTTGGCCGACTACAGCTTTCCCGTGACGATCAGCAAGGATTCCGAAAAAGCCACCGACATCAAGGAGCTTGATGTTCTGGTGCGCTCTGTGACCAATATGTTTGATCAGTACGTCAAGATGAACAAGAAGGTACCCCCCGAAATCCTGAGTTCGCTGACTGGCGTGAGTGATGCAGATCGGCTTGCCGACATGATCGCTGCACAGATGTCTCTGCGTGTTGAGGAAAAGCAGAAAATCCTTGAGTTGTTTGACGCCGGTGAGCGCCTTGAGCATCTGCTGCATCTCATGGAGTCTGAACTCGACATGCTGCAAGTGGAGAAACGCATTCGGGGTCGCGTCAAGCAGCAAATGGAGAAAAGTCAGCGTGAGTACTATCTGAATGAGCAAATGAAAGCGATTCAGAAAGAGCTGGGCGAAATGGATGATGTACCCAACGAAACTGAAGAGCTGGCACGCAAGATTGCCAAAGGTGGTCTGTCAAAGGAGGCCAGAAAAAAAGCGACGGCTGAACTCAACAAGCTGAAAATGATGTCGCCGATGTCAGCCGAGGCCACGGTTGTGCGGAACTACGTGGATACGCTGGTCAGCTTGCCATGGAAAAAGCGATCAAAGCTAAAGAAAACGCTACAGGAAGCAGAATCCACGCTCGAGCATGATCACTACGGTCTTGAGAAGGTGAAGGAGCGTATTCTTGAGTATCTGGCAGTACAAAAACGCGTCGGACACGCCAAAGGGCCCATCCTGTGTCTGGTGGGGCCCCCGGGGGTGGGTAAGACTTCACTGGGTAAATCCATCGCCAAGGCGACCGGGCGCAGGTTTAGCCGCATGGCTTTGGGTGGCGTCCGTGATGAGGCAGAAATACGCGGGCATCGCCGTACGTACATCGGATCAATGCCAGGCAAAATAGTACAAAACCTTGCCAAGGTGAAGCGAAAGAATCCGCTAATCCTTCTTGATGAGATCGACAAGATGTCTACTGATTTCAGGGGGGATCCATCCTCGGCTCTGCTTGAAGTTCTGGATCCTGAGCAGAACCATACGTTCACGGATCATTACCTGGAAGTGGAATACGATTTGTCGGATGTCATGTTTGTGGCGACAGCCAATACCATGAATATTCCGGAGCCCTTGCTTGACCGTATGGAGGTCATTCGTATCCCGGGATACACAGAGATGGAAAAAGCAAACATCGCTGAGCGTTATCTATTACCCCGCAAAATGGTCGACAACGGGCTCGATGATTCTGAATTGCTTGTGAGCGACGATGCCATTCTGGAAATCATTCGCAGCTATACCCGCGAAGCGGGGGTGCGTAATCTGGAACGTGAAGTGTCGAAGATTTGTCGAAAGGTCGTTCGCGAAGTCATGGAGCTGGAATCCACGCTCCGTGAGAAAGGAGAGCCAGAAAGCGTGGATACCGGGGCCATCAAGGTGAATGCGGATAATCTCTCAGACTACCTGGGCGTTCCTCGTCATCGCTACGGGCGTGCTGAAACTGAAAACCAGATTGGTCAGGTTACAGGGCTCGCCTGGACATCGGTTGGTGGTGAACTGTTAACCATTGAATCCACTGTCGTATCAGGTAAGGGCAAACTCAGTTCCACTGGTCAACTTGGTGACGTCATGCAGGAGTCCATTCAGGCAGCGATGATGGTTGTTAGAAGTCGCGCCGAGGCGCTGGGAATTGCACCGGATTTTTATGAAAAATATGATATCCATCTGCATGTGCCAGAAGGTGCGACCCCAAAAGACGGTCCGAGTGCAGGCGTCGGCATGTGCACTGCGATGGTGTCCTGCCTTACACATGTTCCGGTAAAGGCGAGCGTTGCGATGACCGGTGAGATAACGCTGCGTGGCGAGGTTCTGCCGATCGGGGGGTTGAAAGAAAAGCTGCTTGCTGCTCAACGTGGCGGGATTGACACGGTATTGATACCTATCGAAAATGAAAAAGACTTATCCGAGATCCCGGATGAAATAAAGTCCGGATTGGACATTCGCCCGGTTCAGTGGATAGACGAAGTGCTTGATGTAGCGCTTGCCAGGGTGCCCGGGCCCGAAGAAGAATCATTAGGCGATACGGTTACGAGTCCTGACAAGGGTGCAGGAGGGCAATCCGGCACGGTGCAAACGCATTAACCGGTGATTGAAAAACAGTGTGCATAAAACGTGAAAGTGGCCTTTTACCCTTTAAATAAAGGGTAAAGGTGCTGTTTTTCACGTAACCGTCTATATACAAGGTAGCGGTTATTGTTTGCAGGCATGTATTTTTCGGGAGTTAAGCTGTTTTCGTTTTGTGTCATACCGCGAGGGAGATTCGCGCAACTGGCATTTTAGTACGCTCCGTGTTTGTATTTGAATGCGTCATTTTTAAGACGAACCAGTTCACAACGTTGTCGGTTGCCACTCGAAACTTGACAGGTTGTACCCGTTTTTATTTGAAAGCAATAGTAAATTTTCGGCAGTAGATTGCTGCAACCCCCGTGGTTGGTGGGTTTTTAGGTAATTATCGAGTATCATTCGCGGGTCGGAAGAGATGTAGCGAAAGCATCCGATTAGCGATGCTTCAATAACAAACAAACTCAACAGGAAAGCGTTTCATGAATAAAGGTGAATTTGTTGATGCGGTAGCTGCGAAGGGCGATATGTCCAAAGCTGACGCAGCAGCAGCAGTAGACGCAGTGCTTGATAGTGTTACAGACGCCATGCAAAAGGGAGATCAAGTAACTCTCGTCGGCTTCGGTACCTTCCTTGTTCGCAAGCGTGAAGCGCGAACAGGTCGCAATCCGCGCACAGGCGAGCCATTGCAGATAAAAGCGTCAAATGTTCCAAGCTTTAAAGCTGGCAAAGCATTAAAAGATGCTGTAAACTAGTCGGCTTGGGTGCTTAGCTCAGCTGGTAGAGCATCGCCCTTACAAGGCGAGGGTCGGCGGTTCGATCCCGTCAGCACCCACCAAGGTTTTATAGAGTTTTCGCACGTTCTGGAGCGGTAGTTCAGTTGGTTAGAATACCGGCCTGTCACGCCGGGGGTCGCGGGTTCGAGTCCCGTCCGCTCCGCCAACACCAGAAAGGTCCATCATCAATCAGTGCAGATGGTCCTCGGTTTGCTTGGGTTTAATCAGTGATCTTTCGATCAGTGACTGAGTCCTGCAAGTCGTAGATTAGAGGGCGCTTCGGCGCCCTTTTTTCGTTTCAGGCAACAGGTCATGTTGTAAAGCGACGCGAATAACACGGTCAGATAACACGCCGATGAGTGTTATCGCTTTTCTCCAGGGACTGGGGCGTATTTTCAGTTTGTGTCACAACTGGCTGGCATGGCAGGTTGATGTTGCACTAACTCCATTTATCAGGAATCATCATGTTATTGGATTTGCGCGAGAAGGTTAGAAATTCAAAGCCACTCAAGTACAGCTTGATCACGCTTATCAGCATACCTTTCGTCCTTGTAGGTATCGGCTCATACTTTAGTGGCGGCACAGCAGCACCAATTGCTGAAGTAAATGGCCAACCAATTGACCAACAACAATGGGATCGCGCGTACCAACAACAAAGACAACAACTGGCGCGTATGTTCGGTGGGCAACTACCCGAGGCATTTGCTAACGAGGCCTTGTTAAGGGATCAAGCGCTCCAGCAACTGATAACGCAGCAGGTGCTTGAAAGTGAAGTCGTTGAACAGAAATTTGCAGTAGGTGATGCAACTCTGGGCCGTGCCATTCGTAACTTGCCTAATTTTCAGGTAGACGGTCGCTTTGATGCTGAGGCCTACCAGACGCAGCTTCGTTCGTCGGGTATGTCTGTACCGATGTTCGAGCAGAGTTTTCGCGATGATACGGCGCTCAATCAATTCAGAACCGGAATCAGCAATACGGCATTTACATTGCCGCAGGAGTCTGAACGGCTGGCTGCCTTGGGGCGTCAGACCCGAACCATTGAGGCTGTAAAATTCGACTTTGCGAAAGCGAGGGAAGGTATTGAGGTAACGGAAGAAGAAATCGTTGCCTACTTCGACGCCAACAAGGACGACTACCAGTTTCCGGAACGGGTGAAGATTCAGTATCTCGAGCTTGACAGTGCAGCAGTAGCCTCTGAAATTGCCATTTCCGATGAGCAAGCGCAGACCTACTACGATGAAAATCAGGTGCGTTACGTGCAGGCGGCCCAACGGGAAGCTTCGCATATTCTTTTAGAGGGCGGCGAAGTGAGCGAGGCAGACCTGATAGCCCGGATCGAAGAGATCAAAGCGCGTATCGAAGGTGGCGAAGAATTTTCTGATCTTGCGGCAGAACTCTCTGACGACATTGGTTCAGCAGCGGGTGGCGGTAGCCTTGGCGTTATAACAACGGGTGCCATGGTGCCGGAATTCGAAGAGGCGGTTTTTGCGCTTGACACTGAAGGCGCTCTTTCAGGCCCTGTGGTTACCGAATTCGGTGTGCACCTGATCAAGCTTGATAGCCTTACCGAGGAAGTGACAACACCGTTCGAAGAGGTCAAGACAGAAATCATAGACACCATGCAACAAGACGAGGCCGATCGAGAATTCTTTGACTTGCGCGATCTGCTGGTTGAGCTGACTTTCGATAATCCGGGGTCGCTGGATCCAGCAGCGGATGCAACGGGTCTTGAAATCCTGACGTCAGATTGGCTGGATAATGAAACCGACTCCGGCCCGGTATTGTCCAATCCTGCTGTCACGGCAGCCGCGTTTAGCCCTGATGTGCTGGACGATGAGAATAACTCTGATCTGATCGAGATAGATGGACGTCACGTCGTTGTGTTGCGTGTTCTCGAGCATGAAGATCCCAGGCCCAAAACGTTGGAAGATGTCCGGGAAGAGTTGGTCGAAGCGCTTAAAGGAGAGCGGGCGACGGAGAGTCTTTCCGAGCTTGCCGAGGATGTCATGGAAAAGCTGGCAGCCGGTGACACTGCCTCGGCGGCGGCCGATGGCAATGAGCTTGCCGACGTGTTAGCGCAAGAGCTCCTTGACAGACAATCAACCGTCTTCGATCGAAACGTGACTGCCAGAATCTTCTCATTGCCCTATCCGGGCGATGAACTTATTACTGACAAGGCGACGCTTGCCAACGGGGATCTGCTCGTGCTGCGTCTGGACGCCGTTCAGACACCAGAGGCAACTTCATCTGACGATGAGGAGCCGGTAGCAGCTCCGGTGGCTGGTGTGCTGGATGCTGGTGCTAATCCGCAATTGGGAAGCACTGAGTTTGAAGCTTTGCTGCAAAGTCTGCGTGGTGCGGCGGATGTGGAAGTCCTTGCACCATCGGCCGCGGCGATCGTTCAGTGATAAGAGAATGCAGCGCTGATCTCAAGCCGGCGCTTTTTATCTCTGTGACAATGCTCTGGCTTGCTTTGTCATGGCCACCAGATGGCCACGAATTTGAGAATCGCGAGCAATTGGTTTGCTGAATTCAACGCTCACCTGACCGGTTATGCCGTCATCTGTCTCGATCAAAAATTCGACATGGGTTGAGTCCATGCTTTGCATGGTCGATCTCACAGCGGCCGGCATGCCGCCCAGCGTTTGAACAATGAGCAGACAAGCATCGCTGTGATCGCTATTCATATGCGCCACAACACTCCTGACCGTTGCATTGTCACAAATTGTTTCTTTCATGTACTTTGTTGCTGATTAGGTGAAATCGCACCGCCAAAGCTGGTGACAACGTCGCGGTAGAACATTACCATACGAGCGGCTATGACCACCCCGCGCGTTGTATGTCGCAGTGCTGCGGGAGCAGCGACAATCGCTATCAAAACGGAGTGTAATTTACGATGAGCATGATTCAAGAATTTAAAGAGTTTGCAATGAAGGGCAGCCTGATTGATATGGCTGTGGGTATCATCATTGGTGCGGCTGTAGGAAAGATGGTAAGCACACTAGTTGAAAACATCCTCATGCCCATCATCGGTGTGTTCATGGGAGGGGTCAACTTCTCAGATCTATCCATTCAGGTAGGTGACGCGGCAATTGGGTATGGTGCATTCATACAAGCCATGATTGATTTTCTGATTATTGCCTTTGTGATTTTCATGATCCTGAAGGCTATTGCCAAGATGAAAGCTAATTTTGAAGCAGAGCAAGCGGCTGAGCCAGATCCTGATCCGGCTGATGTTGTCTTATTGACTGAAATACGTGATCTTCTGAGAAAATAATTGTAGCCGCCGCCGGATTTGCTTCATTGATTGGAGCAAGCCGCGCATCGCCGGTTATCAAAAAAGGCGGTCAGAGATTCTGTCTGACCGCCTTTTTTGTGCGTGTAAAACAAGCAGAGCAAGGTATATGTCTGTCTTGCCAATCACTGCGTGCACGCTGGGCGCGAGTTTTTTTAAACACGGTGTACGTATTTTTGATGCTTAGCTCAAGTCTGGCATGGACACAATGTTGAAGCCGCCATCCACGTAAATCGTCTGGCCGGTAATGCCAGAAGCCATAGGCGATGACAGGAAGGCCGCGGTATTTCCCACTTGTTCGATGGTGGTGTTCTCGCGCATGGGTGCGATGGCTGATACGTGGCCAAGCAATTTCTTGAAGTCTCCGATACCCGCTGCGGCCAGCGTTTTTATGGGTCCCGCGGATATGGCATTGACCCGGATACCGTCAGGTCCGAGTGAAGTTGCCATAAAACGTGTGTTGGCTTCCAGCGACGCTTTGGCCAAGCCCATCACGTTGTAGTTGGGCATCGCTCTTACAGCACCCAGATAGGATAATGTGATCAATGATCCACCCGGCCGTAGTTGGGATCTGGCAGCTTTTGCAACAGCGGCAAAACTGTACGAACTGATATCGTGCGCAATACGAAACGATTCTCTGGACACCGAGTTTAGAAAATCGCCATCCAGAGCTTCCCGTGGGGCAAAAGCGACAGCATGAACAAGTCCATCGAAACCATCGTCCCAGTGAGTCTTGACGTTTTCCATCAGCTCATCAATTTGCGCATCTTCGGCGACATCACAGGGCATGACCATGGTTGAGTCGCAAGCGGCTGCCATGTCGATGACGCGGTCCTTTAAGCGATCATTCTGATAGGTAAATGCAAGGCTAGCGCCTTCCCTATGCATAGCTTCTGCTATGCCCCAGGCAATGGATCGTTTGCTGGCTACGCCAAAAATGATAAAGCGTTTGCCGTCTAGCATTCCCATGATGTTGCTCCTCTTGATGTAGTTGCCCTGTCAGCGCAAGTATTGGATAGGGGTAAGGCCCTGACTGATCAGTTGTATAACCTCTGGATAGATAGTTTTGCACAAATTTGCATCGGACACTCGACAGTCTCCACACACAGTCTGCTGTGGCACTGTGAGCGGCTACTGACAGTAATGTCAAACGGGATTCAGTAGTTGTTCCAGTACCGATTCATAGATGGTAGATAGCGTATCGACATCGTCGCAAAGTATGCGTTCGTCGATTTGATGGATTGTGGTGTTCAGTACGCCAAATTCAATAACCTGCGCACCTGTAGGAGCGATGAAGCGCCCATCGGATGTACCACCACCAGTATCCAGAGTTGCATTGCTGCCTGTGTGTTGATGAATGGCTGCCTGTGTGGCGTCAGTCAGTGTCCCCGGTTGTGTTATGAACGGTTGTGCGCTGTCTTTCCACTCAATTGAGTAGTCGAGCTTGTGTCGATCAAGAAGTGTTTCAACGGTGCTTTTTATGTGCTGGATAGTTGTTGCCGGGCTGTAGCGCAGGTTGAACTCTACGGCTAGAGTGCCCGGAATGACGTTGCTTGCACCGGTGCCCGCATTGATGTTGGATGTTTGAAGTGTGGTAGGCGGGAAATGCTCATCGCCTTCGTCCCAGACGATTTCTGTAAGCTCTGTTAATGCAGTCAGGGATCGATGCACCGGGTTGTCTGCCATATGCGGGTAGGCGACGTGACCTTGTTTACCTTTGACGAGCAGGCTGGCACCCAGTGAGCCACGTCGTCCATTGCGAATGATATCGCCAAAGCGCTGGGTGCTGCTGGGCTCCCCAACAATGCAATAGTCAATCTGTTCCTGTCTGGCCTGAAGCTTCTCGATAACCTTTACCGTACCGTCAACCGCCGGCCCTTCTTCATCACTGGTGAGTAGTAAAGCAATTGAGCCTTCGTGTGCTGGTCTTTTGGCAATGAATCGTTCGATGGCTGTGACTGCTGCAGCAACACCGCTTTTCATGTCCGAAGCTCCACGGCCACACAAATAGCCATCAATGATCTCTGCGCTAAACGGAGGTGTCGTCCAGCTATTGATGTTTCCCGTTGGAACAACATCGGTATGACCGGCGAACACCATGAGCGGGCTCTGGGTGCCACGCCGTGCCCAAAGATTGGTGACCTCGCCCGAGTTTATCCATTCGATGATGAAGCCGCAGTTTTCCAGGCGTTCGGCGATTATTGTCTGGCAACCTTTGTCCTCCGGTGTGACCGAATCACGCTGGACCAGATTAATGAGCAACGAGATGGTTTCGCTGTGAGTCTTGTTCATCGTGTGCATGCAAGGTTCGAATGGTTCAGGGGTTGGATGCGTCGGGCAGGTAAACCGTATCAGTATTGCGCTGTACTGTAGCTTGTCTGAATATTGCTGGATCTGGTGTCAGGTTTATAACTGATCTTCCAGCATGGTACGTATCACCCGTTGGTCGTCCAGGTTCAGCGGACCTTGTTGAGAGTCAGAGATCAGAAAGATATCGTCAATGCGCTCACCAAGTGTCGATATGCGAGCGTCAAGCACATTGACCTTTGCATTGAGAAACACGCGGGCAATCGCCGAAAGAATTCCCGGGCGATCGGCAGCTGTAATGCGCACCTCACTCAGGCCGGATTCATGGATGGAGAATTCCACGACTGTGGATATGGAAAAGTAACGTAAACGACGTGCTGTTGGTTGCGTGCCAAGTGAGGGAATGTCCCTTGGCACCCCCAGCTCATAGGTTAGCGTGTAACGAATTTCATCAATTCGCGCAGGATCCTCTATCGGGAGTTGCGTCGTATCGAGAACGTGAAAGGTATCCAGTGCGTATCCGGCGTTCGTTGTATTAATGGTTGCCGAGAAAACACTTAGCTGCAGGCGTTCAAGAACTGCAGCGATCAATGCAAACAGCGCTTCATTGTCGGGTGTATAGATAAGGATTTCCGTGGATCCTCGCGATGCTGAGTACCTGAGCGACACAAGCGGGCCAGATGTCTCTTCATTAGCCAGTAGTATTTCCGTGTGTCTGGCGATCTCTATGGCCTGATATTGTCTGAAATAATCATCACCCAGAGTCTTCCATAGCCTGGCTACGCGCGCGTCATCAAACAGGGCATCATCCAGCAGGGTCAGCGTATGGGACTGACGGCGCGCAATGACATCGCCTTCTTCCATGGGGTTATCAAGGCCGCGCTTCAGGATAAGGAACGTGTGTCTGTAAAGAGATTGCAAAAGGCTTTGCTTGAATGAATTCCACAGCTCGGGGTTAGTTGCCCGAATATCGGAGATGGTGAGCAGGTATAGATGATTGAGATGCTCGATACTGCCTACCTTGCGGGCAAATTCGAGTTGCTCTTTCGGGTCATCGATGTCTTTGCGTTGAGCGGTAATGGACATCATCAGATGATGTCGAACCGTCCATTCCATCAATTCGCTGTCTTGCGCGCAGAGCCCGTGTGCTTTGGCAAAGACCTTGGCATCCTCAGCACCAAGTTCACTATGATCGCCGCCGCGCCCTTTCGCAATGTCATGAAACAGAGCGGTCAGATAAAGGATGTGTGGTCGTGACAGCGTGGCCGCCACTTCGCTTCCATGGGGAAGCTCATCGGCAAAGCGTGGCACCGCCAGGCGGCGGCAATTACGGATAACTTTCAGCGTGTGTTCGTCGACCGTGTAGATATGAAACAGATCGTATTGCATGCGTCCTACTATCTGATCAAATGCAGGGATGTAGGCTGCCAGCACCCCATAACGATTCATCAGCCGGACGGTGCGTGTGAGTTTTGCCGGCATGGAGAAAATTTTGATGAACAGATTCTTTACAGCCGGATCGCTGCGAAAGCGTGAATTGATCAATGGCAGGTTGGCGCGAATGAGGCGTACCGTATTGGAGCGTACATTCATGGCTTTGTCTGTCGTTCCAAATACCAGAAAGAGTTCCAGCAGGGCAGGCGGGTAGTGCATGAACACATCATTGTGCGAAACTTCCAGATAGCCGTTGCGCAGCTGAAAACGCGAGTTTAGAGGCTCAACCGTTGACTTGGCAGTAATGCCGCTGATGATGCCACCGATGCCCTGAATCAGAATTTCATTGAGTCGCTGCAGATTCATCACCGTTCTGTAGAACTGCTGCATGAGAGCTTCTATGGAGTGGTTGTCGGTGTCATCCAGATAGCCAAACTCATGAGCAATGTCTTTTTGATAATCGAACAACAAACGGTCTTCGCGACGTTTGGCAACGCGGTGTAACAGATAGCGAATTTTCCAGAGCACTTCCAGACCCTCGCGCAGGCTGTCCAGCTCCTCTGGCAACAAGAGTTCGCGCTCGACCAGAGGCTCAAGTGATCGGCTCCCAAATACACGCTGGCAGATCCAGGAGATGGTCTGGAAATCACGCAAGCCTCCCTGACTTTCCTTGATGTTGGGTTCCAGCCGATACGCATTGGTCTGGAAGCGGCTGTAACGCTGTTCTTGTTCGGCAACCTTTGCATGATAAAAATCACTTGGCGGCCACATATGCTGTGTACTGGTGACCTCTTTCATCTGTTGGAACAGGGTCTCATCTCCACAGACAAGTCGTGCTTCCATCAGATTGGTGATCACCGTGATATCCGATCTGGCTTCATTCTCGCAATCGGCAACGGTGCGCACGCTGTGACCGATATCCAGTTTTAAATCCCAGAGTGCTGTTATCCACTGGCTCAGCGTTTCGTTGAGTTGTACGTCGGCGGCATCGTCGTGATTGGCTGGAAGCAGAATTGCAATGTCGATGTCAGAATGCGGGTGCAGTTCGCTGCGTCCATAACCCCCAACGGCAAGCAGTGACAGGTTGGTGAACTCCGGCATCTTCTGCTGCCAAAGACTGATAAGCACATTGTCGAGTAACTCGGTGCGCAAGGCCAGGAGAGTGGATGCCGACGCACCCGACAGAAACTGCGCATGAATGAATTCGTGTCCGACGTTCAGCGCACTGCGAAAGCACTCAGGTTGCTCGGACTCTGGCTTGATGGTGTTGGCAATCTGCTCTCGCAACGCCGCTTTTAGAGGCTGGAAGGCAGGGTCGGTCGAGATACTTTTTTGTGATACGCTATAGATGGCACCGTTGCCTGTCACAGGGCTTGACCATCACTTAAGGTCAGTAACTCATAGCCCTCCTGCGTGACCAGAACTGTGTGTTCCCATTGTGCCGATAAAGAGCGATCTTTGGTGACAACGGTCCAGCCATCGGCCAGCACGCGCGCGTGGCGTTTGCCCTGATTGATCATGGGTTCTATCGTGAAAGTCATGCCGGG
Source organism: Granulosicoccus sp. (assembly GCA_045110475.1). Lineage (GTDB taxonomy): Bacteria > Pseudomonadota > Gammaproteobacteria > Granulosicoccales > Granulosicoccaceae > Granulosicoccus. The sequence continues at coordinate 16,154 of JBGCGC010000051.1, forward strand.
GCGCAGCACTTCGCCAGCGCCTGGTTTCCCGTAATGCAGGATCTGCGGATCTTCGTGAAAGTTTGATCCGATGCCGTGTCCACAGTACTCGCGTACCACCGAGTAATGCTGTCCTTCGGCAAACACCTGTATGGCGTTACCCAGATCGCCCAGCGTAACCCCGGGCTTTACGGTCCGGATTCCTCGCACCATGGCCTCGTAGGCCGCCTCGCACAATCGACGCGCGTGAGGGGCAACCTCACCCACGTAATACATGCGGCTGGTGTCACCGAACCAGCCATCCTTGATGACGGTGACGTCGATATTGACGATATCGCCTTTTTTCAGGGCTCGCTCGCCGGGTATACCGTGGCAGATCTGTTGATTGATGGACGTACAGATCGACTTGGTGAAGCCCTTGTAACCCAAGGTTGCAGGAATGCCTTTTTGCACGTCAACGATGTGGTTATGGCACAGGGTGTTGAGGTGCTCGGTGGTAACCCCGGGCACGACATGTTCTGTAATCATGTCCAGCACCTCTGAGGCCAAGCGTCCGGCGATGCGCATTTTGGCGACCTGCTCGGGCGTTTTGAGAGTGATGGGCATAGGATTATCAAGAGCCGTTTTGTGGGGCACGTAGTTTACATTACTGGCCCGCATTGTGATATAAAGTCGGGCTGACCTGGGCGACATTGGTGTTGCCCGGGATTTCACACGTAAATCGTACAAACCCGGCCGGGTGCCTCGGTATTGCCTGTCTTGTTTTCAAAGCTGCCAATGCCAAAGGTCAGTCGCGGTTGATTTACGGAGGCCAAACCCAACTTGAGGATATACCATGGCTGATGTAACCATGCGCCAGATGCTAGAAGCTGGCGTGCATTTCGGACACCAAACCCGTTATTGGGCCCCAAAGATGTCGCAATACATCTATGGCGAGCGCAACAACATCCATATATTCAATCTTGAGAAAAGTCTGCCAGCATTGAACGATGCGGCAAACTACGCCGGCAAGATCGCTTCCAAAAACGGTCGGGTCTTGTTTGTCGGCACCAAGCGAGCTGCACGTGATTCAGTTCGCGCAGCGGCCGAAAGCTGCAACATGCCTTTCGTCAACCGTCGCTGGTCTGGCGGCATGATGACCAACTTCAAAACGGTAAAGCAATCGGTCAAGCGCCTGCTTGAGCTGGAATCCATGCGTGCAGACGGCAGCTTCGAGCGACTAAGCAAAAAAGAAGCACTTGGGTTGACTCGCGAATACGAAAAGCTCGACCGTGGCATGGGTGGTATCAAGCACATGGAACGCCTGCCTGATGCGCTGTTTGTGATCGATGTGGGTCACGAGCGCATTGCCATCACAGAAGCTAAAAAGTTAGGTATTCCGGTCATCGGTGTGGTTGACACCAACAACACGCCGGACGGCATCGACTACGTCATTCCGGGCAACGATGACGCCATCCGGGCTATCCAGTTGTATGTGGAGGCTATCTCTAACGCCATTCAGGATGGCAAGCGAGCTTCAGGCAAGATGGACGAGGCTGATGCAGCGGCTGTCGATGCACAGCTTGCAGCAACAGAAGCGCCGGTTAGCGTTGAGTCACCGGCAGCTGCCGAAGCACCGGTTGCCGAAGCGCCCGCGTCCGCCGCAGCGGAGCCAGCGCCAGTTGTAGAAACCGCCCCGGCCGCCGATGCGCCGGCCGCAGATGGTGCGGCTCCAGCGAGCTAAAGCCCGGCCCGGCGCTGGATTCATCGCGGCGGTTTACCGCCACAATGACCTGACGTTGACCGCACGGTTAGCCAGCGGCTGACACGGCGGATTTTATATCGACTGCGGGCCCCGTTTCATGAACGCGGGCCCGTTTCATTTCCAAGAATTTTGATGGTTTTACAGGGGACTAACATGGCCATTTCGGCAAGCATGGTTAAGGAGCTGCGCGAGCGCACCGGCGCTGGCATGATGGAATGCAAGAAAGCGTTGACTGAGGCAGGCGGAGATATGGAAGCCGCCGTCGAGGCAATGCGTATTTCCGGTTTGGCGAAAGCCGACAAGAAGTCTGGTAATCAGGCAGCAGAGGGTGCCGTCGCTTTAAAGCTCAGCACGGATGGCAAGCAGTTCGGCATGGTTGAAATAAACAGCCAGACCGACTTTGCTGCCAAAGCGACAGACTTCATGGCTTTCTCCGACAAGGTCGTTGACGCAGTACTGACCCAACAGCCTGACTCGGTAGACAAGCTGACAATAGATGGTGAGCCCGTTGAGGAGGCCAGAAAGACTCTGGTTGCCAAAATTGGTGAGAACATTCAAGTCAGACGTTGTGTTGCCGGTGAAAGCTCAGGTGGGTTGTTCGGCGAATACTCACACGGTGGTCGTATCGGTGTGGTTTGCGAGATATCCGATGGCGATGAGATACTGGCGCGCGATATCGCCATGCACATTGCTGCGAGCAAGCCGGTCTGTATCGACGAGACAGAGGTGCCTTCCGAGCTTCTCGAAAAGGAAAAGGCCATTCTGATGGCAGAAGCGGCGGAAAGCGGCAAGCCGGCAGATATCGTCGAGAAGATGGTCATGGGACGGGTACGAAAATACCTGGCAGACATTACGCTGGTTGGCCAGCCGTTTGTCAAGAATCCTGATCAGACAGTGGCTGATTTGCTCAAGGAAAAAGGTGCAAAAGTTGTGAGTTTTCATCGCCTTGAGGTAGGTGAAGGCATCGAGAAAAAGGAAGAGAACTTTGCCGAAGAGGTTATGGCTCAGGTTCGCGGTAGCGAGTAATTGCTGCGGCTATCTGGACGCTGCAGCGGCGTTGAAGAAAAGGGTTTGCGTCGTGTTATTTCACGATCTAATGCGACGCCAGCCTTGCAGCAACAACTGGAATTCCCGACTTGCCTTGACGGATATCCCGGTCGTTATCCATATACTTTCATCAGGTTTGGATATTAACTGTGCAACCAACGCCCAAGGCCTTTAGAATTGTGGTGTCGAAAAGCCGGGCTAACCCCGGCTTTTTTGTATCCGGGGAGTTCACTTGGTCAAAGCGGCCAGGCAGGCATTAACAGCCGATTGAACTCCTGAATCATTCGCTATCAGCACAGGTTTTCGGAGTATGGAAAAAGCACGCCCGGCATTTGAACGCATATTGCTCAAACTCAGCGGTGAGGCGCTCATGGGTGATATGGACTATGGAATCGACCCAGTCTATATCCGTAGAATAGCCCGCGAAGTAAAAGCGGTTAGTGATACCGGAGTGGAGGTTGCCATGGTGGTGGGTGGCGGCAATATCTTCCGCGGAGCAGGACTGGCCGAGGCAGGAATGGATCGCGTGACTGGCGACCACATGGGAATGCTCGCAACCGTCATCAATTGTTTATCCATGCAGGACGCTTTGGAAAACCAGGGAGCCTACTGCAGAGTCATGTCTGCCTTGCCCATCAACGCAGTCTGCGAAGACTATATTCGTCGCCGCGCGGTACGCCACCTTGAGAAAGGCCGAATCGTGTTGTTTGCTGCGGGCACAGGTAACCCGTTTTTCACCACTGATTCTGCCGCCAGCCTGCGAGCGGTCGAGGTCGCGGCCGATGTCATGATCAAGGGGACCAAGGTAGACGGTATTTACAACAAGGATCCGTTAAAACATGCCGACGCCGAGAAATACGATACCGTCAGTTTCGATGAAGCCATCAACAAGAAGCTGGGAGTGATGGATCAGACGGCCATCGTGATGTGCAGTGATAATAACCTTCCAGTGAAAGTATTTAATATGAACAACGATGGTGATCTCATGCGGCTTGTCATGGGTGAAAATATCGGAACCACGGTCAGACGTAACGTCTGAACCTGCATAACATTTCAAAAGGGAACGCTCTAATGATTGATGACATTCTCAAAGACGCAAAGATCCGTATGGGCAAGACGGTCGAGTCGCTGGAAAACGAGCTCTCGCGGATGCGTACGGGTCGTGCCCACCCCAGCTTGCTCGAAAGCGTCAAGGTTGACTACTACGGCGCTGAATCGCCTCTAAGTCAGGTTGCCAACATCAATACCGAAGATGCGCGCATGCTCACCGTCACGCCATGGGAGCAATCCATGGTGGCTGCGGTTGAAAAAGCCATTATCAACTCCGATCTTGGCCTCAATCCCAACACAGCGGGCACAGTGATTCGCGTACCGGTACCGCCGATGACCGAAGAGCGTCGTAAAGACATGGTAAAGCTGGTTAAAAGTGAGGCCGAAGGTTCGCGTGTGGCGGTTCGCAATATACGCCGAGATGCCAACAACGATCTGAAGGAGCTGGAAAAGGAGAAGGAAATATCCAAGGATGATTTGCGTCGCGGTGAAGAGGCGGTGCAAAAAGTGACCGATGCGGCTATCAAGGATATCGATGAGGTCCTTGGCAAAAAAGAGACTGACTTGATGGAGGTTTAGCCCGATCCAGTCATGAACAGTCGGGCACGCGCAGTCGTGACCTGCAGTTATCCAACCCAACGCATACTCTGAGCGAGACTTATCAGGTGTCAGCTACGCGACCAACATCCCCACGGCACATTGCAATCATCATGGACGGCAATGGCCGCTGGGCGCGTCAACGTGGCAGAGCGCGTGCCAGCGGACATCAGGCGGGATTCAGGACAACACGCGATATCGTTGAAGCCTGTGGCCGTCAGCAGATAGAGGCGCTCACGCTGTTTGCATTTTCCAGTGAGAACTGGAAACGACCTCAACAGGAAGTGGGGCTGCTGATGGATCTGTTTCTTCGCGCATTGAAAAGTGAGGTGAGCAAATTGTGCGAGAACAATGTCAACATCCGGTTTATCGGTGAGCGTGGTGCGTTTCAGGCGAAACTTCGACAGGAAATGGATAACGCAGAAAACCTCACCCGCGACAACACGGGTCTTAAACTTTCCATCGCCGTCAACTACGGCGGGCGATGGGATATTGTTAATGCGGCCAGACAATTAGCCTTTCAGGTGCAGGATGGCAGGCTTCAGCCAGAGGATATCGATATCGATACTTTTTCCGAACACGTGTCTTTGTCTGAAATTTCAGAACCCGATCTCTTCATTCGAACCGGGGGAGAGAAGCGTATCAGCAACTACTTGCTGTGGCATCTGGCTTATACCGAACTCTATTTCACGGATGTTCTGTGGCCGGATTTTTCCGAAGTTGAACTGGCCAATGCGCTGGACTTCTATGCCGGCCGGCAGCGTCGTTTTGGTCGTACCGGTGATCAGGTGGCTGGAGGTACGGGGTAATGTTGCAAACGCGTGTCATTACTGGTGTTGTCCTGTTGGTCGCGTTTTCCGCTGATCTGTTTCTGGCCAATTTTCAGGTCTTTGCCCTGGTGCTGGGCGTTGTTGTTGCGGCCGCTGCCTGGGAGTGGAGTCGTCTTTGTCACGTCCGGGACGAGTTGCTGCAAAGTGTCTTCGCAGCCGTGGTCGGCGTTCTCGCCTTGATCGTGCTGTACCTGCCGCATAGTGAGAGTCTGATGCGCTGGGTTCTTCTGATCGGTTTTCTGTATTGGCTCGCGGTACCTATCGGCTTTTACATGGCTCCGAAACGTGCGCCATTTGCAGAAATTCAGAGATCACTACTGCTGTTGGGCGTTTTCGTTATGCTGGTTGCAGCGGTTGCCATACAGTATCTGCGAAGTTATGCACCGCAGGCCTCTTCCTATCTCTTGTTATATGCGCTGAGTATTGTGTGGGTCATGGATATCGGTGCCTACTTCAGTGGCAAGCGTTTTGGTCGCAACAAACTGGCTCCCCAGATCAGTCCGGGAAAAACCTGGGAGGGTGTTTATGGAGGTTTGTTTTTAACCTTCTTGGTAATGCTGATCGTGCTTTTGTTCGCACCGTTCGCCCAGGGAAATGCGTTGAAGATGGTACTAGCCACGGCACTGGCAGCTGCGGTATCGGTCGTAGGCGACCTGGCCGAAAGCCGCATCAAGCGCGCAGCCGACATGAAAGACAGTAGTCAGATGTTACCCGGTCATGGCGGTGTTCTGGATCGTATCGACGGTGTGTTGTCCGCCATCCCGGTTTTTGCCTTTGTCTGGGCCTGGTTGTGACCCGGGCATCACAGTCTGCCAAAACCATGCAAACGATAACCCTGCTGGGATCTACCGGTTCAATTGGTAAAAGCACGCTTGATGTCGTATCGCGTCACCCGGAGCGCTACCGGATCCATGCCCTGTCTGCACACACGAGTGTCGATGCGCTGTTCGACCAGTGCAAACGCTATCAGCCAGACATCGCTGTCATGGGTTCCGAGCAATCGGCTGGCGAGTTGCGAGTGCTCTGCCAGCAAGCGGGATTGAAAACCACGGTTGAACAGGGTCCTGATGCATTAATTGACATTGCCAGCGACAGTGAGACTGATGTCGTTGTTGCCGCGATAGTGGGCGCTGCCGGACTCATGTCCACACTGGCTGCTGCCAATTCAGGCAAACGCCTGTTACTGGCTAACAAGGAGTCATTAGTCATGAGTGGCGATCTGCTCATGGAGGCTGCAAGGCGTTCCGGTGCCTTGATTATGCCAGTGGACAGTGAGCATAACGCGATATTCCAGAGCTTGCCTGCCGCCGAGAACGGGGTAAAAACTGATGGAATAAAAAAAATATTACTGACGGCTTCTGGTGGACCATTACGACAATGCACACTTGAAGAGCTGCGTGTTGTAAGCCCGCAACAAGCGTTAAAGCATCCAAACTGGTCGATGGGACCCAAGATTTCCATCGATTCTGCCACGCTCATGAACAAGGGGCTGGAGGTCATCGAGGCCTGTCAACTGTTCGCAATCGATACTGATGACATACAGGTGGTCGTACACCCGGAAAGCATCATTCACTCCATGGTCAGTTACGCCGATGGGTCGGTGATTGCGCAGATGGGGCGGCCTGACATGCGTACACCTATTGCTCACGCACTCGCCTGGCCCGAGCGCATTGTCTCGGGTGTCGAGCCTCTGGATTTCATGAAAATTTCGGGTTTGCATTTCGAGGAGCCTGACACGGATCGCTTCCCTCTGCTCCGACTGGCGTTTGAAGCACAACGCGAAGGTGGCACTGCACCTACGGTTCTCAACGCTGCCAACGAAGTCGCTGTCGAGGCTTTTTTAAGTGGCAATGTTGCATTTTTACAACTTAGTGAGCTGGTTGAGCGAACCCTTGAGTGTTCAAAAATATCCCCCGCGGCGGAATTGAGCACTATCATTGAGGCTGACAGAAGCGCTCGTGACACGGCCCGAAAATTCGTCGGATCCTATGCCGCGTAATACCAGGCTGGACCGGCGCTTCTCCACTCGACGACGATATGACGGTTAAATGTTCAGCAATGTAGTCTTAAGCGCTATCGCCTTTCTTGTTGCTCTCGGCATCCTGATCTCAATTCATGAGTTCGGGCACTTCTGGGTTGCCCGCAAGGTAGGGATAAAGGTACTTCGATTCTCGATCGGATTCGGTAAGCCATTGTTCAGCCGCACCGGCAAGGTGGATAACACTGAGTTCGTGCTCGCTGCGATCCCGTTAGGCGGATACGTGAAGATGCTTGACGAACGCGAAGGTGAGGTTGATGGCAGCGAGCAGCACAGGGCGTTCAATCGCCAACCCTTGTGGGCACGAAGTGCGGTGGTCATTGCAGGTCCATTGGCTAATTTTCTGCTCGCAATCGCCGCGTACTGGCTCGTCATGCTCATGGGAATCAGCGGCGTTGCACCACTGATCGGTGCACCACAAGCTGACTCGGCAGCCGAACGCGCAGGTTTCGTCTACGAGGATCTCATCCTTTCGGTCGATGGCCAGAAAACCCAGACCTGGACTGATGCCCGAATTGCCCTGCTCGAATCATCGCTCAATGCGACAAGACCCTTGCAGGTTGAGGTGGAGCAGGCCGATGGGCAGTTGGTTGTCCGGCAGTTGCCGGTCACGCAGGATCAGATGTTGAAATCCGACGGCGATGCTGTTGCCAACCTGGGTTTTCGCACCTGGTGGCCAGAGGTCGATCCTGTTGTTGGTGGCGTGGTGGAAGGTGGTGCTGCAGATCAGGCGGGGCTATTGATTGGAGACACCATCATAGCCGTTGATGGGCAGCGCTTGAGTAGTTGGCGGCAGTTGGTTGAGATCGTCCAGCCCAGCGCAGGCGTGGAGCTGGCACTGGAGATCGAACGTGAAGGTCGGACCCTGGCCCTTACGCTTATCCCGGAAGCTGTTCAGGTTGGAGAACAGAACGTTGGCCGGATTGGCATCATGGAGACGCAGAGCGAGACGTTGTCCGCCAGATCGCAGGTGGTTGTCAAATACCCACCTCTGGCAGCGTTTGGTGAGGCCTTGCAAAGAACCTGGGACATGTCGATACTCACGGTGCGAATGCTCGGTAAGCTGGTGGTCGGTCAGGCATCGCTTGATAACATCAGTGGCCCGATCAGCATTGCCCAGTACGCCGGACAATCAGCCAGCATAGGCGTTGACCATTACATCAATTTCATTGCACTCATCAGCATTTCTCTGGCTGTGCTTAATCTGTTGCCTATTCCCATGCTTGACGGTGGGCATCTGGTGTACTTTGCCGCTGAGGCTTTACGCGGCAAGCCGGTGTCGGAACGGGTCCAGATATGGGGGCAGCAACTCGGCATTGTCGTGTTGGGTAGTCTGATGTTTCTTGCCTTCTATAACGACATCTGGCGTCTGACGCAATGAGAATGTCCATCGTGAGAGCGTTGCCCCAATTGTTTTTTACCGTGTTGTTGCTGGGTACTGCGGTTATGTCGACCGTACATGCACAATCCCTGTCACCTTCGTTTTCCAGTTCATCAGCATCGCAGGACGATGGCTTTGTGGTCTCCGACATCGTAGTTGAAGGCAACCAGCGTATCGACCTTGGAACCATCCTTAATTACTTGCCGATAAGGAACAGGGATCAGTTTATTCCCTCCGAAGACAGCGGACGGGTATTGCGCTCGCTCTACGAAACAGGGCTGTTTGACGATGTCACTGTCAAACGCCGCGGGGCCAACACGCTGGTGGTAGTGGTAGATGAACGACCTGCTATTGGAAGTATTTCCATCGACGGTAACCGCAAGATAGAAACCGAAGAGTTGCAGAAGTCCTTACGTCAGGCCGATATTGCGTTGGGTCGTGTCTACAACCGTTCCATTCTGGAAACGGTAGAGCGCGAGTTGCGCCGCGTGTATTTCAGTGCCGGTAACTACGGCAGCGACATTGCCATCAGTGTAGAGGAGCTTGAACGCAATCGTGTGGCCCTTGAAATTGTGATCACTGAGGGCGCTGTCGCCCGCATTGAGCATATCAACATTGTGGGCAACACCTCCTTCAGCGATGACACCTTGCTCGATCTGTTGCAATCCAGCGAGAAAAAAATCAATCCCTTCAGTAGCGCCGATGAGTACTCGCAGGTAAAGCTTGCGGCTGATATCGAAACCTTGCGTTCCTACTATCAGGATCGTGGATTTATTCGCTTTGAGGTTGATTCCACGCAGGTGTCCATATCGCCAGACAAGCGCGATATCTTCATTGTCATCAATATCCGTGAGGGTGAACGTTATCTACTCAGCGACATCGAGCTTGAAGGTGAAGTGGATGTCAGCAAACAGGAGTTGTTGTCACTCATCACAGTGAACTCCGGTGATACCTTTGCACGCAAGGATATTGTGCAAAGCAGTAATGCCATCAGTGATCGCCTTGGACAGGAAGGCTACGCTTTTGCCAGTGTGGATGTCATCCCCGATATTGATGACGAAGGTCGGGAAGTCGGCCTGCTTTTCACTGTAGATCCCGGCAAGCGCGTTTATGTCCGACGCATCGTTTTTACCGGTCAGTACAAGACGCGTGATGAGGTGCTGAGACGGGAAATGCGCCAGCTTGAAGGTAGCCGATTCTCTCCGGCACTGGTTAATCGGTCGCGGGTTCGTCTGCAGCGTCTGGCCTTTATGCAGAGAGTCAGTATCCGCACCCCGCGGGTTCCGGGTTCGGATGATCAGGTGGATCTGGAGGTCACCGTGGTGGAAGGACAGTCCGGATCGTTCAGTGCCGGTCTTGGCTATGGGAGCGATGGGGGTTCCACGGTCAACCTCGCATTTCAGCAGGACAACCTTTTTGGTACCGGTGAAAGTCTGCAGTTTTCATTTGATCGTTCACAGGTTACACAACAACTATCGCTGTCATTTCGTGACCCTTACTTCACTGACGATGGTATCAGTCGCACCGCCAGCGCATTTATTCGTGAAACCGACACCAGCAACCTGAATTCAAAGTCCCGCTACCTTGCTAACACACGCGGTGCAAACCTGCGTTTTGGCGTGCCACTGAGTGAATTCTCCACGTTCAGGATCGGCTTGGGATATGAGCGCACCGAGATTGGAACAACCAACGAGACCCCGGTCAGCATTAGAAACTTTATCGACGAAGAGGGCGATACCTTCGATGTCTTCAACGTCAATATGGGATTTGTTTATGACACACGCAATCGCACGGTATTTGCGACCGATGGCGCGTCTAACCGGTTTTCACTGGAGGCGGCGACGCCTAATAGCGACTACACGTATTACAAGCTCGGTTATATCGTCGAGGCCTATCAGGCAATCACTCCTCGCTATACGTTTTCAGCATCAGCCAGAGTGGAAAGCGGGTATGGTTACGGGGACTTTGAAACACTGCCTTTCTTCAATCGTTACTTTGCGGGCGGGGTGAGAACCCTGCGTGGTTATCGCACGTCGAGCCTGGGGCCGCGTGATTCCCGTGGCAACGCATCCGGTGGAGATTTTCGGACACTGGGCACCGTCGAAGTGATTTTTCCTCCACCCTTTGTCGAGCAGCCCGGGGCCACACGTTTCAGTCTTTTTACTGACTTCGGCAACGTTTTTGAAGATACCGAGCAATTTGATATCGAGGAATTTCGGGGCTCCTACGGCGTTGCATTTGTCTGGTTATCCCCCGTCGGACCATTGACATTCAGCTATGCAAACCCTTATAACGAGCGACAAGCTGACAGGGTGCAAAATTTCCAGTTCACCATCGGGTCCATTTTCTAGCCATGAACCAACGGTCAAAAGCAGACAATTTACAGCAACGGCTCTTCGATCAAACGCGTGCTGCAGTGATCTTGGCGCTTGCGCTGGTATCGGTTCTTGCCGCTGCGATCGGACACGCGCAGGGCAATGAGCTTGCCTCCTCGCGTATTGGATTTGTCGATATTCCCTATCTCATCGACCGTGCTCCGCAGGCCCTCGAGGCGGAACAACGACTGGAAACAGAGTTTGCACCTCGGCAAAGAGAGTTGGAGGTACAACGCGCCGAGCTTGCTGACGTCACGGCCAGACTGGCGGATACCAGTCTCGAATTGTCCGAGGCTGAATACGCGCAGCTGGATCGTGAATCACGGTCGCTGGAGCGACGTATCAAGCGCAGTGAGCAGGATTTTCGCGAAGAATTGAATATCCAGAAGAACAATGAATTCAAGAATGTCAGGATACTCGTGCTGGAGGCAATTGCGCAGTTTGGCGAGCAGCAGGACTACGATCTGATTGTCAGTGATGGTGTTTTATACGCTAACAAGCGTATTGATGTGACCGAGCGCATTTTGGATTCGTTGATGAAAGAGTTCACCCGGTTGCAATCCGCAAACTGACACACCGACTATCGGTATAGAACGATCGATTTCTAGAACGATCGATATTCACCAGACGGTTATGCTCCCATGAATAATGTGCGCAGTATCACAAGTGCAAGCACTACACCCCAGCAATGAGGTTAGAGCAACTAGGCAACGAGTTGGGACTGGCGATACATGGCGACCGCAATCATGCCGTGCGACAACTTGCCCCTATTGATTCGGCAGGCCCTGAGGATCTTGCCTTTGTCGTTAGCCAGCGTTACGCAGATGCCCTGAAGTCCAGCACTGCCGGAGCGGTTATCCTACCAGCGACCATGTTGGCGCAAGCGCCCGGAAATGCACTGGTCAGTAGTAATCCTTACGCCAGTTATGCGGCGGCTTCCTGGATCCTGTATCCACCTCGTAAAGTCGGACCAGGGGTTCATCCGACAGCGATAGTCGATTCAGAGGCTGATGTATCATCCAGCGCAACAATCGGTCCCGGAGTTGTCATTGCGTCAGATTCCCTGATAGCGGACCATGTGATTATTGGCGCTCACACCAGTATCGGTTCTGGTGTACACATTGGTGCGGGCACCCGATTGTTACCCAGAGTCACTGTCCATGACGACGTGCACATCGGACAAGCCTGTAATGTGCAATCAGGCGCAGTGATAGGCTCCGAAGGCTTTGGTTACGCCTGGGCGGGTGATGGTTGGCGGCAAATACAACAGGTTGGCGGTGTGCGCATAGGTAACAACGTTCATATTGGCGCAAATACCACCATCGATTGTGGAGCCATTGAGCCAACGATCATTGAAGATGGGGTGATCCTCGACAATCAGATTCAGATTGCGCACAACGTGCACATCGGGCAAAACACCGCTATTGCAGGATGTGTCGGTATTGCCGGGAGTACGCGAATAGGCAGCCATTGCCAGATCGGAGGCGCGTGTAATATCGTCGGCCATCTGAGCATCGCAGATTATGTCACCATCAACGCCGCCTCTTTGGTCACCCGTTCAATCAAATGCAAGGGGCGTTATGGTTCGGGCATGCCGTTGCAGGAGGAGAATGCGTGGCGGCGCAGTTTTGTAAACCTCGGTAGGCTGGAGCAGCTATTCAAACGACTTCGGCGACTGGAACGTCATGTGGCCGGCCAGCACGGCGCAGGCTCGGACGCCAATTCGTCATAAAAGCAGGACTATACGACCGAGTCGTTATTGACATCTGGTTTGTGCTGTAGATCATGACATTGTTTTTCCCGCGGTAAGCTGCTTTACTCTGAGCTACCTAGGTGGATCACAACAGTATCTTCCGCTCCGGCGGGAAAAAAACAAGGCGGCACACAAGCTAAAGTCAGTGTCGTACCGGACATCGAAAACGGCAGGGGAATAACAACACAACGTGGATGATATAAGAGAGATACTGAAGTATCTGCCGCACCGATACCCATTTCTCATGGTCGATCGTGTGACAGCGTTTGAGCCGAATCAGACGCTTTCGGCGTTCAAGAATGTCACGTTCAACGAGCCGATTTTTACTGGCCATTTCCCGCAATCACCCATTTTTCCCGGTGTACTTATTCTTGAGGCATTGGCTCAGGCATCGGCCCTATTAGCATTCAAGAGTATGGGCGGTTACCCCAGCGAAAAAACTCTGTATCTGTTGGTTGGTATCGACAAGGCAAGGTTCAAGCGCCAGGTCATACCGGGTGATCAGTTGATCTTCGATGTCTCGGTGCAAAAGGAAAAACGCGGGATCTGGAAATTTGACGCCACGGCGAAAGTCGAGGGTGTGCTGGCTTGCTCTGCTGAAGTGCTGATCGCCCGAAACGAGATAGACGAGTGATACATTCAACCGCCATAGTCGACCCTTCTGCACGTATCGCTGATGGCTGCGACATAGGGGCGTACAGTATTGTTGGTGCTGATGTGTCCATCGGCAGTGGAACGACAATAGGCCCACATGTGGTCATCAAGGGACCGACTAAAATTGGCAGTAGCAACAAGATCTATCAGTTTGCGTCCGTTGGTGATGATCCGCAGGATCTAAAATATGCGGGAGAAGAGACACATCTGGAGATCGGTGATGGCAATACGATTCGTGAGTTCACCACCATAAACCGAGGTACCGAGGGCGGTGGTGGCCTTACCAGAATTGGCAACGACAACCTGTTTATGGCGTATATCCATGTGGCACATGATTGTCAGCTAGGCAACAACATCGTGATGGCCAATGGCGCATCGCTTGCCGGCCATGTCACTATTGGCGATTACGCGATACTGGCTGGCTTTGCCTGCGTTCATCAATTCTGTACGGTTGGCGAGCATGCGTTTGTCGGGCTTAATTCTGTAGCAAACCGGGACGTGTCGCCGTTCACCATGGCGGTAGGAAATTACGCCGAAGCCAAGGGCATCAATAAAAACGGTTTGCGCAGACGTGATTTCAGCACCGATGCCATTCAGGCATTGCATCGCGCCTATATGGGGCTGATTCGTCATCATGGGGAGCGTGAAAAGGCCATGGCAGCGTTGAGTGACGATATCAGTACGTTCCCGGAAGTCGCCCGACTGGTGGATTTTATTCGCAATAGCGAGCGAGGTGTTGTACGTTAGAGGGATAGACATCCGAACGGCCTAGGAGCCTGCGCGGCAGAAATCAATCGGCTACGAGCAGCCCACTTTTGGCCAAATTTTGCGCTCATTTTCGTCACTTAGCCAGCTAAACTCCTCAAATGAGCACAAAATTTGACTCAAAATTGGACTACTCTCGCTCG
>JBGCGC010000052.1:0-6091 GCA_045110475.1 Granulosicoccus sp.
GCTTGGTAACGGGCGTTAGAACAAACTGGTGTAGGAAAACGTGACTAGGAGTCTGCGCGACCGGAGGTGGCCCCGTAGACAGCGATCGAGCGAGAGTAGTCCAATTTTGAGTCAAATTTTGTGCTCATTTGAGGAGTTTAGCTGGCTAAGTGACGAAAGTGAGCGCAAAATTTGGCCAAAAGTGGGCTGCTCGTAGCCGATTGATTTCTGCCGTGCAGGCTCCTAGAGCGAGCTGTTAACACTAAGCAAGGCTCCGAACAACGGGAAGCGCTCCTGACTAGTGGTTGCCTCTGTGGATACATGACTAGCGATGCAAATGACCTTTAAAAGTGGACTTTACGGGTTTCGGTCCAGTCATTTTCCAAACAGGCAATATCATTCCATCGGGAATCGTGAGTATAGGTTTGCGTGCCGGATAGATTCCATGTGGCTGGCATCGGCAGCGCACACTCTGCCCGTCACGAGCCAGGGTAGGGCCTCCAGCCGCTATGTTTACATTGATTGCAGCGTTTGGCTCCTATATATCCCACACCGTCGCATGCGCGACAACTGACCCAGTCAGACAAGCGCGTACGATCTTGCCACAAGCCCTGACACTCACCCGCAGGCGTTTGGGCTGCGCATGGCTCGCCTATGAGCTCATCGTCATAGCCGTATTCCGCGCAAAGTGAGCATATAGCACGAGGGCGTGACCTTTGACTCATGCCTTATTGAAAGTTGATACAAGAAAAAAAACCATCGGTTTTATAAAAGCGACCCGCATGCGTAAAAGTGAACCCCCGATTCATCCTTAAGTATACAAGTTTGAACAGTTGAGGTTACTGCCGTCCAAAATATACAAGGAATCAGCAGGATAGTTACGCACACGGGACGCAGTCTTGCGCAGGAATGTCCTGTTTTTTTAACCTCTATCGGTCATACAAACATCCCTGTCAAAGAGGCACTGAGCCAAAACGTGCCACAGTGCCCCGATTATCAGGCTGATCGTTTTACTCGGTTTGCGCAGTATTTACGATACCTGTTGAGGGCGCATGTCACTCTTGCTGATGCCTGCCACCTTGTTGGGTGCTTTCATGGCGTCACGACGGAAAGGCTCACCCAGCTCCTGATTAAGTACCACTTCAATGAAGGTAGTCACGTTATTGTTCATCTGCTCAGTGACAGCAGTGGTCAGCGCTTTTGTCAATTCGTCAGTATTAAATACTTTCACACCTTTAAGACCGCAAGCATCCGCAATTTTTGCGTACTCCACGCCCTGATTCAGCTCAGTACCCACGAAATTATCGCTGTACCACAAGGTCGTGTTGCGCTTTTCTGCGCCCCATTGGTAGTTTCGGAAGATAACCATGGTGATCGGCGGCCAATCGTTTCGTCCGCAAGCTGTCATCTCGTTCATGGAAATGCCAAAGGCGCCATCACCGGCGAAACCGACCACAGGCACGTCTGGACACCCGATTTTTGCACCGAGTATCGCCGGCAAACCGTAGCCACAAGGACCAAAAAGCCCCGGCGCAAGGTATTTGCGACCTTTCTCGAAAGTGGGGTAGGCGTTGCCAATGGCGCAGTTGTTGCCGATATCGCTGGAGATGATAACGTCGTCGGGTAGCGAGTCGCGTATGGCTAACCAGGCATTACGAGGTGACATGCGATCAGGCTCGCGATTACGAGCGCGCTCGTTCCAGTTGATTCCCGGATCGTTGTCTTCTTCGTGTTCCATCGACACAAGCTCTTGTGCCCAGCGATCCTTCGTGTGCTTTATCTCGCTGCGACGTTCAGCACGACCAGCATCTCCAGCGGTAGCGCTGAGTTTGGCCAGAAGCTCCCCGGCAACGTACTTTGCATCACCCTGGATGGCGACATCCACACGCTTGGTCAAACCGATACGCTCTGCATTGATATCAACCTGAATCAATTTTGCATTTGTTGGCCAGTAGTCGATGCCATAACCCGGCAGCGTGGAAAACGGGTTAAGGCGTGTGCCCAGCGCCAGAACGACATCCGCTTTGGCGATAATCTGCATGGCAGCCTTGGAACCGTTATAGCCCAGTGGACCCATGGATAATTCATGTGATCCCGGAAACGCATCGTTGTGTTGATAATTGCAACACACGGGCGCATCGAGCTTTTCTGCGAGAGCCGCCGAGGCCTCGATGGCACCACCGATAACCACACCTGCGCCATTTAACATGACAGGAAACCGGGCCTCGGAGAGCAGCCTTGCTGCCGCATCGATTGCCTCAGCGCCACCGCGCGGACGCTCCAGACGGACCACCTGTGGCAGGTCGATATCGATGACCTGAGTCCAGTAGTCTCTCGGAATATTGATCTGCGCCGGTCCACAGAGGCGGAATGCCTGCTCGATGACCCGGTTGAGTACTTCAGCAACCCGCGATGGGTCTCGTACCTCCTCCTGATAGGCCACCATATCTTCAAACAGGGCCATTTGCTTGATCTCCTGAAATCCCCCTTGGCCAATGCTCTTGTTGGCAGCCTGTGGCGTGACCAGCAGCATGGGCGTGTGATTCCAGTAGGCTGTCTTGATGGGTGTGACAAAGTTAGTGATACCGGGACCGTTTTGTGCGATGGCCATTGACATCTTGCCGGTGGCACGGGTGTAGCCGTCAGCACTCATGCCTGCATTGCACTCATGTGCACAATCCCAGAATTTGATGCCGGCTTCTGGAAAGAGATCGGAAATTGGCATCATCGCTGATCCAATAATGCCGAAGGCGTGTTCTATTCCGTGCATTTGAAGAACCTTGATGAAGGCCTCTTCGGTGGTCATTTTCACAGTGCATTACTCCTGCAGGCTTGGTAAGTTGCTGAAATTGATAAAGAGTGGGGGAATGATAGAGGGAACTTCAGCCACACGGAAGAGCTGTGTTTGGTACAGAGTTACTCGACGTGTGGCACCAGACTTTGCGCCTTGGTACGACGTAGAAATCGGTTTGGCTGTTACAACCGGTGTTCGCGGTACGCCTTAATGTGACCAGCCGCCAGTAAACCTAGCCTTTTGTGCTCTCAGTGATGCATGGCGGCGCTAAAACGCCTTATTAGTTCGGAATTCTCACAAATTCCCTGTCCTCATCGTCAGTAAAAGCGACGATGCCAAATTCTCTGGCAATCACGATCTGCTTGATGTGATCGATGGATCTTCCTGGGTCCGTTTCGGAACCCTGATCGAGATCGATCGCATTGATACGGACAACGTCCGCATACGCCTGTCCTCCGATCTCCTCGGTTTCCACGTCAGATTCCAGATAAATGACTCGCAGTGGATTGGGGTTGGAGCGCACTCGGTCGTCGCTGATATCCGCTAGATAGTCGCCGTTTAACTCAACACCAGCCGGTGCTTCAACAAGATGATTCACCAATAACGCCTCATCTGAGGATTCGAGACGGAATTGTTCGCGTTGCAGGTAGATGCTGGTCAACGCCAGTGAGCCGTCGTCGGCTAGCAGACGAATACTGGCGCTTAACTGACAAACAACATCCTCATCATTGCTGGCACCGTCAGAGCCCGTAAATGGTGTGTTCAGCACCGGTGCCTGTCTAGTGAACTCCAATGTAACCCCATCGGAACTCATGTACGTGACGGTGGATTCAGTGAGATCGGCTTGCCACTGGGATAAATCAGGGTGATCAAAGACACCGCAATCACGTTCGGACACAGGGTCACATCCGGTGAGAACGAGTGTAATAAGAGGTAAGCTACGCAGATAGTTTTTCACGACAGAAAACCTGATTCAACAACGAGACATGATGGCATGAAAACACGCATTGCGGTTGTTGGCGCTGGACTGATTGGCGAACGCCACGCCAGGGCGATTCGTAAAAGCCAATCGGCATCGCTGGCAGCCCTTGTTGATCCTGCCCGGCAAGCTGCAGCTCTCGCCGAGCAACTGGAGACCGCGTGTTTTCAGTCGCTGGATGAGTTACTCAATACCAGTGATGTTGACGGTGTTGTATTGTCGACACCCAACCAGCTACACGTGTCGCAGGCACTGGAGTGTATCGAAGCCAAAATACCTGTTCTTGTGGAAAAACCGCTGGCTGTGGACTTGCAAGGTGCTAATGCCATTGTTCAGGCCGGCGAGGACGCATCAGTGCCGGTTCTCACCGGTCACCACAGGCGTCATAACCCTTTGGTCGCAAAAGCGCGGCAGATGATAGATAACGGTGAGCTTGGACAGATCACGGCTGTGCAGGCGACAGCGTGGTTCTACAAGCCACATGATTACTTTGATGTTGCCTGGCGAACCCGGCAAGGGGCAGGGCCGGTTTACATCAACCTGATCCATGATATTGATACGTTAAGACACCTCTGTGGTGAGGTGATACAAGTTCAGGCAATGGAATCAAACCGCATACGCGGAAACGAGGTAGAAGACACCTGCGTTATCATCCTGCGTTTCGCTGAAGGTGCTCTGGCCACACTCAGTGTGTCTGATTGCACAGTGTCGCCATGGAGCTGGGAACTGACAGCACGTGAAAACCCGGTATACCCTGCGACCAGCGAGCTTTGTTACCAGATAGGCGGAACCAAGGGCTCATTGGCGTTGCCCGACTTATCACTTTGGCAACATCAACAAAAACGCAGCTGGTGGGAACCCATCAGCGCTACTCGCGTACCGTTTGAGCTAGCAGACCCGTTGGTGCGTCAAGTGGATCAGTTTGTCAGCGTTATTCGCGGTGAACAATCACCCTTGGTCAGTGCGCGTGAAGGCATGATAAACCAGCAGGTGATTGCGGCCATCAAGCATTCCGCTACCGCGAGCTGCCTGGTCAATATCGAGCCATAGCGCTGACTCTAATTGGGACTGCTCTCGCGACGGTATTTTCTACCGCGCAGACTCATATCCAGTGGTGAACACGATACCCATCAGCGCAATACTCTATAAGTTGCGGTAGAAGTAGCCGAACAGGACGGCTCCAATGAGTGAGGCCAGTGCGCTGGCTATGCGTAATACGGCTTCTGTCTTGTTAGTTATCATAGAGTTTAGGAGATAAAGATGCCTTACCGAGGCATCAGATCGGCGGGGTAGTAGGGTGAATCGCGATAGCTGGAATCATCCAAGTCGCACAGTTTGGTGATGGCTGCGCTGACATAGTCCCAATAGCCGAAATAGCCCACCTTACTTTCGTGCGGTATTTTTTCATCGGCGGTAAGCCAGCGTAGGGAGTCGAGCCAACCGTCTTCCAGATACGAGTGCACTTGCTGCGCCGCTTGCTGTTTATCAGTATGCCTCAGCGTCAGAGCGTTCAAGTATTTTTCACTCGGTAGAAACAAGGAGGTAGCTACGTCAACTGTTCTGTCATCGAGTCTGTAGGAAAGCAGGTTCTCCATCAGGCGATCCTTCTTTGGTTCTCGATCCACAACCGTGGCTAGTTTCTCAAACCAGCTTTGATCCAGATCGAGCAATATTGCTAAGCTTGTCATTTCTAGAACCGTTGCATACCAACTACCGAGAATGTTTGCAAATTCGTGTTTACTGGCAACTGTGATCGCGTCGTACACGGGTTCATAGAGGCTTCCAATCGGCTCACCGAGACAAAAGAGGCACTTGGCGGTTGTAATATGACTATCCGTAATCCCGCCTATCACAGCGTCAGGCCGTCGTGAATCCCCCCGTTCTAGACGTGCCTCACAATCAGCAATCGACACTTTCTCAATCTCGATTCTGTGAAGGAAATAATCCCGTGGTTTGTGCGGGTCTCTCATAACTGAGCAGTTCATTGCAAGAATATATAAAATTTTTAGGGGTTGAATCTTCTATTGCTACTATCGCCTAGACTGTCGACTAACTGCATGGAAATATCACCTGCGCGTACTGATTCGTAGTTGACCAGAACGCGTTCTGCACCATCAATGATTTCATTGATTTTGCCAGGATCATCAGGGAACATTTTTCCCAAGTGATTGCGTAACCAAAGTTCCGACAACTGCTTGCCTAAACCCGTAGTCTCAGTCCCCTTATCATTAGGCTTCACCTCAATTACTACATACTCCCCATCAGGTTTTTGATAAATCCCATCAATACCCTGTTTACCCCAATCCTGATCCAGACTGGTCAAGCGATCCGCATGAGGA
>JBGCGC010000053.1:0-23337 GCA_045110475.1 Granulosicoccus sp.
CCACTTTTGGCCAAATTTTGCGCTCATTTTCGTCACTTAGCCAGCTAAACTCCTCAAATGAGCACAAAATTTGACTCAAAATTGGACTACTCTCGCTCGATCGCTTTCTACGGGGCCGCCTCCGGTCGCGCAGACTCCTAGTGCTGAATTTTCGAGTTTGTCATCCAAACTTCAACAAACTAGTCGAGTTCGCACAGAAAACGTATATCTGTTTCACATATTTTGCCCGCAGGGGCAATACAGACCAATCCGGTGCTGACTCCGGCAGGTGCATCGCTGACCGAGCAGCGTCTTCCCACCACCTGAATCGTCTTCATTGTATTGTCGCTATTCAAAACAAAGCCCTTTGCGCGGATAAGCCCACACTGTTTATCGGCAAGCTTGGTCGCAAGTGCACTCGCATCAACAGGCCTGTCGATCTTGAGGTTTATGGACGAAAAGAGCGTTGAAACCGCGTGTTCATGATGCAAGCCAGTGTGATCTGAACCTGATTTCTTGCCACCACAGGGGGGCTTCTGCCGGTGCGTGCGCTGCGGGTTGCCTAGCTGCACCGGCTCAAACAATATGTCAGGGTCGACAGTACTGAACTGCGTTCCGATCACCGGTGCGTGTGGGTAGTTTTCACTTAACCATTGCTTGACCAATGCCGATTGAGAAGCAGACGAAAGATCGAGTTTGTTAAGAACAATCAAGTCCGCATCGATGAGTTGGCGTTGCAACGTGTCACCGATATATTTCTCGGAAGCAGTATCTTGCACGCTTGTGGCGTCTGCCAGCACAACGATGCCTTGAAGCGAATAAGCGCGTTGTAAAGACAGCGATCTGCCAATAGCTCCCGGTAATGCCACTCCACTTGCTTCGATAAAAACGTGATCCGGTAATGGTGCCTGGAACTGAAGCTTTTGCAACGACAGGGATAGATCATCGCCATAGCTACAACAGACACAACCACCGCTGAGACTAATGACATCACCCTCTTGCGCTTCGATAAGGTCCGCATCAATTGGCAGCTCACCAAAATCATTAACCAGCACAGCAAGGCGAACACCGTTCGCATGACGCAGCAAATGATTGACCAGCGTGGTTTTTCCACTACCCAGATAACCACTGATTATAGTAACGGGCAAAGCCGATTTCATGGTGGCATCACCGACCGTTGATCACTGATTGCATCAAATACTCTCTGCGGCAAAAATCCGTCCGGCCTGCACAGTACCCCAGACACCAACGTCTTTGAGTTTTTCTGCCGTGACGACAGTTGGATCATCTTCTAATACGGCAAAATCCGCGTGCTTGCCTGATTCAATTGAACCGACTTCATCATCCATACACAGTGTATAGGCTGCTCCCAGCGTGATCGCATGCAGCGCTTGAGCTATCGTGATTTTTTCATGTTCTCCTTGTGTTCGCCCTGAACTTGTCAGCCGGTTAACCGCACACCAGGCAGTAAACAGTGGGCTTAGGGGTGTAACGGGTGCATCAGAATGGATAGCCAATGGAATACCATTATCCAAAGCAGTTCTGCAGGCATTCATGCGTTCGGCTCGCTCTGGCCCAACCGTTAATCGATAGTGCTCATCACCCCAGTAGAAATGATGATTGGCAAAATGATTAACACACATGCCCAGCATTGCCATTCGCCGATACTGTGCAGCATTGACAAGCTGACCATGCTGGATAGTGAAACGATGATTATTGTTGGGGTGTTTTTTTAGTGCGGCTTGCAAAGTATCAAGAACAAGGTCGGTTGCTTCATCGCCGTTAGTATGAGTGTGTACCTGAATATCTTCTTGCAAAGCCATTTCGTAAATTTCAAGCATATGTTCTGGTGCGATATACCACAGGCCATTGGGCGCACCATTGTAATAACCCGGCCAGTTCAATCGTGCCGAAAATCCCTGAATGGACCCATCCGCAATGACTTTTATCTTGCCTAGCCTGAACCGGTCAGTGGAGCGCTTTCTGAGCGTCTTTACATGTTCAATCAATTGCGCAGGTGTTGCACCGTGATGAAAGCGCAAAGGCATGACACGCACAGGAAAATCATCAGCACCTGTGACGCGAATACCCATATCCACGGTCTCATCTTCGAGTCTGGCGGCAAGATCAGTTGCCGTTGTTACCCCTGTTCTGACACATAAGCGGGCAAAATCTATCAGCCCTGCCTCGTCGAACTCAAGCATGTTGTCATCAAAACCCGCTTTCTGGCCTACCGGAAACATCACATCCGGACCTTTCAACTCACCGGTTGGCAAGCCATCATCACCCAGTGGCACGCCATCATGATCAATACCCTGACGCAGAAAATCAGCCAGCTCAAGTGCTTTTGAATTGACGTTCATGATGTGACCGGAAGCGTGCATGATGCCAATGGGCCGTGTGGTGGACACACGATCCAGTTGCTGACGCGTGATTTTCTTGTTAGCGTAATAAATAGGATCTATTGCCCAACCCGTCAATGCTTCTGCCGGGTCATCCAGCGTCCGCTCTTTCTCCTGCAGCCTGAGGATGACATCATCAATGGATGCAAGCCCTGACCAGAGTTTTCCGTGTGGGTCCATACGCTCGTGAAATCCACAGTAGACGTAACGCCACCACTTGCCTTCCACTGTATGACAATGACCTTCGACCATACCGGGCATCAGGTATTTATCGGCGAAACGCTCATCCAACGTGTAATGACCAAACCCCTCCAGCTCGCTCAATGTACCCGCACCCAGAATGCGCCCCTCACGCACAGCCACGTGCGACACCACAGGCCTGGCGGGATTCATGGTGATGATTTTTTTCGCAACATATATTGTTGTCATGGACCACCTCAGTATCGGCTAATAAAGCGCTTTTTACGTCTGTAGTCGAGTGATACACTCGAAGCTGAAACAGAATAACAAGTCGAACTGCAGAATTCGACGCAAAAGAATGCGTGCAGCATACCCACAAACACCGCACCAAGGAGAATCAACCACCCATGCATAAGACAGTAAAACATTGGGCCATGGTTTCGACTACCGTCGCCATGCTTGCCTCAACGGCCGTTGCCGCCGATGAACCCCAAACCGGTGGTTCTCTGGTCTTGTCGGTGACAGCTACACCACGACACCTCAACCCCGCTGTTCAGTCAGGCATAGCAACAGGTACACCCGGCACTCAGTTGTTTGCCTCACCCATACGATACGACAAAGACTGGACGCCACAGCCGTATCTGGCCGAGTCGTGGACGGTTGCCGATGACGGCTTGTCGGTTACGCTTAACCTGGTAGAAAACGCCGTATTCCACGATGGCGAACCCATTACCTCCGAAGATGTTGCCTTCTCTGTCAAGACCATTCAGGAAAACCATCCGTTCAAGTCCATGTTTGCCCCCGTTACCGAGGTACAGACACCGGATGAACATACCGCCATCCTCATGCTGTCTCAACCCCACCCGGCGTTGATGCTTGCCATGTCTTCGCAGCTAATGCCCATCATTCCAAAGCATGTTTACGGGGATGGACAGGACATAAAATCACACCCGCAGAATTCTGACGATGTAGTAGGTTCCGGTCCGTTCCGTCTCGTGGAATTCAAGCGCGATCAACACATCATTCTGGAGCGCTTTGACGACTTTTTCATGGAGGGCCGCCCCTATCTGGACAGGCTGGTCATGCGCATTATCAAGGACCCGTCAGCTCGCGCCATTGGGCTTGAAAACGGCGAAATAGACATGTCCGCGTTTGAAGTGGTAGCACGGGATATCAAGCGCTTGCAGAAGGTAGATTCACTCACCGCCACACCCGATGGCTACGCCGCTATTGGTCCGCTTGACTGGCTTGCGTTTAATACCGCCAGCGGAAAAACTGCTGATGTCAACGTGCGCAAGGCGATTGCCTATGCAATTGACCGCAATTTCATTCTCAATGCCTTGTTCCTCGGCATCGCCGATGAGGCGTCAACCGGAATTCATCCGGGCAGCCCACTTTATAGCCCCGACGTAGAAACCTACGAGCTGGATCTGGACAAAGCCAACAAGCTGCTTGACGATGCCGGTTATGCCAGAGGTGATGACGATATGCGTTTCAGCCTTAACGTCGACTTTGGCTGGCCCGAAATGAAGCCCAATGCCGAATACACCAAAGCGGCATTAAAGAAAATCGGTATTGATGTCACAGTACGTTCATCCCCTGATTTTCCAAGCTGGGCAAAACGTATCAGCAGCTACGACTTCGACATGACATGGGACACCGTATTCAACTGGGGTGACCCGGTAATAGGTGTGCATCGCACCTACCAGAGCTCCAATATCAAGCCCGGGGTTATCTGGTCCAACACGCAAAGTTATCAGAACGAGCGGGTGGACGAGCTACTGGAAATGGCAGGCGTAGAATCAGATGACACAAAACGTGCTCAGCTTTACGCAGAATTTCAACAGATCGTAACTGATGAGCTGCCGTTGTACACAACCAATACCTTGCCCTATCACACGATTTACAACGACAAGGTAGGCAATCCGCCACTGGGTGTCTGGGCCACCTCCTCGCCACTGGATCTTGTTTACCTTAAACAATAGATTCTAAAGGCTGATCCACACGGATCATCGGGGCACACCTGACGTACTCGCTGTGCCCCTTCTTTTGCACCCGGTTGCGAGCCATGCAATGAACCTGATTAGTACGATCGTTCAGCGAGTTCTCTGGGCAGCATTACTGTTGCTGGCAGTTCTGGTGCTGAATTTTTCCATGTTGCATCTGGCGCCAGGCGATGTCGCGGATACCATTTCACAATCGATGGGCGGTGCAGACGCCGAGGTGTTGGCACAAATTCGTGCCGACTATGGGCTGGACCAACCGTTCGTCGCCCAGCTTGCCAACTATGTGGGCAAGGTGGTTCATTTCGATCTGGGCTATTCCTATTTTTATAACCAGCCAGTCACCCGACTCATCTTCGAAAAACTGCCAGCCACGCTACTGCTGGTAATTACAGCACAACTACTTGCGCTGATCATTGGTGTACTGCTGGGTGTATATTCTTCGCGAAATCGAGACGGATGGGTATCCCACTTCGTCACCTTTTTTGCTCTCTTTGGCTATTCAGCACCGGTATTCTGGACAGGCATTCTGTTGTTGATTGCCTTTAGCTTGAAAGTTCCCCTGTTTCCAGTGGCCGGGATGATAGATGTCACCGTAGAGGGCGGTGTATTCACCAGATTACTTGACCTACTACGCCACATGGTACTACCGGTCCTGACATTGGCTTCGATATTCATTGCGCTCTATTCAAGATTGTGCCGTGCCAGCATGATGGAAGTACTGGAGACCGATTACATTCGAACCGCAAAGTCCAAAGGACTCTCAGACAAGCAAATCGTCTACAAGCATGCTCTTAAAAACTCCCTGTCGCCAGTCATAACCCTGGCAGGCTTACAGTTTTCGGCAGTGATATCAGGGGCTGTACTGGTTGAGACAGTTTTCAGCTGGCCCGGTCTTGGTACGCTCGCCCTGCAAAGTATCATTGCGCGTGATACACCCACCATCCTGGGTATCCTGTTTTTTTCCGCTCTGGTGGTCATTGTTGGCAACTTGCTGACGGACCTTGCATTGCGATTTGTTGACCCACGCGTTCGGGGACATTAATGAGCACATCAGGATTACCTGAGGACAGCCGTCACCTGACAAAACCAGCCGCCGTCAAGGCGAGGCATCCTGCGGCAGATGCCCTTGCCATGTTTTTCAGGAACCGCTCTGCAACAGTTGCCTTGCTGTTGCTGATGCTGATCATCATCGCCGGTATCGCTGGGCCGATAATCTACAAGACCGACCCCTACGATATGGTATGGGCGCCTTTCTCTCCACCGGGGCAGGAGGGCTTTTTGTTGGGTACCGACTACCTCGGCCGAGACATACTTGCAGGGATTCTGCAAGGCACACGGGTATCACTGCTGGTCGGGCTATCTGCGGCTCTCATGACCGTGTTTATCGGAGTGACCATTGGTGCACTGGCGGGGTTCTTTCGAGGCTGGATTGAAGAGCTGCTGATGCGCATCACAGAGTTTTTCCAGGTACTGCCTACCTTGTTGTTCTCAATGGTCATTGTTGCTCTGTTTGGCCCGACCTTACTTATTATCACCATTGCCATCGGCGCGGTAAGCTGGCCAGCGGTGGCACGCATAACGCGTGCTGAATTCCTGCGCATCCGCGAACTTGAATATGTCACCGCATCACGCGCGTCTGGTAGCGGGAATGCAAAACTGATGTTTAAGGTGATCCTGCCCAACGCATTGCCACCTATCATAGTGCAAGCCGCCCTGATGGTCGGTTCCGCAATCCTCTTTGAGGCAGGTTTAAGTTTTCTCGGGCTAACTGATCCTAACGTTGTCAGTTGGGGACAGATTATCGGTTCCAACCGACCCTACATACTCGATGCAAGCTATACCGTGACCTTCCCCGGTCTCGCCATTTTTATCACAGTGCTATGCCTGTCACTGGTTGGCGATGGACTCAACGACGCGCTCAACCCTAAACTGAGGCAACGCTGATGAGCGCTTTGCTGAAAGTAGAAAACCTCAGGATAGAGCTGAGCACACGGGCCGGGGTGGCTCCGGTAATCGACGACTTGTCGTTCGAACTGAAAGCGGGCGAAACCCTGAGCTTTGTCGGTGAGTCCGGTTGCGGTAAATCCATGACAGCCCTAGGCATTATGGGTCTGCTTCCGGACAAGATTGGCCGTATTACCAGTGGCTCAATAACTTTTGATGGTGAGGATATCACTCAGGCAAGCGATGAGCGCTTACGAGAAATTCGTGGCAATGACATATCAATGATATTTCAGGAGCCCATGACATCGCTCAACCCGGTATTCAGCATTGGGGAACAGATTGCGGAGGTGTTAAGACGACACCAGAGCTTAGGCAAGAGGGCCGCCCGGGAATCCAGCATCGAACTACTTGACGCTGTGCGCATACCAGATGCCCGGCGGCGCGCCAGCAATTACCCGCACCAGCTCTCCGGTGGTCAACGTCAGCGCGTCATGATTGCCATTGCACTGGCCTGCAAACCGCGAATTCTGATTGCCGATGAACCCACCACCGCACTCGATGTCACCATTCAGGCACAGATTTTCGATCTACTGGAAGAACTTCGATCACAGACGGATGCGGCCATCATCATGATCACCCACGATATGGGTGTGGTTGCAGAAATAGCCGAACGCATGATTGTCATGTACGCCGGGCGAATGATCGAACAAGGTCAGGTAGAACACGTGTTATCACATCCTCGCCATCCGTACACAAAGGGCTTGATAAATTGCGTGCCACACCTGATGGCCACCTTGACCGAAGATCGAGCACCCCTGACCGAGATTGAAGGTATTGTTCCAGCACTCGCCGAGTTCGGACAAGACGCCTGCCTCTTTGCCTCACGTTGTCACATGGCCAATTCTCAATGCCTGCAGGCAAGGCCGGCGGAACAACCTTTCGACAATCAACAGCTATCCGCTTGCTGGTATGCAGGTGAGATGTGATGAGTGAGCTTGTCAAAAAAGATGTTCTACTCAATGTTGCCAACCTGAAGGTTCGCTTCCCGGTTAAACGCGGTAAGTTTTTTGGCCGAAAGCTATGGTTGAATGCCGTAGACAATGTCTCGTTCACCATCAACCGCGGTGAAACTCTGGCCCTCGTGGGCGAAAGTGGTTCAGGCAAGACCACGACAGCGCTGGCCGTTGCAAGGCTGGTGGCGGTGCATAGTGGCAGTGTAGAGCTTGACGGTAAGGACTTTCTGGCACTCGACGATGAGCCATTGCGAGCAGCACGAGCGATGCTCCAGTTCATTTTTCAGGACCCCTACTCCAGCTTGAATCCACGCCTTAAAGCTGAAGACATCGTCCGTGAACCTCTGGAGAGTCTGAACGTTGTTGATCAATTACAGCACGAGAGAGTTATCGATGAACTGTTTGAAGCCGTTGGACTGCGACCCGAACAGAAGAAGCTGTTTCCGCATCAATTTTCGGGAGGACAGCGACAACGTATTGGAATTGCCAGAGCCATTGCCACACAACCCGAACTCATTATTTGCGATGAACCGGTTTCTGCACTGGATGTTGCAGTTCAGGCACAGATTCTAAACCTTCTGAGAAAGATACAGAAACAACGTAATCTCACCTATCTGTTTATCTCTCATGACCTTGGTGTTGTACAACATATGTGCGATCGAATTGCGGTCATGTACATGGGGAAAATAGTGGAGTATGCAGACAGAGTCAGCCTGTTCAATAACCCGCAACACCCCTACACGGCTGCATTACTGTCAGCCGTCCCGTCGGTTGATCGTGAAAGGCGATCAAGGATGAAACGCATACTCATACCCGGTGATACGCCCGATGCGCTTAACCCGCCTTTGGGCTGTCGTTTCTCCAGCCGGTGTCCAGTTGCCACACCTGCCTGCTCTGACTCAGAGCCACCTCTCGTTGCACGCAGTGATGGCCATCTTGTTGCTTGCCATCTGGTCAGCGATTCGGGCGAATCTCCGATTGCCTTCATGCGTCAGTAGCGCCTGAACCGATGCAAACAGAGTCCATTTACCATGGGTGTCGTTAACAGAGATCGTTGTATCGTCCAACCCGAATTATTCATTAAATCACCCAATGCAGGCGTACCTACTCATCCAGCATTCTGACAATCCGAAAGCCTATGCTGTCACTACCACTTATAGCCCGATTCTTGTTTCGCTGAGATGAACGTAGCTGCGAAGGGCCGCTGTACCAGGCACCACCACGCACAACTCGCTGCTGACAGTCACCGGTGCTGACCCAGGCACGACCGTTAACGGGCGCACCCTGATAGTTCGTATGCCAGCAGTCCTCTGTCCATTCCCAAACGTTACCGTGCATATCATGCAAACCCCAAGGGTTGGGTTCAAATTTTCCCACTTCTGCTGTAAAGCGGAATGCATCAGTACAAATTTCGTTTTTCTGGGCGATATTCGCGTAACGACAGAGCATCTCCGGGTTTTTACCGAAGCTGTAATCGTCCAGGCTACCTGCTCTGGCTGCGTACTCCCACTCAGCCTCAACCGGCAAACGATACCGCTTACCGCTAACACTGCTCAACCACCGGGTGTATTCCTTCGCCATTTCCCATGTGACATTGATCACCGGTCGTCTGCCTCTGCCCCAACCACTATCGCTGATATTTTCTATCGCGTTGGCCGCTGTAAACTGATCAAACTCAGCAAAACTCACTTCATATTTGCCGATTTCAAACGATTCAATGGTCACAAACTGAACAGGCTGCTCTTTTTCGTCTCCTTTATCCGAGCCCATGAGGAAACTGCCTGATTCTATAAGCACCATTTCGGGCTCCAGAAACTGTCGACGACCTTTGTTCACTTGTGAACTGGCAGTCGTCAATGCTTCTGCGTCAGTATTATTTAGTCGCGCTCGCGCTATCTGAGCAAAAAACCCTTCCGGGTAGCGTTCAAGATAAGCCTGATATTCAGCATTAGAATCGCCTTTTTCCGCACTCTGCCAGACCATGACTTCAATGGTATCGAGTGAATAATTGCCTGATTGGGCAAGAGTCTCTTCCGTTGTAGCGTCGGTACGTTCAGTATTATTTTCTTTGCCTGTGAAAAATACAAAATCTCCAAGCGATAAACCATAGTCCTGAATTTTTCCGTATTGCGGCGTCTGATCAACAAACTGCGGTACCAACTGCGATAAGTGAACACCAAGTTCCGAGCCTGTTATGTAGCCATCCTGGTTCAGATCACCCGCACCTCTGATAGCGGACACAAACGCAGGCGTAAAGGTACTTTTGGCAGGAACTTCCTCATTGGCACTACCTGCCGTTATGAACTGTCTAACAGGTTTTGCCGTGGCTGATCGGATATAGCGTTCGCGATCTTCAGGCAGGCTTTTGCTCTGGAATACTGTTCCGGAGAAGCAACTGTCGAATACGAACAAGACATGCTTGGCATCGATGTCCTTGGCCCATGCCAATATCTGAGTCATGGGCAAGGCCTTGCGTCGGAATTCCTGACGATTTTCGGGCAAAGGGATATCAACAGGCAATAGAAAGCCTCTTTCGCCAATACTGTGTCCATGACCGGAAAAGTAGATCAGCAGACGGTTTTCCGGATCGTATCCATAGTTGTTGATGAAATCAGTAATCCCGTTTTTCAGTGCCTTGCTATCAGGATCGGTCAGTCTTTCGACATTGAATCCTGATGACGTCAACGCGCGATCCACCTCATCCAGCTCACCGCCAATGCTGTTCAATTGTGGCCAGACGGTATAACGGCTTACACCGACAAGTAATGCATGACTTGCACCATAGAGCTCAAGCGTTTTACTCTCATCGTGCGTGACCGCGGTGAGAACCTTACGGTGTATTCCTCGGTTGGCGGTTTCAGAGCTCGTCGGTGTTGCATTGTCTGCTAACGCAGACAAAGGCAAGACAGCTATCGTCAGCAGAACAACTAAGGCTTTAACAAGGTGCAAACAATTCACTACAACTCTATTCGAAATCCAGTGGTTACCGAAAATTCGTTCAGGCTGTCAAGATCCAGCAACGATTGAACTTCTGCAAATAGCTGAAAACCACTTTGGAAAACAGCTGACACGCTCATTCCCATCGTGTAATAACTGCGGTCGGGACGATCTGTGACTATCACCAGTTGATTGTTGCGTGGGTCATGCACGTAGGAGGACACAATCTGCCGACTATCGTCGCTGAACTCGCGCACCAGTTCTGCACTGAATTGTGGTGAGACAATGGCCTTCGTACCGCTATACGTGCCAGAAAGACGAAACCCGAAACCACCGGTAAGCGAATCGATACTCTGGGATTCCACCCTCATTTTAAGCGCCGAGCCGCCTCGCTCTTCATAGCCATCCAGATCAGCCGACAGATACGACAGGCGTGCATAGGGTGAGAAACCAATTGCACCTGCTCGAAGCTCCATACCACCACCAATACCAAACCGGAATGAATCACTGTCAGTATCGGCAACCACGGTATCGTCCAGACCGTCATTATCTGGATTGCCAGAGATTTCCGGGTTGGACGTAATCAGGATACGTCGCGAAAAATCGTAACTACCTGTACCAAAGCCTGCTAGCACATCCACATACCCCACTTCGTTAAACCACATGCCATAAGCAGAGACGTTGGTCTGATCTGAATTCATGTCTCCCCCTGTCACATCGTCAGTGAGATCAAACTCGGTTGTGGTTGACGAGAAGGCCAGATTCAGGCCAGCCAGCGTATTGTTACTAAAAAGGTAGTCCACACCCAGCGAAATCCCTGATGTGGCAGCTTCAAAACCATCTTCCCCTTCGGTAGTGACCTTTTCGGCAAATGCACCCAGCGCATTGATGTATATTCCCAGAGGATGTGCCAGAACGGGGTCATCTGCCGATGCCGCTCCACCGCCGGAAACAGCATTACCACCCACTGTACTGGCCAGCAGCAATGACCCGTCACCGCGAAAATTTGCACTGCTGAGTTGTAACGTGGATGATTGAGACAGAACCGTCGCTAGCCTTTTTCCAATAACCTGCGATTGCCCCATGGCAGACTCTGTGGCAAGACTACCAGCCGCAGCAATCTCTTCGACACTCACATTTTGTAGCGCTGAACCCAAGGCTTCGGCGTTAATACCCAGATTGCCGCCCGTGCCACCTTCCTCACCCGTCAGCACTCGCGCGGTGGTCACCATTTCCCCACACTTGTCAAACAGGATGGTTTGCTGGGCAACGTCGGAGCGTGTCATGTCAACGCCATTTGCAATGAATGCACCACATACTGCCTGTACCGCATCACCGGTGCGTTGCTGTAAATTTGATAGACCATCAACCCTGCCCAGGGTGCGTTGCGGATCATAGGACTGAGCTGAGGCAGCGCTTACGCCGGCCGTAAAAATAGTGATGACTCCAAACATCACACCGGAACGAAACATACGGCCTTTCATTTCCAATGAATATCCTGACATGGTAGTTAACTATCCTCGCTGTTGTAGATTGCCGGTTGTTATTTCATTGCACGATCGTTTGGTCAATCGATTCTGTCAATGGGTCACGGGGTTCAGTCAACGCCCCAACCTGACTACCCAAGGGCACAAACATGAACTCTCCGTTTTCATGCCCCGAATATTTGATAGGCGCATACTGCGGCGACAGGGAAGAACCCGATGGAGAGATGGTCGAACTGAGTTGCGTGCGTATCTCTTCAAACATATCGTGCGCCATAACCACGTCATCGCCTGTGCTTTCCAACACCTTCAGAACGCCCGATGTAAATACTGAATGCCTGCCGTCAGCTGCTTCCTCACTACCAAAGGGTCTGTCTTCACCTGAGCTTAGTACAGTCCGTACTTTTGAGCTTGCAACGAGTTCATATAACCTGAGTCTCTCATTGGCATTCATGCCGTTGCTTAACCTCACGAGTGATGACCGCGATAAGGTGCCAGAAAATACAGAGTCTGCGACAATCATTACGTGCTTTGCATCCATTGAATCAATAAACGATGCGATAGACACATTAGAAATCCACGAACTCTTGTCATTAGGGTTAGCATCAACAGGTAGCCAGTATCCAGCACCGTTACCAACCTCGCCATGACCCGCGAAATAAATAAGCAGATTATCCCGTCGACTCAGCTCATCACGTTTTCGATTAAGCGCTGCCAGAATGTCGTATCCATCGGCATCAAGCAATAATTCCGTTTTAAAACCAAAGCGATTCTCAAGCACTCTCGCCATGGCAGTGGCATCACTGACTGCGGTGTTGATCTCCGGCATAGCCTGATACCGACCATTGCCGATAATCAATGCGTGGTATTCGCCAAAATCCACCTGACTAACATCAATTGAACTCGGTTGACTTTCCTGCAGCGCTGCATTCTTGCTGGACCTGATCAATTCCACATCGACGGCCGTTCTTATGCCCGCATTGTCAACAGCTGCGAGCGAAAGCCTTGAGAACTCATCAAGATGAGTGGCATGCTGAAATAATCCATTGTCACTGACTTCCTCCGGACCACCGTTGATCTGAAACGACAAGAGATCGGTTTGCGAGGATACTCGCCCGACGATATCAATTGAGCCGCTGCTGGTTAAAACAGGAATTGACAGTGAGTTGTCGTGTACCGTGACCAACGGGTCGATTATTTCGATGACAGGTCCAGTAGCAACCACTTGTGGAATGGCCTCAATAGAGGGTCCAGCTTGTGTGGCTCTGGCATCAGAGACCTTTCTTTGCAGCGTGCCGATTTTCTCATTTTGCGTCGTCACAAGGTTACGTTGTGTCTGTAACTCTTGCTCAAGAATGTTGAGTTTTTCAACCGAGTTTCGCTCACTGTCGACTAACTGCGACTGAGTTTGCGCAAGCTCGGATCTTGCACGATTCAACTCAGACTCCAATTCGCGTAATTCAGCATCTGCTTGCAAGGCTTCGTCCGTATTTTTTTCCTGGTTTATCTGTGTCAACGATTCAATGTTTTCAACCAGCTCGGTGATCGTTGACTGTTGCTGCTGTATGCGAGATTGAAGGCCACTTTGCGACGATCCAAGGGCGCTTAGTTGACTTCTGTAGTCGGCATCTTTTTCAGTCAACGCCGTTTGCAGTTCAAAGAGTCTTGACCTTGTGCTTTCAAGATCATGTGTCAGTAGATTCTCCCGCGCCTCTGCCACGCGTAATTCGGCCGCGTATTTTTCTGCCTCACTGGACTGATTGGCTTGTAGCTGTTCATACTTCTGCATCAGTGCGTTCCGCGATGCCATAGTTGAAGTCAATTGAGCTGTTATTTGGGCCTCACGGTCATTCGCAGCTGTCGTGTCCTCGTCCCGTTGAGCAACGAGTTGCCTTTGTAGTTCTTCTATTTCGCGGGTTTGCCCAGCAAGCTCATCCTGTGTTTCATAGAGTTGAGAACTTGTTGTTGTAACCTGTTGCCTTAAACTGCCAGTTCTCTGCTGTTGAGCTTCCAGCTCACTGACCAATTGACGGGTTTTGGATTCAGACTCGGCCAGACTGTTTTTTAGAAATTGCATTTCGTTGAGCAACTCACCAACCTGTATCGTCTCCGCAGGGTTGCTTTCCGATGGTGCTACCGTGCCGGAAGTTGCGGCCGTGGCCAGTTCCTTGCGTATGGCTTCCGTCTGTTGCTCCAATGCCAGAAAATCGGACTGCAACTTTTCATAAGCGCTGCGCTCGCTATCAAGTTCTCTGTTGGCGCTCTCAACCTGTTCGAGCAAAACAGGAATTCTCGCTGCTTGTTGTTTTCTCGACGCTATCTGAACCGTCGTTACATATTCCAGGGAGCTTTCTTCAAATCCTGCAGCCTGCCGATACAGGTTCATCGCTTTGGTGAGATCTCTCTCTACACCCAATCCGCTTTCGTACAGGTAACCAAGGTTAATTCTTGCACGAGAGTAACCTTGAGCGGCTGCTTTGCGATACCACTCAGCCGCGATAACAGGGTCTGCTATCTGCCCGAGACCTTTTTCGAAAATCTCGCCCACCAATGTCTGTGCCTTCGGATCGCCGGACTCTGCCTGAGGTAGCCAGATTTTTAACGACGTTGCAAAATTGGCGCGATCATAGGCAACATACTCGCCACCACGAATTTCGCATTCAGACACACTCGCTTTGGTTGGCAGCCTTGGCGTTAGAAACGAAATTCTCCCTCCCAGTTTGCGTAACTGGCCGGGTAAAAGACAATCGACGATCAGTAGTCGACTGGGATCACGACCAACTTGTGCATCGGCTGAAAGCGTAGGCTGCACGGTAGACGCACATGCACTCAGAAAAAGCAGCGCAACCACCGATGCACTGCTGATCATTATTTTTGAAAAGGAATTCAGGTTCAACGTAGTTAACGACCTGTATTGTCCACTTACACCCGAACTCATCTGATCTATTACCAAGCTGTCATTCATGACTAGGGAAGCTAACAGGAAATATCTGTCTGCACAATAGTCGTCATGGGTTAGGGCAACGTTCCGATCACTCGACTCTGTTTCACTACAGGGTTGGCATCATGGCAACGTACTGTCTTGTTTTTACTCGGCTAATGCCTTGATAGTAAACGCTATGTTGGTTTCCAATATCTTCCTGACACCCTTGACGCAAGACATACCTGCCGATGCCATTATTTTGATTGCGTAAAGGTGCGCGGTAATATTAAGTTCGTCAGTAAGGTTACGGTTTGCCTCTCTCTAATCCATTTCTGAATAAAAGTGTGACGTGGCAAGCGGTATCCATTCCAGTGCAGCGGTGACTGTGCGTTGTTTTCACATGAGGTGATCGACCGTTGCAGGTCACACGTTAAATTACATGGGATTGCTAAATTTCGGCATGAAAATCTATCAGACGCTTGCATTCGAAACGTCAGTCAATATTCAGGATGGTGTTGCTGGACCAACGCAAACTATACTTAAGTACAGGAAACGTACGGATACCTCTAACACTATGAAAAACAGAAGCCTGCAGCTCCTAGCCGGAATTATTCATGAAGCCACTATGCGTGCTTCAGGCATGGTGGGAGCGGTGCGTCCAGCTTGTTCACCCCCTGTAACGCAGAGCATGATCGAACGCTAGGCAGTGCGCTTTCTTCTGGTTAGTTTCGACCTGGACCCATCCACGTACCTGAACCCGGTGGCACACAGGTAAAAGTCAACCCGCTATCACGCTCAGCAGCCAGACTCTTCATCTCCGAAACGCTATAGAACTCCTCTCCGACGTTACTTTCAAACGCGCCAGAGGCATTCAACAAAAAGCCACGATACTGATTGTCAACAACGCCGTTGGCAATCAGATCGCATTCCGATAGAGGTGATGTGACGGCCGCTCTTTCCAATAGCAAATCGAGTCGCTCCATCGTGTCGGCTCCCGAGTTCGCGTCAACCGTTACCTGCTGCCCGACAATGGGCGCCAGATCACTATCCATCGCCATGACAAAATCAACAACCTGACCCCTTCTTAACGTATTGGTTGAATCATCAGGATGAAATCTGAAAACACTGCCTTTGAAGAAATTATCCAGCGTATCCATATTGCCGTCATGCATGAACCCAAATCCTCGAATTTGTTCGCCGAACTCGTCCTCACTTCCAAAGAACCGGCCACTGTTACCAAACTTGCCCACCTTCTGATAGGCATTTCTTAAATGAGGAACCTTAAATTCCTGAGAAATATCATCACCTTCTATCGAGCTTCTGCCTGAGGTGCCAAACAGTCCATTCTCAGGGTCAAGTCGATGACAGTCGTCACACGTGAATACAGCCCCTGTCGTGTCGTCCTGTTTATAGATCCGTAACCCTTCCGCTTGCGATGGCGTCAGTGAATTATCCAGAGCCCTTATAGGATTGGGCGGGTAGTTGATTTCCAGAACAAAATCGGCAAAGGCTGCCATGTCGCCTTCGCTCAACGGAGCGTCACGACCAAGTAGCTCTGGAAAGGCAACGTTGAACTCGGTAAATGCAGCATGTTCCAGACTCTGACCTTCTCTGGCATTAACCCCGGTTCGATCACCGCGCCAGTGCATCGGTCCGTTGTTCGCCAATCCGCG
The DNA here is from genome assembly GCA_045110475.1 of Granulosicoccus sp. GTDB lineage: Bacteria > Pseudomonadota > Gammaproteobacteria > Granulosicoccales > Granulosicoccaceae > Granulosicoccus. Next base: position 16,542 of record JBGCGC010000053.1, read on the forward strand.
AAAGCTCTGCGTGGTCATGGGCCCTTTCATCGGATGGAATACTGCCGACTGAGCAGGGCTTAGAAGCAGATTGACAAACCGATTAGGGTTAGCCACTAAGCTGGCATCAGGGTTACCAAGATCCCAGGCCAGCGCATCAACGTCACCAAATATATGGCACGAGGCGCAGGACGCATCACCATGGCTGGAATTGGTGCCAGCACTATAAAGAAACTGCCGACCAGCGATAACATGATCGGGCTCGGGATTGACCAGGGCAGTACTGGCAATTTCAGTATTCGAGCTTGTGTCGATACTCGCGATGCTATTGTTAAAGCGAGTTAGCACATAAAGCTGGCTTCTTGCTTCATCGAGCACCAACCCCGTTGGACCACCGCCGCTTAACGAAATCTGCGAGGCGTCAGTGACTTCAAAGGTGTCGTTGTTCAGTGCGTCTGTGTCGTACACAGCGATTTTTTCTGACCCAAAGCCTGCCACGTACAAGACACTACCGTCGGCTGTTACTGCCATTCCCAGCGGTTGTGCCATGGCCAGACGACGCTGCTCCTCGGTAGCACTCGCCAGCGTGCGATCCAGCTGCTTGTTCAAGTCACGCGGCTTGACATTACCATCATCTATTACGGTGATTCTGTTGCTCACGATATTGCCACGCACGGTTGTGGAGTTAGTCCCCTCACCTTCAAAACGGGTGAGGTTGTTAGCTTCGGTATTGCTGACATAGAGCGCGCCAGTTACCGGATTGATCGCCATGTTAAACAAGGTTGTACCAACACCCGAAAACTCGTCTACTACGACAGGCGTACGTGTTGCGCTGATGGCGAATACATCGTTGTCGGGCAAGGTAAAGCGAACCAGACTGTCATAACTTACGCCATTCAAATCAGTGTTTGCACCCGTATCATCCAGCCAGTTTGTGCCATCGAACTGTACGATGAGTCCGGTATCGGGTTGCATTGCTCCATCACTGCTTTGTACCGGACCCGACTTGGCGATACCGTTTTCACCAATAGCCGTTGTCTGGTTGCCGGAATGCATGACGGCAGCATAGACGGTGCTGCGATCAGGGCTTACAGCTAGCGCGCCCGGCGTATCACCAAACATCGACAACACAGCAACTGGATCGCCACCCAATGTATCGCCGGTGGCTGTTGCATCAAACACCCAGACATCAGCACGTCCTACAGAGGGTGTAAACAATTCGGCATCGATGGGCGTGTCATCTGGGCCGTTCTGGCCACGGTGAGCGGTAGTGATAAAAGCCAGAGCGTTATCACTATCAGCGAAAACAATATCGCGAGGCTCATCGCCCACGAGAAGCGTATCGATAACACGCGGGGGTTGAACCACCAGGTCGACAATGCTGATGCTGTCAGACAGATGATTGACAACCCAGGCCTGCTCATCGCCGAACAAGGCAACCGCCACAGGTTCCATACCCACCGGCACAGAATATTCAGCTTGCAGACCTTCATCAGTCACCGTCAGGATGTCCAACGTACCGTTAGGCGTGTTGGTGGCAAACAGACGGGCACCGTCAGCAGACAGCGCAAGCGGCCTGACCTGACCGGATTCGAACGTGACAAAACGCCCTTCCGGAGCGTCTGCCTGCGTGGGCACCGACGCGCCCGTACTTGTTTGATCCCCATCAGGGGTCTGAACACTGGGGTCTGAACTACTGCAGCTGGCCAGAACCAGTGCGGAACCCAGGGCAAGGGGCCAGAGAATGCGCATACGTTCGATCCGCTCGTTAGCCTTGCATCGCCCATAACGGACGAGCAAGGTTGTTTAAGGTAGCGCTATGTTAAAGGCATTGATCTGCTGGCTGTGTAACGATATGTACGAACACAGCAACCTATAGCCCAGGGTATGGCAAATCTGTGTGCTGGGCGTATTTCGCGTTGAGCTGAGCCAGGAGCTCCGGCACCCCCCTCCATCAAGTCATGGGGGTGCCAGCGGTGTCGCACGGAATTCCGACTAGGGCACGATTGACGTTACGACACCACTTCGCTCTACAAAGCTATTGGGCGGTATCTGAGTGTCCATAGCGAGGGTTACACCGGAACTGACAATGGAATCAGCACCAATCGTGACGTTTTCTCCTACCTGAACGCTACGACCGAGAAGCACCCTGTCACCTACTGTAGCCCCCGTGCCTATGAGGACACCACGATCCATCAAAACGTTAGATCCGATCGTGCTCGAATTTTCTACCGTGGTGCCTGAACTCAGGTTGGTGTTTGAGCCAATCCTGACAACAAAACTGATTGATGAAAACGCACCGATAGAAGTGCCACTGCCAATATTTACGCCACCTGCGATAGTGACTTTTCTGCCAATGGTAACGTTGTCGCCGACCTCACCACTAACATCCCATTGCGATCGGTCACCAAACGTAAAGTTCTCACCCGCACGAGTACCTTCGCCGATGTACGTGTCAGCACCGATATTGGCATTGCTGCCGAGTTGCCGCATCTGAAACTCGGCACGTCTGCCCAACACAAAATTGTCTCCCACCGTGATGGTATCGAGACCACGCCCACCATTAACGCGAGCCGCAGCACCAATATTAGCGTTGGCTCCAATGGTTGCGCTACTCAGGCTTGCCTCTCTGTCAACCACGGCACCTTCACCTAATTGAACGGGAAAACCCTGACTGCCAACCCGTGCCTGATGCAGATGAGAATCTGGCCCGATAATCGCGCTGGCTATCTGGCTTTTCAGCACCTGTGTTCTTGGACCGATGCGGGTATCTTCTTCTACAGTAGAATTTACGACACGCACATTCTCTTCAACGATGATATCGAACTCACTCTGAACATCGCAGCTCAAAGTGGATCCTACAATCTGGGCACCAGGTGCCACAACACACCCTGCATGAACACCAGCCGATACGCTAATCAACGACAAGCCAGCGATGAGGGGGGAGACAACTGCAGAGGCAACGATGAATTTCGGTATTATTACCCGACGATCACTTAGGGGAACAGTTGAGGCTGTATTTTTCTTCATGAGTGTTTTATCTCAGCATCCATAACAAGAACAACGGAACAACGGAACAACGGAACAACGGAACAACGGAACAACGGAACAACGGAACAACGGAACAACACCCTACGAGATTACAAGGCGTTACGCCACCACTTTTCCTTTTTTCTTGTTCGGATGGCAACGGTTTTAATCTGTAACCGCGCAGTCAAGACATAGCGCTTTCTCAAGTTTTGCTAGCCATAAGTTTGATGTACCACTAACGATCATTCTTCTATAGTCGTCGCAACAGAACATAAACAAAAAAAAGCGCATTTGCCTTGCAAGGTATTTTAGGCAAACCAACCAGCAATACCTTTTGTTGCGTCATATATCAGCTCAATACGTTCTGTTGACCATAAATATAGGGTCGTTCAAATGAATGAGAGTGCATACGACTCACTTGCCTCACCTGAACGGACGCACCTCAACACGCAGAGTGGAGAAATGAATATGGCCAGAAAAACATGGGTAGTAAAAGGTACGCTGAAACTACGTCAGCTCCCGCTCATATACAAGGACGGTGACAAATGGGTTCCATTAGGCGGCGTTACCATAAAAATATCAGCCTTTGAAGGCATCAGATGGAACAGTTGGGGCACAGTCACAACGGGCCCTGACGGCTCGTTCTGCATGCGCAAGAAGAAGGACGGTACCAAACGCAAAATAAGGATAGAAGTTAAGTTCAAAAACAAGTACACCGTTGTCTATGGCGAAAATGCAAGCCTGCTCTCTAAAGCGTTAAACGCGTTCAACCCGATATCTGCGTTTAACAAGGGAGCCACTCAAGCACTGGATGCCATTCTCACCCACACATCCAAGGTAACCTACAAAGCTGACTACTACACGCTGAAAGAGTCAGAGGACCGAAATACCAGTGGTGGTGACTACGAGTTTGACTACGGCACCATCAGTATTGGCAAAGCAGCCAGTGGGCACATCTATGAACAAGCTGCCATTTTCTATGCCTGTGAGAAACTCAGGAAACATCTTGCCGACATGGGCCATCCATTTGTCAAAAAAATAGCTGTTAAATACCCTCACGACAATAAACTAATAAATGACGAGGCAGAGTTTTCCTACTGCAGTCCCATTAATAATTGCGTTTATATGGTCAAGAACACTGACAAAGACAGCATGTACAAAGACGGAGAGGTGACGTTTAACACCCTATACCATGAGCTTATGCACTTGTGGACCTACGGGTACTCGTCCGGTGAGGACAATCTTGCTCTGCAACTTGCAAGGCATGGCTCTACACACGATGGCCTGCAGAATAAAACCTATACAGCCTTTCATGAGGCTTGGGCTGAGCATAGCTCAAACGTTCTGCTAAAAACCCTGTTTAACGAGACATCATACATCTACGGTAACCAGGCCTACTGGCCATTCCCGTTCAGCAAGCCAGTACTGGTCAATGAAGGTATTACCAAGCTAAGTGAAGTAGACCGACACGAATATGGTTGGATGCATATTTTTAATTGCCTGACTTGCGACAATTTGACCAACTTCAACACTAACCTACAACAGGAATCCAATTATCAGAACAATCTGTTCTGGGCCAGAGTAGATACACGGGACATAGACAACATACCCAGTTTAGACATATACGATCTCATGCAGGCATTCAAAGCCCCTGAACCTTACCCGGTAAAGCAGATGAATCTTGATGATTTCATGGATCGAATTCAAAAAATTGAACCTGAGATCACCAATTCAATACGGGCCGGCTATATTAAAGTGTTTGATCCGAAAGAATCCAGACCCCCGCGTGACTGTTTCTGAACGGACGCATACACCCTTATCACGCAGGTACCGAGCGTGCCTGCCATGCGACACTCCATAAGACGACATGACCAGATATCCAAATCTGGAAAAAAAACCAGCCTGGAATTGAACCGAAATTTCCTACGCGGGTACCTACGTTCGAAATCTGCGATGTGTTCCCGTTACCGAATCAGCTTGACACTGCCAACTATCCCCAGTGTTGATCAGATTTTGATCGGACCAGCTCCTGCATCGCTCCGAACAACGTATCGGTGGAAGCAAAATGGATTGGTCTCTTTTAATCGGCTTTGCCACAATGGCAGCTGTTATCGAAGTTAGTCCTGGGCCAAATTTCCTGCTGATCACCCGCAATGTACCCACATTTAGCCTACCAGGAGCACTGTCGATATTTGCGGGATTCAGTTGTTCGTACACGATGCACGGTACTCTCGCCATTTTTGGGATTTCTGCAGTTTTAGCAGCAGAACCGGTATTGCTGATCATCATTCAACTGGCAGGGGCTTGCTATCTTTTGTATCTGGGCGTCAAATCTTTTGCTTCCAAAACGCTCAACAAACCGGTTGCAGAATCAATAGAAAAAACAGTTGACATTCTACTAACACCATCACCTGATCTCGTCTGCGCACGGGCAAAAGTAACACCTCGGGAAAACAGGTTACCTGACAGGCCCACTGTAAGAACAGAAAGCTACATTAGCGGTATTGATATTATTCTTGACGAGGTTTGTGAAAAAACTGCCACGAAGAGTTTGTACACCTGTTTCAGGGATGGGGCACTAATCAGTGCACTCAATCCGAAGATCACCTTGTTTTATATGGCCGCATTTCCGCAATTCGTCCAAGCTGACGTCGATACGGTTTCGTCTTCCTATTTACTTGTCTTGATCCACATACTGATCTGTGCTTTCTGGACAGTGGTGGTAGCCCTGGTATTGGACTATGCGTTAAGATGCTCCTCGCGCAAAAACCTCGTTCACGATCTTAATCGTTATAGCGGGTTTGCGCTTATCGGACTGTCTATGGCGTTTTTCACCAGTGCAGCACAGGCCTTTTGATTCAGCAGGTAACTATTCGGATTACGTCTTTCGTATGTATGCAACACAACGTAGCTGCCAAGCGTTGCTCGTATTTGCTTTCTTTCTGACTTTTCTGCAAAACGTATCGGCACAGCAAGTACCTGATGAATGGCGCGGACCAGTAGAGCGGACCACCACATTTGTATTCGAGAACGATATTTTTACCGGGCAGGATAGTGGATACACAAACGGCGTGGCATTGCTTTTCTCCAAAGGCACGTTTCCGGCATTTACCCCTGATGTCGTCCCTCGACTGATAGCAAAAGTAGTAAAAAATAGCTGGATCGGTAAACCAGATAGACGCCAGCGAGGTCTGGTCTATACGCTGGCCCATAGCATGCAGACACCTGAGGATATCAGTGTAGAAACACTGCAATTAGATCAACCCCCCTATGCCGGCCTGTTGTTTGGCGGCTTGTCCTTGTATGCCTTTGATCAGCGTATAGTCGATCAACTGTCGTTCTCGCTGGGTGTTGTAGGCCCATGGTCGTTTGCTGAGCAGGCACAATCGCTCATCCACACGATTACGGATTCAGACGAACCAGCTGGCTGGGATAATCAGCTGAACAACGAAATCGTCTTTCAGATAGAGGCAAGTCGAGGATACCGATTTGCAAGCTATCGTTCGGACAGCACACCTGAAGTTGATCTGATTGGATTGGGTAGCGTTGCTGCGGGCACACTTGCGTCCTATGGATCGGCCTCGATTATTGCCCGATTTGGTGAAGGTCTTGCGGTGACCTTCCCTGTCGCCTCTTTTCTACCCAACCGGCAAATCAATGCCAATGTATTTGCCTCAAAGAGAAGCTGGTATGGCTTTGTCAGTGCAGAGCTACAATACGTCGTTAACGACATACAAATCGATGGCAACACCTTCGTAGATAGCCATTCGGTACCTCTGGAGCATAC
>JBGCGC010000054.1:0-2921 GCA_045110475.1 Granulosicoccus sp.
CGGGTCTGTTCATAATACGTGTAAAAAGTAGGCACATACCTCAAACCCTTCATTTCCAGCGGTCGGTGAAATATAAATACTGCATGAGAAAATGAAAAAAGCGCTCATAGGCGTATGAACATCAATCACATGGGTTCATAAATGTAAAACTAGTATGAGACACTTTGCGCAAGATTGGATCAGTTTGTGCCAAGGGTTACAAAATATGAATTGGGTCTAGTTTCGTACGTTTTAGTTACACATTCTTGCATTACCCACCACAAGTAAAGCTGTTTAGTTAAATGCCGCTAACACCAAAATATTGATTATTAGGCCCGTTGAAAGATGAGACACATTCCTGCGGTAGCAATGGGGTCGATACTTGTTGTGCTATCGGCGTGTTCTGACTCAGGCCTTGTGGTTCCTGATAACAATGCAGGGGACTCAGCTGCAGAGACAACACCTGCCGCTGCCCTACCTGTGTCACAACAACCAACAGCGCCTGAGGAATCACCAGCTCCGGAAGTAGCTCCCTCGACAGAAGAAGTGTCAGAATCTGTCGACGTGATGCTGCCTGTATCACAACAACCAACAGTGCCTGAGGAATCGTCAGTTCCGGAAGCGGCTCGTTCGACAGAAGAAGTGTCAGAATCTATAGACGTGATGCTACCCATAGTGAATTTAACGACTGAATTTTCGGTAACTCCTGAATCGAACACATCAGATCATCACGCGAAATTTGAATTCTCCGCACCAGATGCAAATGGATACCTATGCCGATTGGGGAATCAGGACTTCGCGGCATGCGACTCTAGTGTATTTCTCGTTGATGTGGGCCTAGGTCAACATACCTTTGATGTTCAGGCATTGAGAGATAGCAGCTATGGAGATGTGGTATCGGTCACTTGGTTCGTAGAGAGCCTTTTTGAAGATAACAACACCGAGCTCATCTCCACCAACGTTGTACCGGACCGGGCTGAGCCCAATAGTTGGCGCGGAATTATTCGAATTAACTGCGACTTTGCGCATAGTAGTTACAACGATCCCATCGTCTTTCCTAATCAAGAAAATGCAGCACACTTACACCGCTTTTATGGAAATACTCTGGTCGATCATACAACTACGCTGGAATCATTGTATACCACTGGAGATTCGAGCTGCCAAGGCAATACACTCAATCGATCAGCGTACTGGATACCAGCCCTACTCGCGCCACAATACGATGCTGTAACTGGCGAACGAGTCATTGATGAACAAGGTGAACCGGCATGGCATGCTGTGCCTGCCGTGGTTGGTAATGATGATGTTGCACACGAAGTCTTCTACTATTCAGCAGGTGTAGACAACCTAAACGACATACTGCCCGCACCAGCAGGATTGAGAATAATCGCAGGCAACCATATGACGATGCCAGGGTCTGAACAAGATGTTTCAATTGCGCGTTGGCACTGTCAATCTTGGGAATCCGATGATGCTAACAACCCTCAGTTCAGTGCAGACATTCCTCAGTGTATTGCACCAGATCGTTTACGCATGGACTTGTTTTTTCCTAGCTGCTGGAATGGAGTGGACCTAGACTCGCCTGATCATAAAAGTCATTTAACTTACCCAGTAAAAGACGACAGTACTAAAGAAACGAGCTGCCCCGACTCTCATCCAGTTGCAATTGTGCGGCCGAGTTACCACTACGCATTTGGTGTTAAACCCGAGTTCTATGACCCTCAAACTAGATCTTCAAAAGGATGGCGCCTGGCATCGGATATGTATGAGGTAAATGGCACGGTTGCCGGAGGACTTTCACTCCACGGTGATTGGTTCAATGGCTGGCACCCTGAAATAATGCAGACACTCCTTACAGGCTGTATCCAAAATGGACTCGATTGTCACGATGGAAATTTATCTATTGGATACAGAATATCTGGTACTCGTCCCGGGAATCAGCTCGTACCTGCAGTTGTAAACCAAGGGCTTGGCTTTTAATTTCTGTGAGCAAAAGAAATTCTGAAATTACATGTCACGACCAATAACGATCCGATCCGTCCAGAGCACTTATTTCTATTTCAGTAAATCCATTGCGGCAGTCAGCTGTATTTTCAGCTTCGCTGATCAAGTCGATGATGGTGTTCTCTAGGTCTTTGTCAGTCAGATAGGGAATGGTTAATTCATACTCACACCCTTTCGGTTCAGGCTTTTGCATTTGGTAGGGAGCAAAGACGACATCCTCGATTTCTCTTAGAGATCTGGATTTACCACGGACATGCTTGCTGTTGTTCTCAATGACCATGTGCACGTTGACTTTCAATGTCTTAGGCTTTTGAGTAGGCGTCGATTTCTGAACGTGCCCAATGTCAATACGGCGGTGGCGAAGGTATTTATACAATGTTGTCTTGCTAATACCCAGGTTCTCAGCGATTTCATTGACACTGAGTTCCCCCTTTGAATAGAGCGCGGCAGCAGCGGTGGCCTTCTTTTCTGCTGACTTCGTAAGTCCTTTGGGTCTTCCGCCAGTGCGACCGCGAGCTCGTGCAGCCGTCAGGCCTGCCTGAGTACGCTCGATGATGAGATCTCGCTCGAATTCTGCCAATGATGCAAAGATATTGAATATCAGCCTGCCTTGAGCATTGGTCGTATCAATGGGATCTTGCAGGCTCTTCAGGCCGACTTCTCTCTCCATGAGCGTGTTGACTAACTCGATGAGGTGCTGAAGTGAGCGGCCTAATCGGTCCAGCTTCCAAATCACGATGGTGTCGCCAGGTCGTACCTTGTCGAGAAGGCTGTTTAAAACCGGTCGATCGGCCTTAGCACCACTGACGGTTTCACGCAGAATTTGCTCACAGCCTTCACGCTTGAGCTGATCAAGCTGCAGGTCTGTGTTCTGGTCAATCGTCGAAACCCGTGCATAGCCAAATATCATGCAACGAGTTTACCAAACTCATCGTAAT
>JBGCGC010000055.1:0-74005 GCA_045110475.1 Granulosicoccus sp.
GAACCTTCGTAAGGCAGCAACACAGGGGTAAGGTGCCCGCGACCACCGAAGCCCAATATTCTCAACGTAATGTGTTGTTGTATTGAAGGTAGGTAGAACGAGAAAGAGGTGACTGCCTTACCCAGTGAAGGGCCGTCGAATTTGGGTCGGTGTAACTACGACACTTTAAGCCCTAAGCACAGCAGTAATGCTGGTGTTATGGATCGAGGTGGTGCGGACCAAGATAGGGAAACTGATAAAGATGGGCGTTGCTATTGAAACAGCCGTTGCGTGTGGCCGCACGAGTAAAGGGCCTTGCCGTAGTTCCAAGACCCCAGGCATTCAACAAGCGTTATCTAACGCTTACCTGAAAGCCGAGGGCTTGTTCTCTCTGCGCCAAGAGTGGATCTCACTTCACCATTCAGTATGAAACGCCCTGTGCGGACCCGCATGCAGGGTGTTGTGGGAGCTGGGGGCTAAATACCTCCGGCTACCCGATTCGGTTTACGTATTTGATCTTAAGAACATTGATCCGACGTTGCGCACGTTAATGCGTATTATCTATGGTGCGTCCTATTTAATGGTAAAAGATGCATCACCACATGAATTAAATATCGGCATCCGCTCCTAATCCAATATCCTAACAATATGTAAAATGTTATACAGTGAAAAATTCACAAATTGGCTTAATGCGAAACACCTTGTCCTCTTCGTATTTTATCAAACCGTCGTATTTCAATATTTTGAATATTATTAGCTCCAAAGAAAACTTTGCATTAGTATAAAGATCAAAATCATCCCAATACTCATCCTTTGGTTTTAACATGCCGGTATGCCGAATACCATCTGATAGCTTACGAAACCTATTTTTATCAAAACCAATCGCTTCGGCGTCCAATTTGAAGTTATCAATAAGTGAGTCGATTGCATCTTTGACAATTATTTTACGCGTACTGGAAATAAGTCTGTTGAAGTTGTGTAATATTTGGTGGTGACTATCTGGGCAATCAATGCACCACCTCTCGTATGTTTCTTTAAGTGCAGCTGCCAGCTTATCTTGGTCGAACTTATTTATTTTATCGTCTATTGAGTTGTAATTGCCATTACATTCCTTTTTATAGGATCTCGCTAGCAGCTCCCACGCTTGGAACAATGAGAACATTTCTGTATCCAGATATCCGTTACAAGAAACAGCTATGTAACTGGAGCATACGTACAGAGATTTCTTCATCCGCTCGCTTAGAGAACTCCAAGTTGGATATGCACTTTCCATAAAACATGATGCGTTAACAACTGACTTAGATATTCCTATGCCTTGCGCTCCATTGAAACTATAGTGGTCAGTAATGTCGTCGCTGTCACCCTTGTATCTTGTCTTCCACGTATAAAGAGACGACGAGAGCATTATTCCAAGCAATTTGATAACGCTACATATTTCTTCTGCATAAATTGTTCTTGACTTCACCGGGCCAGATAACATGACTTCAGACTGAAATTGGGTAGTCCCACGCGAGTCCTGAAATAGATTTTTCACTATTTGATCTACCTCTTCACCTACGACAATTAGTCGATATTCACCCAGCTGGAGATTGTCAATATTCGGAAGTAGTGTGTTGACAGAGAGACTGATCGAACTACACTCCTCGGAATGAGCCCCCACTATCACCCCCTCCGTCGCTTCTGCTAATACTCGCTTACCACTAGTACCATTAGATACATTTGTAACGTACACATCTTTCATTTTTACAGACGTTGGAGTGTCTTCAATTACGCCTCGAAAAGAACCAAATTCACCGGACTTGATATTGGTCAAACTCTCAGGTGAATAAAACTCCAAAACTATTTTTGTGTTAGAACGATGTATTTTGACACGTGTATTTTTTACACCTATTGAAGGCAGTGTAAGTTCGCCCACAGCCACTTGTTGATCTATGTCCGTTATCGCATACATTCTTAATTTCTCAAACCACACACATAGTATTAACTAATGGAATATTTAGAATCTAAGCTTGCTTCACTAGATCGATCAGTCTTCCAGCGAATTTCTGAAGGAAACCGAACAGCCGCATTCACCTGCATTTGATATTGACTGGCCAGAGCGGCAGCGTCGGGAGGACAATGTCAAATGCAGGTGCAATGCTTTGTTAGTTTCTATATTGTCTTTCACCTTGTCTGGAAGTGGTCTAACATCACCCAACTAGGGCTTTGAATGCCAATGCTGCGACTAAGGATGCAGCGGCAGCCACCACAAACGAAACGAATGTCGGCCAGAATCGCTCGATTAAAGATGCTTTGCGTACTGACAGATTGACTCTGGTATTCGGTATGAACCTTGAGTGAACCCAATACAGTGTGCTGAGTATAATAAATACCGATATACCGAATGCTGCTCTTGCTTCAAGCGTCGGTAAACTTGGCATTAACACAATCATTGCAAAGAATATCACTTGATTTAGATTCAAGCCGAATTTTTTGTAAGACGTTACAAGGACATTTTCATTTCGCTTCAAGCACGCTGCTATTGTGCTGGCCTTACCAATTACCCAAGATTCTCTGACTCCTTGTACAAGTACAGAATTTTGGCCAAACTCGTCTAGCTGAATATTTACCACTTTGTTTATATTGTGAATATCTGGTTCTTGTACAGATATTTTTAAATTCTTGATCTCGTGAGACTCTGGTGGATTAGCCAAAAATTCACTCGCATACAGCGTCACTTGTGGCCGTGCACCACTATAAGTAATGATTGCTCTCGCTATTTCAAAATCGACGACAGATTCATCTATCAATTTTCTAACATCATTTTCATATAACGTTAGAGCACCCATGCTTATTGTGTGCGTATAGAATTGCTCCGGTACAGGCTCCGTACTCGCACCTATTTTGTTGGTTCCTTCAGGGTGGGGGTAGAGAATATAGGTACCAGCTGTGCCTACCGTTGATTCCCATCGGCCTTGGAATTCGCCTCGATCATTGATCATTCCAGTAATGGTCAATTCTCCGAACTCATCACCTAATTGACCTAACTCAGGAGTACCTGTCAGATGTAATTCATCCGTGTAACTACCAGACACCGAATAAACAACTATTCCAAATTTATCGTCTAGAAACCGAAACTTTCCCCTCAATGGTGTTTCTACTGACGAAAGCAAAAGGAATATATTACCGGTATTGGTCCCTGCAATCCGCCCGGCCCATTGTTTCTCTAATTTGCTCATTGTCTTAGACTTTTTTTGCAAGCATTGAAGCCTACCTTAGTACAGATACGTTCAAGTGGATTTAAGGTTGCAGATGAAACTTATTCCCAAATGTAGAGACTAACAAGTATTAAATTGACTCCACTACACACCACATACCAACAGTCACCTGTAATCCCCATTCAAAACAATACAAAAGACACTTGTACAAAAATATAATGTGCACTCAGATATACACGTAGACCATATGCAAAAAACACCCACAACCCATCAAGCACCAACCACCCTAAAGTCAGTCCCACACCACACACAAAAACAGTTTGATTTCGACAAACAGCAGTCAAGCGAGCCAACGCCCACAACACACGATTTGTTTATCTGGAACCTGGCGCCTCATTCCGCAGTTCACAGCATTTAAAGTCTACACACGTAGACAAGCAGGGCACTTCATCGGCGCACTCCCTTGCGCCGGAAAATTGGTTAGTTAACGATTACTAACCGCACTTACTATCACCACAATTCATACAAGTCTGGCAACCATCCATCAGTACAACTGATTTGGTACTGCACTTTGCACATAGCGTGGCGGATGCCATCCATGGTTCATCACCGTTTGCTGGCGTGTCATCTGATGTGGCTTCGCTTTTGGCTTTCAGTTGGGCTTTCTTTTCTTCTATCAGTTTGAGTTGCTCTTCGCTGGGCTCTTTGCCCTTGAGCATGCCAATATCGATCAAGTGGCTTTCGATAACTTCGCCAATCTCTGCAATGATGGAGGGCATGTACTTGCCCTTGTTCCAGTAGCCGCCGCGTGGATCGAACACCGAACGCAACTCGTCAACCAGGAAAGTGATGTCACCACCTTTTCTGAATACGGCAGACATGATGAGGGTGAGGGCGACAATCCACTGGTAGTGTTCGAGGTTCTTGGAGTTGATGAACACTTCAAATGGTCGGCGCAGCTCGTTCTCGGTGCCTTCGTTGAGCACGATGTCGTTGATGGTGATGTACATGGCATGCTCCGAGACGTGCTCCGGAGTTTTCAGCTTGTACGTCGATCCAATCAGCTTGTTGGGGCGTTCGAGTTTTTCGTGCATCTGTATGACATCGGCTGTAGTGCCTGCGGCCATCGATGCAATGTTTGACCCGGTTTGGGCCTCAGAGTTCGAATCCGTAGGCTTCGCTACAGCATAACCTACGATTTTTTTTGATATTTTCATAGTAATTACCTCTAGAACTTGCCGTAGTAGCCTTCTTTCAAGGCGTCGTACAGATTGGCGGCAGTGTGCATTTCTCCGTCGTATTCGATCTCTTCATTACCCTTGACGCTCACCACCGAGCCGTCATCCAGCGTGAACTGGTATTCGGTGTTTTCAAGATCCTGCTCCTTGACCAGAACGCCCTGGAAGTTCTCCGGGTTAAAACGGAATGTGGTGCAACCCTTCAGGCCCTGATCGTAGGCATACATATAAATGTCTTTGAAGTCATCAAAGGCGAAGTCTGTGGGTACATTGGCCGTTTTGGAAATTGAAGAGTCTATCCAGCGTTGCGCTGCTGCTTGCACGGCTACGTGATCCTTTGGTGTGATGTCGTCTGCTGCCATAAAATAATCCGGCAATTGTGCGTCTGGATCTTCGCTGTAGGGCATGGCCTTATTGTTGACTAACGACTGATACGCCAGTAATTCAAACGAGAAAACATCGACTTTTTCCTTACTCTTGCGGCCTTCGCGGATGACATTGCGAGAGTAGTGATGCGCAAAGCTGGGTTCGATGCCGTTGCTGGCATTGTTCGCCAGTGACAAAGAAATAGTGCCTGTTGGTGCAATGGAGCTGTGGTGTGTAAACCGTGCTCCGTGTTCTGCAAGTTCTTCTACCAACGCCGGGTCAATCTCGGCGATGCGTTGCATATAGCGGCTGTAGCGTGCATGCAGAATACGACCACTTACCAGATCACCCACCTTGTAACCGTCTTTTTTCATTTCAGGACGCTTGCGTAGCATCTCGGCAGTCACCCCGAAGGTTTCGTCCATGATGGGCGCGGGGCCTTTTTCCTTTGATAGCTCAAGGGCTGTACGCCAGCCTGCCAACGCCAGCTCTTTGGTGACCTGTTCAGTAAATTTCAGTGATTTGGCGCTGCCATATTTCAAGCCCATTAGCGTCAGCGATGACCCCAGACCCAGATAACCCATGCCATGTCGGCGCTTGCGGCGGATCTCGGCGCGTTGCTGTTCCAGCGGTAGTCCATTGATCTCCACCACGTTATCCAGCATGCGCGTAAAGATCTGCACTGTGCGCGTAAAGCGCTCCCAGTCGAAGCGTGCATTGTCGGTGAATGGCTCAAGTACGAAGCGTGTCAGATTGATGGAACCCAGCAGGCAGGCGCCGTAGGGCGGCAATGGCTGTTCGCCGCAGGGGTTGGTGGCGCGGATGGATTCGTCAAACCAGTTGTTGTTCATCTCATTGACCTTGTCAATCAGGATGAATCCCGGCTCGGCAAAATCGTAGGTTGATGCCATGATCAGATCCCACAGGCGACGGGCTGGCAAGGTGCGATAGATACGGCAAGCAACCAGACCGTCGTCGTCGACCACGACATTATCGTGGGATGGCCAGTCGCGCCAGACTATCTGGTCCGGGTTGTCCAGCTCGATTTCACCATCGTCCAGCTCTTTCTGGCGAATAGGGAAAGCCAGCTGCCACTGCTCATCGGCCTTGACGGCCTGAATGAAGTCTTCGGTGATTAACAGGGACAGATTGAACTGGCGAAGGCGTCCATCTTCACGCTTGGCTTTTATGAATTCCAGAACGTCGGGGTGCCGCACATCGAAGGTGCCCATTTGTGCGCCGCGGCGTCCGCCTGCAGAGGAGACGGTAAAGCACATCTTGTCGAAGATATCCATGAACGACAGGGGGCCTGATGTGTACGCACCAGCGCCTGATACATAAGCGCCTCGTGGACGCAAAGTAGAGAAATCGTAGCCGATACCGCAACCTGCCTTGAGTGTCAGGCCGGCCTCGTGCACCTTGCCGAGAATATCGTCCATGGAATCGGTGATTGTGCCGCTGACCGTGCAGTTAATGGTTGATGTAGCGGGTTTATGGGCCAGCGCTCCCGCGTTGGAGGTAATGCGTCCGGCAGGAATGGCACCTTGCTCCAGTGCCCAGAGAAACTCCCCGTACCAATGCTCGCGGTCCTGCTCAGAACGCTCGGCATCGGCCAGGGCACGGGCAACGCGCTTGAAGGTGTCGTCGACCGTGTTGTCTACGTTGTTTCCATCTTTGGTTTTTAACCGGTATTTCTTGTCCCAGATATCCAGCGAGGTCTCTTGCAGTGGCAGTTTGGCCAGGGCAGAGGCCTTGCTTTGCTGTGCGGGTACGGACTTGAGGGCAAAAACGTCGACAGTGCTCATCGAAACAGGATTCTCCTGATTATGCTGGCAAGTGGGCCAGCGGTTGTTTGAATACCCCTCGTTCCATGAGTGTGCTGAGAGCCGAATGAATCGGTTGGGTTGAAAGCACTATATGTAGTGTTTTAGCGCCAATCCTTGCGCTATATGTAGTGTAGGAGGTAAGCCGCAGAATGTGGCGGCAAAGTGTAAAAATAAGTTGTTGTGAGGTTACTTTTATCCACTGTCTGGACTGAGCGTTTTGCCAGTCCTGCGGTGAGTTGACGGCCGTTGAGCGGAGCAAGAGTTTATCGCTGTTGAGCCTGCCGGGTCAATGCCGCAAACACTATATCTTGAGGTCTTATATCAGCAAGGCACTATATGTAGTGGTCAATGTGCGAATCGGTGGATCGTTTGGTGCAGAACTACGGTATAAGCTGTGGATAACACAGGGATAAGCCCCAAATAGTCAATATTTTGGCTATTGACCATGTAACGCCATCAATTCAACTAGTCTTTTGTGAGGTACTTCAAGTCTTGGTTTTTCATCGATAGTGAATCGTGTATCGGGTCTCGAAACATCGCCATTTTGCTGGCACTGCAGGCCTTAACGTCATAACCTTCTTTGCAACCCAAACGAGATCGGGCCCAAGCCCGGCGACGGAGAAAAACCATGCTCTTTACTTCAAACAAAGCCAGCCATCGTTCAGCCACTGCCGCATCCGAGCGCATCGTCAAGAACTCGCGCTGGATAGACACCGATCAGTTGGAACTGGGCATGTACGTCAATGCACTGGACAAGCCATGGGAAGAGACGCGATTCGTCTTCCAGGGTTTTCGAATCGACAGCTACGAGACTCTCAGAGCCGTTCAGGAAGCCAGTGAATATGCCAATGTGCAGACCGAGAAAGTGGCCTGTGTACCATTAAACAGTGCCAGCTATCTTTCTGCGACCGGCAGTGGCGACGCTACTTAGCGATAAATCGGCCGAAGTTGGGCTGTTCGCAGCAGGGATTTTTTGCCGCGCAGGCGCCTAACGGCTCTTCCTTGCATAGATTCGGTAGCGCTGAAACTGCGCCTTGCTGTCCGGGTGTGAGCAACCGTCAGTATTCACCGCCTCTGTGGCGGTGAGTCTGGCGGCCACTGTCTGCTGTTCAATCTGCTCCTCAACGGCTTTTGCGGATAAGTCACTGTTGTTTTCGAGCAAATCCTTTGCGTAGCTGTCGGTTGCACGTTGCAGTGTTCGCGCAAAACGGGATTCCAGCTCAAGAGCCGTTGAGTTACACAGTTCTGTTGCAGCCTTTGCCTCCACCAGCAAGTTGTGAATGTAGGCAGGTTCCATGCGCTGGCTGGCCTTGCGGATGGTGTAGGCCTCCAGAGCAACGTAGCCACTCAAAATAATAATGGCAATCAGCGTTCCGCTTTTCATTGCGCTGTAAACCTCTTTTTTATATCAAAGCAGCCAGGTGGCAAGGCCGAGAAAGGCGACCAACCCAACCACGTCAGTCACGGTGGTTAAAGCCACCCCGCCTGCCAAGGCTGGATCGACGCCAAGCCGACGCATGAGAATCGGCAGCATGGCCCCGGCATAGGCCGCGGTTGCCATGTTTACGATCAATGCGGCACCGATGATCATGCCAATCTGTGGATCACCAAACCACAGCCACACCAGGGCTGCAACAATCATGGCCCATAGAACCCCGTTGAGTAGACCAATGGCCACCTCACGCGTGAGTAGGTCACGTAAGTTGTTTTTGCTGATTTGATTCAGGGCCTGGCCACGAATAACCAGTGTCAGCGTCTGGCTACCCGCTATACCCCCCATGCTGGGCACAACACTCATTAGCACTGCAAGCGTTACGATGCGCTCAAGCGTGCCTTCGAATTGAGCAATGACCCACGACGCCAGCAAGGCCGTCAGCAGATTCACACCCAGCCACAAGGCTCGTTTGCGTGTACTACGAAGTATCGGCGCAAAAATGTCGTCCTCTTGCTTCAGGCCCGCCATACTCATGACCGATTGCTCGGCTTCTTCGCGAATAACGTCAACGACATCATCAATAGTGACGCGGCCTATGAGCCGGTTGTCATCATCCAGTACCGGTGCCGAGACAAGGTCATAATCCTCGAACGCTCTTGCAACATCATGGTCGCTGGTGAGCACATTCAGCGGATCTGTCTTGCGTAAGGACACATCACCAACCAGTGTGTCGGTGCTATTGGTCAACAATACTCTCAGAGGCAGTTCACCCCGATAGCGTCCGTATCTGTCAGTTACCCAGAGTCTGTCGGTATGACGGGGCAGATCACCTCGGCGTCTGAGAAAACGCAACACGACATCCAGGGTGACGTCACCTCGCACGGTTATCGTATCGAGGTTCATCAGGCCGCCGGCACTGTTTTCTGGATAGGCCAGTACCTGTTCCAGGCGTTCGCGATCCTGACGGTCCATACCGGCAAGAACATCGGCGGTCAGCTTCTCTGGCAGTGACTGGATAAAGTCTGCCATGTCGTCCAGATCAAGCTGTTCGGTGGCGGCACGCAGCTCTTCCACGTCCATGTCACGTACAAGGCTTTCACGAACCTCGTCTCCCACCTCCATGAGGATCTCGCCTTCCAGCTCTGGCTCGATAACTTCCCACAGAATACCTCTGCGCACGGGTGGTAGTGCTTCCAGTGCATCGGCAATCTCTGCCGGGTGCATGGCAACCATGATCTTGCGTGCAGATGCAAGTGCCCCATCGCTGATGTTTTCGGCGAGGGTGCTTGACTGCTGCTCTACATCGTTTTCTGTCATTGGCTCATTTGCTGGCTACAGCGTTAATCTTTTCCAGAATGGGGGCGCGTTCTTCAGGCGTATGCGTAGCCGCCATGAGTGCAGCAACCTGTTTTCTGAGCGTTGAACGACGGGCGGCGTTGAGGTTTTTCTTTATCTCCAGAATAGAATTAGGGGGCATACTGAAATCGGTCAGACCCAGGCCGAGCAGTATTCTTACGTAGCGCACATCGCCTGCCATCTCACCACACATGGCAACCGGTATACCTGCAGCCTGGCCTGCATCAATGATCATCTTGACCAGATGAAGTACCGCCGGGTGCAACGGGTCGTACAGGTAGTTGACCTGATCGTCAATACGATCGATAGCCAGCGTGTACTGAATGAGATCATTGGTGCCGATTGAGAGGAAGTCGAGGCGTTCAGCAAACAGGTGGGCCGCGATGGCAGCAGCCGGTACTTCGATCATGGCACCTATTGGCATCTTTTCATCGAAGGCGATGTTTTCCTCTCGCAGCTTTTGACGCACTTGTTCTACCAGCTTCAGGCATTGGTCAACTTCAGCAATGTTGGTCAGCATGGGAATAAGCATGCGAATCGGGCCTTTGGCAGAGGCCCGCAAAATGGCGCGAAGTTGCGGGATGAACAGATGCATTTCGCTTAAACACAGGCGGATGCCCCGCAGGCCCATTGCGGGGTTATGTGACAAGGGACGACTGGTAATGGCCGCCGTGCTGCTTAGCTGTTTGTCAGACCCAAGGTCGGCCGTGCGTACTGTGAGTGTTTCACCCTTTAATGCTCGCAGTACTTTTGTGTAGACCTTGTAGTGTTCCTGCTCGCTCGGAATGGTGTCACGGTTCATGTAAAGAAATTCTGTACGGTATAAACCTACGCCATCAGCATTAACGCGCTTGAGTGCCTTGAGGTCTTCTTCTATTTCGATATTGGCTGATAACTTTAATGCCACCCCATCGAGCGTGACGGTATCGGTATCAATGAGCTTGCTAAGCTCTTTTTGCTTGAGTCGGGTCTCTTTCTGCTGACGTTTGAAATTGGTCAGCATCTCGTCGGTAGGTTCGGCCAGTATCATGCCGGCGTTCCCATCCAGCGTGAGGGTTTCTCCCGCTTTTACGTAACGACGAATACCCGGTACACCCACAATAGCGGGGATGCCAAGGCTTCTGGCAAGGATGGCGGTGTGCGATAGCTGCCCACCGGTTTCGGTAACAAATCCGACCACTCCATGATGTTGCATTGCCACCGTGTCAGCGGGTGTCAGATCGTCAGCCACAATGATCTGTCCCTTCCAGTGTTCTGATCCCACCACATGTTCGGCGCCGTCATCCAGCGCACGTAGTATCGAGTCAATGACATGATTGACGTCATCGATGCGAGTGGCCAGGTAGGTGTCTTCCATGGATCCGAATACGCGCGTCAGTTCCTCGCGCTGACGTTGCAAGGCGGCCTCTGCGTTTATCAGGTCAGATTTGATGATTTCGATGGGACGCTGCGATAGCGTATCGTCATCAAGCATCAGGATATGCGTTTCAATGAACGAGCTGACATCCGAAGGTGCATCCTTGGGAATGTTGTCGCGGGTAGTGAGTAGTTGTTCGCGTGAGGCTTTAATGGCGCGTTTCAGACGCCGGATTTCAGCGGGCACCGCTTTTCTGGAAAGCTCGCGTGAGGTGACATCAATCTGGTTGCGCCGAAGCAGGTAAGCATTGCCAATAGCGATGCCGCGAGAGACTCCGATGCCTGTAAACATCAGACTCATGCGTTCTACTCCTCTTCGTCAAAGCGTCGATTGATAAGATCTGTTATTGCATCGATAGCAGCATCCTGGTCAGCACCTTCTACAGTGATAGTCACCTGTGTGCCGCAACTCGCTGCAAGCATCATCACACCCATAATACTTTTGCTATTGACCCGCTGCCCGTCTTTCTCGATATCTATACTAGACTCGAAAGATGACGAGAGTTTGACAAGTTTGGCCGCCGCCCGTGCATGCAGTCCCAGCTTGTTGATAATGAGCAGTTCGCGCGAGATCACTGTGGGTACTTGCCTTGTCTGGTTAACTTGAGGGCTGCGTAAATCCGATGGGCATAATACATAGTCAGGTAATTTCCCTGTGACGTCGAGAGACATTGCCGCGATGTTCGCTGAAAAACCTGAACAACTCTTCGGTCAGATACACCGAACGATGGCGTCCACCGGTACAGCCGACAGATACTGTCAGGTAGGCACGGTTTTCACCTTCGAACAACGGAAGCCAGCGCGTGACAAAATTCCTGATGTCAGTAAACATGTCCTGAACATCAGACTGCTGCTTTAAAAAGTCAATGATCGGTTTTTCTCGACCGTCGTAAGCGCGAAGATCGGGCTCCCAGTGGGGGTTGGGCAGACAACGCACATCAAACATGAAATCTGTGCTGGCAGGTGTTCCGTGTTTAAAGCCAAACGACTGAAAAACCAGCGCCAGTCCTACCTGGGTTTTACCCAGCAGGTAGGTACGTATGATGTCGCGCAGATCGTGCAGGTTCAAAGTGGATGTGTCCACGACCAACTCGGCTTCAGCCTTGACAGGATCGAGTAGCCTGGCCTCTTCATCGATGGCGCTTATCAGCGGTAAGTCTTGCGTGCTTAGCGGATGTTTGCGTCGGGTTTCAGAAAAGCGGGTTACCAGTGTTGAACGGTCGGTATCAAGGAAAACCACTTCTACCTCGGTATCCTTTCTGGCGCGCAACTCACTGAGCAATTTGAGCAGATTGTCTGCCGAGGCGCGCTCGCTGCGCATGTCTATGCCTATGGCGAGGCGGTCATAGAGCCGCGATTCAGTGGCCAGCAGTTTGTCGAGAATATCTGACAACAGATACGAGGGGAGGTTGTCTATGCAGAAAAATCCCTCATCCTCCAGAGTATGTAATGCCACACTCTTGCCTGAGCCGGAAAGTCCTGTGACGATGGTTACTCGAGTCATGTGATTCAGCGTTCTTTTTCCGTGCCCGATTTGGGTTTTGAGGTGGAGCTTTTGGCCAGTCCGTGTTCGCTCATCTTTGCAGCACTTCGGGTTGCGGATCGTGACAATGCAAGCTGCTGTTTTTCCACAAGATCGTGCGATGCACTATAACCGCCTGCTCGCAGAATCTGGTCGCGAACGGCTGCTTCCACCAGTACCGCTATATTACGCCCTGGGGCGACAGGAAGTGTACGTCTGGAGACATTGACACCCAAAACCTCGCGGGTGTCAGAAGGCTCGGAAATGCGGTCACCGGCAATGGATGCAAGATCTCTGGCGGCCTCGTTAACGGCAACTGGTTGCAGATGCACGATAAACCGCAGGATTTTACGCTCACGGGTGTGGGCATCACCGTACATCAGGGCTATGTTAAGAATTCCCAGTCCCCGGACTTCCAGAAAATCCCGCAGCAGCGGCGGACATTGGCATTCGATGGTGCCCGGTGCTATCCGGGTGAACTCGGGGGCATCGTCGGCAACCAGAATGTGGCCACGACTGATTAATTCCAGTGCAAGTTCGCTTTTTCCGACACTGGCGTCGCCCGTGATGAGTACGCCGGTACCGTGCACATCCATCATCACACCGTGGATGATCTCGCGTTCTGCCAGTT
This sequence comes from Granulosicoccus sp., assembly GCA_045110475.1. Taxonomy (GTDB): domain Bacteria; phylum Pseudomonadota; class Gammaproteobacteria; order Granulosicoccales; family Granulosicoccaceae; genus Granulosicoccus. The sequence continues at coordinate 12,967 of JBGCGC010000055.1, forward strand.
GTTGCGTAAGCAGATTACGCATGCGGCTTTGCAGCGAGCTGTAGTCAAGTTCGGATGTCATGAGGGCGATGCGTTCGCGCTCGGCCAGATCAACCAGACATTGCGGCGCTTCCAGATCGTCGGAGATCACCATCATGTCGCAGGTGTCGGTCAGGGAGTATTCGAACCTTTCCTGATCGATTTCGGTTTGCTGACGGTAGAGGTTCACCTCTGAGGCGCCCAGAAGCTGAATTCTGTTAGGGCTATTGTAATTAAGGGGTCCGAGCAATCGCGGGCGTTTACCCTTGGTCTTGTCGCGGGTAACGAGTCTTGAGCTGGCTGACAGGCCGGCAACCCAGCGCAATTGCAGCTCTTCGTTAAGATACTCGAACGCTTGCCCGACCGTTAGCTGGCGCGATGCCATCAGGTACTTTGCCGGATGATCATTGCAGGCCCCTCAAGGCCCCGCATAGACAGGTTGTTGTCTGAATCAGAATTGGCTTGGCCAAGTGGGCAGCTTACTTCTCTACACCGGTGCCAGATTGGCAAGATAACCGTACAGCTCTGATGGTGTGGCATAGGCGCGGACTTTTTCGCGAAATTCTGCATCACTGAAGCGTTTGGCCAGAGTTGCCAGAATTTTCAGGTGTTCATCGTTGCATTCTTCGGGGACAAGAAGCCCGAGAACCAGATCGACAGGTTGTTTGTCGGAGGCGTTGTAGTCAACGCCATCGGCAAGAGTGATGAAGGCGGCCACCGGCTTGTTGATACAGCTGATACGGCTGTGAGGCAGGGCAAATCCATGATCCAGACACGTGCTGCCAAGGCGTTCACGACTGATAAAAGCGTCGAGAATGCCCATTTCGGACAAGGCGCCTTTCTCGTCCTGTTCTTCATCGGTTTTTGGCCGGCTTTTGAGCAGCCTGCTGGCTATGGACCCCATCGTGCTGTTTTGCTCGGCGTGGGGTTCGGCGTCAGTGTCCTCAGTGTCTTCAGGCAGTAGCAGCGACTGACTCAGCATTTCGGCCAGAGTTTGCAGCGCTCGCTTTTTGCTCTGCACATTGCACTGACAGCGGATACGTTCAGGGGTTAGTAGTTCGGATAAATCCATTGGGCCTTCGTTTTACGGCGTCTTTCCGCCCGAAGGCTCTGAATCAGTGGGTGCAGTTTACGCGATTCAGGGCCTTCGGGTGCATCGGCGATAAGCGCATTGTGCGCTCTCGTCGGAACGATTTAAAGGGCCGTGCCCGTTATTACCGGCTATTCCTCTGCCGCTGGCTCCTTGAAACGTCGGTGGGTCTTGAGTTTTTCCTTGTGTCTGACCAGTTGACGATCGAGTTTATCGGTCAGGAGGTCGATCGCGGCGTACATGTCAGGTTCTGTGGTGTCTGCGTAGAGCTTGGTGCCAGCGACTTGTATCGTGGCTTCGGCTTTCTGTCGCAGTTTTTCCACGGAGAGAATCACGTGGACCCCGAATACCTTGTCGGAGCGTCTTTGCAGGCGTTCCATCTTGTCGGTCACGTAGTTTCGCATGGAGCTGGTTACATCGACGTGGTGGCCGGTTACGGTAAGATTCATGGGCATCTCCTGTTGTTCAACGTTGTAGATAACGGTGTGGTCAAAGGAATTGCAAAGGGCCGCTGAAGAAGCGGAGGCCTTCGCAGCTTGTCAGGGACCATTGCGTGTCCCCGGGGTGGGCAACGGTTGGTTGACCGTTGCAGATTCAGGCCAAGGATGACACTCGAGCCTAGTGCTGATGACAAGGGCTGCCGGACAACGTTGCAAAGTGGCCTGAGTGATTTTCATCAGTTCATACGCTTGCGTTCGTTCGATGGCGGGATAGCCATGGATTCACGATACTTGGCTACGGTTCTTCGCGCAACCTGTATACCCTCTGCGACTAACGTACTGGCAATTTTACTGTCCGATAACGGTTTCGTGGCATCCTCTGCAGCAATGAACTTTCGAATCATGGCGCGGATCGCAGTTGCTGAACATTCTCCACCATTCGCTGTTGATACATGGCTGGAGAAAAAGTATTTGAATTCGAAAATACCGCGTGGTGTATGGATGTACTTATGCGTTGTTACTCGTGAGATCGTTGATTCGTGAAGACTGAGTTGTTCAGCAATGTCACGTAACACAAGCGGCTTCATTGCCTCATCACCGTATTCCAGGAAGCTTCTTTGCCGCTCAACTATGGCGGTAGCTACGCGCAAAAGCGTCTCATTACGGCTTTGCAGGCTTTTGATGAACCAGCGCGCTTCCTGCAAATGGTTACGCATAAAGTTATTGTCATCGCTTTTGTCAGCTCGTTTAACCATACCGGCGTACAAGGCATTAATACCCAGTTTGGGTGCTATGTCCGGATTAAGTTCAACTCGCCATACCCCTTTGACTTTTTTGACAAACACATCGGGAACAATGTACTGGTCGTGATCGTTGACCAGTTGTCTGCCCGGTCGAGGGTTAAGGGAGCGTATCAGTGCGATAGCCTCCTGTAGTTGTTCTTCAGAAATTTTCAATAACCGTCGCATACGGGCGAAATCATGAGCCGCTAGTAAGTCGAGATGTTTTTTGACGATGGTCTGCGCATAGTCGAGCAGATCAGAGCCGGGTAGTTGGCTAAGCTGGATACTCATGCATTCGCTGGCATCACGCGCCGCACACCCGGGTGGATCAAGATGTTGTACAAGGTGTAGCACGGTCTCGAATTCATCAAGAACGAAAGTGTCTTCAGGATCGCTTACCCCTCGATTCAGTCCGTCAAGCAACGCATCCACGCCGTCCAGCAGATACCCGTTATCATCAACCGCATCGATGATGGTTTCGGCAATAATCTGATCACGCTCAGACAGTGGTGCAAATCGAATCTGTTCGTTCAAGTGATCCTGGATGCTGGTAATACCGGCGTTATGAAATTCTGTGAAATCACGCGATTCGCCATCGCTGCTGGCTGAACCCGAGCTTGAGGGTTGTGCCGAATCGTAAATGTCGTCCCAGCCGCTGTCCACAGGGAGCTCTTCGGGCATGATGTCGTCAGAGCCGCCTTCGTTCTCACCGACCAGTTCGGTCTCTGGCGCGGTCTGTTTTTCCTCTGCACGCGCTGTTTCGGCCTCGCGATTGGCTTCGCGGGTTTCCTTGGACTCATTGGCAAGGTCGTTTTCGCGCGGTTCTGAGCCTTCTTCGTCCTGCATTTCGAGCATGGGGTTGCTCTCGAGGGCCGATTGAATCTCTGTCTGAAGCTCCAGCGTTGACAGTTGCAGCAGCTTGATGGCTTGTTGCAACTGCGGAGTCATGGCCAGAGACTGGCCCATCTTGATTTGCAGTGACTGTTTCATTCAGCGTATCCAGGTCTTCGGCGATGGCTTTAACGGCACGATTTTTTTATTGAACGCAATTACCTAGCCGAACATGAGTATAGTGCAGAATCATTACATTACAGATGTGTAATACGCTGGGCAAGTCTGTTGTCGGGTGCATGAAAGAGGTAACGGCCGGACACCACGTCATTTTGAATAAAATGTTGATCCGACCGTCTATTCAGCGTCCGCCACGTTGTGTTTCAGGGCGCCAGGTGCGTCACGCCAAGGGTGCATGCTCATCTGCAGCTTTTGTAGCTGAAGACGTTACGCCCGCTTAAATCTTGAAGTTTTCACCCAGATACACGTTACGCACCTCTTCATTGGCCAGTACATGATCAGGTGCGCCTTCCGCTATGACCTTTCCCTGGCTCAAGATATAAGCTGTGTCACAGATTCCGAGCGTTTCACGAACGTTGTGATCGGTAATCAGCACGCCGATATTGCGCTCCTTCAAGTGGATGATGATGCGCTGAATATCCAGCACAGAAATTGGATCCACCCCCGCGAATGGCTCATCTAGCAGGATAAACCCGGGATCGGCGGACAAGGCCCGGGCGATCTCGACACGACGTCTTTCACCACCGGACAGGCTGATCCCGAGACTGTCGCGAATATGCGTGATCTGCAAATCTTCAAGTAGCACTTCGAGTTTGTCCTGCCGACTCTGAGCATCCATGGATTTGCGAGTCTCGAGGATAGCCATGATGTTCTGGCTGACGGTTAACTGACGAAAAACAGACGCCTCCTGCGGCAAATATCCCACGCCCAGGCGCGCGCGCTCATGCATCGGGTGGGTGGTGACATCCGTGCCGTCGAGCGTAATGGCGCCCTTGTCGGGTTTGACCAAGCCCACCACCATGTAAAAGCAGGTGGTCTTGCCAGCACCGTTTGGCCCCAGCAGCCCGACAACATCACCACTGTTTACCGATAGTGAAACGCCCTCGAGAATCTTGCGCTTTTTATAGGCTTTGTGTAGCCCTGTGGCGTTCAGGGTGCGTTGGGCAATCATCGTTGGTGGCTTATTGGCTGGCATCGGGTGGCTGTATCTGGATACTGACTCGACCCTGATTGCCACCACCATCTGCGCTCACTTTTTGCGTTCTGGAGTCGAACGTAATCTTGTCGCTGGTCAGGCTTTGCCTCGGTTGAGACAGGCTGGCTGATCCCTGCAGAACCAGTGTTCCATTGATTGCGTCGTAGATTATTTCGCTCGCTTCGCCCTGCATCAGTTCGCCTGCTTCGTTTTCCTGCACGAACCGGATAGGCGAGCCACGTCCTTCTATTTTGCTCAGGGCATTGTTCTTGAGCGAAATAGCGATGAAGTCCGCGCTGATTTGCAGGGTGCCTTGTGTAATTTCCACATTGCCGTTCAATGTCTGCACACCGGCCTTTTCATCGAATTCGGATGAGTCAGCGCGCACATCAATTGGCTTGGTCAGATCGCTTTGACGGGCTATACCTGTCAGCGGGGCGATGACAAGAATCGTCACCAGTAAAATCGTCAGCCGGTTCATGCGTGCGCTCTGGCCTGAGGAGAAGGTATGCACTATAGCTTACTTGGTAAGAGTCAATCCTGTGGAGAAATGCCGGGTGGCTGGAAACGTCCGACAACATCAGCAAGCAGACTCAGTTGCCCCTCGTCGATTGCTGTGCTCAAGCCGGTGGCCTCCAGCCTCCAGGAAGGTGCGGAAATCTGGATCCTATCGTCGGTTTCCACGAGGTTGTCCTCGGTGGCTATGCGCAAGGTCTGCGTGCTGATGGTAATGGAAGGAGCGTCCGGGGCCGCATTGTCTTCATTGTTACGCAACAGGCGCTTTACCGTTACATCGCCTTGCAAGGTGAACAGATTTGGCAGTGGGTCGAAGCGGCCGCTATCAGAGCGTGCAAGCCAGAGGATATCGCCGCGTCTCAGTTCCACTTGCGGTGCTGTTATTTCGGATCGATTGTCATCCGGGTAGTGCGCCAGCGTCTTGCCGTCCACGATAAAATCTATGCCGCCATCCGGACCAAATTTTCGGGTACGAAAATCACTCATGTAATAGTCTGATTGAGTTTGACGCATGTCTATCGTCTCTTCAGTCTTGACGATGGCAGGCTCTTCCACACGATCCAGAAGCACCACTGCCAATATAAGCAGAGGCAAAAGCAGCCAGTAGCGAGTAACCAGACGCCGAATCATTTCTAGGCAACGCCGGTTGCAAGCAGGGCATGCATCGTGACTATTCCCATAAGCTGGCCATCGTCAACAACGGGCAGGCAGGTGATTTTGAGCTTCTGCATTCGCGCAACTGCATTGGTGGCTAACGCCTGACTATTTATGGTGGTCGGTTTACGGCTCATGACACTGGCGATGTTGACCAGGCGAATGTCAACGTTTGCCTCAAGTGTACGACGCAGGTCGCCGTCAGTGAATATTCCGGATAAGCCGTTGTGTGCATTGGTCAGTATGACCATACCAAGGCCTTTGCCGGAAATCTCAACCAGTGCGTTGGATAAGGTAACGGTGTCACTGCAAACCGGTAGTGCACTACCGCTGATCATGACGTCTTCAACTTTCAACAACAATCGACGACCAAGACGACCACCGGGGTGAGAGCGGGCAAAGTCCTCTTCGGTGAATCCGCGATCACCGAGCAGGGCAATGGCCAGTGCATCCCCGAGCGCCAGTGAAGCCGTCGTACTCGCCGTGGGCGCCAGACCCAGCGGGCAGGCCTCGACCTCAACACGTGTGCTCAATACGATATCGGACGCCTGGGCAAGGGGTGAATCCGCTTCGCCACAGAGACTGATGATGGGGATGCCCAGACGTTTGACTCCCGGAATCATGGTCATTAGTTCTGCCGAGCTTCCTGAGTATGAGATGGCAACAAGCACATCATTCGGTTTGAACATGCCCAGATCGCCATGACTGGCCTCGGCGGCATGAACAAAAAAGGCCGGACTCCCGGTGCTGGCAAATGTGGCTGCCAGCTTGGCGCCTATGTGTCCGGATTTGCCGATGCCACACACGATGATTCTGCCGTCGCAGCCGAGCAAAGTTTCGCACGCTTGCACAAAGGTATCATCGATACGAGACTGCAGGCTTTGCACGGCGTCTGCCTCTATACGCACCACGGATTGGGCGAGAGAAAGTAACGCTGAGTGTCGTTGAGAAGCCTCGGTCATTCAATCAGTCCAGCGCATCGAGTTCATCGAGTTCATCGAGTTCATCGAGTTCATCGAGTTCATCGAGTTCATCGAGTTCATCGAGTTCATCGAGTTCATCGAGTTCATCGAGTTCATCGAGTTCATCCAGCTCGTCAAGCTCATCCAGCTCGTCAAGTGCATCGAGGTCGTCAAGTTCATCGGTCTCGGATTGGCGCGCTGTACCCAGTTTGACGTCACACTCGCCGTCACAGGTGGCTCGCCGATGTTGTTGAATCCAGAAATCCCGAAGTAGCAAATAGGGGTCCAGCGCGGCAGCGTTGAGTAGATTCCCCGCAGAGAGCAGGCGAGCCCGGAGTGCAATAATGTCCAGCGCGGTCAAGCCCAATTCTATGTCCGAATCATCAATCAGCCGGATGACATCCGTGGTTTGAGTCTCGACAGCCCATCCGGTGAGGCTGCGGGCATTGTGCGGTCCAAGAAAAGGCACCATGAGAAATGGCCCCTCTCCAACCCCCCACACACCTAATGTCTGACCGAACGATTCATTGTGCTTGACCAGACCGGCGCGAGTGCTGACATCGACAACACCCAGAAACCCTGCCGTAGTGTTGTACAGGAAGCGGCCGGTATCCATACCCGCCTGCCGGAATTTACCTTGCAGAAGATCATTTGCAATGACATTAATGTCGTCAAGATTGCTAAAGAAGTTATTCACTCCGATCTCAACGAAATTGGGAGTTACGAATCGATAAGCTGTTGCAACCGGTTTTAATACCGCTCTGTCCAGTGCATCGTTGAATTTATACACCGAGCGGTTTACCTTCTCTATAGGGTCGTACACAGGTCCATTGGAGGGATTGCTGGCGCAGCCGCTAACCGCAGCTAGGATGGCGAGAATGGCTATCAGACGTGGCATTGCATTGCGTTTCCGTTCATTGGGCTGCTCGTAGCCGATTGATTTCTGCGGGACCGCGTCCGGCCGCGCAGGCTCCTAGGCTCAGCCGTCACTATACGACCTTGAACCGAAGTGTAGCTGACGTGTAACTCTGCGCGGGTCAATGGTAAAGCATTGCAAGCTGGTACAATTCTGCAAAACTCGGGGCAATCCCCCGTAAAATGGACGATAAATGACGTTGTTAAATCTACTTCGGACTGATCGCCTGGTTGGTATGGTTGAAAGCTGCCTGTCTGCTGGCGAGAGGGTGTTGCCAGTGTGGATGCATTCGCCTTCCCCGGTTGCCGCAGATAATATAGTGCAGGCCATCTAATCATGTCTGACGAGCAAGCAGCGCTTGTAGAAATCCGTGACTTGCATTTCTCGCGCGGTAGCAAACACATTTTTCGTGGGCTTAGCTGTGACATTCCCCGAGGCAAGGTCACGACCATTCTCGGGCCGAGCGGTACCGGCAAAACCACTTTGTTGAAAATGATTGGCGGCCAGTTGTCGGCAGCCAAGGGCACAATTCACGTGGATGGCCTTAATGTAGGCAAGCTCAAGCGTCGTGATCTCTACGAGCTGCGCAAGCGATTGGGCATGCTGTTTCAGTCCGGTGCACTACTTACCGATCTAAGCGTATTCGAGAACATCGCGTTCCCGCTGCGCGAACATACCGACCTCCCGGAAAGTCTGATTTCCCATCTCGTCTTGATGCGCCTGCACGCCGTGGGGCTGCGTGGAGCCAGAGATCTGGCACCCTCTGAGCTCTCAGGCGGAATGGCAAGACGCGCTGCCCTCGCCAGAGCCTTGGTATTCGATCCCATGATGATCATGTACGACGAGCCTTTTACTGGTCAGGATCCTATATCCATGGGCATCCTTCTGGAACTGATAAAAACCGTTAATGGTGCGTTAGGTCTAACCAGTCTGATGGTGTCTCACGATTTGAACGAAGCCTTATCAATCTCCGACTACGCCGTCATCATATCCGAGGGCGTGGTGGTGGAAGCGGGTAGCCCGGAAGAGTTGCGTGCGTCAGAGTCCCCTTGGGTTCAGCAGTTTCTGCAAGGCAAGCCCGATGGCCCGGTGCCTTTTCAGGCGGCAGCACCAGACTACGAAACTGAGCTGTTGGGCCTTTCCGGTGGAACTCGCTCATGATCGATATCGTTCAACGTTTCGGCCGATTCTGGCTTGATTTTCTCGCTGGCTGGGGTAGGGCCAGTGTGTATCTAGCGCAGATTCTCGGTGCGTTACCCTCGCTTTTTACGCGACCCTCACTGACGATCCGGCAGCTCTATTCCACCGGCGTGAAAACCTTGTCCATCATTCTGGTATCCGGTTTGTTTGTGGGTATGGTGCTGGCGCTTCAGGGGTACAACATACTCATCGATTTCGGTCAGGAAAATCGTACGGGTACGCTTGTTGCGTTGACGCTTGTCCGAGAACTGGGGCCAGTTGTTACGGGTCTGCTGTTTGCGGGAAGAGCAGGTTCTGCCATGACAGCCGAGATAGGCTTGATGAAAGCGACCGAACAACTTTCCGGTCTTGAGATGATGGCTGTTGATCCATTCAAACGGGTATATGCACCGCGATTTCTTGCCGGATTCATGTCATTGCCGATGCTGGCTGCCATGTTTAGCGCAGTTGGCGCATTCGGTGGGTATCTGCTAACCGTATTGGTGCTTGGGGTTGATGCCAGTGCGTATTGGTCGCTAATGCAAAGCTCGGTCAGTTTCACCGGTGATGTCGGCAATGGACTTATCAAGGGAACCGTATTCGGCTTTGTCGTGACCTGGATTGCGATTTATCAGGGTGCCGAATGTATTCCCACCTCAGAGGGTGTCAGCAGTGCAACGACCCGCACGGTCGTCTACTCATCACTCGCCATACTTGGACTGGACTTTCTGCTCACGGCCGTGATGTTTTAAAGCATCCGGATGCATGCGATCGTAAATGAACAAACAGGTTTTACAAAACAGGACGAAAAATGAATTCACGCGCTATTGAGCTGTTGGTAGGCTTTTTCATGTTGTTGTTTCTTGGCGCAATGCTGGTTCTTGCGCTGCGCGTCAGTAACCTGACCAGCATGTCAGGTGGCGAGACCTACAACCTGATTGCCAAATTTGAGAATATCGGCGGGCTCAAGGCTGGTGCCTCGGTGTCTGCCAGTGGCGTACGTGTCGGAGAAGTTAGCTCCATCGAATACGATGCGGAATCATTTGAGGCTATTGTCAACCTCAGCATAGACTCCGAATTCAACTCCTTTCCGCTGGATACGTCAGCCAGTATTTACACAGCCGGATTACTGGGCGAACAATATATTGGTCTGGAGCCTGGCGCGGAAATAGACGCACTCGTCAATTCTGATGAAATTGACCAGACCCAGTCTGCACTCGTGCTTGAGAGGCTCATCGGTCAGGTGTTGTTCAGCCGTTCTGGTGGAGACTAGTCCGGCGGGTGCAATATCAGCGGTTTGTGATACGAGTGGATGATCAAATGCAACTTTCACAGTGTTTCTAGGCTCTTACGCACCATGCGCCCATCGGCGGGTAATAGAAGACCTTATTAAGGAAGAAAACCATGTTTAAACGTATTCAGTGTTTTTTATGTGCAATGGCCCTGACTGTTGCCAGTTCAGTGACTATCGCCGCAGACCATCCGGCGCAGACTCTGGTAGTGGATGCAATTTCATCCATGCTGGAGGTCTTCAAGGAAGATGGCGACAAACTCAAATCTGATCCCGCTTACCTGAAAGCCAAGGTTGATGAGCTTATCGTCCCCAACCTGGATTTTGAAACCATGACCAAGCTGGCTGTCAGTAAATTCTGGCGCCGTGCAGACAAGGAACAGCAGCAGGTGCTTGTTGAAGAATTCACAACGCTGTTGTTGAACACCTACACGGGTGCACTGACGGAATACAGCGGTGAATCAATCACATTCGATCCGTTCAAGCCAGAGAGTCGCGAAGATCGTGCGGTGGTCAGTTCTACTTTCAGTCAATCTGCTGGAGATGATGTGCCTGTGCTTTACAAGTTACGTGACAAAAATGGCTGGAGCATCTACGACATCGAAGTCAACGATATCAGTCTTGTCACCAGCTACCGTTCGGCATTCAGCAGCGAAATTGAAAAAGGTGGTATCGACGGTCTTATAAAGGCGTTGAAGGATCGTAATGGAAAATCATGAGTGCTAGCGTTGCGTTGAATACGGACGCGGGTTCGGCGAGATGCCTGATAACAGGCACACTCGATTTCAACACTGCCCGCGAAGTGCTGGATAGCGTGACTCCCTATATTGCGGAGCACGCTACACTCGATATCGATCTGTCAGGTGTGACCCGAGCCAACAGCGCAGGCCTTGCGCTGTTGATCGAATGGCTGGCTACGGCCAGACGTGTAGATCATGTCGTCACTTTTCATCATATTCCAGACGGTCTTCGTCAGCTTGCAGGCGTTTGCCAGGTGGATGGGCTGATATAATCTGCCCCACTACCTCGCACCCCCGGCTGTTTATGAGCACGAATACCCATGGATAAACTGCTGATAGAGAGCAGCCCGCCTTTGTCTGGTGAGGTGCACATCTCGGGTGCCAAGAATGCGGTCCTGCCCATCCTTGCCGGCACACTACTTGGCAGCAGTACCTCAAGCCTGAGTAATGTGCCACATCTTAACGACGTCACAACCACCATGTCACTGCTGGCTCGCATGGGTTGCGAGATCACCATGGGTGGCAGCAATCGCGTCGAAGTCGATCCAACGGGTATCAATAACTTCACGGCAGCCTATGAGCTGGTTCGCACCATGCGAGCCTCCATTCTGGTCCTGGGTCCTCTGGTTGCACGTTTCGGTCAGGCAGAGGTTTCCCTGCCTGGTGGGTGCGCAATTGGTGCTCGTCCAGTCAATTTGCATATCGAAGGCTTGCGCGCACTTGGCGCCGAGATATCCATAGAAGGTGGTTACATAAAAGCCAAAGCCGAGCGACTTAAAGGCGCGCGAATAGCCTTTGACATCGTCACCGTTACCGGCACCGAAAACCTGTTGATGGCAGCAACGCTCGCCAAAGGTACTACTGTGCTTGAGAACGCGGCCCGTGAGCCCGAGGTTGTCGATCTCGCCAATTATCTTATCAAGATGGGTGCGAAGATCGAGGGCGCGGGTACCAGCACCATCACTGTGGAGGGCGTCGATGAGCTACAGGGGTGCGAGCACAGCGTTGTGCCGGATCGGATAGAGACAGGCACGTTTCTGGTGGGTGCCGCTGTTACCCGAGGCAAGATAAAGGTGTGTAACACCGTGCCGGATATCCTCAGTGCTGTGTTGGACAAGCTTCGTGAGTGCGGCGCTGTGATCACTACCGGTGATGACTGGATCGAACTGGACATGCAGGGCCAGCGCCCTCGATCTGTCAGCGTCATCACGGCGCCTTATCCTGATTTTCCGACGGATATGCAGGCGCAGTTCTGTGTCCTGAACGCACTGGCCGAAGGAAGCGCCAAAGTTACCGAGACGGTTTTTGAAAATCGTTTCATGCACATCAATGAACTTCAGCGTATGGGTGCAGACATGACCATCGATGGTAACGCTGTGACCATTCGTGGAGTAGAGCGATTGCGTGGTGCGCCGGTTATGGCGACTGATTTACGCGCCTCTGCCAGCTTGATTCTGGCCGCACTCATGGCCGACGGGGAGACCAGCGTGCACCGGGTCTACCATATCGATCGTGGCTATGAAAAAATCGAGGAGAAGTTTCATTTGCTGGGTGCAGAAATCAGAAGAATGCCAGACAAATGAATGTAACGAGCCAAGAGCGGCCGCTACGCATAGCGTTGTCGAAAGGGCGTATTTTTAATGAGACGCTGCCCTTGTTCGAGGCTGCGGGAATTGTGCCTGCCGAAGATCCCGAGCAATCTCGCAAGCTGATCATTCCTTGCACCGATCACAACGTGGAATTTTTGATCGTGCGCGCCAGTGATGTTCCCACGTACGTTCAACACGCAGGCGCCGACATTGGTGTGGTGGGCAAAGACGTTCTCATGGAGCATGGCGGCAGCGGCGTCGTTGAGCCAATCGATCTTGACATTGCCCGATGCAAACTCATGGTTGCCGGTTTCCCTGATACAGATCTGGATTCACGCACCCGATTTCGTGTAGCAACCAAGTTTACGGACTGTGCTCGACGTCATTTTGCGGCCAAGGGGCGTCAGGTGGAAATCATCAAACTCTATGGCTCCATGGAGCTTGCACCGTTGGTGGGTCTGAGCGATCTCATTGTCGATGTGGTGGATACAGGCTCTACGCTCAGGGCTAATGGTCTGGTTCCTCTCGAGCACATCAGTGACATCAGTTCGCGTCTTATCGTCAACCGTGCGTCCATGAAGGTGCGCCATGCGCGTATCCATGAAATACTTGAACGATTGGCTGAGGCTGTCACTGCGGCATAGTCCTAGCCAGCCCAACTTCATATCCTCGGGATAGGTTACACATGAGTACCAATACAGACGATTTGCGCATCACCGGGACGGCTCAGTTACGTTCCCCGGAAGAACTCATCAATCTGGTGCCGGTCGGCGCTGTTGCTTCGCAAACAGTAACGCGTTGTCGCAATGATGTTCGGGATATCCTGAAAGGTAGCGACGATCGCACGGTCGTGGTGGTCGGTCCCTGTTCGATTCATGACCCGGACGCGGCGCTGGAATATGCGGACCGACTGGTCGAGTTACAGCAATCGCTCAGGGAAGAGCTGTGTATCGTGATGCGCGTCTATTTTGAAAAACCACGCACTACGGTGGGTTGGAAAGGGCTTATTAACGACCCGACGATGGACAACACGTTCCAGATTAACGAAGGACTGGAAAGAGCGCGCAGGTTGTTATCGTCTATCAACGAGAAAGGCTTGCCTGCAGGCGTTGAGTACCTCGACCTGATCAGTCCTCAGTACATTGCAGATTTCGTCGGTTGGGGAGCTATTGGCGCGCGCACCACAGAAAGTCAGGGACATCGTGAAATGGCTTCGGGCCTGTCGTGTCCTGTCGGCTTCAAGAATGGCACGGCAGGCAGCATCCAGATTGCAGTGGATGCCATCGGTGCCGCGCGAGGTTCGCACAATTTTCTTTCAGTTACCAAGCAGGGTAACTCGGCCATTTTCCAGACCTCGGGCAACGAAGACTGTCATCTGATACTGCGTGGCGGCAAGGCACATACAAACTACGATGCGGCGAGTGTCGATGATGCCTGTTCCTTGCTGGTCAAGGCCGGTCTGCCAGAGCGGGTCATGATTGATTGCAGTCACGCCAATTCGCGCAAGATGCACCGACGGCAGCGTTATGTGTGTCGCGATGTGTGTGCGCAACTGTCAGATGGCGACTCGCGCATTATGGGTGTGATGATAGAGAGCAATCTGGTTGAAGGTGCTCAAAGCATCAGCAACAAGCCTTTGGTTCGTGGGCAGAGCATAACCGATGCCTGTCTCGGCTGGGACGACACGGTGCCATTGCTTGAACAGCTTGCCGACGCTGTGCGGTCAAGGCGAAAAAGCTGAAGTCCTGAATCTGCCCGGGCGATACGTCCTGGGCAATATTGACGGACAGTTCTCAGCGCGAGCGACTGCAGGTGACAACAAGGTCACCTCCTTGCATCTGAGGTTTTAAGTAAATAGCGCAAACGCCGATTTTCCCCTCAGTACCGGGCAATTGACCTGGCATGCTGAATTTCAAGGGGTAGATCATGGCGCGTTCTTCTGACGCTGCGTTTCCAATGTCGCTGATCCGTGACAAGGCGTTTCAGGTGCGACAGATCCGGCGTGTGCTGTTGTTGACGCTGTTTTTCATTTTGCAATCGACACTGGTGCTGGGTGTTTTCTATCACAGCTTTCTCGGCAATCTGGTAGCTGGTAACGCCCCCATCATGTTTGCCTCTGAAGACATGGGAGCGATGGCTGATGCGATACCTCCCTTAGGCACGGTGCTCAGTCAGTGGATGATAGCCATGTTGCTGATCAATGCCATCATCACCACTGGAATTGCGGTTTACATTCTGCGCAAACTTGGTAATCCACTGCTGGCAATCAAACGTGCGTTGAATGAAATCGGTGATGGTAATTTGAGTGTTCGCCTGCGCGTAAACGATTCCCGGGAGTTTGGCGAACTGTCCGATGCGCTTAATCGTGCCCTGGAGCAGATACACGGCAAGATCAGTGAAGCGCGAGAACTAACCCGCGTCATTGAATCTCTGGATGACCAGCCAGTACCCGATGAAAAAACGGTATTGAAGGCGATGACCGAGTGCCGCGAAGTATTGAGTTATTTCGATAATACGAAGGCGGAAAATGACGAATCACAAAAGCGAGATAGCTCAGGCCGGCAATAGTCGATGAAACTAATCAATTGCTTGCGGATTCTGGTTGGCCTCTTTTTTCTGATCATTAGCGCTCAAGCTCACGCCAGCGCGGATGAGCAGTATGAAAAAGCGCTGGCAACCATTGAATCAGGAGACTATGGCAGTGCGCTGGCCCAGTTACGCCGTCTGCAAAGAGACTACCCCGGTTTCAGCAAACTCGCCGCGGCGCAAACACGCATTGCGGTTTTGCAGGAGTCTGCAGATGCCGGTGAGTCGTTGCCGGTTTTTCTCAATGCCTTGAGTTTGCGCGATGAAGGTCGCATACAGGAAGCACTTGCAGAGCTTCAGCTTATTGCCGACGCCTACCCCGCAGGCACCTTGACGGATGATGCGCTTTATATAACTGCTTACTTGCAAGTCATGGATCGTTATGATTTCGCAGCCGCGCGTGTCTCGCTACAGACCTTGCAGCAACGTTTTCCTGAATCTGCCTATTCCGACTCTGCGCAGTACCTGGATGCCATCGCTATGGAGCAGCTTGGCGATACGCTGGGTGCCAGGCAAGCCCTGATCGAATTGCGAGAACGGCACACGGCATTGAGCTTGCCAATGAATTTTCGCTGGCCTGTCGGAAGCGTACTGTCGCGCTACTGGTTTGATCGCGCAGATAGAAGACTGGCCATTGTTGAGGAACGGATCGCCGGTGCCAGTACTGTGGCAGGCCGCGAAACACAGATCGACGGCAGGCTTCGCCTTGGCGTCAATGTCGGGGGTGTGGATATGCAGCTGTTGCTTGTGCCCAGCCCGCTAACCCGTACCACACAGTGGCTGGATGCCGCGCTTACTGATCAGGCGCCACCGTCCATCGGTGTGTTTGATGGCACTGTCGAAGGTGTCGACAATAGTTGGGTCAGGGCTGTGCTGCAAAACGGTTCTCTCACCGGAGTTGTCAACATCGACGGGGTGCAGCAACGGTTAACGCCTGCAAATCTTATGGGTACACTGGACTACTATCAGCCGCGTTCACGCAAGGGCACCTTGCCGGGAAGTCATCATTCCGATCTGGCTGATACGCTGCAAGGGCTGGACGTACTGGTCGCACCCCCTAACCCGCGCGCCGGGTTGAGTTCTCGAACACGTTCGGTGCAAACGGATGTTCGTGCAGTACCCTTGTCGATCGTTGTGGACAGCCAATACGATCGTTACTACGCCGGAGAAGGGCTGGCCAATGCGCTCAATAATCTCAATGTAGCCGACGGGGTATACCGACAGTTTGGTCTTGCCCTGACTCTGGATGAGGCTCTGGAATTTGAGGAGGATGCTGATCCCTTGCAGCTAGGTGCCATGCCTCTGGAATCTATCCTGCGCTCGTTTCGTGATTACCGTTTACGTTACAAGACAATATTTGAAGATAGCGCATTGTCTTACCTGTTTACCGGAAATCCAAAGACTGACATCACTCTGGGGCTTGCATGGATCGATACTGCCTGTCGGCTTGATGGTTACGATGTAGGCGTAACGACGCCTTCTTCCTTTGGAGATGTATTGCTGACGCACGAGTTGGGGCATTCTTTCGGTGCGCAACATGATAGTGATACCGCGTGCAGTGAGAATCAGGATGCGGTTATGTGGCCAAACATCTCTGAAAGAACGCGGACCAATTTTTCCTCATGCAGCAAGCAAAGTGTGCTTTCCGCAAAATCGAAAAGCTGCTTGAAGAACAGTGTCGATCTTGCAGTATCCGCTGGGATCAGTGGAACGTCCATCAGTTTCAGCGTTTTGAACCCGGATGGGGCCCTGACGCTCGACGCGCAGCTTGACGTGGAAACCAGCGCTCCGGATCAGTTGCAGTGGCCTGCGGGTTGTCAGGTTCAGACTCCAACCGGTGCAAGCTGCCAGCTTGGCGCTTTGCGACCGGGAGAGAATCGTGTCATCGATTTTCCGGTAACACAGGAATTTCAGAATCGAGATGCTCCGGTCACGGCTCAGGTGTCCCCGGTCAATGCGCTTGAGCTTCTGCAGTCAAATAATCTGGCAACCGTGTCTCTGACGAGTGGGGAATCGAATCAGCATCTTTCGATTGACACCAAGCCAGTGGGATTGACGCAAATGCCGGTCGTGGAGTCGCAGGGTACGCCTGTGGCAGGCGCTGCCAGCTCGTCCGGTTCAACTAATCTGCTAGCGCTGCTGGTGCTGGCATTTGCGGGTGTTGTACGATTTTTCTCAGGGTCAGGTAAACCGTGGCTCCTAGCGATTTGATGGTTGGTTAATTGCCGGACGAGTGCCAAGCCGTACCTTGTAGGCCAGTGGAACCAGTGGTTTGGTGTTGCCGGTTGCATTGAGCGCCAGTGGGTCCGGGCTTCTTAGCAGGGCTAGCCTGACGGTTGCACCCGGTGGTAGTGCAGAGACAGCCAACAAAAGATGCGTCGCATTGTGTATGGGTTGTTCGCCAAGCTGCACCACAATATCCATGGGGCGAATACCGCTCAAATCCGCAGGGCCGCCTTCCTGAACCGCAGTGATAACAGCGCCCTGTTCAACCAGGGCGGTCACAGCGGGATACATATTAATGTCTTGTGCACCGAGACCGAGCCAACCGCGTGATATCGATCCGTGCTCGATAATTTGCGGCACCACTTGAGCCAGAAGATCGGCAGGGATGGCAAAGCCGATACCAACTGCGCCGGCATCCCCCCTGAAAACGGCCGTGTTGACGCCAACAAGCTGCCCCATCGGATTGATCAAAGCGCCGCCGGAGTTGCCGGGATTGATTGCAGCGTCTATCTGGACGAAATTTTGCCAGACGGAGGCATTGGCAATTCGGCGTCGAGTAGCACTGACAATTCCCTGAGTGACTGTCTGGCCAACACCAAACGGGTTTCCGATAGCCAGCACGACATCGCCAACCTTTAACGGGGCAGCCTCATCAAGGCGCATGAAAGGTAGCATTGCAGCATTGATGCGAACGACGGCAAGATCCGTTTCCGTGTCACTTCCGATGAGGGTGGCGGCATAACTACGACCATCATTAAGCACAACAGTGATTAATTCGAAATTCTCGACGATATGCAGATTGGTCAGTACGATTCCGTTGGCATCCACGATAACGCCAGAACCCTGACTGGTTTGTGCGCTGAGGTTACCGGTATCGGGCTCGCTGGCATATATGCTGACCACTGCGGGAGCAGCGCGCATGATGCCATCGTTATAGCTGAATACCTGTTCGCCTTGCCGGGGCAGGGTTGCAGGAGCGGATGTTAGGTTTGGCATGCGCTGCTCTGTCGCAGGCACAGCGATTGCTGTTGCCGTGGTTGAATCGGCAGCTGATGTTGTCAGGGCTGTAGTCGCAGGATTAACTGCGGCTGTCGGATTTATAAAAGTGCCTATACCTGGAAAAAGGCCGCTCCACCAAAGGCCAGACAGTATGCCGATAACAACACAGGCAGCAAGAAAAATAACGCGCATGACGTTGAAGTTGATCCGGAAAAAACGATTGAATCGGATGGTACCTTGAATGGCTGGACAAATTTGATCGGAGTACAATCACCCAAAGAAACTCAGCGATGTTCATGTCTGGCTAAAACAACCGCTAACAGTCGGGATACGCAGTGTTCCTGTGATAAAATGGAATGTTAGCTGCTGTTCCTGCAATGAGGAAACAGTGCGGCTCCGAAGCCTGCTCTGCGACGTATACACAAGTAAATCTGGTGAGCAAGACATCAGTACCGATTTAGTAATTTCTGGAGATATCACATGAGTGCCAGTAACAACGCAGCACCGCCGGGAGATTCCTCGGTTGCTGAAAAAATCGATGATCCGAAAAGACGTCGTATGCTTGTATTGTCGGCTGCCGGTGTTGGCGGCCTGGGCACGGCAGCCCTTGCGGCGCCAATGGTTTTTTCGATGTCCCCCAGCGCGCGCGCCAAGGCAGCAGGCGCACCGGTGGAAGCGGACATCAGCAAGTTGACCCCGGGCCAGTTGCTCACCGTCGAGTGGCGTGGAAAACCAGTGTGGTTGGTGAGACGTACCGAGGAGGTACTTGAGCGGCTGAATGCTGATACAGGCAGATTGTCCGATCCTGATTCGTCTGCGGAGATGCAGCCTGAATACGCACAGAATCCTTCACGCTCAATTAAACCGGAAGTTCTTGTTGTAGTCGGAATATGCACCCACCTCGGTTGCTCGCCAAGTTACAGGCCTGAGATCGCACCTTCAGACCTCGGCGACGATTGGGATGGTGGCTTCTTCTGCCCTTGTCATGGCTCCAAGTTCGACATGGCCGGGCGTGTTTATGCTGGTGTTCCAGCTCCCTACAATCTGGAAATTCCGCCTTATCGCTATGTTGACGACAGCATCATTATCGTCGGCGAAGACCCAGGAGTAGCTGCATGAGTGCAAATCTAGACAAGCAGAACGGTGCGATGGCGTGGATTGATGAGCGATTTCCGCTCACCAAGCTCCTCGAGGAGCACATCACCAAATACTACGCACCCAAGAACTTCAACCTTTGGTACTACTTTGGCGCCTTGTCGATGCTTGTTCTGGTCATCCAGATCGTCACAGGCATTTTTCTCACCATGAGTTACAAACCCGATGGCGCACTCGCGTTCTCTTCGGTTGAATACATCATGCGCGATGTCAACTACGGCTGGCTGATCCGTTACATGCACTCGACGGGCGCGTCGATGTTCTTCGTGGTGGTCTACCTGCACATGTTCCGAGGCCTTATGTATGGCTCGTACAAAAAGCCTCGCGAATTGCTTTGGGTGTTTGGTTGTCTTATCTACGTGGTGCTCATGGCAGAGGCCTTCATGGGCTATTTGCTGCCTTGGGGCCAAATGAGTTACTGGGGTGCGCAGGTCATCATATCCTTGTTTGGCGCTATCCCGTTTGGTATCGGCGACGCAGTCACTCTGTGGCTCAAAGGCGACTATATAGTCTCTGATGCAACACTGAACAGGTTCTTTGCACTACACGTCATCGCCGTGCCTCTGGTGTTGCTGTTTCTGGTTGTCGCTCACATCATGGCACTGCACGAGGTGGGTTCCAACAACCCCGATGGTATCGATATCAAGGCCAACAAGAATGCTGCCGGTATTCCTAAAGACGGTATTCCGTTTCACCCGTACTACACGGTCAAGGATTTTATGGGAGCAATCGTGTTCCTGATCGTCTTCTTCGCCATTGTGTTCTTTGCTCCAGAGATGGGCGGCTTTTTTCTGGAACACGCCAACTTTATACCGGCTGATCCATTGAAAACGCCTGAGCACATTGCGCCGGTCTGGTACTTCACACCGTTCTATGCCATTCTTCGCGCAGTCCCTGACAAGCTTGGCGGCGTTATCGCCATGGCGGCTGCTATCCTGGTGCTGTTTGTATTGCCATGGATAGACCGTAGTCCGGTTCGTTCAATCCGTTACCGGTCCATCTGGTACAAGATACTGCTGTTCACGTTTGTGATCGCATTTGTTGTACTCGGCTATCTCGGTATTCAGCCTGCTACTACGCTGTACACGTGGATGTCTCGTATCGGTACCCTCATATACTTCGGTTTCTTTGTAGGGCTCTATTTCGTCAGTAAGTACGAGACAACCAAACCGCTACCAGAGAGGGTCACTGCGTGACAGCCAATAACAGACAGGCCAACCGTCTGAATCGCCCTGCTGCCTTGCGTGTCAAGGCAGCACGCAAGGTCGATAACTCGCGCCTTATCGTGATCGGTACAGCAATCGCGTTAGCGATTGCCGGTCTCATGGTCGCGGGCAAAGCTGACGCTGCAGGCCCCAGCATTGCGCTGGAATCACCATTGATAGATCAGGGTAATGAGAGGTCCTTGCAGCGTGGAGCCAGAGCGTTCGTCAATAATTGCATGGGCTGCCACAGCGCTGGCTACCAGCGTTACAGCAGAATGGCGCAGGACATTGGCCTGAGTGAAGAGGATGTGGAAAACAACCTCATCTTCACAACGGATGACGCTGGCGAGCCAACAAAAGTCGGCGCCCTCATGACCAACAACATGTCTACCGACTATGGCAAGCAGGCCTTCGGAGTCGTGCCTCCCAATCTGTCTCTGACCGCAAGGTCCCGCGGTGTGGACTGGATATACACCTTCCTGAAATCGTATTATGTTGATCCCAGTATCACGACTACCGGCGTAAACAACCTCGTATACCCCGGAACAGCCATGCCGCATGTGTTGTGGCAGGAGCAAGGCTGGCAGTCTCCCATTTACGGTGAAGAGGCGCATGGCAGTGCGCCGATCACAGGATTGAGTGCTGCCGAAGGCGGCAGATTGACGCCTGAGGAGTATGATGACCTCATTGCCGATATCACCAACTTCCTGGCGTACATGGCAGATCCCATCAAACAGACGAGGCATCGCGTTGGCATCATTGTCATGCTGTTTCTGTTTGGTTTGCTGGGCATCGCGTACTTGCTGAAGAAAGAGTACTGGAAAGACGTCGTCTAGTATTTCCGGCTCGCTTTACAATACAATTGAATGTACCAAGCCCGCATTGGCCAAATGCGGGCTTTTTTAACTTGAAGGGAGCCACTCTTGAGCTTGATCGGTAACAGACGTTCCACGATCCTGATGTACTCTGACGCACACCCTCTGAGTTGGGCAGGCCTGTGCAGCCATCGTGTTCGTGTCGTACTCAGTGAAAAGGATATCGCTGCAGAAATCGTATCGGTCACCGAAGGTGAGGTAAACGAGGATCTGTTGCAGTTGAATCCGGCGGGAACCTGCCCGACTCTGGTAGACCGTGATCTGGCCCTTTATGACGCCCGTGTAATCATTGATTATCTGGACGAGCGGTACCCACATCCTCCTTTCATGCCAATCGATCCCGTGTCCAGAGCACGCACGCGCCTTGCTTTATATCGCATAGAAGCTGATTGGTATTCGTTATTGCCCAATGCACCCATTCAGAGCCATTCCGCTGAAGAGTCCCAAAAGGCGCTGACAGAGTCGCTGGTGGCCGCCAATGATGTTTTTGCAGCGTTGCCGTTTTTCTTCAGTGAAGAGTATTCAATTCTGGACGCAACACTAGCGCCCCTGTTGTGGCGGCTTCCAGCTTATGGCATCGTATTGCCTGAGTCGGCGTCCGCTGTCTCTCAATATGCGAAACGACTGTTTGCCAGGCCGGGATTCATCGCGAGCCTGACTAACGCGGAAAGGGATATGGTGCAATGACATCGAGTAGACCCTATCTAATCCGGGCCCTGTACGAGTGGATTGTTGACAATGGCTTCACGCCTTACATGCTCGTTGATACAGCGCTCGATGTTGTCGAAGTCCCACGCGCGTTTGTTGAGAACGGAAGAATCATTCTCAATATCAGCCCAGAGGCTACTCATAGCCTGGTGCTTGGGAATGATGCGGTAACGTTCAACGCAAGATTCAGTGGCACCGCCATGGATGTGCATGTGCCGGTGGTTAGCGTGCTTGCCATCTATGCCCGCGAAAATGGACAGGGAATGATGTTCGGTGAGCAGGACGATACGCCGCCTGATCCGGGTAGCGGGCCTAAAGCCGAGATAGACAAGGTGCCGGGTGCTCCACCAGAAGTCAAAAGGCCCAACCTGAAAATCGTCAAGTAGCGCTCTCTATCGCATTCGATAGCCACAAGAGGTGATGATTTTTCCATACGCATTCGTCCTTGTATGGTGTACGCCCAAGGGGTTCAATGGCAATGATGTCAATTCTTGCGCAGTCCCGACTGTCGGCGTTTCGCTGTAGCCAGGCACTTGCGGTCCGTACTAATTTGCGTTGTTTTTTCCAGTCAACGCTGGCTAACGCACCACCGTATCGGGATGTGGCCCGATAGCGCACCTCAACGAAAACGATGATCCTACCCAGTTGCTCATCCTCAGGGGCGAGCATGATGAGATCTATCTCTCCAACCCTTCTGACAAAATTGGCTTCGATAAACAGATAGCCTTTGGATTCGAGAAAGTCTCTGGCCAGAGTCTCGCCTAGTGCGCCTTGTTCCTTTTTTTGCATGATCGTCCCTGATCAGTTGATGTTGTTTCCTATTGCGGACCTTTCTCAGCTTGCCCGATTCCCGGATACGCGCCTTTTGTGGCTAGTTTATGACGGCAGGGCGTAGCAACGGCAATGAGGGGGCATCGACGCTTTTTACATTCTGGCTAACGCCTTCAACATATTGAGCCCAGTCGAGATAGCGCTGGATTCGCCCGTCGGATCTCAGTTCCAGATCGCCGGTGTAGCCCATCAAGCGCTCCCCGGCGCTGATCTTGTCCAGATTGGTCACTATTGAATACGCATCAGCACCCAGTGCGTAAAGCTTGCCGTAAACCCCGTCGGCATTGTCGAAGCTGGCAAGGATCTGTTTTTTTAGTGGATCCTTGTTCAGTGAACTTCGCAGCACCCACGGCGCGTCCGGGTAGTAGATGGTATTTAGATCAGCATTTTTCTTTTGATCATCATCAATACCTGCCACCCTTGAAGTACCAAGACGCGGTAGTTGGCGCGCGTAGAAAAAATCCAGTTGCGTCCGCACCGAGCGAGCTTGTTCGTTGGTAACAGCGAGAAAGATAATGTTTACGTCGTTGCGGATTGATGGTTCGAAGAAAAGCCGTTTGCCGATCGTTGCACTCAGAGTACGAAACCGGCCATCGCTTTCGTCAATCGCCAGAGCCTCCTTTATCTGTGCAGAGTAGTCGTAGGTATCTGTTGGTAGAACAGCCACATGCACAACGTCTCCGCCGTAGAGAAACATGGCGTCTCGGAAGGCTCGGGCTTCGCGGTCACCGCGTGAATCGTCGGTTTGAAATACAATGGCGTTGGTCAGTCCGAGGCCTGCAGCGCGCGAGGCTGCAGCCACTGCCTCGTCTTCTGGCGCTAGTCCAAACTGTATGACGTTGGAGACATCGCTACTGAATGCCGCCGTTTCTACGGTGTTGAGGGTCACTGTTGGAACGGGTATATCCTGCTGGGAGACGACCGCTGCCACGGCTTCTTTTGTCAGCGGGCCGATAACGGCATCTGCTCCATCTTCAACAGCGTTTTTGTAAGCGGTTCTGACATAGCCAGGGTTGTCGCCCACATCGTAGAACCTCAGGACAGGGGCGGCCAGCGTATTGTTTGCCTGTTGGTGCGCGGCCATTAATCCATCCCGGATGACCCCGGCAACAACAGCGGTGTTGCGGCCGCTGAGTGGGAGCAGAACAGCGATCTGATCAATCGTTTGTACGCGGGTGTCTGTGTCGAATCCATTGCCGGAATACAGTGCTGAGACAAAGACCGGATTAGCCGGATGCGCAGGGAAGCGTTGTTGCCAGTTATTAACCGACGTTTGCCGCATCTGGGCATCCATGCCAGCGCCTGCGTGTGCCAGAGCCAGCTCGATCCAGCCCTGATAGGTATCGCCACGAACATTGGTCGTCATGGTGCGAAGCGTGGATAAGGACTGTGTGCTCAGTAATCGCCAGATTTGCTGATGACTGCGCTCGATGGTCTCCGGATTGCTGAGCTGATTCTCGAGATTGATTCTGGCGATCAGTTCGTTGTCTGGATCCTGCAGAATTTCGTAAGCCTGCGCCTGGGTTTCGAATACACGTCCACGATTCAGGGCAGAATCTACTTCAATCGGATCAGGTAGCGCGGCCAGAGCGGCCTCTGCGTCTCGGTCGAAAATGAAGCTCTTGGCCAGCAGTATGTCTCGGCGGTGGGCAAGATCAAGGGTGGCCACCTCGATGGGGACCTCGCTGAGTTTTTCCTGAGCTTGTTCCATGAGCCCTCGGTCAAACAGTATCTCAGAGGCAATGAGCAGGTAGTCCTGTTGTACAGCCGGATCGCTGACCCTAAGCGCTCGCTTGCTGTAGACGTCTGCTGCAGCCAGAGGATTGCCCAGCTCCAGCTGCCGGCGAGCATCGGTGTCTGTTATTCTGGCGTTCATCGGGGTATCGGGTAGTGGCGATGCCGATGGTGTGACGCAGGCTGATAAAGCGCTGGCGAGCAGCAGCACAATAGCCCATCGCAGAAAGGTCGAATTCATCATGTTGTCGGAACAGATTCTGTACATTGTGGCAACGCCTATAGGCAATCGAGACGATATCTCGGCTCGCGCCATTGATGTTCTCGGTAGCGTGAATCGGATATACGCAGAGGATACACGCCATAGTTTACCGTTGCTCAGGCATCATGGCATTGATACACCGGTTACGGCATTTCATGAGCACAACGAACAGGCTCAAGTGGACGCGGTGCTCACTTATCTACACAATGGCCACAGCGCGGCACTCATCAGCGATGCCGGTACCCCATTGATCAGCGATCCCGGATTTCGGCTCGTAAAGGCCTGTCAGCAATCGGGTATCAAGGTGTCACCAGTGCCAGGTGCCTGCGCGTTGACTGCTGCGCTGTGCGTGTCCGGTGTACCAACGGACAGGTTTCAGTTCGTAGGCTTTTCGCCGCACAAGCGCGGTGCCCGCAAGGCCTGGATGCAACCGCTGGCTAATTTGCCGCACACGCTGGTGCTTTATGAGTCACCGCATCGGATTGTCGAGTGTTTACAAGATATTTGTGAGGTATTCGGGTCTGAGCGTGAGTTATGTGTTGCACGGGAATTGACCAAGCGTTTCGAAACCGTCGTGCACGGCACAAGCACCGATATGCTGGCCAGAGTGTCAGGCGATGCCAATCAGCAGCGCGGAGAGTTTGTTATCGTCATAACCGGAAAGCTGGTATCACCGGAGGCCACCGTTGAGTCGGTGCTCCAATTGGATAAAACCCTGAGCGTGTTGCTGGAGCACTTGCCGGTCAAGACTGCAGCCAAGGCTGCTGCGGATATTTTTTCCATCAACAAACGTGATGCCTACGAGCGTGCACTGGTTCTTCAGGGGAAGCAGGCTCCTGGCCTCTTATAACGGGCAATTTACGGCTCTTTCAGGGTTTTCTGCAGAAGGGTAAGCCAGTTTTCGTGGCAAAGCTTGTTCATTAGCGTTGTGGAATACCCGTGATTTTGCAGAGCATCTACAAGAACCGGTAATCCGGCGACATCGCTGATAGGGTTCGGTACCAGTGCGCCGTCGAAATCCGACCCCAGCCCGACGTGATCTTCACCCAGATGTTCAATCAGGTGGTCGAGATGGCGCAGCACAGGCTCGAGTGTCATATCGCCTGAGCGACGTCCGTCTGGCCGCAAGAAAATGGTCGCAAAATTCAGCCCGACAATCCCGCCGGTGTCACGAATCACAGATAGCTGTCGGTCGGTGAGGTTGCGCGGCGATGGTGTGATGGCATGGGCATTGGAATGGGTCGCTACCATAGGAGCATCAGACAGGCTGGCCACATCGTCAAAGCCCTTTTCATTAAGATGCGAAAGGTCGATCATGATGCCAAGCTCGTTGCAGGTCTTTATCAGCTCTTTGCCGGCCGCAGTAAGTCCCGGGCCGATATCAGGGTCACCCGGAAATCTGAAAGGTACGCCATGTCCGAATGCGGTTGGTCTGCTCCAGACGGGGCCCAGTGAACGCAAGCCCATGGCATGAAAGCTGTACAAGGCGTCAAGATCTGGGCCGATGGCTTCGGCGCCTTCCATATGGATGATAGCGGCGATGGATCCGCGTTTCAGGCTCGCCTTGATCTCTTCCACGGTACGGCAGATGCAAAACTCGCCTCCGCTGACGCGTTCCATCCACTGCAGGTGGCCCAGCATTGACAGGGCAATAGGCTGCGCATAGTTGATGTCCAGAGCTTCAGGTAGTGGCAATTCATAGGACGGATTATCCATCAGGCCGTCGCTGTCAATGCCATCTTCCGAGTCGGGTGAATGTATGTAGATAGCGAAAAAACCACCAGCGAATCCACCCTTGCGCATACGCGGCAAGTCAAGATGGCCTTCGCCATTACCGCTAAGCCAGGTGTGTTCCCGGGCTGCCGGATCGTTCAACAGTCGTAGCAGGAAGTCGTTGTGGCCATCAAAGACGGGAGTAGGGGTCACAGTGTCATTTCCTCGGTTTGAATTCGACGGGTGAGGCCTTCACTGGCGCTCATGAGCTCTGTTGTTCAAGGCTACCGGCTGCACCTGCCAGTCAACCGCTCGCGCATTGTTTCTTTGGTTGCAAGGCCACTTATACAAGACAAAATGCATTACGGAAAATGCTCATGCATGTGTGAAACTGCGTATGGGTAACTGAATAGTGTGTTGGATTCTCTATCTTCGCTATCTATTCTATCTGCAAGTGATACCATCCGCACCGGAGTTGGCCAGGCTATCGCTGCTGATATCTGCGCAAGCAGGCGTCAGGGGAGGAAAGTCCGGGCTCCACAGGACAAGGCGCCAGGTAATTCCTGGGGGGCGTGAGCCTACGGAAAGTGCAGCAGAGAGTAGACCGCCTAAGCAATAACCGGCAGCAATGCCGGTCTTTGCCGGTAAGGCTGAAAGGGTGCGGTAAGAGCGCACCGCGTCGGTGGCAACATTCGACGGCATGGTAAACCCCGTCTGGAGCAAGACCAAATAGAGGGACATAGGCGTGGTCCGCGCTGTCCCCGGGTAGGTCGCAAGAGCGTTATGGTGACGTAACGCCTAGATGAATGATGGCCCTCGACAGAACCCGGCTTATGGCCAACTCCTTATTATCTAGTGTAGTTTGAAGGTCACACTACACTAGTGTCCTTAACAGGGACCAGTTTCCGACCAGTGCAAATCAGTCCAGTTGCTGCGAGTCACTAACGCTGGATCAGGCAGCCTTGTCAAGGTCGTCATCGTCGTAACCGTCGCCTGGCTGCATGCTGTCGTGCCTTGTGCCTTTGTCAGCGAGGGTCTCTGAGTTTTCACTGGCCTTTTTCAGGTCGGCCAGGCGCTGCTCAAGATCCTCGAAGCGCGATGGAAGAATATAGAGATACATGATTAGCGTCTCCAGCATCTCCATCATGGCGTCAGCGGTGTCCTGATTGGTTCCGTGATGATTCTTGAACAATTCGTGAAGATCACCCTGTTTCTTGGTTGACGAAGACAGTTTGGCCAACGGTTCGTTGTGGTTAATCGTGCTGATCGAGTCTCTTATCATCGCTGAGAGTCCCGTACGACTGTTACCGATAGGCAGAAAGTCATCGAAGATGGTTTCCATAGCGGTCTTGATCAACACATTGGTTGCCATCAGGTTGCCCGAAAAATAAATCTCCTGAGCAGTCTTGCAATACTGCAGAACGCTGTCGGGAATAGTTTCCTGATGCTGATCCATATTCATATGCTCATGGGGTGCAGGCAACATGTATACCCCGGGATCGCCGTCACCATCCTTTCTGGCGTGCCCGACCATATCCACGACCCAGAAGTGCACAGTGGTGCCACAGGCTGAGCAATCAGATGAGCAGGATGAGGTATCACGGTTGGGATCGTATAGCCGGCGTTTGGTATTGAATACGACATTCAAGGTGCAGCCGGGGCAAATGGCAGCAACGGACACCGGATGCGATAGCTTGTTGCTATTGGAGTACGCCCACTTCTTGATGCTTTCGTTGGGTATCTTTTTCAAGCTGTTCCCGGCTTATTGTTCAGCACACAGACATGTGCGGTATCGGCAGGTTTTCGCCGAGTGGTAGACCGCTAGCGTTAGTTGCTACTTGAGAACCCGGGCCCGGGAGCCTGTTCAGCCCAGACAACATGGGCTTCAGGCAGATGCGCTTTGCGATATCCATGTCGCGGCCTCTGCATCGGTGCCCGACTATCGGTCAACGCTTGCTGTCAGTGGGGCGGCTGCCCATTTGCAAGCGCGGCACATTGCAAACATTACGCAACAATTGCCAATTGCTTGACATTTTATTAATCAGATAGCGCTCTTTTCTAACTGGCTTTCTATCAAGAGCATCTAAGTGATTGATTGTTATAGGTTCAGGTAAGTTGGCAGGATGTCGATCTTTTCGTGAAAAAACAGGTGCTTAGGCACGAAATTACGTTGACCCTGTCATGTCAGAGTCGTATAGTGGGGATCAGTGGCATTTCGTGGATAATTGTGGGGAATCAGGTAGTCAGCGATGTGGTTTCGGGGTCTCACAAAATTGAGTGTAGATGCAAAAGGGCGTGTTGCCATGCCCAAGGCTCATCGGGATGTCCTCGAAGATAGTGGCGTAGTGGAACTTGTGGTCACTGCATCTCCTGCCCGGTGTCTTAACGTTTATGCCAAGGATGCATGGATGGAACTGGAACAAAAGCTGATGGCCGCGCCGAACATAAAGTCGAAGGCAGTGCAGAAGCTGCAACGCCTGTATGTCGGTTACGCCACGCCGGTAGAGCTGGATAGTAGCGGAAGGATGTTACTTACGTCAGAGCTGAGGTCGTTCGCGGGCATAGAGCGCAAGGCCATGCTGGTGGGTCAGGGAGAGAAGTTCGAGTTGTGGGATGAAGCTCGCTGGGAGCGCGAGTTTGGTTTATGTGACAACGATGACATTGATATGTCAGACGTGCCGGAAGAACTGGCGACTTTGTCACTCTGATGGCCGAGGCAGACGAGACATTCGCGATGCCAGGTCACGTCCCCGTGCTGATGCACGAGGCCGTCGAAGGTTTGACGCTAAACGGATGCGGTTGTTATGTGGACGCCACCTACGGACGTGGTGGTCACAGTGGGTATTTGCTGAACCGGCTCGAAGAAGGCGGGCAGTTGCTGGCTCTGGACAGGGATCCGGAAGCCATTGCGGATGCAAGGGTACGTTTCGCCTCTGATAAAAGGTTTGCAATCAGGCAGGCGAATTTTGCCAACTTGCAGGCTGTGCTGCAGGAGCATGGCTGGTTTGGGGAAGTGGATGGGTTGTTGATGGATCTGGGGGTGTCATCCCCTCAGCTTGATGTTGCCGAGCGCGGGTTTGGTTTCTCCCGCGACGGTGCACTGGACATGCGAATGGATCCGCACAGCGGAGTGTCCGCTGCGCAGTGGCTATCTACCGTTGGTGAGGGTGAGCTCGTGCAAGTACTCAAAACATATGGTGAAGAGCGATACGCAAAGCGCATTGCATCCGCTATCGTCAGCGCGCGCATGGAGAAACCGATTCTTCGCACTCTGGAGCTTGCCGAGATCATCAAGGCTGCTCATCCGCGCTGGGAGCGACATCATCATCCGGCAACTCGCAGTTTTCAGGCTATTCGGATACAGATCAATCGTGAGCTTGATGCCGTCAGCGATGCTCTGGCTGCGGCATCGAGTGTGTTGCGTCTCGGGGGCAGACTTGCAGTAATAACATTTCACTCACTGGAAGATCGCTTGGTTAAACGTGCGCTGAGGCGGCCGGTACCTGATCCCTCTATTCCACGTCATCTGCCTCAGCCGGCGCAGGACATGCACCCGTGGAGAGTCATTGGAAAACCGGTCAAGGCCAGTAGCAAGGAAGTGGCAGCTAATCCACGATCGCGCAGTGCCGTTCTGCGTCTTGCGGAGCGCGTGCTATGAACAGTACGATTTTCAGTGTGCTCATACTGGCAGCCTTGTGCTTTTGTACCGCACTGGGGGTTGTTTTTACGACTCATCTCAGTCGAGAGGCTCATGCAGAAATTGGACGCAACCGCTCTATTATCGATGAGCTTGATATGCAGTGGAGTCAGTTGCAGATAGAGGAAAGTACCTTTTCCGAACATGGCCTGATTGAGCGTCAGGCACGTGAGCGACTGGACATGGTGTTTCCGGGCCTTGAGGGCTCAGTGATGATAGTGCGCTGATCATGGCTACAACAAACACAATGGCATGGTCATGGCGTCGCGGTGTTGTTATCGCAGGTTTTGCCGTGCTTGCACTAGTACTGATTGGACGCGTGACCTACCTGCAGGTTTTCGAATACGATTACTTGAGTACCGAGGGTGCGAATCGCCAGTTGCGCACCGTTGAAATACCCGCACACCGTGGTGATTTGCTTGATCGATCAGGAGATCCTCTGGCGATCAGCACGCCTATAGACACTCTGTGGGGAGTGCCAGACGAGCTGGTCACGCAGCCAGCCCTGATACTTGAGGTTGCACAAACGCTCAACATCGACGGCGCACGGCTGAATCAGCGGATTGTCGATGCAGACGCCAGAGGGCGCGAGTTCATTTACGTCAAACGGCATGTACGCCCTGATCTTGTCGAACGTGTACAGGCACTGAACGTTAAGGGGCTTGAGGTGCAGCGTGAATATCGACGTTATTATCCGAGTGGTCCTGCTGCGTCGCACATCATCGGATTTACCGGTATTGATGACAGGGGGCGTGAGGGTCTTGAGATGGCCTATGACAACTGGTTGTCAGGTGAGGCTGGGTCGCGTCGCATTGTCCAGGATAGAACCGGGCGCGAGATTACAGGCCTGGATGTCATCAAACCTGCAGTCACTGGCAAAGAACTGCTGTTAAGTATTGATAGACAGCTTCAGTACTTTGCTGACAAGGCGCTGCGCGAAGCAATAGACAAGCATGACGCTGAAAGTGGTTCGGTGGTCGTTATGGATACGCGGACGGGTGAAGTGTTGGGCATGGTCAATTATCCCAGCTATAACCCTAACAATATTGGCGATAGAGCTGGTGGGCGTCAGCGCAATCGTGGCGTCACTGATGTGTTCGAACCCGGTTCCACAATGAAGCCCTTTACCATTGCTGCGGCACTTGAGTCCGGCGATTTCAAGCCCGAGGATCTTGTATACACATCACCGGGGCAATATCAGATTGGTAAGTACCAGATCAAGGATCCGAAGGACTACGGTTGGCTGGATCTGAATGGCATTGTGACCAAATCCAGTAACGTTGGCATCAGTAAGGTAGCTAATCAGTTGGTGCCCGAGCAGATGTGGTCTGTGTTGGACGAATTTGGTTTTGGTCATCCGACCGGAAGCGAATTTCCCGGTGAAGTAGCAGGCTATTTCAACCATCCCACGCTATGGCATCGGTCTGAACAGGCAAGTGTGTCGTTCGGCTATGGACTGGCGGTTACTGCCTTGCAACTGACTCGTGCCTACGCGGCATTGGCCAATGACGGCGTTATGCCAACGGTGTCGTTTGTCAAAAGCGATACCCCGGTAAAAGGGCATCGTGTCATCGATGTGTCCATCGCGCGTGATATTCAGAACATGCTGGAATCGGTTGTCATCAAAGGAACTGGCAAGCGAGCACAGGTACCGGGTTACCGGGTTGCTGGCAAGACGGGTACGGCGCATCGCTCAGAGTCCGGTGGTTATGACGAGAACCGTTATGCTTCTGTTTTCGCAGGCTATGCGCCAGCCAGTAACCCGCGGATGGCGATTGTGGTTGTGGTTCATGATCCTAAGGGTGGAGAGCATACCGGTGGTACTGTCGCCGCCCCGGTGTTTGCCGAGGTTATGTCGCATGCCCTTCGTCTTATGGGGATCGAGCCGGATAATATCGATCAGGAACGTGCAGAGGCCCCGGTAACCCCGTTGACGAAACCGTTGGGGGAGCGTTCTTGAACCCCGTGCTCTACAACTGGTCACTGGAGACGCTACTGAGTCCCTGGCTGAGTGACGGTGTACCGGATATTGCAATAACCGGTGTTAATCTGGACAGCCGCAAAGTGGTTCAGGGTGATGTGTACATCGCGGTTGGTGGTGCAATCACTCATGGTATGCACCATGCCTTGAAGGCTGTCGATGCTGGAGCCGTCGCTGTTCTGGTCGAACAATCCTCGCTTGAAATTTTCGGTGCCGTCATTGAGCAGCTGACTGCTCGTGACATTGCAGTGGTGGCTGTCGGTGGGCTAGACAAGCTTTGCGCATCCATTGCCTCGCGTTTCTATCATGAGCCTGACCGGTCCCTGATGATTGTTGCCGTTACCGGAACAGACGGTAAAACGTCTGTCTGTCGCTTCATTGCACAAGCGCTGGCCGCGAATGCTCAATGCTGCGGATACATCGGTACGCTCGGTTGGGGAATCGGCGATGCGTTGGAAAATACCGATCTGACAACGCCAGACAGTGTCACCTTGTTCCGCCTGTTGGCCACAATGCGTGATCAGGGTGCGCGGTTTGTTGCGCTTGAAGCGTCTTCGCACGGGATTGCGGAAGGCAGGCTGGACGGACTGGCTCTGGATGTCGCCGTGTTGACTAATCTGGGGCGCGATCATCTTGACTATCACGTCACGGTAGAGGCTTACAGGGCTGCCAAAGAGCGGTTGTTTCACTGGCATTCCCTGCAAGCCGTCGTCTTGAATGCTGATGATTCAATGGGCCAAGAGCTGATTGAAAAGCTCCACAATATTGAGTGTTTTTCTTATTCGGCTACGGGTGAGCAAAGTCAATCAAGCGATCATCGAGTGTTGGCCACGGATGTTCTGGCAAATGATGCCGGCCTTGCCTTCAAACTGGTTGAGGCTGCAGGAACTGGTTTGGTTTCCACTGAATTACTGGGTCGTTTCAACGTTGACAATTTGTTGGCCAGTTATGCCAGTTTGCGTGCTTGTGGTGTTGCTGCGAATGATGCGCGCCATTGCCTCAATGCAGTAAAGCCTGTTGCCGGGCGGATGGAACGTCTGGGTGGCGGTGACAAACCCACCGTCGTTATTGACTACAGCCACACCCCTAATGCGCTGCAACTTGCAATAGCCAGTGTGCGTGTACATTGCGCGAAACGGCTTTGGGTCGTGTTTGGTTGCGGTGGTGATCGCGATCAGGGCAAGCGAGCGCCGATGGCGAGGGCTGCCCAAACAGCCGATTACGTCGTGCTCACTGATGACAATCCACGAACCGAAATCTCCGCGAACATCATCAGTGATGTGTTGAAAGGTTTTGACAGTACCGAAAATGTCACTGTTATAGCAGACCGTGCGCAGGCTATTCGACATGCTTTGTTGTCTGCACAGGCTGGTGACCTGGTGCTGATAGCTGGCAAGGGTCATGAGGACTATCAGATTGTTGGCGCTGAGAAATTGTATTTCAGTGATCGCGAACAGGCGCAGTTGCTGCTAGGGGTCGCATCATGAGTTTTCAACTGGAACTCAGTGAATGTATAAGACCACTTGGTGCGTCCCTGACCGGTGACAGTGTCACCGTCAAAGGCGTAAGTATCGATTCGCGTACCTTAAAACCCGGTGAACTCTACGTAGCCATCGTGGGCGAGCGATTCAACGGACATGAGTTTGTCAATGCCGCAAAAGAGGCAGGGGCTGCGGCAATAATGGTTCATGAAGAGGTCAACTGCGAGCTTCCTCAGCTTGGCGTAGCCGATACTCAGCTGGCCCTGGGCCAGTTGGGAAAGTTCTGGGCGGCAAGGTTCGCCATTCCAACCGTTGCCATAACAGGCAGTAATGGCAAGACAACGGTCAAGGAGATCGTCACCAGCATCCTGCAGCAACAGGGGCCGGTCCTGGCAACCCGAGGCAATCTCAATAACGAGCTTGGTGTGCCCTTGACGCTCTTGAACATGCGCAAGGAGCATGATTACGCGGTCATCGAGATGGGCGCTAACCACGCGGGAGAGATCGCGCGCCTGGTAGCACTGGTCGAGCCCGATGTTGCCGTTGTGACTAACATTGGTACAGCGCATCTGGAAGGTTTTGGTAGCGTTGAGGGTATCGCTGCCGCCAAGTCTGAGATTTATGCTGGCCTGAAATCTGATGGCTATGGCGTGATAAACGCTGATGATGCCTACGCCGATTTTATGCGTGGAGCTTGTGAGCATTGTCGTTCGCGCGATTTTGGCCGCGTTATGGATGCGGATGTCTCAGGTGCACCCGGCCAGGAGTTTGTCATAGACACCATGGGCAGGCGGGCGTCTCCGCGTTTTCGACTCGCCGGCGAGCACAATTTCATGAACGCATTGGCTGCCGTAGCAGCAGCGCAATGTCTGGACGTTCAGCTTGATTCGATTGTCAGAGGCCTTGAAGCTGTCTCGGCTGTACCGGGAAGGCTGGAGAAAAAGTCGGGTGCAAGTGGTGCACTCATTATCGATGATAGCTATAACGCTAACCCCGACTCCGTACGTTGCGCCATCAATGTGCTTGCTGCTCATCATGGTAAACAGTTTCTGGTGCTGGGCGACATGGGTGAACTCGGACCTGATTCACCGGCAATGCACAGTGAGATCGGCAGATTTGCCAGAGAACAAGGTGTCGACGGTTTGTGGACAACCGGTGACTTGTCGTGTGAAACGCAAAGTGCATTTCAGGATTCAGTCACTGATGTCAAGCCCGAGCAAGGCGCGCACTTTAAAGACCAGGCATCGTTGATCAGCAACCTGCTTGATCACCTGTCCGACGATGTGACCGTATTGATCAAGGGATCAAGGAGCGCTCACATGGAAAATGTCGTCAATGCACTGGTGATATCTGCTGAAGGTTCGCCTGAGGCAGCCTCAACGGGTGCGCCATCATGATGCTGCTCTTGAGTGACTGGCTGTCAGGTGTCGATCCGGGCTTTGATGTTGTTCGGTATATCACCTTGCGAGCAATTTTTGCTGCGCTGACAGCGTTGGTCATCTGTCTGTTGTTTGGCGCAAGACTTATCCGGTGGTTAACCGAGGCGAAGATCGGGCAATCAGTACGTTCGGATGGTCCACAGTCGCATCTTGTTAAACAAGGCACCCCAACCATGGGTGGGGCAATGATTATTATCGCTGTTGCACTGAGTACGTTGATCTGGTCTGATCTTGGCGTGCGTCAGGTGTGGATCGTGTTATTCGTCACGCTGGGTTTTGGCGCAATTGGCTGGGTAGATGATTATCGAAAAGTGGTGTTGTCCAACTCTGTCGGGCTGACTGCCAGAGAAAAGCTCTTTTGGCAGACCGCTGTAGCGGGGGTTGCTGTGGTAGCGCTTTACATGAGCGTTAATCAGCGTGAAGAACTGGAGCTGATTGTGCCGTTCTTCAAGGAGACGGTTATCTATCTGGGATGGGTGTTCATACCGTTTGCCTTTCTGGTTATCGTGGGTAGCAGCAATGCTGTCAACCTGACTGATGGGCTGGATGGGCTTGCCATCCTGCCATCGGTCATGGTCGCAGCCGGTCTGGGACTGATCGCCTACCTTGCCGGACACGCAATATTTGCCGATTACCTTGGCATTCCGAATATCAAGGGTGCGGGTGAACTCACTGTCTTCTGCAGTGCGCTGACGGGTGCCGGGCTTGGCTTTCTGTGGTTCAACACGTATCCGGCGCAGGTTTTCATGGGTGATGTTGGTGCGTTAAGTATCGGCGCCGCGCTGGGTGTTGTAGCTATTATGGTTCGACAAGAGCTGGTGCTTTTTATTATGGGAGGCATCTTTGTTCTTGAAGCGGTTTCTGTCATTTTGCAGGTGGGCTCGTTCAAGCTCACTGGCAAGCGAATATTTCGCATGGCGCCGATCCATCATCATTTCGAATTGAAAGGCTGGCCTGAACCACGGATTATTGTGCGCTTCTGGATCATCACGGTCATTTTAGTACTGGTGGGTCTATCCACCCTGAAGATCCGCTGATGAAAATCGCCGATCTCAAGCAGAAAGCAGTACTGGTTGTCGGGCTGGGTGTAACCGGAATTTCGGTTGCAGGCTTCCTTGCAAGGCAAGGTGTCGATTTTTCGATTGCCGACGAAAAAGCGAGTGAAAGCACACTTGCGGACATCAATGTTCGGATGCCTTTACACAAGACATTTACTGGCGAGTTGTTCTGTCAGTTTGATGTCATTGTTCTTAGTCCGGGGATACCGAGAGCTCATCCGGCGATTGCCGCAGCAGTGGCATCCGGGGTTGAGGTAATCGGGGATATTGAGCTGTTTGCCAGCGCAGTGACAGTTCCCGTCGTTGCCGTCACCGGTTCGAATGGCAAAAGTACGGTGGTGGCCTGGCTTGCCGACGCGCTCAATGTCTGCGGCACCAACGCAATTGCTTGTGGAAACATTGGTGATGCTGCGCTGGATGCCTTGCAAAGTGACGCTGAGGTCTTGGTGCTGGAGCTCTCCAGCTACCAACTGGAATCCACTAGCTCATTGCGTCCGCTGTCTGCGGTGGTACTTAATGTCAGCGATGACCACCGGGACCGGTATGACAGCATTGAGCATTACGCTTCGGTCAAGCGCCGCGTATATAAAAATGCGCACCATTGTGTGGCTAATCGGGACGATCTGCGGACCTGGCCATCTGATGATGACGTTGCGGTCTGCAGCTTCTTTACCCTTGCAGAACAGGTCATGGCAGACACTGATACTGCTGGTCGGACTTGGCAGCGCTCTATCCTGAACAAGACAAAGCTTTCCATGCCGGGTGATCACAACGTGGCAAACGCACTGGCGATAGTTGCGCTGGCTGCACCGTTGATCGATTCACTGGCGATTGAAGAAAACGCCTTGTTAGCGTCGCTGGAAAATTTCACGGGCCTGGCCCATCGCAGTCAGTTTGTTGGCGAGCGAGATGGTGTTCGCTGGTACAACGATTCGAAGGGCACTAATGTCGATGCTTGTCAAAAGGCGGTGTTGGCCATGCCGGGGCCGGTGATTCTCATCGCTGGAGGAATCAGCAAGGGGGCTGATTTTTCAACGTTATCCGAAACGGTCAATAATTCCGTGAAGCTGCTGATACTGATGGGTCAGGATCGTCAGATCATCGCCAGTCAATTGAAGGGCTGCGTGGCAATGGAACTTGCCGACACCTTGCTAGAGGCTGTGCGACTTGCGAGTGACAAGGCAGGTGAGGGTGACGTTGTATTGCTATCTCCTGCCTGTTCAAGTTTCGACATGTTCGATAACTTCGAAGATCGGGGTGAACAATTCGTTGCTGCCGTGCAGGAGGTACTGGCCGCATGAGCAGCGTGATATCGCGAGTCGCCTCAAGCCGTGTATCAACGGTGACGCCGTCTATGGGAGTACGGTTCTCTGATCATGCCTTGCTGATCAGCATCGTTGCCTTGGCGTTGTTCGGTGCGGTCATGATCGCATCAGCATCAACGGCAGTGTCGCAAAGCGTTTATCAGACGCCATTCTATTTTGTGACTCGCCAGTTGATTTTTCTCGCAATAGGATGTTGTATCGGTGCTTTAACTTTTCGGGTGCCACTGTCTGTGTGGGAAAAGTATGGACCCCATCTGATCATCATATCGCTTGTTGGTCTGATGCTGGTGCTTGTGCCGTTCATCGGCAAGGAGGTCAACGGCAGTCGCCGCTGGATAGATCTGGGATTTTTTACGGTACAGGTATCCGAGACTGTCAAGCTATTCATCATTGTGTATCTGGCAGGTTATCTCGTGCGTCGAGGGCATCTGGTACAAACCACATTTGGCGGATTCGTTCGGCCATTGCTTCTCATATCGCTGGCGTGCGCCTTGTTATTGCTGGAGCCGGATTTTGGTGCTGCCGTAGTCATTGCCTCAACTGCGACGTTGATGCTGTTTGTAGCCGGTGTCAGGTTCACCCAGTTCGTTTCTCTCATTGCCGTTCTGGGTGCAGTAGGGACTTTTCTGATCATGCTCTCACCTTATCGTCTGCGGCGTTTTGTCAGTTTTATGGATCCCTTTGAAGATGCCTTTGATTCAGGCTATCAGCTGACCAATTCATTGATTGCTATTGGTAGCGGTGGTATTACCGGTGTCGGGTTTGGCAACAGCATCCAGAAGATGGAATTTCTGCCGGAAGCACACACCGATTTTTTATTTGCTGTTCTGTCTGAAGAGCTGGGATTGATTGGTGCTGTCGCAACCATAGGGCTTTATGTATTCATTGTCTGGCGCTGTTTTTGCCTGTCGCGCAAGGCGGAAGAGCAGGGCAACCGATTTGCAGGTTTCATTGCACTGGGTATCGGTATCTGGATTGGATTGCAATCGTTTATCAATATGGGTGTCTGTCTGGGTGTGCTGCCTACCAAGGGCATTACCTTGCCGCTGATGAGTTACGGTGGAAGTAGTGCGATTGTATTTGCCATTACTTTCAGCCTTTTGTTACGGGTTGAATGGGAGCTTGCCCAGAGCCTGCGGATTGCACTCAGGGCGGGTGATTCTCTGGTCGAGGAGGCTTACCCATGAGCGAGTCAATCAAGCAGGCAGTAATCATTGCTGCCGGTGGCACTGGTGGTCACGTTGTACCAGCCCTCGCTGTTGCTGCAGTTCTGAAATCGCAAGATATCCCTGTTGTCTGGTTTGGAACAAAAAACGGGCTTGAAGCCAGAATGGTGCCTTTGCAGGGTATAGAAATGCGCTGGATTGATGTGGCAGGACTGCGCGGAAAGACGGTATGGGAGACCTTGCTTGGACCTGCAAAGCTACTCCGTGCTCTGATACAGAGCCTGCGTCAAATGCAAGCAATACGACCCAGAGCGGTGCTCGGCATGGGAGGGTTTGTTTCAGGTCCCGTAGGTCTTGCCGCCGTGGTGTTACGGACGCCACTCGTCTTGCATGAACAGAATGCCGTTGCCGGAATGACCAATCGCTGGCTCAGCAGTGTCGCCACTCGTGTGTTCAGCGCCTGGCCCAATGTCTTCAGTTCATCCCGTCATGCAACGGTGGTGGGTAATCCGGTACGTGTTGATATGGAAGCTTTGGCAAAAGAGCCTTATCTGTCCCATACGGATGCACGGCGACCACTTTGCGTGCTGGTTGTCGGCGGTAGTCGAGGGGCAAGTGCTCTGAACAAATTGGTACCCCAAGCGGTTGCCATTATGCAGCAACCCATTGTCGTTCATCATCAAAGCGGAAGTGCTGACGCTGCCGACGTGCGTAAGCGCTACGCCAGTGCTTCGCATGCGCAGGTACTTGTCAGCGATTTCATTGATGATATGACAGCAGCCTATCAATCGGCTGATCTTGTTATCTGCCGTAGTGGGGCCATGACAGTGACCGAACTCGGAGCCCTTGGATTGCCCAGCATCCTCGTACCTTTCCCCTATGCGGTGGACGATCACCAGACACTCAATGCGCGACATCTGTCAGATGCCGGGGCTGCGTTGTTGATGCCTCAAAGCACCTTGAACGCAGAGTTGCTGGCCAGGGAATTGACAAACTTGTCTGAAGATCGTCAAAAGCTGAAATTGATGGGCACGGCTGCTCGCGGTTGTTTTGTTCCTGGTGCAGCTGCCAATGTTGCCCATGCGCTTCTGGAGGTATCACGCTAGTGGTTGTTGATATCTCACCTGTTGTCAAAAGCCAGATGCGCCGCGTTCGTGCCATGCATTTCATTGGTATCGGTGGTGTGGGCATGGGTGGAATAGCGGAAGTCATGCACCATCTCGGGTTTCGGGTCAGTGGGTCTGATCTGGGTAGCAATGCGCTGACACAACGGCTTGAAGGTTTGGGTATAACCGTCAGGCATGGCCATGTTGCCGAGCACGCTGAAGATGCTGATGTTGTTGTTATTTCAACGGCTGTGCCAGAAGACAATGTTGAGCTGCAGCGTGCGCGTGAGCTACGGATTCCGGTAGTCAGACGAGCCGAGATGCTGGCTGAACTGATGCGTTTTCAGCAGGGAATCGCGGTAGCAGGTACGCATGGCAAGACAACCACGACAAGTCTTGTTGCCAGTCTTTTAACCGAGGGAGGTATGGACCCTACCTACGTGATAGGAGGTCGGTTGAACAGTTCATCAACCAATGCCTATCTTGGTCAGTCAGAGTGGCTGGTGGCAGAGGCTGACGAAAGTGATGCCTCTTTTTTGTACCTGCAGCCTGTCGTGTCGATTGTGACCAATATCGACGCGGATCACCTGTCTACCTACGACGGCGATTTTGAAAAGCTCAAACAGACATTTGTCGATTTTCTGATGCATCTGCCTTTCTATGGTCTTGCTATTGTCTGTATCGATGATGAACACATACGCGATGTTTTGCCACGCGTGGGTCGTCCGGTTCGCACCTACGGCTTTGATGAGTCTGCGGATGTGCAAGCCATGAATGTGCGACAAGAGGGCTTGCGAATGCATTTTGATGTGCGCATCGATGATGGCGGTGATGTCAGTAGCGAGATTCGCGATGTCACGCTCAATATGCCGGGGCATCACAATGTGCTTAATGCATTGGCTGCCATCACGGTTGCGCTGGAGCTGGGCGTAAACGTAAAGTCATGTAAACGGGCCTTGCTACGCTTTGCCGGAATTGGCAGGCGTGCGCAATCTCATGGTCAGTTAACGTTTGAAAAAGGCGTGGCAGAGTTGCTCGATGACTATGGGCACCATCCTACCGAGGTCACCGCGACGCTCAAGGCGGTAAAAGGCGGATGGCCGGAACGTCGCCTTGTGGTCGTCTTCCAGCCACACAGGTATACACGTACACGCGATCTGTTTGAAGATTTCGCAGAGGCCCTGTCGCTAACCGACGTCTTGCTACTCACCGAAGTCTATGCTGCTGGTGAGGAACATATCAACGGCGCTGATGGTCGTGCTCTGGCCAGGGCTATCCGAAACCGCGGTGCTGTTGAACCGGTCTTTGTGGAAAACATCAGCGACGTACCACAAGCTCTGGAACGCATCATCGACGATGGCGATATTGTCCTGACGCTTGGCGCGGGCAGTGTTGGTGGGCTGGCGTTGAGTTTGCCGGAGTATTTCAATGGATGAGCTGATCGTGGATGGCGTGCAGTTACAACCGCATCATTTCGGCAAGGTTGCAGTAGTAATGGGTGGCTGGTCTGCCGAGCGTGAGGTATCTCTCATGAGCGGACAGCAGGTCTTTGAATCACTCAGTGGTGCTGGCGTGGATGCTCATCCTGTCGATGCAGGTCGGGATATCGCTACCGTGTTGCGTCAAGGTGGTTTTGATCGTGCCTTTCTCATTCTGCATGGACGTGGCGGGGAGGATGGCCAGGTGCAGGCGGCGCTGGAGCTGGCTGGTATTCCCTACACCGGTACCGGTGTGCTCGGTTCTGCGCTGTGCATGGACAAGTGGCGTGCCAAGGCACTGGTATCCATGCAAGGCGTTGCGACACCGCAGGCGAGGCGGGTGGCCGATATTGACGAAGCGATTGCTGCTGTCGAGGAACTGGGATTGCCGGTTGTTATAAAACCGACAAATGAAGGATCCAGCATTGGTGTGAGCGTGATTAGAAACAAGGAGGCTTTGGCAGAGGGGTTTGCTGAGGCCAGACGCTATGGCTCTGTACTGATTGAACAATTCATGAGTGGTGTAGAAATAGCAGCTACAGTCCTGTGTGATAAAGCATTACCGCTGGTTACCACGCAAGCAGCCGGTGGTTTCTATGACTACAACGCCAAGTACGTCGCCGATGATACGGAGTATGTGTGTCCAGCAGTATTGCCTGAGCAGGTGACTCGTCAGATTCAAACGATGGCAATACGTGTGTTCGAAACGCTGGATTGTCGAACATGGGCGCGCATTGACTTCATGCTGGACGCAAACGGCAAACCTCAGTTCATCGAGTGCAACACCATACCCGGAATGACAAGTCATAGTCTGGTGCCGATTGCCGCGATCGAGTCGGGTTGCAGTATCGAAACGCTTTGTCTGCGGGTACTTGTAGACACTCTGGCAACAGAGGGGAGCGTGCAATGACGGCTGCTCATTCACCGCTCATTGGCGGCAGGCAGGTATTACCACTGGCTGCCGTGCGGATGACGGCTGGCACAAGATGGTTGGTGGCTCTGGCGGGTCTGGTTGTTTTGATGGGATTGCCAGTGTTGGCTTCCCACTTTGCACAAGATCCTGCGCGCTTTCCAGTCACCCATGTGGATG
Source organism: Granulosicoccus sp. (assembly GCA_045110475.1). Classification (GTDB taxonomy): domain Bacteria; phylum Pseudomonadota; class Gammaproteobacteria; order Granulosicoccales; family Granulosicoccaceae; genus Granulosicoccus. The sequence goes on from JBGCGC010000055.1 coordinate 55,306, forward strand.
TTCTGGGCACGATGGACTATGCCGATCGTGATGCGCTGATGGCAGACATCAAGCTACACACAGCACAGGGCTTCTATGGTCTTGATATTGACAGGCTTCGACAGAGCCTTGAGTCAGAAGAGTGGATTGCCAGCGCGCGTATCAGTCGTGTCTGGCCGTCACGTATCACCATTGAAGTTGAAGAGCACGAACCGGCGGCACGATGGAACGATGACCACCTGATCAGCAAACGACTCGTTCTGTTCAAGCCGCATCAACTTGACAGGCAAAGCGTGGCTTTTGCGCAGTGGCGTGAAGTGTTTCGGCCCTTGCCACAGGTTCTGGGAGCACAGGGGCGCCATGTGGCTCTGCTGGATGCCTATCGTGCCTATGACCAGCAGGTATCACGTTTTAACCTGAATCTAATTTTGCTTGATGAAGATGATCGACTGTCGCAGACGCTGACCTTGTCAAACGGTACGACAGTCAAATTGGGACTGGATGAGCGGGAGTTGCGCATGAGCCGTTTTCTGGATGTTTACGAACGGCTCGCTGCTAAGGCAGAGGAAGGATCCTTGAGTTTTGACATGCGCTACAGCAATGGGTTTGCGTCCAGCGTGGATACGTCCGGCGTGAATACGTCCAGCGTGGATGAATACCCTGATGAGAACTAGATCTACGGACAACAAGATGGCAGCAGACAAACAAATGGTCGTCGGCCTTGATATTGGCACATCGAAAATCGTGGCGTTGGTCGCCGAGATTGACGATGAAGGCAATGTTGAGCTCATTGGCATGGGTACTCATCCTTCGCAAGGCTTGAAGAAGGGTGTGGTCATCAACATTGACAGCACAGTGCATGCGATCGGAAAAGCGGTTGAAGAGGCCGAGCAGATGGCAGACGTACAGATACGTTCTGTATTTGCAGGGATTGCAGGCTCGCACATAAAGAGTTTGAATTCGCATGGCATCGTGGCCATCAAGAATTCTGAGGTGGAGCAGGATGATGTCGATCGTGTGGTTGATGCCGCCAAGGCAGTGGCCATCCCTGCGGATCAACGCATTATTCATGTGCTGCCGCAAGAGTTCATTATCGACAGTCAGGATGGCATTCATCAGCCTGTTGGTATGTCCGGTGTTCGGCTGGAAGCCAAGGTGCATCTGGTATCGGGTTCGATCAGTGCTTCCCAGAATATCGCCAAGTGCATTCAGCGATGCAATCTTGAAGTTGAAGACATCATTCTTGAGCAGTTGGCATCCAGTCATTCAGTGCTTACAGACGATGAAAAGGATCTGGGTGTGTTGCTGGTGGACATGGGTGGTGGCACCACCGATATCGCCATTTTTACCGAAGGTGCCATTCGCCATACAGCGGTAATACCTATCGCTGGCGATCAGGTCACCAACGATATTGCTGTGGCATTCAGAACACCAACTCAATTTGCTGAAGAAATCAAGGTCAAGTACGCCTGTGCGTTGCGACAGTTGGCAAGCCCGGACGACATGATCGAAGTGCCAGGTGTGGGTGATAGAAACGCTCGTCGCCTGGCAAGACAGACTCTCGCGGAAGTGGTAGAGCCGCGGTACGAGGAACTGCTGGGTCTTGTTCAGGGTGAACTAAGACGCAGTGGTTTTGAAGACGCCTGTGCTGCCGGGGTTGTATTAACTGGAGGTACGTCAAAGATGGAAGGCGTTGTAGAGCTGGCCGAGGAGATCTTCCATATGCCAGTCAGGTTAGGAGTTCCGCAGCATGTCAATGGTTTGTCTGACGTTGCCCGCAATCCGATTCATGCAACGGGCGTTGGCCTGCTGCTATACGGGCAGCAGCGACGTCAGAATCCCAGTCACGAACCGGTTGACACTCGCACTGAAAAGGGCTTGTTCAAGCGGATGACAGAGTGGTTTCAGAGAAATTTCTAAGTAGTTTCAAATGCAAGGCCTAAACGCGACAACGACCCTTAGAAGGTTGGTTCGCAAGAGAACGTAACACTTAATTTAACAAGATCAGGAGAACTTCCAATGTTCGAACTAGTTGACTCAATAAACGATTCGCCCGTCATCAAATTGATAGGTGTTGGTGGTGGTGGTAGTAATGCTGTTCAGCACATGGTGCAATCAGGTATCGAAGGTGTTGATTTCATTTGTGCCAATACCGATGCGCAAGCATTAAAAAGTATGGACGCTCAGACTGTCTTGCATATCGGTCAAAGTATCACCAAGGGGTTGGGTGCAGGTGCAAACCCTGAGATTGGCCGCCAGGCTGCGATGGAAGATCGTGATCGCATCCAGGATCTTATCGAAGGCACAGACATGTTATTCATTACTGCGGGTATGGGTGGCGGAACTGGCACGGGCGCAATCCCTGTGGTTGCGCAGATCGCGCGCGAGATGGGTGTGCTGACGGTCGCTGTAGTGACCAAACCTTTCCCTTTCGAGGGAAGCAAGCGAATGCGGATGGCCGAAGCGGGAATCGAGGAATTGCGTGGCCACGTGGATTCCCTGATCACTATCCCTAATGAGAAGCTGTTGTCTGTTCTGGGCAAGAACATCAGTTTGCTTGACGCGTTCAAGGCGGCTAATGATGTTCTTCGCGGCGCGGTTCAGGGAATTGCCGAGCTGATTACCAACCCCGGCCTGATCAACGTTGATTTTGCCGATGTGCGTACTGTCATGAGTGAGATGGGTCTGGCCATGATGGGCTCTGGTGTGGGCCGCGGTGACGAGCGCGCCACAGAAGCTGCCGAGATGGCGATTTCCAGCCCTCTTCTGGAAGATATCGATCTGGCAGGAGCACGTGGCATCCTCGTGAATATCACTGCGGGTCTGGATATGGCGATCGGTGAGTTTGAGGAAGTCGGTAACGTGGTTCGCTCCTTTGCTGCTGATGATGCAACCGTGGTGGTCGGAACAGCCATTGATGAGTCTCTGGAAGGGGAATTGCGCGTTACTGTGGTTGCAACAGGGCTGGGCCAGCAGCAGCAAGCCCAACAGTTGCGTTCCGTTCAGCGCTCAGTGGTCAATGGCGCGCCAACGTACACGACCGGTGGAAACGGCAATGGCGGCGCTAACGGTGGTTCCAATACCGGCATGAATCAGGGGCGTCAGGTGCGAGCTAACACACCTTCTCCTTATGACAATTACGAGAAGCCCACGGTGGTTCGGAAGACTGCACACGGTGCATCTCAGGGAACAGGTCCTGCGAATGCCGGTCATGACGTGGAATACCTTGATATTCCAGCATTTTTGCGCCGTCAGGCAGACTGAAACCGACTGTGACCATCAAGTTACTTTCAGCGTAGTACTCTGAAATACAGTAAAATTCCGGTGCTAACGTCGGGTGCCCCAAAAAGGCATCCGGCGCTTGCTTTATGTTGCCTGCACTTCGGACGCTACCCTGCTGTCTGTTTGCGTAGGTGTTTATATGGTCCACCCCTTTGGTTTGCTGCAGGCCTGACTACACCATTGGCCGGGTAAAATACCGGGAAGCTGTAAAACCGGACAAAGCTGCTATATATACAGGTAGCTTTGTGACGGGTACGGCGGGAAATTACTGTGATTCGACAACGAACCTTAAAAAATACAATACGCGCCACGGGCGTGGGCTTGCACACGGGCAAAAAAGTGTTTCTGTCAATCGGCCCGGCTCCCGTCGACACCGGTATTGTTTTTCGCAGAACTGACGTAACACCTGCCGCCGTCATACCGACTAACGCGCTCAGTGTGCGTAACACTCAACTAGCGACTCGCCTGTACAACCAGGACGATGTGCATGTGTCCACCATCGAGCACGTGATGGCAGCATTTGCTGGTCTGGGTATCGACAACTGCTACGTTGACGTCAGTGCCAACGAAATTCCGATCATGGATGGCAGTGCAGCGCCGTTTGTATTTCTTATCCAGTCTGCGGGTATTCAGGAGCAGACTGCTGCCAAGCAATTTATCCGTATCACAAAACCTGTCGAAGTACGTGTTGACGACAAATGGGCGCGATTTGAGCCCTACAATGGTTTCAAGGTCGACTTCACCATAGATTTTGACCATCCGGTGTTCAAGAAGGACTCACAACGACTTTGCGTAGACTTCGCAACGACCTCTTTTGTAAAGGATATAAGCCGAGCCCGTACCTTTGGTTTCATGCGCGATATCGAAGAGTTGCGCAAGAACAACCTCGCCCTTGGCGGTAGTGTGGAAAACGCGATAGTGATTGATGACTACCGCATCCTCAACACCGAAGGGTTGCGCTACAAGAACGAATTTGTTCGCCACAAAATCCTCGACGGTATCGGCGATATCTACCTGATGGGACACAGCATGATCGGGGCTTTCAGTGGCTACAAGTCTGGACATGAACTGAACAACCTGTTGGTTCGCGAAATGCTCAAACAGGAGCAGAGTTGGGAAAAAGTGGTATTCGATAAAGAAAGCATCGGTTCGTCACCGGTAGTCTACGATCAGCCGCTTGCCCAACCCATTGAGGCCGTAGGCTGACACGGCGTTTGCGCATGCACGAGTAGCCAGCGAGTACCAGAAGCCTGCGCGGCAGAAAATCCCTGCTGCGAACTGCCCCACTTTGGCCAGTCTTATCGCTCATTTTCGTTACTTGGGCCCACTATTTCTACCGCGCAGACTTCTAGTCAACGTCTTTGCCTGATTCTGCGCGCAGTGTGCGCGCCAGTTTCAACAGCTCCTGCCTGAGTCTGTCATCTCCACTGTCGGTGTCATCATGGCTTATGGCCTCGACTGCCGCCTCTATCGAATACGAGCTACCCGCCGCCTTTATGGCCTTTCTGATGGTTTTTCGCGCCACTGGCTGAGTTTCCGGCGCCACGTGATAGCTGATCGTGTGTGTGTCACGGCCGGTTCCGCGCAGATTGTCAATTATTCGACGTTCCATGAATCGAATTCGTGATATCCAGGCGGCACTATCGACAGTCAAGCGCACCCTGCCGCCTTCAACGCGGCAGAACTGTATGTGCACCATGGTGCTCGTTGGCACAATTCTTGAAATTATCTGTTTGATTTGACGATCATCGGCCATTGCCGCTCTGGTTGTCTTGCCGACCAGGGTTTCAAATGATTTCATGACAGCCTCATCGCTCAGGTCCTCAAGCAGGATTCTACCCACGGCGGTTTTGCGCCTGCCTGTCAGCATCCGTGTCCAGATGGCCAGGTTTGCCGTGTGGCGAATGCGACAGGCCAGAGCTTTGGAGACTAGCATGCTGGCGCTTTGTCTGGCCCTCGCGAGTGGTTTTCTGGGGTATTTGCTATCTCACTCAGTCTCGGAGATGGGGGGAGTCGAGCAACCGCAATCGGGCGCTGCCTTGCCGATTACGGGACGGGAGACGTCCCTGAAAGTCGCTCAAATTGAGGCGCGACGGTGGGGTCAGCTACAGGCGGAGTTGATGCGTTTGCGGCTACTGTTCAGCCGCATTGTTGAGGCGGCAGATCTTGATGCGGGCGAGTTTGCATTAGCCGTGCAATTGGCAGATGAACGGTATCTGGATTCTCTGTCTGCTCTGAAAGATTCCCCTGACGTGGCGCAACAACGCTTCACGCTTGCAAATCGCGCCGTCGACCATATGACTACGCATGCCGAGGCGGTGCTGAGTATCACTCAGCGGCGTCATAGGGAACGTCGTTTCACGCTTTCGGGCTCACCGGTCGTCAGGGCTCATATCACCTCCGGCTACGGGTACAGGCTGGACCCTCGCACGGGAGGTAAGCGATTTCATGGCGGCGTAGATTTTGGGGGACGCAACGGCAGTAAGGTACTGGCTCTGGCAGATGGCGTTGTCACGTATTCCGGGAAAAATGGAGGGTACGGTAACTTGATCGAACTGGAACATATCGATGGGTATCGCACTCGTTATGCGCATAATGATGCCAATTTGGTAAAAGTGGGAAGCAGCGTGAACAAAGGACAAGTGATTGCCACTATGGGCTCTACCGGTCGATCAACGGGCACCCATGTTCATATTGAAGTCAGAGCTGATGGCAGGGCTATCGATCCGATGCGGTTTATCAGTGAAGGGTCCTGAGGTGGACAGGTGGTTGACTACGCTAATTTCGCTGGGTGGCGAGTTTTCATAACGCGCGCAACGACAATGGCGCCGACTGTGATAGTTCTCACCGCGTCGTTTTTTGTGGCTTTTTTACAGGCTCTTCAGAGTTTTAGTCAGGCACGTCAGTATCTGGCCGCACAGTGATCGGTTTTGGTGAATCTCCCGAAGCAGGCGCGCATCGTCCCGAACGGTGAGATAATATACGCCTGTGTTATTGGGCTAAGTCGCAACAGCAGCAACAAGCTGCACCAAGGTTGGAATTCATGTTAGGTAATCTGGTCAAGAAATTCATCGGCAGCAGTAACGATCGCACGGTCAAGCGGATGTCCAGGGATGTGGATGCGATCAACGCATTCGAACCTGCGCTGCAAGCCCTATCCGATGAAGCGCTGGCTGCCAAGACTGTCGAATTCAAGGAGCGCCTTGCCAAAGGTTCGACATTGGAAGACTTGTTGCCGGAGGCGTTCGCCGTTGCCAGAGAGGCTGGCAAGCGTACGCTCACCATGCGTCACTTTGATGTGCAGATGATTGGTGGCATGGTCCTGAATAACAACAAAATTGCCGAAATGCGTACCGGTGAAGGTAAAACGCTGGTAGCCACTACGGCTGTTTACCTCAATGCTCTTGCAGGCAAGGGCGTACATGTCATTACGGTCAACGACTATCTGGCCCAGCGTGATTCGCAGTGGATGGCCAAGTTGTATAACTTTCTCGGTATGAGCGTTGGGGTCATCGTCGGTGGATTAGGCAATGATGAGCGTCGAGCAGCCTACGCTTGCGATATCACCTATGGCACAAACAACGAATTTGGTTTTGACTACCTGCGCGATAACATGGCGCACAGCCCTGATCAGCGGGTACAACGTGGCCTGAACTTCGCCATCATCGATGAAGTTGATTCAATTCTTATCGACGAGGCACGTACACCACTCATCATCTCGGGGCCGGCCGATGGCGATGGTGAGTTGTATGGCAAACTGAATGCTGTGGTCCCCAAACTGACTCGCCAGCTGGAGGAGGAAGGCGAGGGTGATTACTCTGTCGATGAAAAATCCAAGCAGGTACATCTGACAGAACAGGGCATGGAAACTGTCGAAGACATTCTGATCGAGCACGGTGTGCTATCAGAAGTTGGCAGTCTGTATAACTCATCAAACATCGCGGTGCTGCATCACCTGAATGCGGCTTTGCGCGCTCTCGCCCTGTACCAGAAAGACGTGGACTACATTGTCAGCAACGGTCAAATCGTTATTGTTGATGAGTTCACTGGCCGAACCATGCCTGGTCGCCGCTGGTCGGAGGGTCTGCACCAGGCCATCGAAGCCAAGGAAGGGGTCGCCATCCAGCGCGAAAACCAGACTCTGGCATCCATTACCTTCCAGAACTATTTTCGTCTATACGACAAGCTGGCAGGCATGACGGGCACGGCCGATACCGAGGCTTTTGAATTTCAGTCCATCTACGGTCTTGAGGTCGTTGTTATCCCCACTAACCGGCCGATGGCCCGTGACGACAAGTCCGATCTGGTCTTTCTCACCCAACGTGAGAAGTACGATGCCATTATCGAGGACATTCAAGATTGTTCTGAACGAAAACAGCCCGTACTGGTTGGTACAACATCAATTGAGACATCCGAGTACCTTGCTGGTCTGCTTAATCAGAAAGGCATAAAGCACGAGGTGCTAAACGCAAAGCAGCACGAACGTGAGGCCAACATTATTGAAAATGCCGGTCAGCCCGGCGCTGTCACCATCGCTACCAATATGGCAGGACGTGGCACGGATATCGTTCTTGGTGGCAGTCTTGAGGCCGAAATGGCTGCCTTGCTAACGGCGTCCGGTGGTGCGGAAGAGGCCAACATGTCAGAGCTGAAATCCAACTGGCAAGTGCGGCACGACGAAGTTCTCAAGGCTGGTGGCTTGCACATCATAGGAACCGAGCGGCATGAATCACGCCGTATCGACAATCAGCTGCGTGGACGTTCCGGTCGGCAGGGCGACCCGGGATCCACTCGCTTTTACCTTTCACTTGAAGATAGCCTTATGCGTATTTTTGCCAGTGAGCGCGTTAGTGGTCTGATGCAAAAACTCGGTATGGAAGAGGGTGAGGCTATCGAGCATCCGTGGGTGACCAAGGCAATCGAGAACGCCCAGCGTAAAGTGGAAGGACACAACTTCGACATGCGGAAAAATCTTCTGGAATATGATGATGTGGCCAACGATCAGCGCAAGGTCGTGTACGAGCAACGCAATATGCTCATGGAAACAGAAGAGATGCGCGAACTGGTGGATGATCTGCGAGAAGAGATCGTTCCCGGTGTCATTGCCCAGTATATTCCACCAGGATCACTCGAGGAGGCATGGGATCTTGATGGGCTGCAGACAGAGTTACAGAACATGGCTAATCAGGAAGTCAACGTCAAGGCCTGGCTGGAAGAGGATCCCAATCTGCCTGAAGAGGATATTCATTCCCGCGTACTTGATGAACTGAAGCAGGCCTACGATGAAAAAGAGGCCACAGCAGGTGCTGAGGGGCTGCGTAATTTCGAGCGATACGTGTCACTTCAGGCACTGGATGATAGCTGGAAGGAGCATCTTGCTGGTATGGATTATCTGCGCCAGAGTGTGGGCTTGCGTGGGTATGCACAGAAAAACCCCAAACAGGAATATAAAAAGGAAGCGTTTGAGCTTTTTACCACCATGCTGGGTGAGTACAAGTCGCAGGTGGTTACCGTGTTAAGTAAAGTTCAAGTACGCAGCGCCGAGCAGGTAGAGCAGGCAAAAGCCGAAGCTGAGGCGCAGGCACAACAAAAGAAACCACAGGTGAGTTACGAACATAAGCCCGTAGCGAGTGCCCTGGCCGATGAGCCGGTCTCTGATGGTAAAGCAGCAGTCGCCTCTGCAGAGGCAGCACGCAGCGCCGCAGTCAGACAACAGGCTGCAGACAGTGCACCAGCCCAACCGGTGCGACGCAATATGCCCAAGGTGGGCCGCAATGAGCCTTGCCCGTGTGGATCGGGCAAAAAGTATAAAGCCTGCCATGGAAAACTCAGTTAGGTGCCGGTCAATCTGAATTTGCCGCAAGGCGCTCCGGTTACAGGTATCGAGTTTGCTACTCTGGCGGCGGGCGTAAAAAGAAACGGTACGCCTGACATGGTTGTTGCCAGATTCGCCGAAGGCTCTACCTGTGCTGCAGTTTTTACACAAAGTGCATTCTGTGCAGCGCCTGTGACTATCTGCAAACAACAACTGCTTCAAAGCCAGGGTGCCATACGTGCATTACTGATCAACTCGGGCAATGCTAATGCCGGAACTGGCGAGCCGGGTATCGTCATGGCGCGCGGGCACTGCGACGCGGTAGCCAGCACCCTGTCTATTCCAGCCTCTTCGGTATTGCCTTTCTCGACGGGTGTTATCGGCCAATTGCTGCCGGATGACATCATGCGACAGGGCATAGAAAAAGCCGCCGTGTTGCTTGAGTCCACAGCCACTTCAGATATTGCCGCATGGCAGTCTGCCGCTTGTGGAATCATGACGACCGATACTGTGCCCAAGCTGACCTCTCAGACTATAGAGCTTGCCGGACAAACGGTGACTGTGTGCGGAATGGCAAAGGGCTCGGGTATGATCCAGCCGGACATGGCGACGATGCTCAGCTATGTATTTACTGATGCTGCCATTGAACAGATACACCTTGAAGCCGCTTTGAAAGAGGCGGTTGATGTGTCATTCAACGCAATTACCGTAGACAGTGATACGTCAACTAACGATTCGTGTGTGTTGGTCGCCACCGGTGGGTCACGAGCTGCCGCACCTGTACTTGATCCCGGGAACGCAAACTGGGCTGAGTTCATGCAGGCACTGGTACGGGTTTTTACCGATCTGGCGCAAGCCATTGTTCGTGACGCTGAGGGTGCAACCAAGTTCATCAGCGTACAGGTTGATGGCGGTGTCGACCGCACTGAATGCAAGCAGGTGGCCTATGCCATCGCAAATTCGCCACTGGTTAAAACGGCGATGTTTGCCAGCGATGCTAATGTGGGTCGTTTGCTTATGGCAATAGGCAAGGCCGGCGTGGAAGATCTGGATGCATCGCGTGTAAGTGTCAGTCTTGGTGATGTGCTGACGTTTGAGGCGGGCGGTATTGCCCAGGGCTACACCGAGGAGCGTGGTGCTGCGGTCATGGCCTGTGAAGAGATAGACGTGTTGGTCGATCTAGGGCGAGGTGCTGCCAGTGCCACGGTTTATACCAGCGATTTGTCTCACGATTATGTCAGTATCAATGCCGACTATCGCTCGTAGTTGCCGCGCGTGATACTCGAATCATGAAGCTTGTGGAGGTTGTTGCAGGCATTATTTTTGATAAACCGCAAAAACATGTACTGCTTGCCTTAAGAAAGCCTGATCAACATCAGGGTAATCGCTGGGAGTTTCCAGGGGGCAAGATAGAGCCTGATGAGTTGCAGCGTGATGCATTGCAACGCGAGTTGCTGGAAGAGATTGACTTGACCGTGCTCAGTAGTTCACATCGACGAACGCTTGAGCATCACTACACAGACAAATATGTACGCCTGCATTTCTGGGACATTACAAGGTTCTCAGGGACCCCCAGAGGGTGTGAAGGGCAACTACTGGAATGGGTGCGGCTGGATGATTTGGCAAGCTTGAGTTTTCCCGAAGCTAACCAGCCCATAGTGGACGAGCTGCTCGGTTTGAGTAGTGAGAAAAACTAAGTAGTTTTTAAATAGATTTTCCACGCTTGTTAAATTTGACAAGAACACAGCTGAAATCTGTTTGTAGTATTTTTACATTCCAAACGGTATGAACAACGCCAGATCAGGCACCAGAAACAACACTAAAACCGTACATAACATAAGTGCCAGAAAAGGCAGTACACCTCTTGAGACATCACCAAGTGGCGCTTTGGCTACCGACTGAATAACGTAGAGGTTCAGACCAACCGGTGGGGTGATCAGTGCACACTCAACCAGTATGACCATGTAAATCCCAAACCAGATGGGATCAAAACCGAGGCCCATGGCGCCTGGCAGCAGCACCGGTGTCATGATCAGAACCATCGACAAGGCTTCAAACACAAGACCCATCAGCAACAGCACCAGACTGACAATCACGATGAAAGTCAGCGGTGTATCGACGTTCTGGCTGATGAAAAGTGAGATGTCCTGCGGGATTCTGTAAAGCGCAATCGCCTTCCCGAAAATCTTGGCACCGGCAACGATCAGCAAAATCGCAACCGTGGTTACCATGGAATCTTTTACCGCCACCTGAAACCCGGACCAGCTTAAAGAGCGAAGCACCACAACACCGATGAATAGCGATGCGGCAAAGCCGATGGCTGCAGCTTCCGTTGGTGTAAAGGCGCCGGAATATATTCCACCCATGATCAGTACCGCCAATCCCACCGAAGGCAGAGCGCGCACAGACGCTGATTTTCTTTGTGACGCAGTGGCTTTGACGACAGCCTGTGCTGGCTTGATGTATCGCGCATGAACCATTGAGTAGAGGATAAACAGGGCCACAAGCGTAAACCCCGGACCAATACCTGCCAGAAACAATGCAATTACCGATTCCTCGGTGACAAAACCATAGACGATCATCGGGATGGATGGGGGGATGAGAATGCCGAGCGTGCCACCAGCCGCTAGCAGCCCATAGACAAATCGCTTGTCGTAACCCCGGTTTATCATTTCGGGGATGGCGACCGTGCCTATGGTTGCCGCTGTCGCAACGGATGAGCCTGATATGGCTGCGAAAAATGCACATGAAAGAATGGTGGCGACAGCCAGACCTCCCGGCCAGTGGCCTACCCATGCCTGTACTGCATTGAACAGATCAGCGCCAACGCCTGCCTTTAGAAGAATGTTGGACATCAGCAGAAACAGCGGCACTGCCAGCAGAATGAATCCATCTAGTGTGGATAACATGGACTGTGGCGCCATCAACGGCGAGAAACCACCAACAATCAACATGGCCAAGCCCAGAAAGCCCAACGCAAAGGCGACAGGCACTCTTGCAAGCAGCAGTGTGAACAGACAGGCCAAAATGATGATGACGGTCATTGGGCGTCGACCGCAGGTGCTTGTGCTTTATTATTCAGCGTTGTTCGTACGGCATCCGCTGAGCAAAGCAGGGCCTGAATGAAAAGCAGTGCAAATCCTGCCGGCACGGCCAGCTCCACTATCCAGATGGGGACGTTTAACATACTACCGGTGGTGCGGCCTCGCTCGAAGGAGTCGTGAAAAATCCGGAAACCAAAGACGCAAACAACACTCGCGAATGCGGCGACAATGAGCATGACGATGGCTTGTAGTGCAGTAGCCACACGAGAGGGCAGGTGCCTGACGATGGCGTCCACTTGAATGTGTTGCCCACTATCCAGAAGTTTGGCCATTGCCAGCATGGTGCCCCAGATCAGGCACATCTGCGATAGTTCCGCAGCCCAGATTGTGGGTTTGGTGAAGAAGTATCGGGCGACGACTTCATAGGTAAGCATGGCGCCCGCAACGACGAATAAGTAGGCGGCGACGCTTGCGCAGATACTCACAACGTTATTATATAACTTACGCATTGTCTATTTTGTTATCGCCGGAAGCTGCAGGCGTCCTTGCCTGCTGGCATAAGTAGTAAACCTGCTGCGGCTAATACAGGTGAAGCACATCAAGCACAATCACAGAGACTGGATGCGTTTGTCTGCCCGCGCAGTCGTATCGCTAGTCCGGGCTAGAGCTAGAGCGCTCTTGCTGCCTCCAGCACTTGCTTGCCCAACGCACCCGCCGTTTCAGTGAACGACTCATAGACGGGCTGACTGGCCTCACGCCAGGTGGCGATTTCAGCTTCGGTAGGTGTATACACGGTCATGCCGTTTGCTTGAGCAGCTTCATAGGCTTCTGCTTCTATGGCGCTCATACGGTCGCGCACATCGGCCTCGGCATTACGTGCTGCGCTCTGGACAATATCTCTGTGGGTATCAGACAGGCTGCTCCATGTTTCGGTGTTGACGACAACAATGAACTCGATATCAGCATGATTAGTCACAGTGATGTGATCCATGACTTCCCACAACTTGCGGGACTGCACACCTGATACACCTGTCATGCCGTAGTCGACGGTGCCTCGCTGGTAGGCAAGATACTGCTCCGAGCCAGAGATAAGCGTGGGCGCACCACCAGTGGCTGTAACAAAATCTCCCAGTGTCTTGCCAAAAACGCGAACCTTCTTGCCAGCCATGTCAGCGGGTGATTTTATGGGTGCGTCATTTGAAAGCATAACGGCGCCGCCATAAGCCTGCCACCAGAGAACGGTTGAACCGGTGTCTGCAATGGCATCGTCTATGGGTTGTCGAATAGCTGAGCCTTCCGCGACGGCTGCCTTGACTTTCTCTTCTGTATCAAACAGGAAAGGCTGATAAAAAATGTCTACAGCCGGTATGTCACCGACGTAGCGAGTGAGTGAGGCCACGCCCATTTCAATAGAGCCTGCACCGACGGCAGCGGGCACTTCCTTGTCTTTGTACAGTGTGGCGGAGTCGTATATTTCAATATCGATCTCCCCGTTGGATTTTTCCTCCACCTCTGTTTCGAACATCACAAGGTTCTGTCCCAGATGACTTGTCAGGGGCAATTGCAGTGAAATACGCAGAGTGACATCGGCTGCCTGTACCGATGTTGATACGGCAGCACCTAGTAGCACGGCCAGTGATAAACGGCTGGTTGGGTTCATTAAATTTCTCCAGAAGCGGGTTTGCACGTTTTTTGATTTTCTGATGGTCGGACACTCAGGGTGGCCTGATCATCGAGCGCAACCCAGAAGTTACCACATTAGCCAGAACTGCGTTTTGTCAGATTGTCTGGCACTGTGGTGCGCTCCTTCGCCGTATGGAGTACGTTTGCAGGTGCCTACAGCGCTTTGTTGTGAATGCTCATGTATTGGAGGTGGAGTTGTGCAACCTGAGCCTGCGTCTCTTCCTTGGTCATTGAATTGTCAATGACATCATCGGCTATCGCCAGGCGCTCCTGACGGGTTGCCTGAGCGTCAAGTATCGACTGTGCTTGCCAGCTTGAGCTGCCATCACGGATAGTCAGTCGTTGTATTTGCAGGGCCTCTGGTACATCGACGACGACAATACGATCAAATCTTTTTTGCTGGGTTGTCTCGACGAGCAGGGGCACAGCGTAAACGAGATAAGGATAGGCAAGCTTTCCTGCAGCTTCGATACGCTCCTCTGATAGTTTGCGTATCTGCGGGTGCAAGGTGTTGTCCAGAAACTCCCGTTCCTGCGGATTGGCAAAAATGATATCGCGTAGCGCGCGTCTGTCCAGTTTTTCTTCTGAAGTGAGAATGGATTTGCCAAAGTGAGTAACCAGCTGACGCAGCCCATCACTACCCGGTTCGACAACTTCCCGAGCCAGATGGTCGGCATCCAGTACCGGCGCGCCGTGCGTTTCGAAACACTCCGATACAAACGTCTTGCCACTGGCAATACCACCTGTGAGGCCAATCAACAACATGCACTTACCCTTGCTTTTATCGTGATCCGGGCAGTGTCGAGTCTGACCTACTGCCTATGAGATGAACCCATAGTACCAAGTACTGAGGTCATCGCCCCACAACATCGCCAGCCAGCCAGCCGCAGCCAGATAAGGGCCAAACGGGATAGGAATATTTTTATCCCTTCGCGTAATGGCAATCAATGCCAGACCAACAACCGCCCCCACCAGAGATGACAGAAGGATGATGACGGGCAGAGCTTGCCAGCCGAGCAGCGCGCCCAGAGCAGCCAGCAGCTTGAAATCACCGTAGCCCATGCCTTCTTTACCGGTAATAAGCTTGAACAGTTGATAAATGATCCAGAGAGTCAGATACCCGGCTGCTGCACCGATTACCGCTGCGGGCAGATCGACAAACACTGGAAACAACGCGGCGATGAGGCCTATCCACATCAACGGCAGCGTCATTGAATCCGGAAGCAGCTGGTGATCGAAATCGATCAGTGACATGGCAATCAGGAACCAGGTAACAATGATGCCCAACAGCGCTTCAGGTGTGGGGCCAAGTTTCCAGGCAACAATCAGCGATAACAACAAGGTGCCAAATTCAATGATGGGGTAGCGGGCTGATATGCGGGATTGGCAAGCTGCACACTTTCCACCCAACATCAGATAGCTGATGACAGGAACGTTCTGCCAGGCTTTGATCTGATGTCCGCAATCCGGACAACGCGAGCGGGGTACGGCAATGTTGAAAGGCTCGGGAGGTAGCTCGGTACGAAACTCAAGATTCAGTGGTGCTTGCTTGTCCTGCTTTTGATCGTTGAGGTACTCGCTGATACCATCCCGCCAGCCACGTTCCATCATGATTGGCAGTCTGTGAATGACAACATTCAGAAAACTACCTACCATCAGACTGATGAAGGTGACAACACCGAAAAACACGAACGCATTGCTTTGTAGAACTTCAAGGAAAGCCATAGTGACAGTATGCCGGTTATTCTAGAATGCGTCGCCCATTTTAAAGATAGGCAAGTACATACCAACAACCAGACCACCGATGACGACACCGAGAAAGGACATGATCATCGGCTCCATGAGCGAGGTCATGGCGTCTACGGCGTTATCAACTTCTTCTTCGTAGTAGTCGGCAACCTTTGCCAGCATATCGTCGATAGAGCCCGATTCTTCTCCAATCGAGACCATCTGTACAACCATGTTGGAGAACAAACCGGAGCTTTCGATAGAGGCGGTTAAGCGCTGGCCAGTGGCCGCCTCGTCTTTCATCTTGAGTATGGCTTGTTCGAACACGTGGTTCCCGGCAACACCTGCGACCGATTCCATGGCCTCAACCAACGGCACACCCGCCTTGGACATGGTGGCAAGTGTTCTGGCGAAGCGCGCTGTAGCGGCTTTGACGATGATGTCGCCGAAAACCGGGGCTTTCAGCGACACGCGATCAAGACCCTGTGCAAATGCCTTGGATCGTTTTTTGGTTTGCACAAACGTCCAGAAAAACAGACCAATTCCGGCGAACAGAACATACCACCACTTCTGCATGAATTCTGAAGCACTGACGATCATGCGAGTAAACGCAGGCAGCTCACCTCCGAGGCCTGAGAACAGGGATTCGAACTGCGGTACAACGAAAACCAGCAGGATCACTGTTACAACCAGTGCAACAACCAGTACCGCCACAGGATAGAAGAGGGCCTTCTTTATCTTCTTTTTCAGTGATTCGGATTTTTCCTTGTAAGTAGCAATTTCATTGAGTAGCGATTCCAGCGTACCAGATTGCTCTCCTGCCTCAGTCAGACTGCAGAATAGATCGTCAAACTGCTCTGGGTACTTGCGTAGTGAATTGGTGAGATTGCTGCCCGATTCAACCTCCGTCTTGATGCCGTTGATCAAGTCGCGCATGGCTTTGTTATCCGCCCCATTGGCCACAATCTCAAAAGACTGAACCATGGGAACGCCCGCGCCCATCATGGTTGTGAGCTGGCGTGCAAACAAGGCGATATCGGTGGGTGTGATTTTTCCCTTGCCACCAAACTCCTTTCTTTTTTTGCGTATTTTCGTGGGTACGATGCCCTGTCGACGTAATTTTGCCTTGACCAGCTCGGGGTTCGGTGCGCTTAGAAAGCCCTTCTGCTTGTGGCCATTGGAATTTTTGCCTTCCCATTCAAACATCACTGGGGCTTTTGCTGAGCTGGCCATAATCTAGTCCTTGGTTACGCGATTCGCTTCTTCAAGGCTCATGACGCCTTGCGCTACCTTTTTCAATGCCGAGTCCCTCAGGTCTGGAATGTTTTCAGCCCTGGCTTGATTGGCTATTTCAATGGCATTGCCACCAGCCATGATGATCTTGCCGATCTCCTCACTGATCTTCATGACTTGATAGATGCCAACACGGCCCTTATACCCGCCGTTGCATTTCTTGCAGCCCGTTGCCTTGAAAAGCGTCATGCTATCCAGTTGATCCTCCTTGAATCCCTCTTGCAGAAGAATATCCTTTGGCAGATCGTCGACGGGTGCCTTGCAACTTTCACATAGGCGTCGTCCAAGGCGCTGGGCAATGATCAGGGAAACAGCCGTTGCGATGTTAAAAGGCGGTACACCCATATTGATCAAACGGGACAAGGTCTGCGGTGCGTCATTGGTATGCAGTGTTGACAACACCAGGTGACCTGTCTGGGCGGCCTTCACGGCAATGCTGGCGGTTTCAAGGTCACGAATCTCCCCGACCATGATGACATCGGGATCCTGCCGCAAGAACGATTTCAATGCTTCCGCGAATGTAAGGCCAGCCTTGGCATTCACATTAACCTGATTGATACCAGCCAGGTTGATTTCTGCGGGATCTTCGGCTGTGGAAATATTGGTACCCGGTTCGTTCAGTATATTCAGGCCGGTATAGAGAGAAACCGTTTTGCCGCTGCCGGTGGGCCCGGTCACCAGGATCATGCCATAGGGATTGGCGAGCGCGTCCATATAAAGTTTTTTCTGTTCAGGCTCGTATCCAAGTGCATCAATACCCAGTTGCGCACTGCTTGGATCAAGAATACGTAAAACCGTTTTTTCACCGAACAGGGTGGGGCAAGTGTTTACCCGGAAGTCTATGGCTTTGGTCTTGCTGATCTTAAGCTTGATGCGACCATCCTGTGGTACCCGACGTTCGGATATGTCCATTTTCGACATAACCTTGATACGGGCCGTTAGTCGGCCTGCCATGGCCAGTGGAGGATTGACAACCTCTTCGAGTACACCATCAACACGAAACCGAATGCGGAAAATAGTTTCGTAGGGCTCGATGTGAATATCCGATGCGCCACGCTTGATCGCATCCAGTAGTACCTTGTTGACAAATCGAACGACCGGAGTTTCATCCAGTCCTGATTCATCATCGGCTTCTGAGTTCAGTGCTTCGGAGTCGTCGACTTCCAGGTCAAAGCTGTCGTCAAGATTATCTGTCAGTGCGCTGTTGCCTTCCAGAACCTGAGCCCTGAGATCGGCAAGTTTTCGCTCCTCGACAACAACCGCCTCCACACTGAGACCTGAGGCAAACTTGTACTTGTCCAGTGCCTCGCTATTGGTGGGATCAGACACTGCAATAAAAAGTCGAGAGCCGCGTTTTGCGATAGGCACAGCATTTTGAGTGCTGAGCAAATCTTCCTTGAAATATTCAGTAGGCAGACTGTCTGTATGCAGGGCGTCAAGGTCGAACAAGGGTAATCCGAAATCTGCACTGATGTACTGTGCAACAGCTTTGGCATCGACTTCTACGTGAGACATCAAGGTCGTAATGAACGGAAGCTTCTTTGCCTTGGCGCTTTCAAACGCGTCACTGGCTATCTCCATGGAAACCAGATCCTGGCTAACCAATTGTCGTGCGATTCCGTTCAGTGAAGTACTTGCTGCTGTCATTGTCAGATCTCGGGGGTGTCTATCCGCTGGTTGCGGTTGAGAGGACGTCTGTAGCAATCATCGGCATGTATGCCGCTTGCTTTACCCTAGGAGCCTGCGCGGCAGAAATCAATCGGCTACGAGCAGCCCACTTTTGGCCAAAATTTGTGCTCATTTTCGTCACTTAGCCAGCTAAACTCCTCAAATGAGCACAAAATTTGACTCAAAATTGGACTACTCTCGCTCGATC
>JBGCGC010000056.1:0-21504 GCA_045110475.1 Granulosicoccus sp.
GCTTTCCCGTATCCGCATCAAGCAAGTGACCCGCCCACAGTTTTTCCAAGTGAGCGTTAGCGTCTTCCATATCAGTTTTTTGCACCGCTTTTCCATGAACGTAAACATTGTGAGATTGTTTCGTCAAGGACTGAAGATCAATCGCTTGTGCATCCACAGGTGCATGCTCTTGGGGCGGGGCGGGGCGACTTTGGCTCGCGGTTTGTGCCTGCTCTATGCGGGTGCCTGTTGTCGGGATAAGCCTCTCGGCATCTTCGACAGCGTCCAGCAGAACACTAGAAAATCGATTAACTCCTTTTAATCGACCCCTCTATTACATAGGAACACTAGTCAGGCTGTCACTAGGACTTACCCTAGGCGCGTGCAATTATTTCGGAAATTTAACCTCAATTAAAAGTACTGACAGGCAGTAAAAGACCGTTTTTAGCTCTGCTGTGTTAACAAACCGGATCGGCAGGCTCTGCACGGTGCTCAAAATCCACGAAATCGACCGTTTTGGGACCAGTAAATCGCTACCCCTAGGGTATTTCCTAGTTGTCTCACCCCACACAAATGCCTATCATGTAGATAACGGAGGAAAGTTCATGTCTGACCTGTCGGCGACACCTAATTTGCACAACCTGCCCTTGCAAGCACACGACTCGCAGGTTGGATTGGGAGCGACTTCTGGCAACCTGAACGCGGATGCTCTACAGCCTGCAGCATCGTTACGTGACACTCTGTTTCAACCTCCCGCAGCGAGCGATTCTCAGGTTCTGGACATTCAACCCGCTGCAGGAATGCCTGCCGATGCAGACACGCACGCCAGACACATCCTCGGTTTTGTGGGTGGAAGCTAGTTCGCAATAGCGACTGAGGCGTACGTCCGTGTCAGAACAAAGCGCCTTCACACTGCACGCCAACCCGGATTGGTCGGGTGCGGCACAGGCGTTAATCAATTCCCTCAACACGCTTCAAACTGAAGATGAGCGTATTGAGATGCTGGAAGCGATGTGCGTCGGACTAGGTGACCGGCTCTACCCTGCCTTTTTGCAGATTCTATACACCGTCGAGCATCAGGGGTCTCACAATGCAAAGTCGCTGGTAGCACGCACGCTGGTTGATTGCCTTATTAGTGGAAGATTACCCATGGGCACGGTAGCAGCATGGGGCTCTAGCCGGACGACAGGCGATCAGGCGTTTGGACAATCCCGTCGACTGGGACCTATAGAATATCTTTGTGTGTGGCACGCGCAGGGCGGTGTATCCGGCGGCTTGAACGATGAACAACTTCGCGCAGCTCTGGGCAGTGTCTTGCGCCTGGTCAGTACCGAAGACAAGGCGCGCCATCTATATATCCAGAAGCTACGATCTGATGCGGCCAACCCACTCAGCGGTTCTCTGGCATCCAAAACCCGTCAGGGCATCGACGCACTGGCTCAAGCCTGGGAATCGGATTTAACAGGGCAATTTGCCGTAGAACCTTTTCTGCTTGGCCTTCAACCTAAAAGCTTGCTTGAACAGATCTCTCGCGGACCAGCCGACTTTCTGTCCGATTCGTGAGACTTAAACGTCAGTGCAGTTTTTAAAAAATCTCCCATTGATCACTTGTCGATCAATATCAAATTAAAGTAACTCGCTTGGGTTCGCAAAGTACATTGTCCAAGAGCCCTGAAGCATCTTGCCCTGCCTCGCTAACTCTCCTCACATCCAGCATCCAAAGTGAATCAACGCGCAACTTGGATTCCGATCCTTTCTCGCTAATCCGATCACCTTTGCTGTAGCCCCCAGCACTTTTGCGGTTCACGATCTTTTCAATGTCAGCTAGAGATAGTGTTACTGAAAATTCTAAATGTACAGATTACCTTGTAGATCACACGAATTGCCTCACGGACTGATCAATCATAGATATTCCCTATGGAATCTCCAGCAGTACCATCATTCGCTACCGGATGTATTTCTCCAGTATCCAGATCCATTACTACATCAGGATTTCTTCGTTAAGTGTCTACCCTGAATTTTATTTTTTTACTAAAGAGCGCCTAATTATTCACAGATATTGATATCCAAAAAAGAAATATTCTCAATGCGAGGGTAACGAAATCCTTCAAGACCAGTTCGTCTAAGATTCAGCACATCGTTTGTGTCGCTTATAGGATCTAAATAGAAAACGTAGTCAACTGCAGTTGGGTCGTTAAATTCAACTTTATATATATCAATACCATTGCCGTCATCACCTGAATATGTAAATGGATATCCACCCTCATAAAATTCGTCATAACAGTTACTGCCTTGATGTTGAAGGTTGAATTCTCTATATCTCATGTCAGTAGTGATATAGACTAATGAGCTATTTGGTTCTTGGACAGTAAGTTCTGATGTCTCCCAGAGTCCATACACGCTATTCCCTGATTCACCCAAACCAATCAAATCATCAAGATCGTCCAATGCGATAGGTAGCGAATCTTCAGAATCTGAACATCCAGATAGGGTTAAGATTATGAGGAAAATAACAACGTGTACCTGCTTTGAGGCTGAAATTATTTTGTTCATCTGATATCTTTCTCTGATTACACAACTATAAATAGTACACGGTTTTTGTTTAACAGCTAATGAGCGCGCCTAGAGTATTTCCTGGATATCTCAGACTGCACAGCCCATCACTTACAGCTGCAAGATCTGCTGTAAGTAAGCATTGATCGCACCTACCTGTACCGCCATCTCGCCAACCAGCACCTCTACAAGATATGGCAACAGAATGATCAGCATCAGGATGCTAGCCATGGACTTCACTGAAATGGAAAGAAAGAAAACGTTGAACTGCTGTGCATAGCGATTGATCAATCCCATGGCAAGATCAATGACGAACAGCACCACCATCACCGGTCCTGCTACCCGCACAACCAGAAACATGAACCTGGATAGCTCAGTTTCGAAGAGCATGATAGACGCCTCCTTTATACCCGTAACTGGCTGAAACAGAGGCCAGATGGCAAAGCTTTCGAGTAAGCCGCCCGCCAGTAACATCAATCCACCGGAGGCCAGAAACAGATAGGTAGCAAGGCGCCCCAACAGAGAACCAACCAGCGTTACCTCGTTACCAACAATGGGATCAAGAAACAGGGCGAATGAGGAACCTACCTGCATATCGATGATGATCCCCGCCGCTTCAAAGGCCCACAAGTAGATACCAAAAAAGAATCCTATGGCAATACCGATGAGAGCCTCCTTGGCGAACAACATGATCCACATGTCGCTCTGGAATGCATCAGCAGGCACTGCTGGCTGCACCGCTACACTGATCAGCGCCAGCGCCAGATAAATCGAATTACGTATGAGTGCGGGTATACCCTCACGGGTAAACAGAGGCAACAAAACAAACACCATCGACACACGCAGCGCTGACAGAGCAACAAGTAAAACGTTGTCGCGAAGCAGACCTACCAAATCGAAATCGAGCATCGTGTTGCTTTCTCAAGAGCCCACGATGGTCGGAAACTCGGTAAAGATTCGATTGGCGAACTGATGCAAGGTGGTGCCCATGAGCGTTGCGGTTACAAAAATAGTCGCAACAATCACA
This sequence comes from Granulosicoccus sp., assembly GCA_045110475.1. Classification (GTDB taxonomy): domain Bacteria; phylum Pseudomonadota; class Gammaproteobacteria; order Granulosicoccales; family Granulosicoccaceae; genus Granulosicoccus. Next base: position 3,560 of record JBGCGC010000056.1, read on the forward strand.
AAGAACTTGGCAGCGTATTGAAAGGTTTGCTCCTGCAACTGCGTGGCAGCCTGGAAAAAAGCGATAAGAATGCCCACCAACGCCGCGGCGACCACAGGCGGCCCCGAAAGGATAAGCGTAATCCACAGCGCTTGTTGCGTCAGCTGTAACACTTCAGAGCCAATCATGGCGCGCCTCCAGACACTATCAGGATGGGATGTGTCACAGGTAAGACAACACAAGGCCATGACCGAGCTTCGCCCAGCCTTCTATCAAAACGAACAACAATAACTTGAACGGCAGCGATATTACGGTAGGCGACAACATCATCATTCCCATCGCCATCAGAATATTGGCAATGACAAGGTCAATAACAATAAACGGCAAAAAAATCAGGAACCCGATCTGAAACGCTACGGTGAGTTCGCTGATAGTGAAAGCTGGAATGATAACGATAAAGTCTCGCGGTCCAACCGCCTGCGGCGATTCATCACGCGTCATCCGCCTTATCGTATCCAGAAAGAACGCACGTTCACGCTCTGAAGCATTGGCGATCAGGAAGTCACGCAACGGCTCCTTCGCATCGTTGACCGCCTCAAGAAGCGCGTCCGTGTTAGCAGCCAGATCTTCGCGTCCTTCAAGCTCGCCCATCATTGCGAGTCCGGTCGGGTACATCACATAGATAGTAAATATCAGGGCAAGCCCGTTGAGTACCACATTGGGGGGCACTTGTTGTACGCCGAGGGCGTTGCGCAACAGACTCAGCACCACAATGATCTTGGTAAAGGAGGTCACCATGACCGCCACAAAAGGCGCAAGGGCCAGAACGATTACGGTTATCAGCGCGCTACTGGGAGAAAATTGCGTCAGGTCCATGCTTGTCTCGTGTTGCTATTCCATCTTGCCCGTTTGCGCAGCCATACCGTGCCTTGCCGGGGTCAAACCATACAGGGGCACGTGCAGCCCCGTCATCTGCTCAACCAGATTACCGGTCGTGCAGCCTGACGGCAAAGCCGTCTCCAAGCGCCACAAGTTCACCCGCCAATGGCGCCATCTCTGAACCAAACTCAATGGTGGCTCTTGCACCATTCAGGGCAATGTCTGAACACAAGCCTCTTTGTGGCCGGAACCCGACAGCGCCCGACTCAAGCAGGGCCAGATCCACTTCAACGGCAGGTTCGAAATACACATCGCAAAACTGCGCATCCTGATCACCTACCGGTCGCGGCAAGCCTGAGGTAACAGCCACACCCAGATCAGCGCGATCAATCTGCGCATCAAATTCGCAACTCTCCTCGTCTATCACCAGATGCACCGGCCATGTGGGCGTAAACGATGCTCCGACAACCACAAGAGCGCCGGGGCCTAATCTGGCCGCATCGTCTTCACTCAGCGGATGACGATCAAGCCGGCAGCGTGCCGGTACACGATGCCAGGCAGGCCGCACAAACTGATGCAGCGATTCTGGTAACTCAGGTGCATTGCTCACCGCATCGGCAGGCAGCTCGAGCACGATCGCAAACGCTTCGTGTTCGATGCTGGATAGGGTCAGACAACACGTATGTGAGCCCTTGTCATCGCTCGGCTGCCAATCGTGAGAGTGTCCCCACCACAGTGCCAATGAGTCAAGTAGTGCCGCATGCTTGTCGAGCTGCACGGCATCGTGCAGGCAGGCAAGCTCTGGATCAAACTCAGCTGACGGTACATCAATACCCAGCCACCAGTCGTCCGCCGTGAACCAGCGACGTTGAAAGCCTTTGGCAGCAATGGCCCGACGCATTAGAGAGTCACCCCGGCAATGGCAACCACACGCTGCAATTGCGCGACATTCGCCGCATCCAGACGCTTGAACAATCGACCACGATGGTATTCCACTGTTTTGGGACTCACACCAATCTCTTGAGCGATCTGTTTACCTGTCTGTCCATCGACAATGCCCTTGAGAACTTCACACTCACGTTGCGTCAGCGTGTTGATTTCGTCTCGCCGTTTTCTTGCCAGTGCATGCTCAGCCGCGCTGCGCCGTTGACACTGCACAGCCGGTGAAAACGCCTGCAACAGGGCCGCCTGCAGTTGCGCCTGATCCAGAGGCTTTTCCAGAAACGTCAACGCTCCTTTTCGCATAGCAGCCACTGCCAGAGATACATCAGCATGCCCTGTCATATAGATGATAGGCATATCGATGCCCTCTTCTTGCAACACATCGTGCATTTCCAGGCCGCTCATGGTTGGCATACGAATGTCCAGCAGCAGGCAAGCCAGATGCGTAGGTTCCAGTTCAGCCATTTTGGGCAATGCCGCTTCAGCCGTTTCGAAAGCCAGGACATTAAAGCCAAAACCTTCCAGCAGAAATACCAGTGACTGTCTGAATGACGAATTGTCATCAACGACAAACAGAGTACTCAGAGGCAAATTCATTACACCATCTCCCTGGTCTTTAATAGTGGCAATTCGATGGTGACTGTGCAGCCTCCATCGCTCCCGGGCGCAAGCCACAGACGCCCCTGGTGCAACTCTATGAATGAGCGACAGATGTTAAGCCCGACACCCATACCACCCGGTTTATCGGTGACAAATGGCAGAAACCAATGCTCCTCGCCAGCAGGCCCGTGCCCGACATCCGTAACCGTCAGTCGCAATCGGTCCTTGACCGTGCGACACGCAATGCGGATCGTACGCTCGCCAGCAGGCACTTCGTGCATTGCCTCAATCGCATTGCGCACGACATTGATAACCACCTGCTGCAACATCACCTGATCGCCATCAATAATAAATTTATCGGTGCCCAACTCCCAATGCACAGCGCAGCCGCTGGTTTTGATCATCCAGTCAAGCAGGCTCACCGCGTCACTCAACAAAACATGCACATCGATCGGCACAAAGGTTGGACGGCGGGCATGAGTAAAATCACGGATTCGACTGATGACATCACCTGTAAATACTGCCTGCTCCAGAATCTGATCGAGTGCTTGTGAAAGCTGCTCGGTTGACAGGTTCTGCCCACCCAGTCTTGCCTGCAGACCACGAATCAAATTGGTGATAGTGCCTACGGGTTGATTGATTTCATGTGCCAGGGTCGTCGCCATCTCACTGACCGAGATGGTGCTAGAGGTGGAAAACAGGCCTTCGCGAGATTCCAGATATTGCTGTAAGGGCTTATCGATATCAGGCGCCTGCACTAGTCTGATAACCATGAACTGATCACGCAGTGGCGTGATCCTGAACACGTCACCCAAGCGCCCAGCAGACCAGCTAATCTCAGTGGTAGCAGAGGCTGTGCTGGACAATACCTGCTCGATAGAGCCACCTAGCTCGGGCAAGTGTTTCTTGCATGAACTCAATGAGCTGCCGGTTTTCAGTGCCGCAAACTTGCTACGCCATTGATCGGAAACCCAGTGGAGCGACAGGTCGCTGGAATCAAACAGTGCAACGGGTTCATTCAGAGTCTGCAACAGCTCAGTAACAGGAAACATTGATACCGGAACCTGATCTGGTGAAGAGTCAATCGATGGATCGCTCACTGCATCCGACACGACGTCGACGCTGGCACTAGAAGTGTTCACTGTACTCTTCAACAACGCAGCATCAAACGGACGAGAGCTGCTCACTCAGATTTCCTGTTCGGCAAGCATGGAGTCTGCCGATGTGAAGATGCTGACCGACCCCATCGTGTGGCCTCTGCGTGACAGCTCGGCAAGCAACTCGCTCCTGTGCTGTTCTTCTGAACGTCTGCTGTTGGGGTTCAGTTGCAGTAACAGATGCCATTGACCGCTTTGATCCTGCTGCACCTTCATCGACTCGACTTCGGGCATGCCGGCGATCACTTTCAATGTTAATGCTTGTGATTGACTGTCATTGAGTGTGTTTGGTCTTGAGAGCAGGTGGGATAACGTGTCGTAAGTCTGCTGATCAACACCACCGCGAGCTTCAGGAGATGCAGAGGTACTCTGGATAATCGGCTGTGAAGACGCCAAAGGTTCTGATATTGCTATCGGGTGCGTGTCGTTATCGACTGACACAACGCCCTGTTTATCAATAGAGCTGGCTTCATTTGTGTCAAGACGCTGCGAAGCCGGCGTAATACCGTAGGCCTGAACCGCCTCATCTGACGGGTTCGATGCTGTTTGTTCGTTGACAGACTCAGTAGTCACAGGCGTCTGTGCAGAGGAAGGAGCCTCGGTAAACTGCATAAGCTCATTGCTGTGCAACCCAGCCGAAGTTGATGATTTGTCACTTAACTCATCAGTACTGCTTTCAACGTCAGTCTCAACAACCAAGACATCCCCAAAACCATTTTCATTTGCGACATTGCTCGCCTCTGGAACGTTCCCCAATGTAGCTTTACCGTCCGGATGGGCAAGTGCTGAGGACAATGCGGCCTGATCCGCCGCTGCCTGTTTGTCGGCAGCACGCTCGATGGCTTTTTCAAAAGCTGGCTGCAGGAGGTTGGAGGACTCGTGCTTGTGCCCACGCGACTGAGCAGGGCTTTCAAGGTTTACCGCGATAGCTTGTGGTGTATCCAGTGACATAGCAATCAGACCTTAGTGGATGGGCTGGATGATGCGCAGACCTGCTCGGCCACTTGCAACTCATCGATCGCCATCGAACGAATTTGAGAATCCATAGCGGCATCCTGCCGAGTTTGATCAAGGCACTCTCGCCGTTGTGTCAACTGCTGCCAGTGTCGCTGCTTTTCGGTGAGCGTTTTGCGTTTCTCAGACAAGGTGTCCTGTGATGCATTCAGGTGCTCAATAGCCCCGTAGAGATCATGCCGTAACCATCGGGTGCGCAGTTGTCTGTCATGCAATTGCGTAATCACCGTGGAAGCAGCAGCATTGTCAGGCAAACCCATCAGCGTTTGCATCTCGTTCTGCAGGGTTTTTACCGTATGACGATTGTCATTGACGAGCTGCCTGGCCGTCTGATACTCCTGCCGGGCCAGCTGCATAGCGTGTCTTGCACGGCGAAGTCGCAGCTCAAACAAGGTGTCGAGTTGGCGAGCCTGACGCATTTGATGAGTCACCGAACTCATCGCAAATCACCCACAGGCGGAAGCCCGATCGACTGGCTCATTGCCTGTATGGCATCATCGAACCCCGAGTGTTCCTGCATGGACTGCTTCAGGAAGCCGTGCATGAGCTGATGTTGATCAAGTGCTTGATCGCCCAGTGCGTCCTGTCCTCGTTCATACTCACCCACCTGAACCAGAAACTCAATGTCATTGTATTTGGACAACAATTCACGAAACCGTTGCGCTCGATCCTGATGTTCTGCACTGCTGACCGCCGTAAACAAACGACTGGTGCTAGCCAGCACGTCAATAGCCGGGTAATGCCCCTTCTCAGCCAGCTTTCTGGACAATACGATATGACCGTCCAGTATCGAACGCGTCTCCTCGGCAATGGGATCCAGTGCAGCATCAACTTCGGTAAGTACGGTATAGAAAGCGGTGATTGAGCCGTGCTGATCATTGCCACTGCGCTCGAACAGTCGGGGCAACTCAGCAAACACCGACGGCGGAAAACCTTGCCGCACCGGTGGCTCACCCACTGCCAGACCGACCTCACGTAAGGCTCTGGCGTATCGGGTTACTGAATCGATCAGCAGCAATACACGCTTACCTTCCACCCGAAAACCTTCCGCTATTGCCGTGGCTGTATTTGCCGCCGAGACTCTTTCCATAGCCGGCCGATCAGAGGTAGACACCACAACCACTGTGCGTTCCCGCGCATCACTCTCTAACGACTCATCAAGAAACTCTCGCACTTCGCGTCCACGCTCACCCACCAACCCCACCACAATGACATCGACATCGGCTCTTGCGCTCATCATCGCAAGCAGACTGGTCTTTCCGACACCTGCAGGGGCAAAGAGACCAATACGTTGTCCGACGCCAATAGTTAACAGGCTATCTATTGCCCTGACCCCCGTCACGATAGGTGCCGTTATTCGTGTTCGTGTGAATGGCGATGGCGCACTGGCGCGAACATCTGCGGCCCGGCCTGAACGGTTCGCCGGCAGATCATCCAGTGGCTCACCAAAACCGTCGAGCACGCGACCGAGCAAGGCTTTGCTGACAAAAACAGAAGCTTGTTGCGACGCAACGCGTACGACAGAATCCACAGCGATGCCTTGTAGCAATCCCAGTGGCACCAGAATGGCATCGCCCTGATCGATTCCAACAACGTCTGCCAGCACAGGGGCGGTCTGACCCTTGCTTTGAATACTGCAACGTTGACCTATGCGAGCTGGCAGTCCGGAAACGCGAATGGCGGTACCCATCGCCTTGACAACGCGCCCTTCATGCTCGACGGTGCTGCCAAGTCGTAACCTGGCTTTCAACTCCGACACTTGCGTGTCACGCCCAGTGGCGGCAGGCGCAATATCAATGGGGCGTTGTTCGCTCATGCTGTCTGACGAGTGGCAGCCTGAGAGTTCTCGTCAGCCTCTTGATCTGACATTGCCTGATCAGGATCTTCAGATGTTGCTAGCAGCAGGTCGCGTACACAACGCAGCTGCGTCTCACCTGAGAGCTTCACACGACCGGTTGCTGACTCAATGACGCATGCATCCAGGGAGAGGTCCGGGTCACCTTGCACCGAGGAGAACGGTGAATCGGGCTGTTCGGCCAGACGTAGACTCATTGTTTCCAGGATTGAGGGATGTACTAGCAAGGCGATATCGGAAGTCTCACACATCGACTCGACGGCGTGCCGGGCTTGCGCCAGCAACCAGTCTTCCGCGCCCACCTTGCCAGCGATCTTGCGTGTCACTTCCAGTGACAGCTCTACAATTTGCGCCTTTTGTTCATGCAAATGTCTGTCAAATAGCGCCTGCTGATCCAGTAATGCTTGCGCCAGTTTGTCCTGGCTTCTGGCTTCAGCCTGCAGACGTCCTTCCTGATAACCCTTGCGATAACCGTCACTTGTTGCGCTAGCTTCGTTTTTTTGCTGGTTCTCCAACACTCTGGACAGATTCTTTACCTGCTGCGCGGCATCCATTGCCTGCGTCGCTTCATCAGGTGCAAAAACTCGTTGATCGGTACCGATCCAACCATGTGCCGAGCTGAACAAGGTGAGCAAACTCATGCGGGTTGCTCCGGTTGCTTTTGCGGCTGAGGCTCCGGGTGACGAAGAATCATCTCCTGTGCCTGACCCAAAAGCACCGCAGCGGTATCCGGACGCACATTGCCACGACGATCACCCAGCGAGGCGATCATGGGTTCGGTAGCAAACTGCTCAGGCAGAGTGGCGAAAAGCACCGCTGCCCCTTCTGCTAACAGGTGATCACGTGCTTGTTCAGCAGTTTCAGGCGCTGCTGCGTCATGGGTTACCGGCACGGGCGTATCCAGTTGCAGCTTCTGCAATTGATCCTGAATTGCCAGGAATAACCGCAGACCTATCAAGTCACCGGCACTTCGCAATGCGCAACCATGCACCCAACGCAACAACCCTGGCCCCAGTACCAGAGCCCCGCAGACCGCTTGCAGATGCTCCCGCTCCTGAGGTTCAAGCAGACACCACTGAGGGATAATAGCCAGCGCTTCCCAATCCCATTGCTCTGGAGACTCCAGACCCGATGACTGATGAACCCGCAGTAGCACCTCAGCCACTGTTGCTCTATGCCTGCGTTGTCGGGTTACGGCTGAGTCCATCATATTGACGTCTGATCAGGCGAGTTCTTCGAGACGACCGCAGAACCGAAGCGGCTTCTGCGCCACAGTAAAAAGGCACCACCAGCAAAGATCAAAGCGCCAAAGCTTCCCGCAACGAACGAGACGGTGACGTTGGGCATTGCACTGAGGCTAAGCACAGGGGGAGTTTGAACACTGTCATTTTGCGGGCTTGTAGCGAGGACCCTATCGACGTTGGTTTCAAACAACGCTACGGTCACATTGTCGTAGGGCAGGTTCTCTATGCCGTTCACCACCAGTGCCTTGATCTGACTGACACTGCCGCGCAAATCAACATCTGACCGGTGCTTGATGAAAACCGACGCAGATGCCGATGCTTGCACCTCGGCAAGCACATCATGCTCAGGAACAGCAAGGTGCACGAAGGCAGTCACAACCCCGTCAATATTGGTCAGAGTACGGGCCAACTCCTGGGACATGGCGTGGTTAAGCCGAGCACGTTCCTCAAGCGGTGACGATACAAACCCCTTTTTTTCAAACATCCCTCCCAGTGTCTCGTACTGCGTTCGGGGAAGTCCGTTAGCACGCAACAGATTCACAGCCTGTGAAAAGGAGCCCGGCTCTGTGAGCACGGTGAACAAGTTTTCATCACGTTGCTTGGTCGCCGGCAAACCGTGCCCATACAGCAGCGCGACCATGTCATTGGCTTCAGCCTCTGAAAGTTGCGAGTAGAGCTCCTGCTCTTTGCATCCAGTGAGTACCATGATCATGCACAGAACAATGCCGATTCTGCAGATCTTCCAGTGCCTTGCCATCGACATCAACTCTGTTGCCTGAATAGCTGCTGGATGCCGTCGGCGCTTCGATTGGCAGCGTTGGCAGTCAGTTGCGAATGAAACATGAACTCGGCACTTTTGACACTCAACATCGTGATCTCACTGGGTGTCAATTCGTTACCCGAAGCTAACGCGTCGGTGGCAAATTGCGCTAGCCCTGCCGCCTCGCTGTTCAAGTGTTCAAGTGGCGACACTAATGCTCGAGCCACAGGTGACACCGGCTCTGTTGCACCTGCCTCAGCCGCCTGAAGACTTTGGTCAAAGGCTGCGATGTCTGAGGTAAGACTGGCACCGTAGCTTGCCTGAACCGGCGCTTGCGTCAGGTCGCTGCCCGAGGTCACTTCTGACAGGGCAACTGCCATTGCTGAAGTATCCATAAGACGATTCCTATTGTTTGCGAGCGATGGTTTCCAGCGAAGAACCCACACTGGTGATTGCCGTGTGCGACGCATTGGACAGAAACTGCATACGCAGTGACTCTGCCTGCAGTCGATTGACAACTGATGGATTCTCTAGACCGTCGTTCAGTTGATCTGCTGTTTCGATGATTCGATTGGCCTGATCATCAAGCGCCTTGCCCCACGCCTCTGCCATCACCTCAAACCAGCTAGGGTTTACCTGATCGCGTCCGCTAGCTCTGCTTCCACCTGTGGAACCGGCTACACCGTTTGTATCGATAATCGCCTGACTCATATCGCTCATTTTATTTCTCCATTAAACGCTGTTGTAAACACTGACCGAATTGATGTTCGGTTACTTTAAAATTCCAACTCTGTAATCAGACCCTGCATCTCAATCGAGACCCGTCCATCTTCGATAGAACGAATGCGATGACCGCTGGGGAGAATTGCGCCGACAAAGTAGCGCGAGGCATCTTCGGTGACCACGTAGGCTGGATCATCCGAGACCACCAGCGCCACCCGCTTGCCAGGCTGTACGACGGGTGCTGTACCTGGCTTTAGCGCCGACGGCGGGGGCTTGTTGTTGATCACGAGCCCTGCAAGCTCCGGTACATCGCGTATCACAACCTTGCGAAGATGCTCGAGCCTGTCTGGATTGGCTATGCGCGTGTCGACCAGCACCTCACCGTCTGCTGTAAAACTCGCCTTGATCGACTCACCATTGACACGGAAAATTTCATTAACCTGAGCAAGCAATTGATCGGCAATGTGCGTGTTGTTATTGATTTTCTGCGGCAAGGCTTTGAGCATCACATCGAGTTTTTTCGCTTGCTCGCGAGATTGCAAGCGACCGGAAAGCGTACTGATCTCCCCGATGGTAGAGACACTCAATCCTGCAAAGTCAGGTTCTTCGAGGACTGCCGCCAGAGTGGGCGTATTCACAGTCACAGCCTGGTAGTCAGAATATTTCCATATCAGATAGACACCACAAGCCAATAGCGGCCCGAGAATCATAGCCAGTGGTACGCTCCAGCTTCGTTTACGCACATCTGGATGTACCGTCAGCGTCTCGGCCTTGGATAGTGTCTCGCCTTCGTTGAAAGCTGTCCCGTTCTCGCCCTTGTTAGTCACAGAAAGCCGTATGTCTTCCAAAGCGCTAGTGTCTAGACTTTCGGGTTCGACCTGGGTATCAGGAACCGGATGCAAGGCTGGACTATCACCATCGTAAGAATCACTACCCACACGATGATCTGGCGCTTGGATCCAAAGCTGCGCCTCCCCTAACGTAAGCTTTCGGTCCTCACCGTTGACCTCCGTTGACGTAGGCAATGTGTCACCGTCCAATAAGATATCACCCGCGAGTGCTTCTACCAACACGCCCGAATCAGTGCCCGTAAGCGCTAACTCACAGCCACGAGCGCTCGGATCAGGCAGAACGATGTCGGACTTCAAATCAGACCCTACAAGCAGCCTCTGCCCCGGTGATAGACGAAAAGCAGCTCCACAGGCAAGCCCGCCAGTCACTGAAACAAGGTATTCACCCGTCTTATTGGCTGCATCCTTTGCTTCGACGTGAGCTTTCGCGTTCATTAGTTGATCGTTTGCCATTCGTTGATATCGATCTCGGGATCGTCACTTTCTTCAACGTCAGTATCCGTGTTAGCAGATGGACTGCCCACATCTTGTGCACCACCTACATCTTGCCAAACGTCGTAATTGGCGTTTGCATCAACAGTGGATGCGCTCCACGCAGTGCGACGTGATTCACTGAGAAGATTATCGTCCAGACTGATCAACGGCATAGAGGGTTTATCCGGCGTTGGCTGGCGCTTTAAACCGGGCAGACGATCGCGAATGCTCTGCTCGTGAACAGGCTTAACCGTGTTGTCCGGTGAACGTCTGACGGCAGGCTTGACGCCTTTGCGCGTCAAGCCGATATTGCTTTGACCCGCTGGTAACGGTTGCACCAGCGTTCGGTTCTGATCACGCAAGGCCAGAGCCTGATTGGCTTCGTCCAGACGTCCGGCGTTGCTGGTCAGGACTTCAGATTCGGTACCAGAGAGAATCGGCACATCAAGACGGGTCAACTCCTGCCTTCCGTTGCGCACATTCACCCTTGGACTGATGAGAAATAAACGCTCGATTCGCTGGCTCTGTTTTCGGTTTGAGCGGAACAAGGCGCCAAGGGCTGGAATATCACCCAGCAAGGGAACCTTCGATGTGGTGTTGGACGTTACCTCGCGCACCAGCCCTCCAATGAGAAGACTTTCACCGACGTTCATCAGAGCTTGTGTGTTGATGGATGAACGCTCCACAACAGGTATCTGATCAACGGTACGGTCTGTGGCCGAACCATCTGACACCGACACCAGCAATTTGATATGCGCCTTGTCAGGACCGTCGACGACATGAGGGGTGACACGCAACGTTGTACCAACGGACACATTAAACAGATCGACCTCCTCCTGTCCCGCGACCCGCACGAAAAAAGTCGATGTGGTATCGAGCAAAGCCTCGACATTTGACAACGTAATGACGTGGGGTTTGGATACGATACGCGCTGCGCCCTGAGTCTCAAGAGCGCGTACGCGCGAGATGAACTCAGACTCATCACCCAGCACTAATGACACGATTCCGCCTCGCCCAGATGAGGAGGATCCGTTGAGCTCTGACTGTAACGACTGGTCGCTGGTAACGTTACCCTGCCCAACCAGCGCTTCAAAATCATTGCCCTGAGCTCGCCAGTTCACGCCAAGTTCGCGTAAGCGATCCGTATTCATGTCAATGATGGTGGCCTCGATCTCAACCATCTCTGGCTCGACATCCAGCGATCGAACTAACGCTTCGTAGCCTGCCATGCGCCCGGGCTGGTCACGGATGATAATAGCGTTCTGGCGTGCGTCGGCGACTATTCGTGTGCTGCCTGTGTTTTTACGTGTTGAGTTCTGATGGGTATTGACACGCTCGATTGAATCGTCACTTGAACGCTCCCCCTTCCCCACCGATTGCAGGCCCTGACCACGCAAACCAGGCTCAGTGGGCGAGAGCTGTTGACGTGCCAATACAGGAGGCGCTGCAATCGCACCGGGCTCGATAAGACGCCGCAATAGACTGGCTACGCCGGGAATAACCACTTCTTGTCCGCCGACGACCATGGTCACGTCATCTGCCCAGGCGTACCGTAGTGAAAACACACGGTAGGTATCACTTAGCGGGCTACTGCGCGAACCTTGCTGAAGCACATTACCCAGCTCCTCAATTTGCTCGACAAAACGTTGTGTTCCCGTAACCACCAGCCCTGCACTGGACACCTCCACGAGGTTGTCGTCGTTGATCAGGTTCATGGACGTGGCATTACCGACAACCTGGTGCCCGACCTTGCCGGGCATGTAAACCACTTTATGGATGATATCGTTGGCCGGATAGACGAAAGCCACGGCACCATCATAATAGAGCGTCAATTGAAATGACGTCATCAGATCCTCGAACACGGCACGAGCTGACTTGTTGAAATCGCCATTGACCGAGCCGCGGATACTCTCGTCGATCTGTACTGGTACACCGACACGACTGAACAGATCCTTTATGAATTGTCCAATAGGCTGATCTCTGGGCTTTAACGACACTGCTTGTTCCAGACCAGGAACATCACCGGCCTGTCCGGGGTGTGGAATCAGCAGTGCAAGGAGCAGGATCAAAAGCCCGGGAGTGGAGGACCAAACACTACGTGCAGGGTGAATCATGCGAATATTCATTTTACGGTCTTCAGCTGAACAGCGGTGTCTGCAGGTAATTGGAAAACAACCTCCAGAGTCTGGTTAGGCACAAGCTCATTGTAGGACAACACCGGCAGCTCAAAACAATGATCTGCGATGAGCGTGCGGAGATGTCTTCGCAGCGAAACGCTACTCAACAAAACGCGCGGCTGATGGGTTTCTGATGCTGTCGCAATATCGTCACGCAGGCGGTTGGCTGTAGCAGGGTCAAGTGCAAGTTGAGTCATAGCCTGATTGCTTCGAAGCGATTTCATGAGTTCATCTTCCAATGCAGCCGATACTGCGATCGCGCGCATTGTTCCTGCAGGTGCAAGCCGATGGCAGATCTGCCGGCTCAGTGCCATGCGAGCAAATTCGGTCAGGTTGGCGGGGTCTTTCTCCTGTTGCGAGGCCTGAACAAGCGCTTCAAGGATACCGCGCATATTGCGCAAGGAAATTTCCTCTCGTGCCAGATTCTGGAGAATCAAGGTAAGCGTCTGCGTAGGCACGTTGCGCATCGACTCCTTGACGATATCCGGGTAGTCGATGCTGGCCGCCGCAAGCAGATCGCTGGTTTCCTGAATACCAATGAAAAGATCGGCATTGCGCCGCATTGCTTGCTCCAGCTCATCGGCCACAAGCTCTTCTCCATCTGACTTCGGGAGTTCGCCATTGGCCAGCGGTACTTCAAAAGCCAGCAACTCCCACGCATTGTCTGACTCGTGCTGCCACTGAAAGCTCATGGCAGGCAATGGAACACCCGAGCGCTCCTGCCACGCATCAAGACGCATCTCCACAGCGGTGCGTATCTGCTCACCCAATGGACTACCCGCCAGACGCGCTGGCAAGCGAAGCAACAACGGGATCGCCGGTCCAACGGTATGCGCCTTGACTGATTCTATGGGGCGGGCATCAGCCTGCTTGCGATCCAGAACCTGATTGAAGGCAGGTGTCTTGAGTTTGTCGATGCGCGAACGCATGGCCGGTACCAATAGCGCGCCGCCGAGCAACAGGGCAAAGCCCAGAGTGATGAATATCATCGAAGGAAACCCGGGCACAAGACTCAGTACACAAGACAGAACACCGGCCACCAGCAGGACTCTGGGGATAGCAGAAAACTGTTTCTGGATGGAGTCCCCCAAATGCCGATCCTGCTCATTGTCCGTTGCACGCGTGACGATCAAGCCCGCTGCCATTGCCCCTAACAAGGCTGGTATTTGTGCAACCAGACCATCGCCAATGGTCAGTATCGAGTACTTCGCTGCTGCGGCGCTGGTGTCCATACCGAGCTGAAAAATACCGATTGCCAGTCCGCCCAGCAGATTGACAATAATAATGACGATGCCTGCAATCGCATCACCCTTAACAAATTTCATCGCCCCGTCCATGCTGCCATGGAGCTTGCTTTCCATTTCCAGCTCGCGGCGTTTGCTCTTGGCCTCTCGTTTGTCAATCAGCCCCGAGCGCAGATCAGAGTCTATTGACAACTGCTTGCCGGGCATTGCATCAAGGGTGAAGCGCGCACCCACCTCGGCAACTCGCTCCGCGCCCTTGGCAATCACCAGAAACTGAACCAGCGTAATGATCAGGAACACGACCAATCCGACCACAAGATTGCCCCCGGCAACCACGCTGCCGAATGTCTCGATGATATGACCTGCATCCCCATGCAGCAGGATCATGCGTGTAGTAGCCACCGACAGGGCTAACCGGAATAGCGTACTGAGCAGCAAGACGCTGGGAAAGGCCGAGAACTGAAGGACGCTGGAAATATAGATGCCCATTAGAACGAGCATGACACCAACGGTAATATTGATAGCCACCAGGGCGTCGATCATCAGCCGTGGCAGCGGCAGGATCATAAGGGAAATAATGGCGATCACCAGCGCCGCCAACACTAGGTCGCTGGTACTGGCTAAAACACCAATTGGTTTTGCGTCTTTTGTACGCCCTCTATCCATAGTGCCTGAGCTAATCTCCCTGAACATGCAACCTAGTACGCGGACGCGATAGTTATAGCGTGCGTCAAAACCTTTTCCTTATTGTATATCACGGTCAATAGTGCCTATCAATGAGTAGTAGAAATATAAAGAATATGCTGGAGTACATTGCTGTCCCGTCCATGTTGCAGCTCTCGTACCTATACTTTTTGTAATCTATCGCTGTAGCGGTCATGTCGAAATTTTGTGCCAGGCAAATTATTTCTGCGCGACGTGAATTTTTTACAACGCATACCTTTAACGCTCACACTGAAAATTCTTGACAGTCCAATGCTCGCAGAGCCTCCACTTGATCAACGGTAAGTACTCGCATAGTGTGCTAGCTTGATGTAATCCCATTTGCTTTATCATTTCCATACATGTCGCAGCCACAAGAAAGCGGAGACAAGACAGAAAAGGCGACGCCTAAAAAGCTGCGTGACGCACGCAAACGCGGTGAAGTTGCCAACAGTCGTGACCTCACCAGCACGCTCGGGTTAGCTTTCTCGCTAAGCCTGATTTTTCTTGGGATTGGCTATGCGTCCAGAGAAATCACAGAGCTGTTCGACCACACGCTGAAGTTCAACGAAATGCCGATCGAACAGTTGCTTGTTGATGCTGGCTTAAACGCTATGCGTTTGTTTATCTATCTTTCGGCAATGATTCTTCTGCCCGTTGCTGCGGTAGGAATGTTGATTGACTTTCTCCAGATCGGCGCAATTTTCAGTATGGATAAGGTAAAACCATCCATGGAGAAAATAAATCTGGCTGAGGGCATCAAACGGATGTTCCGAATGGACAACATGGTGGAACTCGTAAAAAACGTAGTAAAAACTGTAGTCCTTGGAGCAATCGGGTACTTCGTTGTGCGATCGTTCATGGGGGAGCTGGTCACGCTGCCAGCGTCTATCCAGCCAATGGCGGTTATCGGCGGTATTGAGGCACTCGCGACTCAGGTGCTTGCCTGGACACTGGGTATTTTCCTTTTCCTGATGGTTATGGACTCGCTCTACCAGAAGCATTCCTTTGCCAAACGTATGCGCATGAGCATCAGGGATATACGTCAGGAACAAAAGCAAACCCTTGGCGACCCGCTGATAAAACAACAGCGCCGTCAGATGCACAAGGAATATGCACAAGAAGGCCGGATTCAGGCGGCAGGTGAAGCAACGGTTCTGGTGGTTAACCCGACGCATGTAGCCATCGCCATTCGCTATGATCGAGAAAGTGAGCCCGTACCTATTGTCAGCGCCAAGGCCGAAGATGCTGATGCCGCGGAGATGCGCGAAGCAGCCAATCAGCTTAGCGTGCCAGTACTCAGAAACGAGCTCCTTGCACGCATGCTTCTCGCTGATGTCGAGGAGGGAGAAATTATTCCTCGCAGCCTTTTCGACGTGATTGCTGAGGTTATCCTTTGGGCGAACAGGACTAAAGACGTAATAGAGCTGCAACGCGGCGAGCGGTCACGGCGTATTGATGAACCGGAACCACCAGAACCGCCGGGCGAGGATTTGACGAGCTATCCGATTGATACATATCGGATGGATATAAATCTAAGACCACATCAGGATTAAACCGGGTACTCACAGTGCCTTGGACGCAACGTGATGACTTGACTAACTCCGAGTTCACCCGATCGTTTTAATCGTGACCAAAGCTGTCAAGCCTCAGCCAAAACTACCAAGGTAATTTTACCAGTTATACGAATAAACCATGAGGGTGCAAACTTAACAGATTGCTGCCATTGTGGATTGTCAGGAAGAATGCTTGATCGTTGCAAACAGCTCTTGCAAGCCAGCCCCCATGTCAATTTACTGAAACAAACAAATGAACGATAGTCGTGGTACTAGCCGTTTCCGATCTGCCCTGCTGGTAACTGCATTCATAGTCAACACACACGTCCTGAGTGGTTGCAATTCTAGTAATGATTCGACGTCTCAGTCCGACAATAAGCTACCCACCCTAGCATCATCTGGTGCTGGCTCCAGTGGCGCTCAGACACAGCAGGCCGATGACACAGCCAAGCGGTACAAAAATACAGACGGCGGGCTGTTCAGCCCATCATTCACCGCTTTTGATTGTCTGGAAATGACATCACCTGAAGCAATCGCAGATATATTGCAGATCGACCCATCCATCAC
Source organism: Granulosicoccus sp. (assembly GCA_045110475.1). Classification (GTDB taxonomy): domain Bacteria; phylum Pseudomonadota; class Gammaproteobacteria; order Granulosicoccales; family Granulosicoccaceae; genus Granulosicoccus. The sequence continues at coordinate 20,284 of JBGCGC010000056.1, forward strand.
TTGCGGTCGCGTATCGGTACCGGCAAATTGGCAAACGCCTGACGGCAACATGATTGAACTTGCCGTTTACCGCGTTGCACCAACGACAGACCTCCCGGAACGTGATCCTCTGGTCGTTCTTGCGGGCGGTCCCGGCCAATCAGGAATAGCCATCTTGCCGGACTTCGTCGATGCAGACGCCTCGTTTCTCAGAGAGCGTTCTGAAGTCATCGTCGTCGACCAACGCGGCACTGGATTTTCAACACCGTTACTTGCTTGTCCGGCGGTTGATGCGATCAAGCAAACAGCCGACGCTGATATTGCCTCGACTACTAGCACGACAACATTTATGAAAGCGCGTCAGGGTCTGATCGAAAAAGCACTTCTCGCTTGTAAAGACGATGTGACTGCTCAGAACGTCTCTCTTGCCGACTACACCACGGCAAATAACGCTCGTGACATAGAAGCAATACGTCAGGCTCTCGATATTAATCAATGGAACCTCTTTGGCGGTTCTTACGGCACGACACTGGCGCTGACGATCATGCGTGACTGGCCAGATGGCGTGCGCAGTGCCATTCTCGATTCTGCAGCTCCTCTTGAGGCAAACGTGTTGACTGAAAGGACGTACTCCAAAGGATACTGGCCTTTATCACGCATTGTTGCGAACTGCAAAGCGGACGCAGACTGCCACGAAATCATTGGTGATATTCAGCCACTACTGGAAGCTGGCATTGCTCGCTTGTCGGCCTCTCCAGTTGGCATACTCGACGCTCAACGTTATGTGCTGGAAGTTCTTGCCGAAAACATCGGTGACCCTGATATGGCAACGACAGTTCTGATAGTTGCCTCAAGGAGTGATGAGGATATTGCCCACTTCTTTGACCTTGACACAAGGTTGGCAGATCCAGTCACTGACCCTCCAACTGAACCAATTAAAAATAAAGCGGCACCGATACCTTTCGCTGATCCACCACGCTGGCTGATACCAATGCTTCTCGCCGATCTCATGTCCGCTGCTGTTTTGTGTGCAGAAGAGGCCCCCAATTCTGAAGCATCTGCAAGCCCGGATATTTCGAGTGACTTTCAGCAAATCACGCGTGAGGTTGTAAACGCAATGATACAAGCCTCGTCTTATAGTGACGACTTCTGTAATGAGCTGGGTATACCTCCAGCGAGTTCCATCGAAAGCCAGGCCGTGCAAAGCGACTTACCTGTCCTGATACTCGCTGGCGATACCGA
>JBGCGC010000057.1:0-11148 GCA_045110475.1 Granulosicoccus sp.
CGCCCTTGGGGAGACCACCAAAACACCCTCCGCCGCGTTGCTGTTCTTGACAAGGATCCCGACCTTGCCTGCGAACAGCGCCTTGCTGAGGGCGTTTTGGTGGTCTCTGTTTGAAGCGTTTGAAGGTCACACTACACTAGCTCCGCTTCTTTGTTGATCGAATGGCTTTTGGAGGTTGGGTTACAAGATACAGTTATGCCACACACTATTGCGTCACTAGTTAAAAGCTGTACACAATCTTTAATCAGTTTTGGACTTGGTCTATGCGGGCTGGAATGTTGCGCTGTGGCGGCGGATTGCTCCACAGGTGCCACAGCGCATCTATCTGCAACCAAAGCCGGCGTTTATTGCTTCAGGTGATCATAGGAAAAAAGAAAATTGGTGTCAGTAAGCGGCGCATGACATGCAAGACATGCGTTGAGATCTTTACCCGCTACCGTGCCGTCAGGTTTGAATGCCCCCATCTCCCAGTTGCCATTACGAATAGTCGGTGCGTTTTTTTCGCCCCAACCTTCTTCTCTTTGCATGACTGCAACGAGCGCAAACTTGTCTTGAATCCGTGGGCCTAATGAGGATTTCACGGCCTTGCCTTCGTCGTCCAGTTTCGCTTTGTACACTTCAGCCACAATTATTGAACCGAACGGCAGTTTTCCATCTGCTCCGGGACCCTGCATGGCGACGTCGTTTGCAAACAGGCGAATCGTCTGATCTGGATTCTGTGTACGATCCAGACTCAAATAGTTCGTATATGTCGTTGCGTAATTTTCAGGAAACTTCACCGGGGATTCATCGCTGATGACTGTCGTGGCGAACAGAACAGCACAAGAGCCGATAAGGGTATTGATCGCTTTCATATTTTCCTCTGTGGATAACGAGTTGAAACGAAACTGGCAGCATGCTCCGTCGGCTGACATACACCTTCATTAGCGTGGCTGCCTCGATGATTCTAAGCGAATTAACAATATATGTCATATATGTATATTACAAATAGCGTTTATCATCTAAGCTCAGGTAAAATCGATCCAACGTGGAACTCCTGTTGACTCATGGAAACAACCAAGCTGATTACTGACTTGCTTAATCGGGAGGCGCTTACCGTAAATGAGCTGGCCAAACGGCTGGGCATTTCGCGCAATTCGGTGCATTTGCAAGTCAGTAAACTCGAAGCGGCAGGTACTGTGCTGAAAATGCCACAACGTTTGCCGACAGGTGCGGGTAAGCCTGCTCATCAATACCGCACTGCAGCGCAAAAAGAGGATGTTCACTCGGAGGCTTACAAGCCAGTCTTGGCTATGTTGATACAGACCATGAGTACAGATTTATCTGAAAAATCGCGGTTGAAGTTGTTTGAAAAGACGGGCCGATCGTTAGCGAGGGCGTCAGGTCTTGGAGCCAGAGGAGACGTTGAGTCAGATATTCAGAATTCAGTTGATGCTGTAAATGCACTTGGGGCCATGGCGGAAGTATCAGTCGCCGATCAAGGCCATTTGGTACGCTGTTACAGCTGCCCGGTGGCAACGCTTGTTCACAGTGAACCTGATACCTGCAAACTTGTTGCTGCATTTTTTGCCGAGGCGACAGGAAAAAATGTCACTGTGAATTGCCGTAAAAATGAGACGGTTGTCTGTTGCTTCAGTATTGAATAGGCTGTTTACCGGTTGGCTCTCTCTGGTATGGGTAGATTGAGGCCAAATGGATTTGCCAACGGGAATGTCGATCGGTGCCTGTTAGCATATTTTTAATGGATCTACCCAGGTTGTCAGATTCGATATTTTTACCCAGTAGACTACGAATAGATCAAATATTCATACTCTGGAAAGATGCTTGCGTAATTTTATAAACTAAAGGTTGCACCTTGCTCCAGATTCTATAGGCTTATCGTCGAAGATGGGCCAACGTCAGGCCCATTGATATTGGAGGAACCTATGAAACATCTTTTAAAATCAACGGTCGCATTGGCTCTGGGCCTGGCATTTGTGGGCGAGGCTGCAGCCACTGAGTGGAATGTGTCGGTATGGGGCAAACGTCGTGCGTTTACCGAACATGTCGAGAAACTGGCAGAATTGGTCAGCGCCAAGACAAACGGCGAATTCACCATGAACGTCTCCTATGGAGGCCTTTCCAAGAATACTGAAAATCTGGATGGCATTTCGATTGGTGCGTTCGAAATGGCGCAATTCTGTGCGGGCTATCACGCTGACAAGAACCGCGTTGTTACCGTACTGGAGCTACCGTTTCTGGGTGTAGAGAATCTCGCGCAAGAACGAGCGGTGTCAAAGGCGGTGTACTCGCACCCTGCCGCTGCTGAAGAAATGGAGCAGTGGAACGCAAAATTGCTGATGACGTCTCCAATGCCACAGTACAATCTGGTCGGTACTGGCGAACCTCGCATGAGGCTGGCAGATTTCGAGGGGATGCGTGTACGTGCAACGGGTGGCCTTGGTAAGGCGTTTGAGGCCGTCGGCGCGGTACCAACCTCTGTAACAGCAACTGAGGCTTATCAAGCGATGGAATCCGGTGTTGTTGATACCGTTGCATTTGCTCAGCACGCGCATCTGTCGTTTGGCACGATCAATCAAGCGGAATGGTGGACGGCTAACCTCAATCCCGGTACGGTTAATTGTCCTGTGGTAGTCAATATTGACGCCTACGACTCACTGTCAGATGCAGAGCGTGATGCCCTTGATTCCTCAATCGAAGAGGCACTGGACCATTATCTGGCCAACTACGCAGAACTGTTGACGCGGTGGGATGGTGTCCTTGCGGAAAAAGGCGTCAAGAAGCTCGAGATTGCCCCGGAAGTCATCGAAGAGTTCCGTGCCACCGCTGCAGAGCCCGCACGTGATGCATGGATTTCAAGCATGGAATCACAGGGTCTGCCCGGTCAGGAGCTTTATGATCTCGTCGTTGATACGCTGGCAGAGGCCAAGGCTGCTGGCAAATAGACCCGCTACAATGCAATAGCGCTACTTGACACGCAATGCTGTTAAACCGCATTCCGGTAGAGGCTGGAATCCTTGAGGTTTGTATGTCAGGGGCTTTCCACATGGACATAACAGGCATGAGGCAAGCCGCATTGATCTCCAGTGGCAGTAGTATGAACGGGGCGGACAACTTGTCCGCCCTGCAACGGCCTGGGAGGGCTCGATAATGGCAGGCTCATCAGCAGTACTGGAAGACTCCAGTCTATTAAGCAAGCTCGACAGGCTGCTGCTGCCAATAGAACGGTTTTGCGCGCTTCTATCGGGGTTTGCAATTTTCTCGCTGATGTTTCTTGCGGCGTATTCTGTAACGGGGCGCAAGTTTTTCAGCTCCCCCCTGATGGGCTATGTGGATTACATTGAAGCAGCCATGCCTGTCATAGCAATCATGGGCATCTCTTACGTGCAACGCGACGGTGCGCATATCCGTATGGACATGCTCGTTGGTGCATTAAAAGGGCGCACTTTGTGGCTTTTTGAGCTTATATCGGTCCTGCTGATACTGGTCCTTCTCATTGCTCTGACTTATGGTGCCTGGGCGCATTTCGATCGCTCCTTCGATTGCGCGCGGCCATTGTGCAGTCGCGATAGTTCTATCGATGTCGGTATCCCTATCTGGCCGAGCAAACTGGTTGTGCCTGTGGCCTTCGGCGTCCTGGTGTTGCGCCTGATGTTGCAGACATGGGGTTACGGACGCGCACTTGTGCTCGGCATTGAAAATCCGGTTGCTGTGCCATTGACACTGACGGTAGCGGAGCAGGCCATGATTGAGGCCAAGGCACTGGACGGAGCTGACTAATGGAACCCATAGAGATTGGCCTGTGGGTGTCAGGTGGAATGTTGGTGTTCGTGGTTCTGGGTATGCGTGTGGCTTTTGCCGCAGCAATGGCGGGTTTTGTTGGTCTGGTCTGGCTGCGCTGGAACGGGTTTGATTATGACCCCGCGAGATTCTGGAAAGCTGTGGAGATCAGCGTCAAGATTGCCGGTCTGACGCCACATTCCAAGGTGAGCGCTCAAGTCCTGAGCCTTATTCCCGTATTCATCATGATCGGCTATCTTGCCTATTACGCCAAGCTGACCACAGCACTGTTCGACGCGTGTAAACGCTGGTTTGCCTGGGTGCCGGGTGGGCTGGCTGTGTCGACGGTATTTGCCACCGCAGGTTTTGCCGCCGTCTCGGGTGCATCGGTGGCTACAGCGGCAGTGTTTGCGCGCATCGCCATTCCTGAAATGCTCAAGATTGGCTACAACAAACAATTTGCTGCCGGTGTAGTGGCGGCTGGGGGCACACTCGCATCGCTTATCCCTCCGTCTGCAATTCTTGTTATCTACGCGATTATCGTGGAGCAGGATGTCGGCAAACTGCTGCTTGCAGGCTTCCTGCCCGGAGCGTTCTCGGCAGTCGTCTATGCAAGCTTGATCATCGGTATTGCGATGATCTGGAAAAACGTCGGCCCACCTGTGTCTGGCTACACCTGGGGTGAACGATTTAAATCGCTTGCTCCAGCCTCACCGATTTTCGCGGTGGTCATCATCATCATTTTCTTCGTTTACAACCCGTTTGGTGATGCCTGGGGCACACCCACAGAAGGTGGTGCCGTCGGTGCATTCATTGTTTTCCTGATGGCGCTGTACAAAGGCATGCGGTGGAATCAACTAAAAGATGCGCTGCTGGATACGGCCAAACTGACTATCATGATTTTCAGTATTATCTGGGGTGTGTTGATCTATGTTCGTTTTCTCGGTTTTGCCGAACTGCCTGATGCGTTCGCTACGTGGATCACAAGCCTTGATATGGCGCCACTGACAATACTGATTTGCATACTGTTGGCCTATGCGGTGTTGGGCATGTTCATGGACGCTATCGGGATGCTGTTGCTGACCTTGCCCGTCGTGTATCCCGCTGTCATGGCACTAAACGGCGGCGAGAATGTGGCTGCCGCAGATTCCGCTTTCGGAATGTCAGGTCAGATGTGTGCGATATGGTTTGGGATATTGGTTGTCAAAATGGCGGAGTTTTGTTTGATAACTCCACCTATCGGTCTCAACTGTTTTGTAGTGGCTGGCGTGCGTGATGATCTTACGGTGCAAGACGTGTTCAAAGGTGTCACTCCTTTCTTTCTTGCCGACGGCGTGACTATCGCACTACTGGTTGCTTTTCCGGGTATTGTGCTGTGGCTGCCCAGTCTGGTCTGAACAGACGTTTTGAGGGTAAAGTTGCCGGATAGCTTTGGCTAACACTCTGGTTCAACGCAAAGAAAATCGATCACATGAACATCAGTGTCATTGGGATTCGGCAGGCCTGGCTGCGCGATAACATATACAGACAATGACCTTGCGACTCACTGTGAATTAACAGGGTTTTAGCAAGATGGTGTCCTGGCCAATTCTGACGTTATCCATAGTCAGATTGTACTCAAACTCCTTACACCCGCCTTCTGATTATGTCTAAAGGCTCGGAATTCAAAATCGCATAGTGTTCCGGAAGCCAATTAACAGCGGTGGGTTGAGATAAGTGAAACGGTAATCCTCAAAGGTAACGTTAAGAGGTCTTAATAGCCGGTCGACAAGTCTCGTACGCGCAAACTGTGGGTTCGGGTGGAGATTCACACCTCACCGCTCAAGGACATGCTCTTTGCCTTCTTTGACTTGTTTTATAACAATGGAGTGGATTGTGAGTGTTAACAGAGTATTAAAGGCGACCGTGCCAATCAGCATGGTGATACTGTTATCTTCGTGTTCGGATGGGCTAACAGACCTTGACCTGGGTAATAGTACTGAACCGTCTGTCGGTGCTGCTAATGGCACGACTGATTCTGCCAACGGTTTTCAGACAGAAACATCAGGGCAAATATCAGCAGAAAATCCAGCTCCTGCTGCGGGTAAAACCATCCAGGGTCGCGTTGCAGATGGTTACATACAAGGCGCTACGGTTTGTGTTGATATAAACAGCAATGAATCATGCGATGACGACGAACCATCGGCGATGACAGGTACTGGCGGATTATACGATCTGATTATCCCTGTCGGAGCGGAAGACAAACCCATTGTGGCAAACATTCCTGCAGCAGCAATTGATGAAGATACGGGTGAAGCTATTGGTCAGCCTCTGGTGTTCATTGCTCCAGCTGACCACCCTGAATTTATCAGTCCGATTACCACACTGGTTCATCAGGAATTGCAAAGCAATCCGTCTCTGGAAATCGAGGAGGCTGAAAATGCGGTAAAGACGCTTTTGGGTGTTCGAGAATCCGATGTCAGTCTGTTTGATGACTATGTTTCTGGTGGTCGAGAAGTTGATAGTGATGTGGGTCGACAGGATAATTTTCGATACCTTCACGATACGGCCCGGGTTGTCACCAGCATGATGAAGGAGATTGAGCTGGACGTAGGGGCTGCAGCACAGTCCAAAGGAATTGACGTATTTGGCAGTGATGAAGCACAGCAGGCGATCAGAGATATCGTCCGTCAGGAAGTCAAGCAGTTGTTGCCTGCTATAGCCGAACAAGTTACAACGATCGTGGTCAGTGGAGCGGCGGTTGGTATTGAAGTGGATACCGGTAGCGGTAGCGATACAGATACAGATACAGGATTCAACCCGGATCAGATAGCCCAGAGTCTTAAACCGGCAAGTGTTGGAGAGAATGTACAGTCTCGCATCGATGCCGTGATCGATCGGGTAGATGCAGTTCAGGCCGACATGCAACAGTTGTTGTCCGATGGCATTTACTGGATGGAGTTTGAATGCAACTATAGGTATTACGTGGACACGCCCGAGGCCCCGGGAGGAGCACAGGGCGGCTATTACCCTGATTTTTCACCAGTATCTGAGACGACAGAGGGTGAAGGTACCGAGGCAGTGCCGTACCTGCCGCCTGAACAACCTCGCGAGCCAACCACGGTGCCCATGACGCCAGATGCCGAGGTTCTTGCGGACCAGCCTGAATACGAATACGAATACGAATATGAGCTTGAGGGTCAAGAGGCGAAAGTTCGTGAGCCGCAACGTTGTGTGCCTTTGTATGGCAAGGTTCAGCTAAATGCCGCTGGTGACGAAGTCATATCGCAGCTTTATGAGTTTGATTCGTTGAGCGCCACCTGGGTTGAGGTTATGGGTGAGGGCGACGAGTACTCTGACTTCGTGTTAGTGGATGGTGAGTGGCAGGTGTTGACTTACAACGATGGTGGGCCACAAGGGAGCGTTGCGTTCGCAGCGGACGGGTCGGCCGTTATCGCTAGTCCTGAAGGAGCAATGCAGTTAAAGGCGTTTACCCGAGATCTGGGAGCAACCTCAGTTGAGCAACACTTTTTATCTGATATCGTTGATCCAGTCTGGTTCGACAAGGTTCAGCCGGCGGATTATTTTCCTGCAGGTGCGCAGTCGCATCTGGTCAGCGTCAAGCAGACCAAGAATCCATACGTCTTGTTTAATGTCCAGCCGTTTGTCGATAGCACAGAAGAATCTTGTGCAATATATGCAGACAACTGCAACGTCCTTGGAAGCTGGGCGAGTAGTACGTTTGTAGCGTTGCAGACGCTGGCTGATGTTCGTCAGGTCGCGCTACAAGGCATGGAACTGACCGCGCCATATTCCGGAGTAGCCCCGGGTACCGTCATGAAGTTCATGACTGCTGAGGATGCTGGTACCTCATTGCCAACGTCGGGGTTGATAAAATGGTCATACGAATATGCTGAGCGTGAAACTCCAGCAGGTGCAGGTGGTACCGAGTACGGTGGCGACGATGGGGGCAATTATGGCGGTGAAACCCGTGTTGACTACGAGGTGGAGTACGGAGTTGAACCGGGCGTTGACTACGGAGTGGAGTATGGAGTTGAACCGGGCGTTGACTACGGAGTAGAGTATGGAGTTGAACCGGGCGTTGATTTCAGCGTTGACTCTGAATTTGCTCCCGGCGTTGACTCAGAAGTTGAGTACAGGGGTGAAGATTTCTATGCTGACAGTGAGTTGCGGCAGGAGATCTGTCCACAGGTAACTGGTACAGGAATTGATACGCCAGCACCAGAGCAAGGACAAGGCCCAGTGGAGCGTCCGACGGCTGCTCAGCCTGAGCCTGTAGGCGAATCCGATGGCGAAGTGCCTGCGGAGGGGCTGGTACTCGCTGATATCAATCCAGTCCCAACGGTGGGTGCTACTCAGGAGTTTCCGGAAGAAGAGAAGGAATCTCAAGAGCTTCCGTATTACCCAACCATTGATACTTGTACGGATATTTCTGCGCAAACAGGTGCCTATCCAGATGGTTCGGAAAGCACAAGTACCTGGAATCTGATAACGGTTAATGGTGTGGAGATGATCGAAATTCAGATTCCTGCGCTGTTTCGCTTTAACAGTGACGATGAGGAGCAGGCAATGCTGTTGGCGGAGCATGAAGGTTTTGTGCGTCTCGGCGCCCGTATGGTCGATTCGTTTATTGATCGGGTAGTGACTTATAACGAGGCGGCCGTCACGACACTGCGTGGCATTGTCACCAGTAGTTCATTGACCGATTGAGTCATTGACTACCGTGGTGTTCGAGCCTTGTCTGCAAGGTTCGGACACCGCTAATTTCTGGCATCGACATGTGTGTTCAGTGGCAGTGAGTAGATAAGCTTGCGCATCGAATCTTGTGAATGCCTGTTGATCGGGCGTTTCATGAATCGTCCAGGCAAGGGTAAAATCTTAAATAGAGCCGGAATGCTTCCATGCATAACGGCCGAACTAAGTCCCTCGCTATTTTTCTCTACCGAATAATCTGTTGAACAAACGCTGGTAAATCAGATAGGGACGCCACTGTTGGTGGGTAGGTCCGGATGTCGAGAACTTCTATGTTCGCAACTCCACCTTCGGCAACAACCTCACGCTTGGTGCATACGACATACTCTACATTCCTGAGACTCAATGCCACTCTCAAACCATCGTCGTCAGTACGCGAACCTTCATCAAATGCATTGGCAACGCCGCGCAAACTAAAGCGCACCAAATGATCCAGAGCAAGCGTTGTCAATTCAGCCGCGTTGGTCGTTTCATCAAGAACAGTACAGAAACCAGGAGATGTGGATACTCCCATTGTTGGCAACAGGGTCGTTGGGTCGAGAGAAATACCATCGAAGTTCAGGCTTCCATCTGTGCCTGGAGGGTTCACATTGAAAAAGGGAGCCCCTGAAGTACTACCATCACTATCTCGCTCCTCGCCCACAAGCCCGAAGGCTACGACATCGAGACCCGGACCTCCATCATAAAAATCACTACCATCGCCGGGTGCCCACATGAACAGATCGTTTCCGCCGCCGCCAAAGGCGCGATCACGATTGTCAGACCCATTGCCGTCACCATCAACGTTGGCATTAAAATCTTCAGTTCCGCCGATCATGACATCATCTCCGTCGCCTCCGAGCAACACATCAACGCCAAGTCCACCGATCATCACATTATCAGCAGGACCACCCTGGAGAACATCGCCACTTCGCAAGCTTTGATTAGGCGATCCGCCGGGCCCGTCAGGATTTAGGGACAACAGTGGACTACCGATATTGTTCAGATCAGTGCCCTGCAGAACGACTCGCGGGTCTGGTTGACCTTGGGTTGGTTGCTCAGTTTCACTTGGTGTCTCGTTTTGAGGCGGTGTTTCGTTCTCGGTTGGTGTGTCGTCTTGCGTCGGTGCGGCGGCTGAATTGTCGTCGCTGTCCGAGCTGCTGCAGCCTGCTACGAGCATTGTCAGCAGCAAACAAGCGGCAAACTTCCCTGTGGCAGTGTATCGAGTTAATTCAGATGAACGAGTAGTCATGATAGTTTTCTCCAATGAGGATTGTGAGGTTATTGTTGAATTAGGTTGTATGCCTGCGCTGGCAATTCAGAGACATCAATGGGTGTCGGAGGACTGGTTCTAAGATCCAGTGCAACAATTTCCCCGGCGTTAGCTCCTCCACAAACCAGGTACTCGGTGCTTTTCAGGTGTAGCGCGATGCGCAGCCCGGTATCCGGATTCCCGGCATCGGCTGCAGGGCCACGTAAAATGAAACGCGCAAGATGATCAAGTCCCAGTGCACTCAGCTCAGTCGCCTCGCTACCGCTGTAATCAACGACATCGCAAAACCCGGGGCCGCCAGCAACATTCATGACTGGAAGTCCAGATGATGGGTCGACATAGATGCCATCAAAATCCTGGCTTCCATCGCCAGTCGGTGGATTCACGTTAAAAAACGGCGCACCCACGGTATTTCCGTCAGTATCCCGTTGCTCCCCGATCAGGCCGAACATGACAACATCATCTCCCTGGCCGCCGTCAAAAAAATCATTGCCATCGCCAGGGGCCCACATAAACACATCGTCACCATCGTCTCCGAATGCGCGGTCACGATTCAACGGGTTGAAATCTTCAGTCCCACCGATCAGGATGTCGTTACCGCCATCGCCCAGCATTACATCAATGCCAATGGCACCTATCAAGAGGTCGGCTTGTTCAGTGCCGACAAGTGCGTCACCGCTTTGCTGGCTTTGGTCACCACCACCGTTGCTTCCTCGATTGCCTGATAGAAAATTGCGCACATTCTCATCGTCCGCAGAAAGTGAGTTCTGGTCTGTTCCCACCACTGTATTGACGATCTCTGCGACTGCCGACAGTGAAACGCCTGCTGAGAGCGCGAACGCTGTTAGTAGCGACAAGTGTGTTTTTTTACTGTGCTGATAAATTGCCATAATGATGATCTCCATCTAGTGTTTTTGGTCAATGAAAACGCTCCAGCCAGAAGCGCCTATCGTGTTCTTTCAATTAGAAAAAGCGCACTTCAATTTCTGATATCAGTGCGTGTGTTTCTTGCAGATCGCTTATCGCAAGAAAAAATACGTGCCGAATTAGCTGATTCAAACGTAGGTACCCAACTCGTCAGATTCGGTTCATTTTGAAAACAACTTATTTAAAATATTTTTTTGGATAACTGTGTGTGATGAGCACGTGCGAGGCAGTTTTTAAAAGCTTGCCTGATTCTGTGCGTATTGCCCTCACCATCAAATCCCCGCTCAATCGCGGCTACTTTGGTTTTAGTGATTGCCAGCTCCTTTAAGACAAGTAAGCAGCACACTCCTCAGCATGCACGTGCAGCATCGCAACAGATGCGTCGGCAATCAGGGACGGTCGTCCGGTATGCGCTGCGTGCGCCCAGACGGTGTCGA
>JBGCGC010000058.1:0-46028 GCA_045110475.1 Granulosicoccus sp.
ATTTTGAGTCAAATTTTGTGCTCATTTGAGGAGTTTAGCTGGCTAAGTGACGAAAATGAGCGCAAAATTTGGCCAAAAGTGGGCTGCTCGTAGCCGATTGATTTCTGCGGGGCCGCCTCCGGCCGCGCAGGCTCCTAGCCATGGCTTCATGAAGAATCGAGGCCAGAAGTCAACGTATCAATGTTAAAAGTTAGCGATTGATCTGAAAATTATCTACAACGTCCTGCAGACCAGTCACCACCTGGCCCAGTCGGGCTACTTCCTGTTTGGCAAGCTCGACAGCGCTTGTGGTCTCAACAGTACCATTGACCAGTTCGGACACATCACTATGAATGCTCAATGCACTGGCGGCTACTTTGTTAATAGAGCTGCTTATTTCCTGAGTCTTTGCTGACTGTTGCTGCATGGCAGTCGTCGACCCGGATTGCAGTTCATTGATCTGTTCTACGATGGCGTCAATAGCCCTGATGCCTTCTGTGGCGGTGTTGCTGTCAGATTGAATGGTCTTTATTTTTTCGCTGATATCTTCAGTCGCTTTGGCTGTTTCCTTTGCAAGCTCCTTGACTTCGTTTGCAACTACTGCAAAACCTTTTCCCGCGTCCCCGGCTCTGGCGGCTTCAATGGTTGCATTTAACGCCAGTAAATTGGTTTGCTCTGCAATTGAGTTGATGACTTTAACCATTGCGCCTATGTCCTGGCTTGAATTGGCGAGTTTGACAACCGTTCCATCGGCCGCCTTTGTCAGCTCAACCGCTTGCACAGCGACTGTTGTAGAGCGTTGAGAGTTCTTTTCAATTTCCTTGATGCTTATGTTCATTTGCTCAGCTGCAGCTGCTACTGAATCCACATTTTGGGAAATTGACGACACAGCGTTGGATACCGTACTTGCCTTGTCATTGGCCTGCCGCGCGTTTTCTTGCAATTGACTATTGATATTTACGATTTTATCTGCACTGCTATTGACTACCACAGCGTCATCCTTGACCTGGGCCAGCATGTTTGACAGTTGTTCGACTGTATCATTTGCGTTTTCACGCAGTTGCATGTATTGACCGTGCAGCTCCGTGTTCCCCATGTCCATAGGGTGTGTCAGATCGCCGTCTGCAAGCCTTTGAAACAAAGCGCCAGCACTGGAGATGACCGTGTTGCAGATGCCTACCATTTCGTTGATTCCTTCGTACACCGGTATAAGGAACTCCGGCTTGTTCTTGCTATCGATCTTTCCGGCCAGATTGCCTTTTAGCGCATCGTTGACAAGTCTCAAAACGTCCTTGTTGACGGCCTGTTCAAGGGCTACTTCATTACTGCGGTCAGTAACTTCTATAACAGTTCCCAGAACGTTGGCAGATTCATCAAGCACCGGATTTGCGATCAACCGAATATACCGATCCCCGATAATTTGATCTATTTTCCTTGTGTCGGTCAGTTTTCCAGATTGTGATTCTGTGAGTGGCTGGCTGGGGCATAGCTGATTCATGGACATGCCGATAAGGCCTTCGCCTGTATATCCATCAAGATGCCTTGTGAACGTGTCCCGGAATTTCTGAAAGTACTGATCACCCGTGTTATTACAGTAGATTAGTTCTCCACTTGCATCAGCGACCAATACGATACTGGATACGCATTCCACAGCATGTTTGATTCTGATGTTGTCAACCGCTAGGCTTCTTTCTTCGGTAATCCTGCCATGTAGTTTTTCTTGCATAACGGATAGTGCGTCAAGCAGTTTCCCCATTTCATCATTGCCAGATTTTTTAATTTTATTATCCAGTTGATCTTCGGCAATACTTTCGGCAAGAATTCTGGCGCGAACTACAGTTGTCATGATGCTACGTGCGACGATGACTGTAAGGATGGCACCCGAGAGAATCATGAACAGCATAAAACCAACCGTGTAGTTTCGTTTATCGGTCGTCATTTTGATGCGCAGTGATAGCAACCTTTTCAATTCACCGTTGGCTGTATCAAACAATACATACCCAGTGTTCAGGGTGTCACTTATTTCCTGATAGGCGTCTGCTTTGCTCTCTGCATTTTTTCTTCTTTGCAAGTGTGTTTCAAGGGTTTGTGTTGCCTGTATGTAATGATCCTGAAGCGAGTTATTCCATAGCTCCAGCGAATCAACCAGTTCTGGATTGTGTGTGATGGCAACGGCAATTGTCTCGTGGACTGCCTCCCCCAGACGTTGAATTTCGAATAACAGGCGCTTATTTGTTTCAAGGTAGGTATAGCCTTGTCGTTCAGTAAAGGTCACCCGGTACCTGTCAAGTTCGTCGAGGAATGCTGGCAGTTTTTCTAGTACAGCGTCAATCAGATTGTAGCTATCAAGATTGGAATCGAGACTCAAGTTGGAATTGGTGCCGATCGCTTGTGTAAGCAAATGCAATTTCTGCAAGGCTTTTGAGTGAAGGCTGATGGAGGCATCGAATTTTATGCCAGAATCAGAAGTGACAAGATCTCTCATTGCCAGTTCCAGATCAGGCCATTGCGTGTCGAGCTTGATAAGCGCTTTATAGCGAGCATTCATCGCGTCCAGATCTGACAGTTTAAGTCTGATGTCTTCGCGAATTGCCTCTATATCAGCTTGTTCCCTAATCACCGAGCTTAACAAGGCAGAACGGTGTAGTCCGATCAATTCCTGTAGCTCGCTCAACGGCTGCAAATAGTCGCGACCAGCGACCTCCTTGGCAGAAAAATCGATGCGTAGCTGGCTTTCCTGTGCGATGAGGTAGGTGGCGACAAGAGTGGGAACTACCAGCAATAGGACGATAACTGAGAATTTATATTTCAGTTTGAGATTTTTCATACAGCATACGACATAGTCTGGAAGGTGCCTGATTTGCGCTATGGTGTTACACGGGCAGCGCTGTTACCGGTGTTCCACTTCAGTCGTCCTAGACATTCATGAAGCCTGGCAGTCAGATATCGGCAGTTCATGTGGAGACTTTTTTTTCAGAGGTATCTTCTGGTGAGGAAGGAGCCTCTGGTTAGTCACAAACCACTGAGCAGATTTGATGCATTCATCAATAGAAGTAGTCATCAACCAGATAGGAAAGTACAAATCCCAAGCCTGCAAGGCCAGCAAGCCAGTAGGTAAAGTGACTTGCCTTCTGTCGCCTTGAACGTGCACGGATCATCAAACCAAACGCCACACAGCTATACGCCAGCGCACACCCCAGAAGGCCCATTGATACCCCAAATGAAAAGGCGTCGCGTGGTGTTCTCTGTTCTACAACCTCTTCACCATCAACAGCCGGATGAGGGGTGATTCCTTCAGGATTGATCTGTTCGGACCAGTTGCCTAGCGTGTTGGCGGCCAGAATCATGATGACCAGTAGTACTATGAAAACAAAGCTCTGACTTTTTGACATCGGTAACTGGATCGACCCTGTACACGCAATTGGTATGAGAGGCAGCCAGGGAATGCACTGAGCTGCCGGTTAGGTTTCATTGTACCGTCATGGCAGCATATCCTTGAACGCCCCTGCCGCTCGCGACAGGGTTTTTCCTTTCAGATGCACAAATCCCAACTCACGCTGCATTGACAAGTTCTCGATCGGTACCTGTACGATATCGTCGTCCAGCATGTTTATCGGCAGGGCGCTCCAGCCAAGCCCGACTGAAACCATCATCTTGATGGTTTCCAGATAGTTGGTTTCAAGGCTGGTTTCAACCGTGACATTAAATGGGTCGAGCGCGCGTAACAGGATGTCGCGAGTGACTGTGCCTTGCGCAGGCAGCACCGCATTGTGTCGAGCTAGCTGTTGTGCGGTGACTATCTGGTTGCGAGCGCCCTTCGGCTTATTCATAGCTGCCAGTGGATGGTCTCTGGAACAGACAATGGCCAGTGGGTCGGCCCATACCAGACGTGATTGCAAGGTAGCTTGCAGCGGGTCGGGCAATGTGACCACGGCCAGTTCGATGTTGCCATGGGCAACGCCTTCGCAAGCCAGCTCAGAGTCCATGAATAGCAGGTCGAGTTCAACGTCCGGGTGTTCCTGGGTAAATGATTTCAGGATGGGCGGTAGTCGATGAATGCCAACGTGGTGGCTGGTCGCCAGTCGCAAGCGGCCGCCAACCGTTGTGGACAAGGAATGTACTTCCTCGCGACTGACGACAATGTCATCGAGAATCCGTCGCGCGCTGATCAGAAACTTTTCACCAGCCTCGGTTAGCTCGACACGCCTGCCCAGCCGGTCAAACAAGGTGACGCCAAGATCCTGTTCGAGGGCTGCCACGCGTTTGCTGATAGCCGGTTGGGTCATGAAAAGCCGCTCTGCCGCCAATGAAAATGAGCGGTATTCAGCGACACTGACAAAGGCTTTTAGAGAAGGAAAATCCATATAAGTAATGGTGGCGGGAACACAGGTGGATAAGTGAGATAGTATTCCATTTAAGAATAATTAAAATAATAAATATGCATTTGAGTTATTTAAAGAGCGTCGATACAATATTCGGCTGGTTTGAACTATCCGTCTGTTAACGAGGTGACAAATGGCTGGCAAGACGCTATACGACAAGGTTTGGGATGCACATGTGGTACATCAGCAGGATGATGGCACCGTGTTGCTATACATAGACAGGCACCTTGTGCACGAGGTGACGTCTCCACAGGCTTTCGAGGGCCTACAGTTGGCTGGTCGCACGCCATGGCGTACCAGCTCCATGCTGGCAGTAGCGGATCACAACGTCCCCACGACTAACCGTGCTGGAGGCATTGACGACCCGGTGTCGCGTTTGCAGATCGAGACGCTGGATGCCAACTGCGAAAGATTTGGTGTCACCGAGTTCAAGATGAACGACCTGCGTCAGGGAATAGTGCATGTTATTGGTCCGGAGCAGGGTGCGACATTGCCCGGCATGACCGTGGTTTGTGGCGACTCACATACCTCTACGCACGGCGCTTTCGGTGCGCTGGCCTTTGGTATCGGCACCTCTGAGGTTGAGCATGTCATGGCCACCCAGACCTTGTTGCAGAAAAAAGCGCGCAACATGCTGATCAGTGTTGACGGTCAGGTGGGGCCAGGTGTTACTGCCAAGGATATTGTCCTTGCCATCATTGGCAAGATAGGGACTGCCGGTGGCACCGGATGTACTATCGAATTCGCCGGCGAAGCCATACGCGCGCTGTCCATGGAAGGCCGTATGAGCGTGTGTAACATGTCTATCGAGGCAGGCGCCCGTGCCGGCATGATTGCCGTCGACGACACCACCATTAACTACCTCAAGGAACGCCCGTTTTCTCCAACGGGTGATGTTCTGGTGCAGGCAGAGAAAGCCTGGCGCGAATTGCACAGTGATGCTGATGCACATTTCGATGAGGTAGTTCATCTGGATGCAGCGACCATCGAGCCTCAGGTATCCTGGGGAACATCGCCAGAGATGGTGACGTCCGTCAACGGACAGGTTCCAGACCCGTTAGCAGATGCCTACGCCGCAAAGAGTGAAGGGTATACACGTGCGCTGGAATACATGGACCTGCAACCTGCGACGCCGATATCTGACATCCGGCTCGACCGGGTCTTCATTGGCTCATGTACCAACTCGCGCATCGAGGATCTGCGTGCCGCGGCTGCGGTTATCAAGGATCGTAAGGTTGCCGAAACTGTAAAACAGGCCATGGTCGTTCCGGGCTCCGGACTGGTTAAACGTCAGGCTGAAGAGGAAGGGCTGGACAAGCTGTTTGTCGATGCAGGATTTGAATGGCGCGAGCCTGGCTGTTCGATGTGCCTTGCCATGAATGCCGACAGGCTTGA
Source organism: Granulosicoccus sp. (assembly GCA_045110475.1). GTDB lineage: Bacteria > Pseudomonadota > Gammaproteobacteria > Granulosicoccales > Granulosicoccaceae > Granulosicoccus. The sequence continues at coordinate 5,757 of JBGCGC010000058.1, forward strand.
GCCGGGTGAGCGGTGTGCCTCAACCTCCAATCGAAACTTCGAGGGGCGGCAGGGGCAGGGTGGGCGCACGCACTTGGTGAGTCCGGCAATGGCGGCCGCGGCAGCGATCGCAGGCCATTTTGTCGATGTCAGAACATTCTAAGCAAGCGCTGATACAGGAGAGTCTTTCCAATGCAGGAATTTACAAAACTGACGGGTAAAGCGGTGCCATTGACGCGTGCCAATATTGACACCGATGCCATCATCCCGAAGCAGTTTCTTAAATCCATCAAGCGATCCGGGTTTGGCGTCAATCTGTTTGACGAGTGGCGTTATCTGGATGCCGGTTTTCCTGGTCAGGACGCTACCACGCGTCAGCCTAACCCGGATTTTGTTTTAAACAAGGCCCGATATGACGGCGCTCAGGTGCTCATCGCAGGTGAGAACTTTGGCTGTGGCTCATCGCGAGAACATGCCGTCTGGGCGCTGGACGACTATGGAATTCGCAGTGTTATTGCACCGGGTTTTGCAGATATTTTTCACAACAATTCCTTCAAAAGCGGTCTGCTGCCCATCGTTCTCGACAAACACATTGTCGAAAAGCTGTCTGCCGAATGTGAGGCCAGCGAAGGTTATGCGCTCGCAATCGACCTGCCCGAACAAACCGTCACCACGCCTACAGGTGAGGTGTTCCGGTTTGAAGTGGACAGCTTCCGCAAGCATTGCCTGCTCAATGGCTTCGATGACATTGAACTGACCTTGCAGCAACGATTTCGCATTGAAGAGTACGAAGCCACTCGCCGCCAGTCAGCGCCGTGGTTGTTCGACACGCCTTCATGAAGCTGGTCATTGGCAACAAGAACTACTCTTCCTGGTCATTAAGACCATGGATATTGATGCACCACGCAAGACTGGATTTCGAAGAGCTAAATGTGTCGCTCTTTACCGAGCATGGCGATGCGCTTATCAAACAGTGGTGTCCTGCCAAACGGGTGCCGGTGTTGCATGATGGCCCGCTGGTACTATGGGATTCTCTGGCAATCTGCGAGTACATCGCGGACAAGGTTACGGACATTTCACTCTGGCCCGAACGCTCTGATGAGCGTGCTCGAGCAAGAGCGTTAAGTGCTGAGATGCATGCCGGGTTTGCCGATATGCGTCGCGCCATGCCCATGAATTGCCGGCGAGTGGTTGAAGGATTCAAACCTTCGCTTGACGCGCAGATTGACATAAATCGTATCGTGCAATTGTTTGAGGATGCACTTCAACAAAGTGGCGGGCCCTGGTTGTTTGGCTCCTACACTGTGGCCGATGCCATGTATGCGCCAGTAGCGTCACGCTTCAACACCTATAAAATCAAGGTGCCCAACCTTTCTCAAGCCTACATCGAGCGGACTTTAGCCGATGCACCCTTAATAGACTGGTACGCTGCTGCGCGTTTAGAGACTGCTGTTATAGCCAAATCAGAGATACAAGACATTGTCGAATAGAAAAATAGTGGTATTGCCCGGTGATGGAATCGGCCCCGAAATCATTGCCCAGGCCCAGCGTGTACTGGAAATCGTCAACGAAGCGCACAAGCTGGAACTTGATACGCAAACCTGTATTTTTGGAGGGGCTGCCTATGACGAAACGGGCAAGCCTTTGCCGGATGCGACGCTGGCCGCCTGCCATGAGGCAAACGCTATCCTTCTGGGTTCGATAGGTGGGCCTCAATATGATGCCGCGCCACGCGATTTAAGGCCTGAGCGTGGTTTGCTGCAATTACGCTCCGAACTAAAGCTGTTTGCCAACCTGCGGCCCGCCATGCTCTATCCCGAACTGGCCGCAGCCTCGTCACTCAAGGCTGAGCTGGTCGCGGGCCTTGACTTGATGATACTGCGTGAATTAACGGGTGGTATCTATTTCGGACAGCCGCGTGGCATCGAGCAACGCGATGGTGAGCGTGTTGGTTTCAACACCATGGTGTACAGCGAGTCTGAGATACGACGCATTGGTGTCCGTGCTTTCGAAATCGCAAGGCAGCGAGGATCACGGCTCTGTTCCGTGGACAAGGCGAATGTGCTGGAGGTTTCAGAGTTGTGGCGTGAGGTCATGATAGATGTGTCACGCCAGTACAGCGACGTTGAGCTGACGCATATGTACGTCGATAACGCGGCCATGCAGTTGGTTCGAGCGCCCAAGCAATTTGATGTAATGGTTACCAGCAACCTCTTTGGTGACATTCTGTCGGATGCAGCGGCCATGCTGACGGGATCCATCGGTATGTTGCCCTCGGCGTCGCTGGATGTGCAGGGAAAGGGCATGTACGAGCCCATTCATGGTTCGGCTCCGGATATTGCCGGGCAGGATGTGGCTAATCCATTGGCCACTGTGCTTTCAGTTGCCATGATGCTGCGCTACACGCTTGGTGAGGTTACGGCGGCAGATTCAGTAGAGGCCGCTGTGTCATCAGTTGTCCGAGACGGTTATCGATGTGCAGACATTGCCGCTGGCGCACCTGGCGAAAAAACGGTTGGAACAACACAAATGGGCGATGCCGTTGTGGCCGCCTTGAAGGCAGGAGCGTAATCCGAAGATGAGCAAAACATATGACATCGCAGTTGTGGGTGCGACCGGTGCGGTTGGCGAGACGATGCTGGAGATACTGTCTGAACGAAAATTTCCGGCAGGTAACGTTTATCCGCTAGCGAGCTCTCGATCAGCCGGCAAGCGTGTCTCCTATGGTGATAAGCAGCTTATAGTGCAGGATTTGGATACATTCGATTTCACGACGGTGCAAATAGGATTGTTTTCCCCTGGTGCGTCGGTGTCAAAAATTTATGCACCGAAAGCGGCTGCGGCCGGCTGTGTAGTGATAGACAACACATCCCAGTTTCGTTATGACGATGACAAGCCGCTTATCATTCCCGAGGTCAACGCGCATGCCATTGCGAAGTACAAGGATACGAACATTATTGCTAATCCTAATTGTTCAACGATTCAGATGCTGGTAGCGCTTAAGCCTTTGCACGATGCGTTTACCATTACGCGGGTTAACGTTTGTACCTATCAGGCGGTATCGGGGACGGGTAAGGAGGCTATTGAAGAGCTCAGCACGCAGACAGCGAGACTGTTAAATGGCTTGCCGGTAGAGCCATCTGTCTATCCCAGACAAATTGCCTTCAATGCTATTCCTCACATTGACGACTTTCAGGAAAACGGTTACACCAAGGAAGAGATGAAGATGGTCTGGGAGACACACAAGATCATGGAAGATGCATCGATTGCAGTAAATCCCACCTGCGTAAGAATTCCGGTGTTTTTTGGGCATTCAGAAGCTGTTCATATTGAAACTGCAAAGCCCGTTTCCGCCGATCAGGCCCGAGAATTGCTCATTCAATCAGCAGGTATTGTAGTAATGGACGATCGTAAATCTGGAGGATATCCTACTGCGGTAACCGAATCAGCAGGAAATGATGCGGTGTATGTGGGGCGGATTCGTGAAGATGTCAGCATCGAAAACGGCCTTAATTTATGGGTGGTTTCCGACAATGTTCGCAAAGGGGCTGCGCTCAATAGTGTACAAATTGCTGAATGTCTTGTTCAGGACTACCTGTAAACGCTGATCTATGGAGCAATTGGTGCGATAATTGTCTGTAAGATAGCATTTGTCATAATTAACATCGTAATGTCAAGGCCGTGTAACACTTGCGGCACCATCCTTGGCGAGACGATCGAGCGGGATTCAATACGTGCGAAAACTAGCAACGGCAGCAGCAGTAAGCCTGGCATTATCCTCTGGTGGTGCGTTCGGTCTGGGACTGGGCGACATCGAGATGCAGTCTGCACTCAACCAGCCAATGGATGCCGAGATACCGCTTACCTCGGTCAGACCTGGCGAGTTGGACGGAATGATAGTGCAACTTGCATCGGAGGAAGCGTTTGCCAGAGCGGGTATTGAACGTTCACAGGTACTCGCCGATCTCCGCTTCTCAGTCGACCAGAGTTCAGGCGTGCCGGTAATCCGGATAGAAAGCGCCAGTCCGGTAGTCGAGCCCTTCCTGAATTTCCTGCTGGAAGTTGACTGGCCTCAGGGACGCATGGTCAGAGAGTACACCGTACTACTCGATCCACCCGTGTTCATGACGCCCAGCGCAAGTGAGCGTAATACTGCAGCCGATCAACCCGCCCTGGTTGATTCAGGTGAAGCAGCGCAGGTCGTGCCGACTCCTATTCAGCGAGATGTAGAGCTGGAAGACCAAGGCCTTGTAATAGACCTTGGTGAGCTGGAAGACGCGACAAGCGAAGACGTTTTATCGCTGGACGAAGCAACAGCAGAAAATCCGATCAGTGATGAGGGCGAACTGGTTTCTCTGGAAGGCCTGTCGGATGAGTCACTGCTTGGTGGAACGGCTGATGCAGATAATCTTGCCGGTGACGACGGCAACGTGGTAGCGCTGACCGATCTCGGTGCACCCAATATTGTGGCTGATGCCGAACGAGCGACAGCGGCGGTTGAAGCCTTCAGTTTTGACGACATTCAAGTAGAGTCGTTGGGTTCTTCCGAGGAAGTCCCTGATAATCTGGTGGTCGGCGACGACGGTCAGCCCCTCAGTCTGGACATTTTTGACGAGCCAGACGTATCAGAAGATGGATCAACCATTGTTTCTCTGGACGATCTCGACATACCTGAACAAACCGTTGCCATTGCTGACCAGACTGGCCAAACAGGATCGAGCGGTGACGAAATTGTGGTAGGTAATGGCGATACCTTGTTTGAAATTGCTCGTGACAACACTCCTGGCGGTATCTCTGTGCAACAGATGATGATGGCTATGTTGGCCGCTAACGAGTCAGCATTTATTAATAACAATATCAATCTGCTCAGGGCGGGCACCATCCTGCGTATTCCAGACCAGACTGATGCAGAAAGATTATCCCAGACTGAGGCCATCGCGGCCATTAGCGATCAAAACAGCCTCTGGCAGGATTACAGAGATAGTCTGCGTGCCACCGCTGGAACCCAGATTGCGCAGACAATTGCTGACGACTCTACAGCGCCAACGACCAATGAAACAGACGAGTCGGGTGCTGCCGGGCAAACCATTGAGAGTGTAGCACTTGAAACAGATAGCGCTATCGACGGTCTTTCAGATGAGGCGCGAGCAATTCTGGACAATGCCCGCAACGAAATACTCAATGGCGAGGAATTGAACATCGTTGCGGATAACGCGCCCAGCAACACCACAGCGAGTGCTACCGCTGACGAAACATCAGACAGCGATGCAGAGCTCATCGGCGAAGTCAATCGTCAGCTTCAGCTTGCCCGGGAAGAGCTCGCTTCATCGCGGCTGCGCAGCTCCGACCTGAGTGATCGTGCCAGCGAGTTACAGAACACCACCGAAAGTCTCGACGCCATGGTCTCGCTCAGACAGGACGAGGTTGCCAGACTGGAAGAGCAATTGGTGGTTGCGCGTGAGGCAGCTGAGGAGGAAGCACGGCTGGAAGAGGAGCGGGTTGCGCAGGAAGCCGCTGATGCTGCTCAGGCTGCCGAAGATGCGGCACAGGTTGCGGAGGATGCGGCACAGGCTGCAGAGGATGCCGCAGCAGAAGCTGCAGCCGAGGCTGAGGCGTCCATTGCCGATGCTGCTGACAATTTGATAACGGATGCAGAAGGCGTCGCTGACAACGCGGTCGACACCGTTGAGGAAGCTGCCGCAGACGCCGAATCTGCCGTCACCGATGCTGCAGATGAACTCGTGGCCGATGCAGAAAGTGCCTTGGACACTGCAGAACAAGCTGGCAGTAATGCGCTCACCGAAGCAGGCAAAACTCTCGATGAGGTTGAGCTGCTGACGCCCGACGACCCTGACAGCACCGTCGAGCTGGATATGACCGATGTAGCTGAAACAACTGAAGAGGCAAAAAGCTGGTACCAGGAATTTCTTGATGACCCCAAGCGTATGGCTATTGCAGGCATCGGTGGCCTGGGTCTGTTGGGTGTCCTTGGAACGCTGATGTTTCGCCGCAAGCGTAATGACCCCGACGATGAGTTGCTGGATATGGGTGAGTCAGTGGAGTTTGATGTGGATGCGCCGGCAGCCCCTGATATGCAAGCGGCGGGTTCCTCTGGCCGACTTGATGACACAGCCGCTTTCGTTGCTGCTGGCGCTGCCAGTGCTGCGGGAGCTGGTGCCATAGCGTTAGGCGGGGTGGATGACGAAAACGATGAAAAAATCCACGATACGTTTTCCAAAGGGATCGAGACTGACAACACGCTCACCTTCGGGGCAAAAGACGATGCTAATACGTTGCCGGCGGCAGACGGCGAAGAGGGTGCAAGCTCGCTGGACAAGGACGACACCATTTCAGAAGTCGATGTTTATCTGGCGTACGGGTTGCACGGGCAGGCTGAGGAGCTTTTGACCAAAGCGATTGAACGCAAGCCAGACAACACAGAGTACGCAGGCAAACTGTTACAGACCTATCACGCGCAAGGCAACGTCGAAGCTTTCCATGCAACCGCATCAGACTATCACCAGCGCTTTGGTAGTGAGGACAATCCAGCATGGGCGTCGATAGCTCAGATGGGATCAGAGCTTCGGCCTGGTGATCCGCTTTACTTTATGGAATCCGGATTGATATCGCAGGTACCGGAAGGCGATGCCGGCAGTGCGACGATGGGCGCGTCTGATTTCGAATCCATCAGCAACACCGAATCGTCTGGAAGTGTCAACCGAGGGTTTGATAGCGCGGCAGCCGAGTCTGCTGATGATGAGTCTGAACTTATGGATTCGAGTATCGATCCGGCGTTTGCCTTCGATGAAGGCGATCTTGAAGCGACTGGCGATTTCTCAGCCATTGTTGATGAGCTGGCGTCAGATGATGATGGAGCCGGCATTGATCTTCCGGGGCTGAACGATACAGCCAACCTGTCGAAAGGTATCGGCTCAACGCTTGCTGATAACGAGCTATCGATGACTGAGCTTGATGGCCTGTCAGACTCAGTAGACGATTTGACGCTTGATCTCGATCAGCTTTCCGGAGACCTCGAACTTGATAGTGCGGAGTTACTTAACTCCGATCTAAGTGATCTGGAAATACCCGATATCAACTCCGACAGTGAGCTGTTGCTTGATTCGTCCGGCGCACTCGGTGGTGATGATGCAGACGAGATGGATACCATGATGGATCTTGCCAAAGCCTATATCGATATGGGTGATAAGGACTCTGCCAGCAGCGCGCTGGGCGAAATCGTCAAGAGTGGCAGTCCTGAGCAAGTGACTGAAGCTGAAACGCTTCTCAGCAAGATATCCTGATCCTGTCGCAGGCACAGCCACTCATGTTTTAGTGCCCTGATAAAAGCGTTGAGTGTACTCGTCAATAGAATAGCCCTGGCAGTCGAATATGACGGTCGGGGCTTTTGCGGTTGGCAACGCCAACCGCACTGTCATTCGGTGCAGGCTGAACTTGAGCATGCGCTTGGCACTATCGCTTGCCAGCCAATCACGGTTTATTGCGCTGGTCGCACTGACACTGGTGTGCATGCCCTGGCTCAGGTTGTGCATTTTGAGACAGCTGTAAACAGGCCGTTGAGAGCCTGGAGCTTTGGTGTCAATTCTCATCTTGATTCTCGCGTTGCAGTGCATTGGGCTAAACCGATGCCCCCGCATTTCCATGCGCGTTTCTCAGCGTGTGATCGCAGCTACCGTTATACCCTGCTAAATCGTGCCACACGACCTGGCTATCAAGCTGGCACTGTGGGATGGGAGCGCACACAGCTTGATGCAGATCGAATGCATCAGGCGGCCCAGTGTATTCTCGGAGAACATGATTTCAGTAGTTTTCGATCAGCTGAATGTCAGGCCAATCATGCGATCAGATGTTTGAAAAAACTCGACATCAGGCGCGAAAAGGACCGGGTAGTTATCGAAGTACAGGCTAATGGGTTCCTGCACAATATGGTTAGAATCCTGACTGGATGTTTGCTGGCCATTGGGCGAGGAGAAAGGCCGGTCAGCTGGATGTCCGAACTGCTCGTGGCAAAGGATCGGAAACTTGCAGGTGTTACAGCACCTCCCAATGGACTATGTTTTCTTCAACCCAGTTATCCAGAAGAATTTGGTGTTCCTGACTTTGAAGACATCAGGGCCAATCCGTGGCATCCATGATTTGTTACGGTTCGGCTGATCGAAAAACAGCTACCGGCAGGCAGGCCCAAAGGCCTTGATTTGGCTCGACTCATGTCTTGGTCATCTGTTATTGTTGGGGGTTATGAAGGCTTCACGAACAAGAGTAAAAATATGCGGTATCACCCGCCTGGAAGATGCTCTGGTTGCTGAGCGTCTGGGTGTGGATGCGTTGGGTTTCGTGTTTGTACCAGCAAGCAAACGTTATATCAGCCCGGCATCTGCGCTTGAGATTGCAGTGCATCTGGCGCCGTTTGTGACGTTGGTCGGCCTGTTTTTGAATGCTGATAAATCAGACGTAGAACAAGCGCTGGCGTTTTTTCCGTCCATGGTGCCGCAATTTCATGGACAGGAAACCAGTGAATACTGTGACAGCTTTGATCGTCCTTATCTCAAAGCCATTGGTGTAGGTAGCTCGATTCCTGCTCGAGAGGAGTTGGCTGGCTTTCGTCGGGCATCAGGATTTTTGTTTGACAGCAACGAGCCGGGTGCTCTTGGCGGAACAGGTCACACTTTTGACTGGGGACGGCTGGAAGGTAAATTGGATAAGCCCTTGATATTGGCTGGTGGGCTCTCCGTACACAATGTGCAGTCCGCAATCGATACCGTTGCCCCTCATGCCTTGGATGTCAGTTCAGGGGTAGAAATTGCAAAGGGCGTCAAAGACCCACTCGTCATGCAAGACTTCATGAGAGCGGTTGCTCGTGCGGATGCCCGAACAAACAAACAGGAAACTGCCTAACAGATGAACAATCACTTCCGGTACTGCGCCATGTTCACTAGAGACATGGATTTGCATCAGGCAACGGATGATGCGCAGGTGCCCGTATGAGTGACGACGACAAGCTGCCTCCCGACAGCAAGCCTGATGAGGAGGAGAAGGCGGCTGAAAAAAGGCCGCTAGTGCCGCCGTCGATTCGTCGCATGAGCTGGTTTGAAAAACTGATACCCGCGCGAATCGGCACTCGCAACGAAGACAAGGGCAACGTGCCGGAAGGACTCTGGGTAAAGTGCGATGCCTGTGCCAATGTGCTCTATCATGCGGAGCTGGATCGGGCTCAGGATGTTTGCGTCAACTGTGGTCATCACATGCAGATTACCGCCAGAAAGCGTATTGAGCGGCTGCTTGATTCCGGAGAACATGAAGAGATTGGCGCATCGATTGAGCCCGTCGACATGCTCAAATTCAAGGACTCAAAGCGATACAAGGACAGGCTCAACCAGGCTGCCAAGGATACCGGTGAAAAGGATGCGCTAATCGTTATGCACGGCAAGCTTAAGGATATGCCGGTTGTCGTTGCTGTATTTGATTTCAACTTCATGGCAGGCTCTATGGGGTCGGTGGTTGGCGAGCGATTTTGCCGAGCCTGTGACAAGAGTCTGGAGCAGGGCATCCCGTTTATCTGTTTTAGTGCCAGTGGCGGTGCCAGAATGCAGGAAGCGTTGTTCTCATTGATGCAGATGGGCAAGACCAGCGCGCATCTGCGCAAGCTGGCCGATCGTGGAATCCCCTTCATTTCAGTATTGACCGACCCAACCATGGGAGGTGTATCGGCATCTCTTGCCATGCTTGGCGATATCATCATTGCCGAACCGGGCGCAAGAATCGGTTTTGCAGGCAGACGCGTCATCGAACAGACGGTCAGGGAGCAGTTGCCGGAGGGATTTCAAAGCAGCGAGTTTCTGCTCGACCATGGTGCGGTTGATATGATCTGTGATCGTCGCGATATGCGAGATACGCTGGCAAGGCTGTTGGCAAAGCTGTGTGACAAGCCGGTGATCAAGTACGATGACGCGCGCGTAGCCGCAATGGGACTATCTGCCAGCGCTGCGCCGAAATGATTCCAACCGTATTAGTGAGCGAAGCTATCGCACCTTCGCGTGTATCATTCGAGAGCTACTCGAGATAACCTGATTGTGAGCACTACAGTTGCTGCACCTCATCATTCACAGCCCCTGAGTCAATGGCTGGGCTGGCTTGAAACCATCCATCCTGTGGCTATTGACATGGGGCTGGAGCGCGTCTCTACGGTGGCAGACCGGCTTGGGCTCAGACCGGCAAAGCGGCCGTTGATACTCATCGGTGGCACCAACGGGAAGGGCTCCACGGTGGCCATGTTGTCAGCAATCTATCAACAGTCGGGTTATAAGGTCGGTGCTTATACGTCACCCCACATCACGCATTTCTGTGAACGAATTCGGGTCAACGGGGCCATGGTAGATGAGGACGCTGTGGTCGAAGCGCTGGCCTTCATTGAACAAGGCCGTGAGCCTGAAACGCTGACGTACTTCGAGTACACCACATTGGCTGCAATGCGCATTTTCAACGTCATGCAATGTGATCTGTTGTTGTTCGAAGTCGGGCTGGGTGGGCGACTGGACGCAACCAATATCTGGGATGCGGATTGTTCTATCGTCACTAGCGTTGCGCTGGACCACGAGGCTTATCTGGGTACTGATGTCAGCGTTATTGCGACAGAGAAAGCGGCTATCGGGCGTGCCGGCAAGCCCTTCATTGTGGGTGAAACCGATCCCCCAGCCTCGCTTGCACAATACGCAGCCTCGCATTCATTCGATCTGATTGATGTGGGGGCAATGCTTGTGTCGGAGTTGCCAGAAGTCGCCATTCCCGGAGTCTTTCAGCGACGCAATGCCGGTTGTGCAATCGCGGCGGTCAATTCGCTTCAAGCCACGGTGCCAGTGGAGCCTGATGTTGCGTGCGCAGCGCTAATGACTGTCGCTCTGCGAGGCCGGTTCGAGAAAATCCAGATTGATGATGTGTGTGTCGTCCTGGATGTTGCGCACAACCCGGCAGGTGCGCAAGCGCTGGCAGATGCATGGATAGCTGAATTTGCCGGACAGCGTTGCGATATTGTGTTCGCCAGCCTGGCTGACAAGGACGTGGCTGGCGTTGTCACGGCATTAGCGTCCATTGTCCATACCTGGCATTGTCTTGCACTGGACGCCCCACGCGCCAGTACCGCACGGGAATTAGCAGAAATCGTGCGTGAGTCAGCGGATGTACTTGAGCTCGATACGGCGCAGGTCAATGAATACGATAGGGTTGATCAAGCCGTACAGGCGGCTCTGCAGGCGGCGAGGGCCGACAAGCGGTCAGTGTTGGTCGCAGGATCGTTTTACACCATTGCGGCCGTTCAGGCTTTGCTGGACTAGTACCGGATAGCAAGAATGAGTCGCGACGCCTTCGAAGAAGACAATTCGTTCCGGCTACGGCAAAGGCTATGGGGGGCTGCCGTGCTCATCGCAATTGCTGTCATTGTCTTGCCTCTGTTACTTGATGGTGCGGGTAGCGAAAGCCAGTTCAGGCGTGTTGAGCGTCTGCGTGAAGAACCACCGGCAATTGTTGATCGCGATGGCACCCGGCAAATTCAGGTGGTGCCCGAGATGCGAGCGATTCCGGGCAGCTCCGACGCTTCGGATATCGTGGAACGCGTCATTGGCACCAGCGCCCGCAACCCTTCGCCGGTCGGTACGGTATCTGACGATTCGGTGAGGGCTGAGCGTGTCGTGCGCGAGAATATGTCTACGGTGACACAGCCTCAGTTGACCGCCTGGGTGGTGCAGGCGTCCTCGTTTGTCAACGAAATCGATGCGATCACACTACGCGATCAGCTTCGCAGTCAGGGCTTTGCCTCGTTTGTGCGGGATCGGGACTTGAGTACCGATCCGTATCGGGTGTTGGTTGGGCCGATGATCAAGCAGGAGAGCGCTGAAAAAGCGCGAAAACGTGTTGCGGCTATCTTACAGAACGATCCATTAATCCTGAGTTATCCGTGATGCTTGCCGGAGCTACCGCTATCTCTATGCATTTGCTACCATCGCGGCTTCTCCCGCAGTAAGCGACCAGCCTCTTGTCCAACGTCGATCTACTAATTCTGGCTTGTATTGGCCTGTCGGCTGTAATGAGTTTTTTTCGTGGAGTCGCGCACGAGGCAGTGAGTCTTCTCGTTTGGTTTGCTGCCACACTGATAACACTGAATTACTCAGGCAACTTTGCCACCTTGCTGCCAATCGACTCAGTGCAGAGCCCCCTTGCCAGAGCCAGTATCAGCGGCGTGTTGCTGTTTATGGGGACATTGTTCGTGGGTGGCATTATCAAGGTCTTTGTGGCCAATCTGTTTGCCAGCGCAAGACTCAGGTTTCTTGATCGTTTGCTTGGCGTGGGTTTTGGTGCATTGCGCGGTGTCATCATCTTTGCCCTGTTGGTGCTGGCAGCCAATCTGTCGCCTGAGCTTAAGACAGAATCCTGGTGGCAGAGCTCTTCCCTGATACCCAGCCTGCAAACCATGGCCGGGTTCATTCATGCACAGTTGCCTGATTCGGTAGGGCAGCACTTCGATATCTACTAAACCAGGCGCTGACAAGGCATCATCTGGACGGATCACTACTATGTGCGGCATTATTGGAATTGTTGGATGTGAGTCTGTCAGTACGCGCCTTTACGATGGGTTAACGCTACTGCAGCATCGTGGACAGGACGCTGCAGGTATCGCTACTTGCCATGAAGGCCGGCTGGTACTCCGACGGGGTGCAGGTCTGGTACGTGATGTTTTTCGCACTGGCGACATGCAACGTCTGCAAGGCACCATGGGTATCGGACATGTGCGTTATCCAACCGCTGGGACATCCGGTCAGGCTGAATCGCAACCGCTCTACGTCAATTCACCGTATGGCATCGTCATGGCTCACAACGGCAATCTGACCAACTCTGATGTGCTGCAACGAGAACTGTTCGAATCCGACCTTCGACATATCAACACGCGATCGGATAGTGAGGTGCTGCTCAATGTGTTTGCGCATGAGCTACAGGATCTTCGACCCAGTACGCTCCTAACCCCGGATATGATCTTTGCCACCGTTGCGGCTGTGCACAGGCGGTGCAAGGGTGCCTATGCTGTCGTCGGACTCGTCGTCGGCCGAGGGGTTTTTGCCTTTCGTGATCCTCTGGGAATTCGTCCTGCGGTAATTGGTCAGCGCATTACCGATACGGGAACAGAGTATGCCATTGCCTCGGAAAGCGTCGCGTTGCAGGGACTGGGTTTTTCCTTGCTACGTGATGTTGCACCGGGTGAGGCGGTCTATATCGATACAGACGGCAACCTGCATTCTCAGCAATGTGCTCAGAATCCGGTTTTGTCGCCGTGCATTTTCGAATACGTCTATCTGGCCCGCCCCGACAGCATTATTGATAACATCTCGGTTTATAAGTCGAGATTGCGTATGGGTGAGAAACTGGCAAAGCGCATTCTGCAGCTACGCCCCGACCACGATATCGATGTGGTTATCCCCATCCCGGATACCAGTCGTACCTCTGCGCTAGAGGTAGCGTTCAACCTTGGCTTGAAATACCGCGAAGGCTTTATCAAGAATCGCTATATAGGCCGCACGTTCATCATGCCGGGCCAACAAATGCGCAAGAATTCTGTTCGACAGAAACTCAGTCCCATCGAGCTTGAATTTAATGGCAAGAACGTCTTGCTCGTGGACGACTCCATTGTCAGGGGAACCACGTCAGGGCAGATCGTCCAAATGGCGCGTGATGCGGGTGCCAGAAAAGTCTATCTGGCCTCAGCTGCGCCGCCTGTAAAATTTCCGAATGTCTACGGCATTGATATGCCTGCAGTCGATGAACTGATAGCGCACGATAGAACCGATGTACAGATACAGAACGAGATCGGTGCAGACTGGCTGGTGTACCAGAGCGTTGAGGATTTGATTGAAGCTGTCCGTTATGACAAGCATCCCATCGAGCATTTTGAATCCAGTTGCTTTACAGGTGAATACATTACCGGTGACGTTGATAGTCACTACCTTGAATCACTGCAACGACAACGTTCAGATAACGCCAAACAGCTTGAGGCAGGTACGGATGACTTGCTGGTCTTATAAGGTGCACAGCTTACTACCGCGCAGACTGCTAACCCATACGTAATCCGGCTTTTTGAAAGTCGCCCACGTCAATGCCGTAGGCACCGTCGCTGTGAGTCGTCTTGATCTGGAACACATTGCCTTGCTCGTCAGTATCCATTTGCGACAGGTCCACAATACGCTGTGCGGCCGGTTCGCCAATGGCGTCCAGTATCATGATGACACGAGGACGTAACTTGTCCTTCGTATTGGACAGAACAATACCAACTTCACCATTGAGCATTTCAACGATACTGCCTGGCGGAAAGATTCCGATCGCATCAATGAAGCGGATGACCAGATCCTCGTCAAATTGTTTGCCACGCTGTGAGTACAACTCCTGCAAGGCATCCGACGGTGAACAGGCTGCGCGATACGGCTGATTGATTGTCATCGTATCGTAAGCTTCTGCAATAGCGACAATCTTGGCAAACAGAGGGATACTGTCGTCAGTGAGCTTGCGAGGATAGCCTTTGCCGTCAGGGCGTTCGTGATGCGAGTGTGCCACGTCGGCAGCACCGGACATAACACTTTTAGTGGACAGCAGTATATCTCTGCCATAGCGTGCATGGCGCTGCATTTCCTCCCTCTCTTCTGGTGTTAGTGGCCCGGTTTTCTCGAGTAACTCGTTAGGCAAGCTGGTCTTGCCGACATCGTGAAGCATTGCGCAAACCCCGATATCTTCCATCTCGCGATTGCTCATATTTAATGACTTTGCCATGACGATACTCAGCGCAGCAACATTCAGTGAGTGCTGGGCTGTTGCCTGATGTTTTGCCTGAATGCGTGTAAGCCAGACGGATGCATCCGGGTTTCTGAGGATACTGTCCACACATCCGTTAACAGCCTGCTTGATCTTGCCGCCATCAATCTCGGCGCCAAGACGTATTTCCTCAAACAGGTTGCTGACGGCCTGACTGGCCAGAGTGTGCACCTCGGTAGCTGCGTCTATCTCGTCTTCGACGAGTACACCGCTGTCCTGAGAAAAACCGACACCGGGAGCCGCAGGCAGACCTGCGCTTTTTTCATTTTTCTGAAGCGTGAACTCGTCGTAGTCAACCCAGACGTGTTTGCATTCTTTCTGGACAGCCAGAACGTCAGCAGGTGACTGGATCTCGAGTCCCTGAAACATGAAACTGGATTCTTCCCAAGGCTTGTCCAGCTCAACCACGAACATCCCGACACGTAAATCCTTGACGTCAATTTTTTCGTGGTGCTTACGGGTTCTTTGGGTACGCTCGCGCTGCTGCACCGGCTCGCGTCGTCGGCGCTCTGGTTGTTTCTTTTCCTCGCTTTTGAAGAGTTTACTGAACAGCATAATTTGTTAAATACGCCAGACGTATGATGGTGAGCAGGCAGCACAAACACCCTAAACAGTGTGAGCGGCACTGGGAAGCAAGTCTTTAGTAGCCTGCAGAGCTATTTGCAATTACCTGACCCATTCGCTGCGATCGACGGGCAGAGGGGAGAAAAACCGCTGTCTGGTGGGCCACGCGGGTAATTCGCTAACACATGTCGTCACATTTCGTCCCCACCGCCGCCAGCCCAGCGTTAGAAAAGCTCCCCGTATACCCAATACACGTCGCTTTTCTGCCTTGTTCTGACGACGGTGGAAACGACATGTCTGTGACCGAATTACCCGCGTGACCCACTAGTGGAAAAACGAGTCAATAGAGCGGTTACGTGGGTGCTAAAGTCCCTTGTTTTCGGCGGTTTCGGTAAGAATCCGCCACTGACCGTCAGGACCCACAGCCCAATAGGTCGTTATCTGATACTCGCCTAGCGCACCGAAGGTTGCGTTGACCACGACGCCTGCAGATGGAGCCAGCTCGTTGTCATTCATGTCGGGGTGGATAAAAATATTCAGATCTTCGGGCTGTATCGAGGAAAAAGCCTGCTGGTACCACAGATGTTCAAGGCTGAGGTTCGGTCCATCTACCGGGGCGCGCGTGGGTGTAGCATCCACGTTGCTAACCCGTGTGAGCCCGTTGTTACCTGACGCCAGAAGGTCCAGAAGCTGGGTTTCATCGCTGTAAAGCTCAAGAAGCTCATCTTCATCGCCCGACGTCCATGCGCTTTGATAACGAAGAAATAATTCGGAGAAATTACGCTGCATCGCTCGGCGCAGTTTTGTATCCAGTGGTGTGGCATCGTTAGTGAGTATCACCTGCGTGCTGGAGGCGTCCAGCTCGATTGCCAGTCTGCTCAGATGTTCGTTTGACATGGTGACGCAGCCTTCACTTGAATACGGTGTTCGACTGAGCTGATTTGACGGTACCCCGTGTAACCAGATGCCGTAACCGGTTCGCCCCAGGTGTCGGTCCAGGGCATTGGGATAATCCAGTGTAAGCGCACCTGAGCCGTACAGGTCGGGCAGGGAGCTGTCACTTCGATACCCGGTGATGTTGTAGATGCCCAGCGGTGTTTTCAGGTCTCCTTCCAGTCGTTTACCGAAACCTGCCTCGCCACTGCCGATGTAGTGCTGTCTGAGTAGTATCGGCTGCTGGTTTGCAGTGTCGTAGTGATAGAGCACTGAGGCCTGTAGATCGACGACGACTAATTGCGACAGCTTTTTACCTATTTGCACGATGTTACCCGGCACTGGGTGTGGGGTCAGCAGTACTGACCGGTCTGGTGCCGTTTCAAGGTGTCTGGCAGCCAGACGTCGCTGTGCTTCGAGCAATAGTTCACTGACGTTTCGAGACATTGGTTGATCGTCCGATACCAGCACGTCGTTAAATGCAGATACTGACTCCAGTTCTGCATGAATCAGCTGACCTAACGCGAAATCGGGGAAACGCCACGCGATCTGTCGAGCCAGCAACTGCGCTTGTGGGATATTTCCATTAGCAAGGTAATCGAGGCTTACCTGAATTTGCTCATCAAGTGCATCGATAGAATCGATGGCGAGGTGCGGGCGCGCCGACGCCAATGGCGAAATCGCGGATAGAATAAGCGCGCCTGCAGACAGTGCCAGCCATCGTGGAAAATTCATAACCGGGTTTCCTGATAGATTTTCCAACGCGTGCCTGTCAATCGCATCAGGAGCAAGGTGTGTGCCTTTGCGGCATCACTAAGAACTACCACAGCATCGCTTTGGGTAAACGCGATTTCACGTTTGATGTCTGGCCATTGTCTGCTTGTGTGCTCTTGTCTGAATAGTCTGATGGCTTCGATGTCGTAGCCCTCGACATAGTGTGAGCTGATACCCGCCCAAGTCTGCTGGGCCTGCCACCAGGCAAAGAGCTCGTATTCGATGGTTGCGATGTCGCGCAGTTGTTCGTGCTCTGGAAATTGCTGTTCGCTCTCGGCATTGCGTGCAGAGGAGTCCTGAAAATCAAGCTGTGGCGGCTGCGCCGTCAGTGGGGTATCCAGGGCACGGGCGTAAGCCTGGGCTGCCCGGTATTCGAAGATCTGTTGCAGGTGGCGATGCGTGTCGGCTGCGCGTTGATCCTTGGCTAGCGCTCGCTTGAAATGCGCTATGGCCTGTGGCCATTGATTGGAGCGGGCAGCAAGCACACCCTGATTGTGCGCAAGCTGTGCAAATGCCGGGCAGTTATCCTCCAGGGCGGCGAAGCGGGCAGCGATGGACTCTGGATTGGCTCCGGGATTAGAGCCCAAGGCAACAGTTGCGTCCAGTTGTGATGCGCAATTTAATGGGTTGGCGGTACTCGCCCCGGTCGCTGTCGTCCAGGCGATTACCAGTAAAAACAAGTAGGCGCCAGACGCTGGCGCAGGTTTTAACTGTGGCAGAAACTGCATGTGTAGCTATTTATGGCTCGTTTTCTTACTGGCATCCATGGTACCTGATTGTACCGCTTCGGCCGAGCAGGAAAAAGGATGGTTTTCATGCGTGGTTTGAGTCCTTGCATTCATCGTGAAAGCTCAGGACAATCCGCTAAAGTGTTCACTAACAAGGGCTGGTTCACATGAATATTTGCGGAAAAAAAGCACTGGTATTTGGCGGTACCTCAGGCATCGGGTTGGCAACGGTCAGACAGCTTCTCGCTCTCGGGGCCGAGGTCGTAGCACTGGGACGTGATACCGGCAAGGCGGCCGCATTGCCGGAGAATGCGATATTCAGGCAATGTGACGTCCGCGACAAAGATTCGCTGGCGGCAATCTATTCCGAATTTGCACCGTTCGACATTCTCGTCAGTGCTGCCACGGGCGGTTCCCGTGCCATTGGCCCTTTCGCGGATATGGATATGGACGGGTACATGGGCTCGTTTGACAAGTTATGGGGTTATGCCAATGTGGTCCGCTACGGAGTCGAGCACCTGAGTGATTCAGGATCGATTGTGTTGGTCTCGGGCTCGCCCGCCAGACGCTGTGGCCCCGGTCAGGTTGCCTTGTCGTCGGTGGGTGGCGCTGTTGAGGCCTTGTCGCGGGCGGTTGCAAAAGAGATTACACCCAAGCGTATCAATGTCATGTCCCCGGGCTTGATCGATACGCCAATGGTGCCCAAGCAAGGCAAGGAGCGCGAAGAGCATTATGAAAAGCTGACTTCAGAGAATCTGATTGCCCGGGCTGGCACGGCCGACGAATGTGCACAGGGCATCATCTTTCTGGTACAGAACGATTTTGTAACGGGTACCACCCTGGATGTGGACGGCGGCATTCTACTTTCCTGAACTCAGCCAATCTGGAGAAAATCTCATCGCCACCAACACTCATTATCCGTCTTTATTCCAGCCCCTCGATCTGGGCTTTACCACGCTGGCTAACCGCATTTTGATGGGCTCGATGCATACGGGGCTGGAAGACCGGCGTGCAGACTATCCGCGTTTGGCTGCGTATTTCGCTGAACGTGCTGCAGGAGGAGCGGGGCTGATGGTCACCGGTGGCATAGCGCCCAATGTGCGTGGCTGGCTAGGTCCGTTTTCAGGCATGCTCAACAGCCGTTGGCAAGTTGGCCGACATCAGCAAGTCACCTCGGCGGTAAAGGGCGAGGGCGGCAAGATCTGTATGCAAATTTTGCATGCAGGGCGTTATGGGCACCATCCCTTCGTTGTTTCATCCACCGACAAACAGTCGCCAATTTCACGGTTCAAGCCTAAACAACTATCCAGCCGTGATATCGAATCGCTGATCAAGACCTTTGCGCGTTGCGCAGCATTGGCTCGTGATGCAGGTTACGACGGCGTGGAGATCATGGGCTCGGAAGGCTATCTGATCAATCAGTTCCTGTCGGCCAGAGTCAATACACGCGATGATGATTGGGGAGGTGATGCTGTGCGGCGACAACGCCTTGCCGAGGCAATCGTCAGCCGCGTGCGTGAAGCGGTTGGTCCCGACTTTATCATTATCTACAGGCTGTCCATGCTCGAACTTGTCGAGCAAGGTAGTGACTGGGCTAGCATTGTTGACCAGGCCAAGGCTGTCGAAGCTGCAGGTGTGACCATGATAACTACCGGAATCGGTTGGCATGAAGCGCGAATTCCGACTATTGCGGCCATGGTGCCACGAGCCGCATTTGCAACGGTAACAGGCAAACTGAAGCCCCATGTGTCGGTGCCCCTGGTGGCTACCAACAGAATCAATACCGTGCAGGTGGCAGAAAAAATAGTGGCGGCAGGTGATGCTGACATGGTGTCCATGGCACGTCCTTTTTTAGCCGATGCTAAATTCCCTGTAAAGGCCATGGAAGGTCGAAGTGATGAGATCAATGTTTGTATTGCGTGTAATCAGGCATGTCTTGATCATGTGTTTCAGAAAAAAACGGCCAGTTGCCTGGTGAACCCGCGCGCATGTCACGAAACCGAATTGTTGATCAAACCTGCTGCTGCCAGTAAATCCGTTTGTATTGTAGGTGCCGGCCCCGCTGGTCTTGCGGCGGCCACGACGGCTGCCGATCGTGGACACTCTGTGACCTTGATCGACGGCGCGAGTGAAATAGGTGGGCAGTTTAATATGGCCAGACAAGTGCCTGGCAAAGAGGAGTTCAATGAGACTCTGCGGTACTTTAAAAAGCAGATAGAACTCACCGGTGTCGAGTTGCGTCTTAACCAGCGGATAGAGAGCGCTGCTGAGCTGGAAGCCTATGACGAAGTCTTGCTGGCGACCGGCGTGACCCCGCGTACGCCACGTATCGAGGGTATCGAACATGGCAAGGTATTATCCTACGTCGATGTATTACGGGGTAGGGCTAACGTGGGGCCCCGTGTGGCGATTATCGGTGCAGGTGGGATCGGATTTGATGTGGCCGAGTTTCTCTCACACGATGGCAATGATTCAAGTCTTAACCCGGAGACGTTCATGACAGAGTGGGGGATAGATAAAAGTTTTGAGAGCGCGGGTGGTGTCGTCGATTTCAACCCAAGACATCCAGGTGCGCGTGAAATTACCTTGTTGCAGAGAAAGTCTAGCAAGGTGGGCAAGGATCTTGGTAAATCTACAGGCTGGATTCACCGTCGTGCATTATCAATGCGCGGCGTTACCATGCTCAGTGGTTGTGACTACAACAAGATTGATGATCTGGGATTGCACATCACTATCAATGGTGAGGCATCAGTTCTCGACGTTGATCATATTATAGTTTGCGCCGGCCAGGAACCTCTGCGCGAATTGCATGAGCCTTTGCAAGCGCTCGGGGTATCTGTGCATCTGATTGGTGGTGCTGATGTGGCGTCGGAGCTGGATGCCAAACGAGCGATCGATCAGGGCACAAGGCTTGCAGCGCAGCTTTAGACGTACAAGCTGCGTCATCTATCGCGTGTAGCCTTGACCCATAACATTGACGGTCATTCTCTTTTTATCGTTCCAGACTTGACCGCCAATGACACTTCGTTCCTCGGAACCGACACTGCTGTTTACCTTGCGTGCTGTCTGGACCTTGTTGTTCGGGATTGGACTCTTGCAGGCTGCGAACGGTTTGCAAGGCAGCTTGCTGGGTATTCGCGCTGAGGCTGAAGGCTTCGATTCTGCTGCCATCGGACTCATTATGTCCGGCTTTTATATCGGCTTGCTTGTCGGTTCGCTCTGGACGCCAAGCGCTGTGCGTCTTGTCGGACATGTGCGTGTCTTTGCGGCAATGTCAGCCATCGCTTCAGTGTCCATTTTGCTGCATGCCTTGTTTGTTGATGAAATCAGCTGGTGGATCATTCGATGTGTTACCGGCTTCTGTTATGCAGGTATCCTTGTGGTGACCGAAAGCTGGCTGAATGATCGTGCGCCGGAAGAGACGCGAGGTCAGGTACTCGCACTCTACATGGCAGTGTCGTTTGGTGGCGTTGCCGGCAGTCAGATGCTGTTGAATCTTGCCAGCAGTGAAGAGGCCACGCTATACATGGTGGTATCGATTCTGATTTCCCTGGCGGTGGTGCCATTACTGCTACGTTCTACCCCGCTGCCAGCGGTGGAGTCTGGCCAGCCTATCTCGATAAAGGAGCTGGTGAGCGCATCGCCACTGGGAATATTCGGCACCCTGATTGCCGGGTTTGCCAACGGCACTGTGTTTGGCATGGGCGCAGTCTACGCCCGAAGCGCCGGATTTTCAGTCGCCGATACGGCATTGTTCATGGCCCTTTTGACTGTCGGTGCAGCGATTTTGCAATGGCCCATCGGGCGATTATCGGATCGTTTTGACAGACGAATGGTCATGACAATTGTTGCAGCGCTTTCGGTAGCTACCTCGCTGGCAGCTACCACCGTCAATTCCATCGACTCTATCTATCCTATCGTGCTCATTCTAATGACAGGTGGATTAAGCCTTTCAATTCATTCTCTTTCGCTTGCCTACACTAACAGTCACCTGAAACCTGAACAGATGATTGGAGCCAGCAGTGCTCTTGTCATGATTTTGGGGGCGGGATCAGTGGTTGGGCCTATCGTAACAGGCGCAGCGATTTCTCTTTTTGGACCACCCGGGTTCTTTCTATGGCTGGCCAGTTGCCATGTCTCGTTTGTGATCTTTGCGTTGTGGCGCATGAGCAAGCGTGCTTCACTGCCAAGTGATCAACAAATGCCGTTTGTTTCAGCACCGTTTCAGGGGTCAGAAATTTCTACAGCGTATACCGACGAGACGGTCGTTCTGCCGGAGTCAGGTATTGCCAGGCCGATCGCTGGTAGCAAGTGATTGGTTGGCCGGCTGTTGCAAACCTTGCCTACAGTTTGTACTGTGCTGTCAAAAGAGCTGAGTTGAACAACGCAAAATTATAGACATCGTCAGTATCCGCGCCGCCCTCCAGCACTCGGTATTCAATCCCGAAGCGCAGTTGATGCCCGGCTTGATAGTTAAGGCTGACGCCCAGATCGATGGCGCGCCCGGGGCCGCCGGCAAGCGCGTCTACATCGGCTGCGATAGACCATTGGCTGTCAAAGCGATAGTCCCAGGCGAGATGCAGCAGGGGCACAAAACCGAGATCGTCGTCCGAACTACTGACCCCGGCTTGCGTCAGCTTTATTTCTGCATCGCGCACCTTCAACGTGGCGCCCACCCATAGATCCCAGCGTTCGCGAGGGTACAAATGGTAACGGTAACCAAGGCGCCATGAGTTGAAACGGTACTCGCCTGTTACCGGTTCATTGGTATTGAAAGAGCCTCCGGCAAACTCGATAGGCTCGGCGAGGCTGGTTGTTTCTCTATAACTCAGAGGTGCCAGAAGCACACGAATCGCATGTCGTTCGCTGTAGTTCCAGATGCCTTCAAAACGTACCCCGGGCCAGGGTCCTGAGCCAGCAATGTCATTCAATGAGAAACGACTACCTTCATCGTTGTTGGGAATCTGCACATCGTTACTCGATTGCGAAATCGCCCCCGCCGATAGCTTGAGTTCCAGTGCGCTGTTCTGTGCCGCAGCGTTTGCCGAACCAAACAATGTTCCGAGCAGACAGAGATGTAAGATCCGGAAGGAGCGATTTTCGGTAATTGGCATGATGTATGTGCGATGAGGCTTCTGGTGGTGACGGTGCCTATACGGTATTGCGTCCTACCATGATCATCGAGTTATTACATCTTGTGATTTCCGTGAATAGATGTAAGGGGCAAGCGGCATTGCGGCATGACTGGTGGGCGGCAACGTCATTTCGCGGGCTCAGGATTGCTATGTTGTATGTGGCGACGTGATATCAAGACAGGTATAAACAATTCCACCATTGTCGATGCAAAGTACACCTTTGTATACGATGCACTCAGGCTTGGTTGCGCTGTGTGCGTACCCTTTTAACGATGGGTAACTGAGAGACCAGTATGCCAAGCAACGCAACACTGAGAATGAAGCTGATGGGGTGAGATACGAAGTTCCAGAAAAACATACCCATATCGCCTCGGGCGCCCAGCATGGCACGTCTGAAATTGGAATCCATCATGGGCCCAAGGATGACGCCAAGAATCACCGGACCCACCTGAAAGCCATAAATTTTCATGAAATATCCCACAAGGCCAAACAATAGCATCCAGTAAATATGTGCGGGATTATTCTGTATTGCGTAAGTACCCACGGCCGACAAAATGATAATGACGGGGATAAGTACGGCCTTTGGACATTCAACAATCTTTGTAAAGATTCTGACGCCGGTCAGACCGAAGATCAGGAGAAAGCAGTTTGCCAATGTCAGTGAGCCCACGATAAACCAGAACAGATGTGGGGTCTCCACCAACAGCAATGGCCCCGGTTTCAAGCCATGGATAAACAATGCGCCGATGATCACGGCGGTAACGGCATCACCGGGAATCCCCAGCGTCAGCATCGGTATATGCGCACCTCCCACTGCTGCATTGTTTGCAGCTTCAGGCGCTACTAGTCCTTCGGTTGCTCCTTTGCCGAAAGGCACCTGCGGATTACTGGTTGATCGTTTGGCATGATCATAGGCAAGCAAGGCGGCGATGTCACCGCCAGTGCCCGGCAGCGCACCGATAACTGTGCCAATTCCCGAACAGCGGATCGCTAGCCAGAAGTATTTTTTGATATGAGACAGACGAGGAATGACGCGTCCGATTGTCTGTTTGACAACAGGCAGATCAAGTTGCCGTAGTTGCACCAGGGCTTCCGCGACACCAAAAAAACCGATCATGGCAGCTATGTAGGGTATGCCACCCATCAGAGTAACCGAGCCGAATGTAAAGCGACCTTCAGCGGTCATCGGGTCGAGTCCAACCATGCTTATCAGTACGCCAAGTGCACCGGCAAATGCACCTTTGGCAAAGCTTTCGCCAGATAAGGTGCCAACAAGGGTGATTCCGATCAGGCCCAGCAATAAATAGTCACGTGAATTGAACATCAAGGCAAACTTGGCTATTACCGGTGCAAACAACGCGAGTGCGACAATGCCGATAAAGCCGCCGAATACGCTCATCAATGTGGTCAGCCCAATCGCCTCTCCCGCAGCGCCTTTCTTTGCCATGGGATACCCGTCCAGCGCGCTGGCAATCGCACTCGGTGCGCCGGGAATATTCAACAAGATGGCTGTGCGTGAACCCCCATACACACCACCGATAAATACACCACAAATAAGCGCCAGCGCCTCGTTGACGTCCCACTTGAACGTGAACGAAATCAGTATTGAGGTTGCCATGGTGACAGACAGTCCCGGAATGGCACCGACATAGATACCTGCGAAGGTACCGGCTGCGGTCAGAATCAGTAACCAGGGGTCGAGCCATGCAATGGCGAAAAAGGCAAGTGCATCACCCATCTAAAGGAGCCACTCGATGAGTGTGCCTCGCGGCAGGATAACCTGGAATACCTGTCGAAAGACGACATGGATTACGACAAGCGCTACGGCGCTTACCAACAGGGCTTGCCAAAGCGGTTTGTTCCACAAGTAAGTGATGCTGGCGAGCAGGAATAGGCCAGAACACAACAGAAAACCCAGGGTCGGCATAGCCACAACATAGAAGACAAGCAACAACGTAATGATCACAACGCGCCTGGGTAGCACGGATGCTGAGTCCAGTGATGGTTTCTCGGCTTCGGTGTCGGCACTTACCGATGCGTCACTCGATTCGTCTGTTGCTATCGAGTGGTCGTTCTGTTGGTAGTGGTTACGGAGAATGAAGATAGCGCAGATCAGCATGGTTGCCGATGCCAGCATGGGAAACACACCGGGGGATGACCATTTACTGAAACCGGCTATGCCGTAGGATTGCCAGAGTGCTGCGGCACTGAAGATAATCAGCACCGCAACAAACAGAGCTTCTCCGCCTCGCTTCATGGCGCTAGTCGGATAAGGCTGGCAGTGCTATCAAGGACGCATGATACCCAGTGATTCCGGATTCACTTTGGCAGCGCCTGTGTCCTGTAAGACCCATGACGTCACTTGCTGCCACTTTTTGAGAAACTGCGACGCTTCCTCACCGCTTAAGTCCATGACGATGTTGCCCTTGTTTTCCATAAGAGCAATGTATTGCTCGCTCTGCGAGGCGGTTTCGAACACGCTGACCATTTTGGCTTTTATTTCGTCGGGCACCTCATTGCGAACAAACACTCCATAGAAGGGACCCCAGGGCAGGTATTTGGCCATGTCGGGAATGGAATCTGTAATGGCTGGAACGCCATCCAGAGAAGCGACTGGTGAGTCGTTGACAACCGCCAGCGCACGCATGGTACCCGCCTTGATTTGCTCTGCGGCGGCAGAAATTCCGGCCGGCATGAAGTCAACCTCATTACCCAGCATGGCGGTCAAGCCCGGGCCTTCTCCATCAAAGGGAATAGGTGTGACGTCGAAGTCGGTAGAGTTGCCGATCAGCGCAGCGACAGTGCCAGGCAGGCCGCCCGGTCCGGTTGAGCCCATCAGCACATTGCCCGGGTTGGCCTTGATATCCGCTAGCAGCTCTTCCATGCTCTGGTATTTGGAGTCTGCGTTGACCACGACCACGGCCACTCCACGCCCCAGAATTCGTACAGGGTAGAACTGCGAATAGTCGAGATCAGCGACGCCCATCACCGGATGCAACTGTGGATTTTCTGCACCATAGAGGAAGGTATATCCATCGGCAGGTGCCGCGTTGACGAAGGCGGTTGAGATAGCCCCCGCACCACCGGCCTTGTTCAGAACGACGATGGGTTTGCCGAGTGCTTCCTCGGCTGCCGGGTTGATCGCACGAGCGACAGTGTCGGTGGCACCGCCTGCGCCCCACATGACAACGCCGAGGACTTCTCGTTCGGGGAATTCATCGGCGTTAATCTGTGTGCTTGCCAGCAGCAACGCAGCCGTCACTGTTGTGAGTAGTTTTTTTATCATGGTTATGGTGTTGTTATTCAGGTGAGCCGTAGTAATAACACCGACGTACCGTTGACGCAACTGCCCTCCGTTTGCACCGGGCATTTGCGGCCTTTCTATCAACTTTTTCCTATCAGGCTGATGACAGTTGTGAATTGTGTCGGCGAAATCGGCTGACAGCGAGTGCATCAGGATTTACGCTCGTCTGATTGCCAAGTACCATCTGCGAGGCAAGCAGGCCAACACCGGGACCCAGACCAAAGCCATGTCCTGACAGACCAGTAGCAATCACCAGACCCGGTAACTGCGGCACCGTACCTATCGTGCAAACCTCGTCCGGCATGACATCGATAAGGCCAGCCCAGGTTTGTGCAATACGACACTGGCTGAGTTGCGGATAGCGTAACCGGGCACTATGCATGACTTTATTCAGCAGAGGTAGGTCAGGGGAAGGGTCCATGGTGCGAACCCATTCGAACGGGGAGTGCTGATCAGCGTTCCAGCGCTGGTAGCCCAAAGGACCGAAGAACGAGGGGCCGAGCGAAAACTTCATGATGCGCCAGTTGTTCCTGAGCATGGGCAGGAAAGAACCAAAATGTCTTAACGAGGCGGGTATGATTTCCAGACCGGCCGCATTGCTACGCGCAACGGTATAGCCACCGTCCCGGCGCGGTCGTATCGCTGCATCGCTTGCACCAAAGGTACTGGTAGAGAAGTGTGGCGCACTTGTGGTGCGAAGCACCGATGACTTGACCGCCAACTGCGGAAAACTGACGCCTTCGTTTTCCAGTAAGCTGCGCGACCAGATGCCGCCGGCCAGAATGACACCATCGGCCTGTATGGGCCCCTCTTCGGTGATGACCCCGACGATCTTTCCAGCTTTGCGCAATAGCTTGCGCACTGCCATATTGTCGATAATCGTGGCCCCCTTTTGTTCTGCCAGACGCGCCATGGCAGGAACCGCCAGTGCCGGTTCTGCATAGGCATCACTCGGGGTATGCAAGGCGCCGGCATAGGTTGCGTTGTCATGATCAAGCAGCTGTGCTGTTTGTTGTGCGCTCAGTAAGTGCGAATCAACACCGATGGGACGAGCCTTATCCAGCCAACGGGCGTAGCCTTCTAGTTCTGCATCGTCTTTGGCAAGGTAGGTACAACCTCCCTGACGATAACCGATATCTTCATCGACTTCGGCAGCTATTCGCTTCCAGAGTCGAGCGCTTTCCATCATCAATGGCAGCTCTGCATGATCGCGGCCCTGTTTTCTTATCCAGCCCCAATTGCGCGATGATTGCTCACCAGCAATCCGGCCTTTTTCGAACAAGACGCAAGGTACGCCAGCTTCAGCCAGAAATAGTGCGGCTGATACGCCGGCTACGCCTCCCCCAATAATGATGACGCTTGTGCTTTGCGGGTGAGCCACTGGTTGACCGGTCTTAGGTATCATGCCCTGAGGCTGTCTTGTTATTCATGTCTGCTCATTGATAAACATGGCTGAAGTGTCTGTAATGCTTTTGCGCTATCGACTGACTAGTCTGACTCATGACAGGCGACGGCTTCCTTGTATCACCTATCTTTACATAAAAGGAGAGAGCTCATGCAATACCGAACTCTGGGTAGAACCGGCTTGAAAGTATCGGCTATCACGATGGGCACGTTCACGTTCGGTGGACGTGGTGCATTCTCACGGGCTGCCAATCAAGGCGTTAAAGAGGCTCGCAGCCTGGTAGATCTTTGTTTGTCGCATGGCGTCAATCTGTTCGATACAGCCAATATGTATTCATTGGGCCTGTCGGAAGAGATACTTGGTGAGGTATTGCACGGACGCGATGTGGATGCGATGGTCACCTCCAAGGCGCGCATGCCCATTGGTGAGGGGGTCAACGATCAGGGCACCTCCCGATGGCATCTGATCCGGGAGTGTGAGCGTTCGTTAAAGCGTCTCAAGCGTGATCACATTGATATTTACTACGTGCACGAATGGGATGGTCTTACTGCGGTCGAGGAGACGATGGCGGCGCTGGATACGCTGGTGCGTGATGGTAAGGTGCGTTATGCAGGATGTTCCAACTATTCTGCCTGGCATGTTATGAAATCACTGGCAGCCGCCGATGCGATGAACGCTACGCGATTTGCCACCCAGCAGATTCACTACACGCTGGAGGCACGCGAAGCGGAGTACGAATTACTGCCATTATCAGTGGCCGAACAGCTAGGCGTACTGGTATGGAGCCCAATGGCTGCAGGACTGCTATCCGGCAAGCATCGCCGTGATCAAGCTGTGCCTGCCGATTCGCGTCAGGCGGCAGGTTGGGATGAGCCTCCCATTCGGGACAAGGACCGTTTGTGGGCTATTGTGGATGTTCTGGTCCGCATTGGAGAGGCTCGTGGTGTCTCTGCGGCTCAGGTAAACCTTGCCTGGTTGCTCACGCGTCCTGCCATTGCATCACTGGTTGTCGGTGGTCGTTCTATTGACCAGTTCGAGGATAGTCTGCAGGCAACCGAGCTTGAGCTGACAGAAGAAGAATGCCGGCAACTGGACGATGTCAGCCGCTTACCGCTTATCTACCCTTATTGGCACCAGCATAACTTTGCATTGCCACGATTGAGTGAAGCTGACCGTGCACTGCACGCAAGCTACCCGGATCGCCATTATGGAGGTGAAGATTCTCTGGTGTGAATGATCGGTTAGTGCGCAGCAGGCGCTGCAAGTGCCTTGACAATCGTTTGCATCGCCAGCATGCCCGGGTCGTCCATGCCGATGGTTTTCTCGCCGAACATGCGGGCGCGACCGATGGTCGCCTGTGTGTCTCGGAAGTTGTCCAGCGCATCGTCGACAGCGGTTGCGGCGGCGCTGGCAACCTTATCATTACCTTGTTGACCATCAGTTGCCTTTGCAACCGCATCCAGACTGTCCAGTACGGTCTTGCCACCCAGCTCTGCCTTACCGCGTGCCTGCATTGCATCGCGGGCAAGGGCAACCAACTCTGATACCCGCGAGGCGTCAATGGAGGTTTCACCTTTCAGGGTTTTAGCCATGGTCATCAAGCCGGTTGCCATCAGTGTTCCGTAGGAAGAGCCTGAACTTTTGGTGAACGCCTGAGCACATAGCAGCAAACTCTTGCCCAGATCATCCGGCAAGTCATCGACCGCCTCGGTGACAAGCTCCATGCCACGCTTGAGGGTGATGCCCAGATCGCCATCGCCCAGCGCGCCATCGGCATCGTTGAGTTTTTCAAAATCCCGTTCGGCTGCAGCCTTTAATCTGGCAATGCCTGCGATGAGCGCCTGCCGGTCGATACTCACCGCACACTCCAGAACGCACAGTCGCAAGGCGCTTTCAACAGCGTTTCCAGTTCATCGTCCAGTTTGCAGACAGTAAACGACACGCCTGCCATTTCCATCGAGCAGGCATAACGTCCAACCAACGGCATCACCACGGTAGCACCGGTGGCCTCCAGCCGCGCCTTGACGGTACGATAGAGAATGTATAACTCTTCAGCAGGTGTTGCGCCGAGGCTGTTAACCAGTACCGAGACACGTTCACCAGCGGACAAGGCTTGATCTTCCAGCAAGCGATCCATCATTTCATTGGCTATGTCATCCGCTGGCAACAGTTTGCCGCGGCGTACGCCGGGTTCACCGTGAATACCCATGCCTATTTCCATTTCATCATCGGCAATTTCAAAGGTGGGCTTGCCTGCTTGTGGGACTGTACACGGACCCAATGCCACACCGATCGAGCGACAGGCGTCGGCGGTTTTCTGTGCAATGCGTGTCACGTTGTCCAGATCCTGACCGTTCTCTGCAGCAGCGCCCGCGATCTTGAAGGCGTACACCATACCTGCGACACCGCGACGTTTCTCTCGCTCATCTGGGCCGGCGGATGCCACATCATCTGCCAGAAGAACGGTGGTACATGTAATGTCTTCAAAGTCGACCAGCTCGCCAGCCATATCAAAGTTCATAACATCTCCGCCGTAGTTACCGTACAGGCGCAACACCCCGGCACCGCGGTCAGCGACCCTGAGCGCATCAGCCATTTGTTCTGATGAGGGTGAGGCAAAGACGTCACCAATTGCGCAGGCGTCGAGCAAACCAGTACCTACATAGCCGGTGAACACGGGTAAGTGTCCGGAGCCGCCGCCGGTCACGATGCCGACTTTTCCTTCCGAGGTGGCGTTGGCACGAGCAACAACTCGCCCGGTATCACCGTGCAATCGATAATACTCGGGGTGTGCTTCGATCAGACCTTGCAGAGTCTCGTCAACATAGTCGACTGGTGCGTTAAGAATTTTTTTCATGGGTTTTCTCCAGCGGGTGTCGTACTTTTGCGTCGACGTTGCCAGTCGACGGTATTAATGAGCATGACTATGATTAACAACGCTCCCCAGATCAGCTCACGGGCAAAGTTGGATACTTGCAGCATGTTAAGCCCGCTGGAGAGAAACTGCATGGACAAGACGGCCAGCACAACACCAATGACACGTCCACGTCCACCGTAAGGATTGACACCGCCCAGCACGGCAATCAGGACGGCCAGTAGCAGATAGCTGGAGCCATAGTCGGCCTTGGCAGAGTTGGCGCGACTCATGATGACAAGGCCTGCAACTGCTGCAAAGGCGCCGGATATCACGTACACACGCAGCAGAAGGCGCGTGGTATCGATAGCGGCATAGAGTGCGGCCATGGGATTGGCCCCGTACATGGTGGCACGTAACCCGAATGCGGTTCTGGTGAGCAGCAGGTGCAGCGCGAATGCCAACCCTGCGAATATAATCAGCGGCACAGGAACACCAAGCAGACGTGCATTGCCCAGCCACGCTACGGTGTCGGGGAATCCCATAACCGCACTGCCACCTGTTAACGCCACGGCAAAACCTGTAAATACAAGGCCTGACCCCAGAGTGGCAAGGATGGGCGGCAAGGCCAGTCTTGCTACCAGCAGGCCATTGATGGCGCCAGCCAAAGCACCTACGATTAACGCAGACGCATAGGCTACTGCCAACCAGGGTAATGACGCAGCAGTGCCAACATCTGTCGGAGCAAAGCTTGCCAGCAAGGTAGCCGCCACAACGGCAGACAGATTGGCGACGCCAACAACCGACAAGTCTATGCCTCCAGTCATCATGGTCAAGGTCATGGCCAGCGCCAATATGGCGAATTCGGGAAACTGAAACGCCATGGACGTCAAATTGCCTTCAGAGAGAAACCGATCTGGTGACAGTAAGGCCATGCCGGTAAAAACGGCGATAGTAATGATGGCAAGTCGTGATTCTGGTGTGGACAGTAGCGTCATGCTGCTTGCTCCGCTGCCCGTTTGGCCTGCCACGCAGGCAGTCCGGTGCCGATCAGAATCAACAAGCCAATAGCTACCGATTGCCAGGTGGAGGGGATGCCAAGAACAATCAGACTGTTTTGCACCAGAACGATCAGCGCAACACCGAGTAAAGTACCGCTGACCGTACCGTAGCCGCCAGTCAGGCGTGCGCCGCCAAGCACAACTGCTGCGATGACAGACAGCTCCAGCCCAACCAGTGAGAACGGATCTGCCATGCGGCCCAGTGATCCATGAATGATGCCGGCAAGACCGGCCAGTGCACCGGCATAGACATACACAAAGAACTGAATACCTCGCACGTTGATGCCAACTCGTCGGGCACTTTCAACGGAGCCGCCAATAGCGAAGATAGATCTGCCAAGCAGGGTTTTATTAAGAATGAACCACGTTAGGACAACAACGAAAACCAGCGCTGCAAACGCCAGTGGCAAGGCGTAAAAGTTGCCTGCTTCGGTGGTGCCGCGCACGATCATGGAGCGGGAAAAATCACGCATGCCCGGTGGAAGTTTGGAGATGCGTTCTGAGCCGACGAAGGTCAGTAAAAAACCTCTGAATACCGATAGGGTGCCCAGCGTGACGATTAATGTAGGTAGCCCGAAGCGCGCAATGAACAAACCGTTCAATGCACCAAGAGCTGCGCCAATGACGATAGACAAACCGAAAATCAGATACCAGGGAAGCTCCGGAATGGTGCCTAATGTGAGTACGGTACTTGCGTACATGGCAAACACAGCGATGGCGGTAAAGCTGACATCGATGCCGCCGGATATGAGCACCAGCATGGCACCAATTGCAAAGATACCCAGCACGATGGATGCGCGTAGCAGATCAGTCAGGGTAGTGGCTGATAGAAATCGTGGATCGCTGACTGTTGCGAACACGCAAAACAGAATGATGACCAGCGCAACCAGAGTCTCGTTACGTGTCAAAAACTGCTTGTTGAACACCGACGTCATGAGGCTAACCGGTGAGTCAGTTCGGCTTCGTTCACTGAGCCACTACTGATCTCCTCAGTCAGCTTGCCGTTTTTCATAACGAGGATTCTATGGCAGATGGCAAGGAGTTCGGGCAAGTCATCAGAGATAACGATGATGCCAATGCCCTGTTGTGACAGTTCGCGAATGATGTTGTGGATATCGGCCTTGGAACCCACATCGACGCCAACACTGGGTCCGTTGAGAATCAACACCTGCGGTGCACGTGCTAACCAGCGAGCGAGAGCAACACGTTGCTGATTACCGCCGGAGAGCGACTTGACGGCCGCATCAATATCCGGTGCCTTGACGCTCAGACGGCTTAGCCAGCTGGCGGCCTCCGAGGTGAGTGATGACAAGTCAAGAAAGCCTTTTTTGACGTGTGAATCGAGTCGGCCGACAGCCACGTTGCGAACAATGGACTGCGTCAGGAAGAGTCCTTCGGTCAGACGATCTTCAGGTACGTAACCAATACCAGCCTGCGTGGCGGCCAGCGGATCACCCAGCGCTATGAGCTGGTCTGCCAGGCAGATGCTGCCGCTGTCCGCTCGCACCAGTCCGAACAGGGCTTTGGCCAGCGATGTTCTGCCACTGCCAAGCAAACCCGAGACGCCCAGAACCTCACCGGCACCCAGGACAAAACTGATGTCTTCAAACGCGCCCCGCTTGCACAGTTGCGAAACGGAGAACAAAGTTTGTGGCGCACCTTGCATGGCACTGGGCGGAGCGTCTGGAACATCGCGACCCGTCATATGGCGCGTAAGTGAGGTTGCGTCGAATTCGCTGGCGGGACCCTGCGCGACAAGATTGCCATTTCGCAGGACGAATACGGTTTCGCAAACTTCCAGCACTTCTGCCAGCTTGTGGCTGACAAACAAAACTGCGATACCCTCATCCTTCAGCTTTCGGATAATCGATAGCAATGAGCTAACTTCGCGCTCTGTGAGTGCGGTGGTGGGTTCGTCCATGATGATGAGCCGGGCATTGGATGCCAGTGCGCGGCAGATGGCGACCAATTGCTTGTGCGCTACTGACAGGTTCTCGACTCGCTCATTAACCGGAATATCCACATCGATGCGTTGCAGAACACGGTGGGCGAGTTGTGTGTTCTTGCGTTTTTTGACAAATCGCGAGCCGGTTGCGAGCTGACTGGAGAAAGCAATGTTTTCAGCTACGCTAAGATTGGGGAACAAGGAAAAATCCTGATAGATGACCATGACACCGGCAGCAGCCGAGATACGTGGATCCAGACGATGATGCCGCTTCCCGCCGATATGAACATCACCGCCAGTGGCCTGCTCGACGCCTGCCAGAATCTTGATAAGCGTCGACTTGCCGGAACCGTTCTCACCTGCCAGACAAACGGCCTCTCCGGGTTTAATCGTGACATCCACACCGTCGAGGGCGATAACGCCACCGTAATGTTTGGTGACGTTGTGCATGTGCACAAAGGGTTGCTCCGCATGTGCTACTGCGTCATCGGCCATGGTGTTTATTGTTGTTATGGTGCGGGTAAGAAAGGATCAAAGCCCACCGCCACGACGAGTTCATTAAATAGCTCCATGCACGGGGAGTCTGTCTGTGGCGGTGCGCTAATGACTTTTAAGGGATTGACTAGAACGGGTAGTCAGCCATCTAGAACGGGTAGTCAGCCATATTGGCCTTGTCGACGTTGACCCACGCCTGCCCATAGATAACCTTTCCTTCCAGTTTCACGGATTCGTAACCTTGAAGTCCGAGGTCCATCCCGTCGGTGACCTCTTCACCATCGATAACCATCTGCGCAACCTTGTTCATCGCGTAGCCTGCGACAGAAGGATCCCAGAAACCGATTCCGTCGACAGCACCGGTGTCCAGATACTGCTCCGCGATTGAGGGTAGTGAGGTACCAAAGACGCAGGTGTCGTCTTCCATACCGCGTTCCTCGATAGCCAGCCCGATACCGGCAACATCCGTGGATGCCGAACCCTGCATACCTTTGACGTTGGGGAAGGCACGCAATACTTCCTGAGCTTTCTGATAGGCGTTTTGAGAATCATCGAAGGTCTCGTTCTTGTCACCTACCAGTGTCATGTTGGGATAGTTAGCTTCCTGATGGGCAATACCACCATCAACCCATTGGTTATGCGTCTGTGATGTCAACGAGCCGACAAATACAGCGTACTCACCTTCGCCGCCCATGCAAGTGGCAAGCTGTTCCATAAGGTTGGCGCCGAAGTCTTCATTGCGAAATGCTTCAATGTCGTAATCGATGTTTTCCTGGCTGGCCGCCTCATGGGTGACGACCACGATCCCCTGCCCACGCGCACGCTTGAGCACAGGTTCCAGAGCTTCGGGAGACATGGGTACGACCGCAAGTGCGTTGACTTCCTGAGCAATCATGTCTTCAATCAGTGCTGCCTGCTGTTGTGGATCAGCTTGTGCAGGTCCGACTTGAAAGGCATTGGCGCCGGTGTCTTCCGCGTATTGTTTAATGCCTTCTTCCATGCGGTTGAACCACTGGATTCCGGCAATTTTTACCACAGTTGCTATCGATGTTTCAGCGGCGTTGACCGGTGCCGTCGAAACAAGAATGGCAGGTGCTGCCAGCAGAGCGCCTGCGACCAGCGCCGTTGAGCTTTTGGTACGATTGAGCTTCATTATTTTGTGTCTCTCCAAGTTTGTGTCCCGGGCGGACGGTCAGACGATATGTAACACCCGGTCACAAGCCTATATCTGTGAGAGTTATGCCGTCAAGCGGTGGGACGCTACGCTTGTGGCTGCGCCCTGGCACAAAAGCTCAAGGTTCTGTCACGACGCGCTACTGGACGGACAACCTTTCCAGCGTAAACGACCCGACGCTCGGAGTACCGTCCGTGAAGGGTGAGTCCAACGGGTCACTGGACACCGTTGCGATAGGCGAGAGCGGATCAGCGGCATCGTTTGCGGACGTGTACTGCGCGCCATTGTCAGAACCGCTGTCGTACAACGGTAGTTCGATAGTGGCGGATTCGATAAACTGGCCATCGACCAGCAAGGGATAGTTGTGTAACCCGATAAACCAGTCCGGGCTGGGTGCCAGCATGCTGGTCAGCGTTATTTGCGGATAGTCGCGGCTGACTGTGAATTCGATGGCGGTAGTACCGGGAGAACGGGCTATGCCGCCACCGCTGATTTCAGCCAACGCAAGCCCGGAATCAATAGCGGTTTGTACTTCGGCGAGTAATGTAGACTTGCCGCCGGTTTCAGCCATGCGCTGGATCCCGGGTGTTGCGATTTGAGCGGGTTCCCAGAATCTTATCTGTTCGTTGTGAACCGCGCCCACCAGTCCGGAGAAGTGGGGATTGCCGGGAAAATTCAGCGAATGCGTTGAATCACTCCAGATGGCATTGAACGTCAGGCGATAGCTGGCCTGCGTTGCCGAGTCGCTACTGACATCGGACGGGTTGTCGGCGTTGGCAGGTGCCTGACTGTCTGTACTTTCAGTGTCCGGATCGGAGTCCGAATCTGAACAGCCTGACACAACCAGCGCAAAGCTGAGCGCAATTACCTTCAATCCGTTGTGGAGAAGGCAAGATGCGTGTCTGTTGGCAAAAGGGATCTTCATCATGAACGGCATGGCAATTATTTCCTTGCATGAGTCAACTAACGTTTTTGATGTAATCGTCGCACAGAAAGTTCAACGGTAATTATAAACAGCCTGTCCGATAAGTCAGATTAGGTCTGTGCGCAGTTAATTCGGCCTTGCGCGATGGTCTGCGTCATGGACTTGCCATATAAGACAACTTGAGCGGACAGTGCCATGATTCTAGTACCATGACAGTTACGCCGAGTCGGGCCTCCTTCATTCTCCGGATTAAAGAAGTTCCCTGACGTGCACTCGCATCGCCAAACGGATACTCATTTGAGCAACACAGACACAACAACATCAACGCCTGCGGGTGCATCAGAAAACTGGTGTGACGACACGCTAGCTATCAGGGGTGGGTTTGAGCGCTCCCAGTACGGTGAGCATGGTGAGCCCATCATGACCACCTCCAGTTATGTGTTTAAAAATGCAGCGGAGGCGGCTGCGCGCTTTGGTGGCGAATCTGACGGGCCGATCTACTCACGTTTCACCAATCCGACCGTGCAGATATTCGAGCAGCGACTGGCGTCACTGGAAGGCGGTGAGGCGTGTATCGGGGCTGCATCGGGTATGGCAGCAACGGCCACACTGTTGCTGGGTAGCTTGCAGCAAGGGGATGAGATAGTTGCTACGAGAAACATGTTTGGTAGCACAGTGAATCTTTTCAAGAATTTTTTACCGCGATACGGCATCACGGTGCATTGGGCAGACGGACTTGATGTCAATAGCTGGGCACCGCTGGTCAATGCCAGAACCAGGCTGCTTTACCTTGAGACACCGACAAACCCACTGACTCAGCTGGCTGACATTCGGGCTTTTGCTGATCTGGCGCATGCGCACGATGCACAACTGGTGGTCGATAATTGTTTTTGTACGCCAGTCCTGCAAAAGCCCATGGAGTACGGCGCCGACATTGTTATCCATTCAGCCACCAAATACCTTGACGGACAAGGGCGATGCGTCGGTGGTGCGGTTGTCGGGTCGGCTGAGCTGATCACCAAACTGACGGCATTCATGCGAAGCGCGGGGCCGTGTATGAGTCCATTTAATGCCTGGGTATTTATCAAGGGACTGGAGACATTGAGCTTGCGCATGCACAGGCATTCAGACAATGCGGCAACGCTTGCTCAGTGGTTGAATGAGCATCCTAAAATTTCGCATGTTCATTATCCGGGACTGGATTCACACGCCGACAAGGCGCTGGCAGAGCGTCAGCAGAAAACGCCTGGCGGCATATTGTCCATGGAAATATGCGGTGGCAGAGACAAGGCCTGGCGTTGCATTGATGCCGTGCGTTTGTGCTCCATCACAGGAAATCTCGGTGATGCCCGAACTACCATCACGCATCCGGCAACCACCACCCATGGACGCATTAGCGCAGAGGATCGCGCGGCCTCTGGCATCGGTGAAGGCCTTGTGCGTCTGGCGGTGGGTCTTGAGGATGTGGCAGACATACAGGCCGATCTCGAACAGGCGTTATCACAGATCTGACCCCTACTCATAACAGGTAGATACAATTCATGGATAGACAACAGCGTAAAGAGATTCTTTTGCAACTGTTTCAGGCCGGCGTGGATGCTGTGGGTGGTGTACAGGCCACAACCCGTGCGTTGAGCAAAGAACGGTTTGATGCGCCCGTGCATCTGGTTGCGGTGGGCAAGGCCGCTGATGCCATGACGCAAGGTGCACTTGATGTTCTCGGGGACAGGCTTGTAACCGGGCTGGTGATAACAAAACACCATCATTTGAGTGACGATGTACGCGCTGATGCGCGTCTTGAGTGTATAGAATCCGGCCACCCGGTTCCCGACGAACAATCACTTCATGCAGGCGCTCGCCTGTACGACTTTGTTGGCAATCTGGCAGAAGAAGATCAACTGATTTTTCTTGTATCTGGTGGTGCATCGGCACTGGTTGAACATCTTGACAACAACCTGACACTGGCTGACCTGAAAGCCACTACCGACAAGTTGCTTGCCAGTGGCGCACCTATCGGCGAGATGAACCGGCACCGGCGGCAGATTTCTCTAATCAAGGGCGGCAAGCTTGGCAAGGTGCTCAAATGCAAGGTGCTGCAATTGTTGATCAGCGACGTACCCGGCGATGTTCTGGGTGATATTGGCTCAGGTTTACTGGTGCCAGATGCAGCCACCGATATGCCTGAGAATCTGCCTGTCTGGCGACGGGTGTCCACGAAAATAATTGCCTCTTCGGCAATTGCCCAGAAAGCGGTTGCTGATGCGGCGCAAGAGCAAGGCTTTGATTTGCAACAAGCCACAGGAAATCTTGACGGTGATGTCGATGCGGTGTCTGAGCGCGTTGCCCGCACGCTAACCACTGCTCCACACGGGATCTATATCTGGGGCGGTGAGCCGACGGTGGTATTGCCGGATAAGCCGGGCAGAGGTGGGCGTAATCAGCATCTTGCCTTGTCACTGGCTGCTACAGCAGCGGTGCATGGCACGCTTTCCGTGCTGGTCTGCGGTACTGACGGTACCGATGGGCCGACCGTAGACGCGGGTGGTCTGGTTGATGAAGCGAGCACAGGCTTTGCCGAACAGCAGGCTATCGATATTGCTCAGCACTTGCAGTGTGCGGATGCCGGCACTGCATTGGCGAATCTGGACTTACTGGTGACAACAGGCCCCACCGGGACCAATGTCATGGATTTGTGTATCGCATTTGCGGAGTAGATGCCTGCTGATCGATAACGGTATCTTGCGAAAAATAATGTTGTATTTTCAACATTATTGGTGTTAAATTTGCATTTGACGAGTAAGCGCTGTTGCGTAGTCGTCAAATCCCCGCGGGCCGGGGCACCAACCTCTGGCGTGGAAGGGCACGAAAGCCACGCCAACCAGAATCAGGAGACGCCCATGGGTCCCTTCCCTCATGACGCACCCAAAGCCACCATTGATGACCACAATGTTGCGGGAACTGACGGTTTCGAATTCGTTGAATTCGCTCACCCGCAGCCAGCTGTACTTGAGCAACTTTTCATCGCCATGGGCTATGTGGAAGTTGCTCGACACAAAGCCCGCGACATTTCACTGTACCGACAAGGAACGATCAACTACCTGATAAATCGCGAACCGGGTAGCCACGCGGCGCAGTTCGTTAGCGAGCACGGGCCCTGTGCGCCGGCCATGGCATGGCGTACGGTGGATGCCAGGCACGCGCTGCAATGTGCCGTTGACTATGGTGCAACTGAATACACCGGTGATGGCAAATCCATAAACGCACCGGCGGTTATCGGCATTGGCGGGTCATTGTTGTACTTCGTAGAAGACTACGATGAGGGCAAGAGCCCTTACGATGATGACTTCGACTGGCTTGGCAAACGCGACCCGCAACCTGTGGGGGCCAGTTTCTACTACCTTGATCATCTGACCCATAACGTCATGCGCGGTAACATGGATACCTGGTACGATTTCTATGCTGAAGCCTTCAATTTCAGGGAAATACGTTTTTTTGATATTCAGGGCAAGGTAACCGGGCTGACCAGCAGGGCACTGACATCACCGTGCGGCAAGATCCGGATCCCGATTAACGAAAGCGCTGATGAAAACAGTCAAATAGAAGAATACATTCGGGAATATAAAGGTGAGGGTATACAACATATCGCCGTTGGTACCGATGATATCTACGCAGCTACCGACCGGATTGGCGCTAGCGGCATCGATTTCATGCCAGGTCCACCGGACTTGTATTATGAAAAATCAGTTGCAAGAGTTATTGATCACGAAGAACCCATCGAGCGGATGAAAAGGCACGGCATCCTGATCGATGGTGAAGGCGTGATAGGTGGCGGTGAAACCCGGATACTGTTACAGATTTTCTCTAAAACGGTTATTGGTCCAATCTTCTTCGAGTTCATTCAAAGAAAGGGTGACGATGGTTTTGGTGAAGGCAACTTCAAGGCCTTGTTTGAATCGATCGAGGAAGATCAGATACAGCGTGGTGTCCTGAAAGCTGCTAGTGGGCCACGCGGGTAATTCGTCAACACATTTCGTCACATTTCGTCCCCATCGCCGCCAGCCCAGCGTTAGAAAAGCTCCCCGTATACCCAATACGCGTCGCTTTTCTGCCTTGTTCTGACGACGGTGGAAACGA
>JBGCGC010000059.1:0-8513 GCA_045110475.1 Granulosicoccus sp.
CGAGCGAGAGTAGTCCAATTTTGAGTCAAATTTTGTGCTCATTTGAGGAGTTTAGCTGGCTAAGTGACGAAAATGAGCGCAAAATTTGGCCAAAAATGGGCTGCTCGTAGCCGATTGATTTCTGCCGCGCAGGCTCCTAGCCTGGATTATTCATGAAATCATCAAATCCTTCCGGAAGGATTTCGCGTTTCATAAGTAGTCAAGGCTAGCCCCAGCAACGATCCATACCTTCAGCTGTATCAATGGACTCTACGCCTTCGGCAGGCTGATCAGTCACCAGGGATACACCGGTATCAAAGAATTCCAGACCCTCGGTGGGTTCAGGCTTTGTGCCGTCCGCCGCCCAGGCAGCAATAGCTTCAACCCCGAGAGACGCCATCAGAAGTGGATACTGTTGAGAAGTGGCACCAATAACGCCTTCTGCAACGTTCTGCACACCCGGGCAACCGCCATCAACAGATACAATCAGTACCTTATCCTGACGACCGAATGCCTTCAGAGCTTCATAAGCGCCAGCAGCTGCAGGCTCGTTGATCGTGTACACAACATTGATGCCCGGATCCTTGATCATCAGGGATTCCATCGCTGTTCTTCCACCCTCTTCATTACCTGCAGTGACTTCATTGCCGATGATGCGTGGATCTTCCTCATCGCCCCAACGGTTGGGGTCACCCAGTTCGATACCAAATCCTTGTAAAAAACCCTGATCGCGCAAAACACCTACTGACGGCTGGCTGTCCGCCAGATCCAGCATGGCGATCTTCGCATCAGCCGCTGCATCACCCAACTGAGCAGCAGCCCACGCGCCAATCAACTCACCGGCCTTGAAATTATCAGTTGCAAACGTGGCGTCCGCAGAATCGATGGGCTCAAGGGGTGTATCCAGAGCGATCACCAGCAAGCCAGCTTCACGCGCCTGTTGA
Source organism: Granulosicoccus sp. (assembly GCA_045110475.1). GTDB lineage: Bacteria > Pseudomonadota > Gammaproteobacteria > Granulosicoccales > Granulosicoccaceae > Granulosicoccus. Next base: position 924 of record JBGCGC010000059.1, read on the forward strand.
ACTACGGGTACGATAGCCTTGGTATCGGAAGCTGTAATCAGAATGCCTTTCGCGCCCGATGCGATGCAGGTTTCGATAGCCTGAACCTGTGTCTCGTGATCTCCATCCACCTTGCCAGCAAACGTTGATAGCGTGACCCCCAACTCCTCAGCTTTTGCCGAGGCACCTTCTTTCATCTTGACGAAAAAAGGGTTGATATCGGTCTTGGTAATCAGACAGGCGCCTACTTCTTCTTGTGCAATGGAAGGTGCCACCATGCCAGCGCTCAATGCAAGCGTTGCAAGAATACTCAGCCTTGTTTTCACGTGTTTCTCCTATTTATGGTTTTTTGTGCATCATACATGTTCGACATTCCGGCATTCGCACCGGGACATCGTGATAGCGCGCATACCTTGTCCTGAATCGCCCGCTCATGTCAATAGGCAAGCACTGATCGAGAGGATATTATTGTCACGGACATTGAAAAGGCGCTGCGCACGCGCAATGCAGCGCAACATCATGTGACATGCGTCGACCCACTAGTCAGCAGAATCCAGTACATCTCGAAATATCGCCTCATACTTATCTATCATCTGGCGCTTGTCAAAATTTTCACGTGCATACTTTCTGGCAAATTGCGCACGTTCTTCGCGCAGTTGTGGCTGGAGAATCATCTGCCGTACTGCCCTCGCTAGCTCGGCGGCATCTTGACTCACCAGTTCACCGCCTGTTTGATCACCGCGACTGGCAATAGCCTCAGCGCAGCCACCGGCATCAGTCAGCACAACCGGCGTTCCGGCGGCTTGCGCCTCAAGCGCTGTCAGTGGATGTCCTTCTCTGTCGGATGACAACACAAAAACATCAAATGCAGCCAACAGGTCTGGTATGTCGTGGCGTGTACCCATCAGGTAAATGTGATCAGTCAGGCCGCGTTCGTCGATTGCCTGTTGAAGAGACAATCGCTCCGGCCCATCGCCCACGATATACAGGTAAACGGCGAAGCGACCGGCGACGCTGGCATCCTTGATCAGAAGCTGTGTGGCTTCAATGAGCCGACCGTGGTTCTTTGCGCTAACCAGACGCCCCACGGTACCTATGAAAAATGGCGTACGTTGGTCGTTATTTTCTTGCTTGTGTTGTCCGAGCCATTCACGACGATTGGACTTTCCACACCCGGCAGCGAACCGCGAAGTATCTACACCGTTGTTGATAATACTGACAAGTTGTTGGGCCACCCCAATGCAGTTCTGATAAAAATCGGCAGTGTCTTGTGACACCGCCACGAGCCGACTGGTTCTTTTTGAAAGCTGTTTATCGATCCAGCGATAGAGTCCTGACTTCCAGGTGTCGCGGGAATGTTCAGTTACGACAACTGGCACGCGACGTAATAGCAAAGACAGTCGAGTCCACGCATTGGCAACCCAAAGATGACTGTTGATAATATCCGGTTCGATCTGATCAAGGCAACCCAGTAGGCGTCGGGGCAACCCGATATCGATGCCAGGGCGCTTGTGCAGTACATGGACATGCACAGCTTCATCAAGAGCGTCCGCCAGTTCGCCAGCCCTGGCCAGACAGAGCATATGGACCTGCCAGCCGCGCTCAACGAACTCATTGGCCATGAGCACCAGCATACGCTCAGCCCCACCAACGCCAAGTTCCTCGATACAAAAGGCAATGACCGGTTCGCTCAAACTGTTGCTATCGGAGCGTTTTGAAAAGCTGGCCGGTGAGCTCATGTGTCGGGCAAGGCCTTGTCAATAAGATCATCATCGACATAGCGATCAAACAGGCGCAGAAGTTCATCGATGTTGGCATCCTGATCGAAGAGCCGTGCAACACGCAAACGCGCAGCATCACTGTAGCTGCGCCCAAGTTCCGGATCCTCTGAAATCATGGCTATCGCATCAGCAAAAGCCGTGACATCGTCAACCTCCACAAGCGACCCGGTATGACCATCACTGACAAGCTCCGGAATAGCACTGACGCACGTTGTCACGACGGGTATTCCCAACGCCATGGCCTCAGCAATAACATTGGGAATACCATCGGGGGCATGCCCTGAGATCAATCGCGGTGCCAAAGCAAAAACATCAGCATGTTCCAGTATTTGCAGGACATCATCAAAGGCCAGTGCACCACGAAAGTGAATGTGTTTCTCAACGCCTGAGGTGGATGCAAGAGTGCGTAATTCCTTTTCAAGCGGACCTGCGCCAATAAGCTGAACCTGAAACTGATACCCCGCAGCAAGGAGTCTTGCACAGGCTTTGATCAGCACATCGTGACCCTTGGTAGGAACAAGTCGGCCGATGCTGACAATAGACATAACCTCATTTGATCGTTGGACTGGCGCACGTTGTGTGACGCGAGGATCAAGGCCGTGGTAGTTCAGGTGAATGTGCTGCGGCTTGTCCAGATTCATGCCATGCTGAAGGTGTTTGCAAAAGTGCGCACTGCACACAACTGAAAAACTCGCATCGTTAAGTTTGTATCGCAAGAAACGGTTGGGTGAAAAAATATCTTCTCCGTGAATAGCCGCCGACCAGCCATACCCATGGATACGCCCCAGAAACCAGCAGGCCGTTGTCGGTATATTAGCCCAATGGCCGTGCCAATGAGTAACCCCACGCTCCCTGCCCTGCTCCTCGATAAAAAGGCTAAGGGGCAACACAGCCAGATTCTTTACGATATCCATCGGACGGTCACGACCTTGCCAAATAAGCTGAAAAATGACCTTGAAGAGTCTTACCGGGCGAGAGATCAGCGTCCTGCCAAACGCCATGACTGTATCCGGCGTCAGCAAACCTGAATAGCGGGTACGCTCTGTAGACAGGCGTATCGCATCATCGAGCGTTATGGGGTCTCTCGGGTGTTGCATCGAGTAAATATCAAAGCGCACACCACGCTTTTCCAACGCGACCAGCTCGCGCAGGATAAAGGTTTCATGCAGCTCGGGGAACATCGATATGATGACGCCAAGACGCGCTCCGGGGCGGGATTGTGAAACATCCATATCAATGTGAATCCAGGGCGCATGGTTCAGTAAAACGTGTTTCTATTATCTGCTATCGCCAGCACCTTCGGGGCATTTCTGCTTGCAAACAGATCCTGTTGAGATTTGATCGAGCTGTACTTAATCGCTATTTGACCTCGTTGCCCGCTGAAAACACCCGCTCGTCGCTTTTTCTCGCCAAGCGATGGCACGAGGATCGCTTGAAAATCAGATGAACAAGAGCGGCCTCGCAACAGCGAAGACGAAAATCAGCGATACTCTACCCAAATGTGGCAGCTTCGCCATAACGAGCTGCGAGGCAGTCAGGCGATGAATACACGGCACCGTGTCAGCAGCAAGCGATAACAATGCATGAATAATCCTATGATAGCCATTGCCGGTATGGCTGCCCTTGGGGGCATATGCCAATGGCTGGCATGGCGATTCAAGCTGCCGTCCATCCTGTTTCTTCTGACCGCTGGCCTTGTTGCCGGACCTGTTACCGGACTGTTCGATCCGGATGCGCTACTCGGTGAGCTACTTTTTCCGATTGTGTCCATCGCCGTGGCCATCATTCTTTTTGAAGGTGGACTGACTCTGAAGCTTGGCGACATTCGCAATCATGGTGCAGTGGTGACACGACTGATTACGCTCGGGGTCCTGGTAACCTGGGTGCTATTGGCAACAACTGTGCATTTTCTATTCGATATGCCGTGGTCACTGGCCGCCATATTCGGGTCAATTGCTGTTGTAAGTGGTCCTACCGTTGTCAAACCGCTGTTAAGAGCAGTCCGACCTTCCGACAAGGTAGGACATATTCTGCACTGGGAGGGCATCCTCATTGATCCGATCGGTGTATTCCTTGCGCTGATCGTGTTTGATTTCGTCATGTTGGACATGCCTGGTAATGGTTTAGGCCACATTACCTTCATCTTGTTCAAACTTGTCTCGGTAGGTGCGGGCACCGGAGTCGCTGCAGGTTTTGCAACTGCCTACGTACTGCGCCGCTATCTGGTCCCCGACTACCTCGTAAATGTTCTGACCTTGACTACTGTGGTCTGTGCCTTCGTTTTTGCCGAAAGTATTCAGCACGAATCAGGCCTTCTGGCGGTTACTATCATGGGTGTGTGGCTGGCTAATACCAAAGGGCTGCACGTCGAGGAGATACTACATTTCAAGGAAGATTTGAGCATCCTGCTGATCTCTACGTTATTCATATTGCTTGCCTCACGTGTTGACATCAGTGTCATTCCACAATACGGATGGCAGATTTTGCTGTTACTGGCTATTGCTCAATTTCTCATACGCCCTTTAAATGCGTTTCTGTGCACCATCAATGCCGATCTGGCTTTTGGCGAACGCGTATTCATTGGCTGGCTATCGCCACGCGGCATTGTGGCCGCCGCCGTTTCTTCAGTTTTCTTTATTCGCCTTCAGGAAAATGAGGTGGCCATGTCCGAGCTGTTAGTACCTCTGACCTTCAGCATGATCATAGGCACGGTTGTATTTCAATCACTAACAGCCAAACCGCTAGCTGATAAGCTTGGCATCAGTAATCCCGAACCCAACGGTGTACTTTTTTTCGGGGCCAATGAGATTGCACTGACTCTGGCGGAGGTATTGAAAGCACATGACGTCAAAATCATGCTGTCGGATACTTCGTGGAGTAATGTTCGCAAGGCAAGGCAAGAGGGCTTTGAGGCTTATCACGGCAATCCGACTTCGGGGCATGCCTCCGAAAATCTGGACCTTCAGGGCATCGGAAAACTCATCGCCGTATCATCCAATCGAGACACCAATGCATTGGCCGGCATGCATTTCAGACAGGAATTTGGATCCAGCGCGGTATTCACGCTTGAGGGCGCATCTGACGATGCCCAGTACGAGCGTTTTGATACCGCAAACCGAAATCGCGCCAATCCCCTGTTTACCAGAAAGCTGAGCCATTCGGCGCTGGCAAAGCGCTTGAGAGAAGGCGTACTACGTCAGGTGACAGTCAGTACGGAGCGTTCGGAGATCACGCAGGCTGATATCGAACAAAACAACGCAACAGCCGTTTCGAGTGATTCGGACGTCGTACAGAAAACTGATGCAAAGTTGACCGAGGTAACGGACAAGCTTGTCGACGACATTGGCAACAGTGTAGAAAACGTGGTGTCAGACGCTACTGAAACGTTGACATCGCCGATGGCAGGATCAACCATCAGCAATGATGCCAGTCAGAACACGACCTCTGAAAGCAGTGCCGACTTGTCCGTTCCTGTCACTGAACCAGAGCCAGCGCAACAAATCGGCGACGATGATCTGAGGTTGTTTGCAATCGACAAGGACAAGCGATTATTCGTCTACGGCGCCGGAGAGAAGATTACGCCGAAGCCCGGTTGGACACTCATTGTGTTGTCTCCACGCATTCATGCACAGAGCATACAATCAGATGAGACACCAAGCGCCTAAGACAAACGATTTGTCGCAGGTAACAGTCGGTTGCCTGTCGCGAAGGCAGTACCGGGGGCATACCCGCCCTCCTGAAAACGCTCGCCTCGCCCACTAGCGTGCTGCGCGTTCGATACTCTCGACTATCTGACGCTTTGCGTTAGCGGCGTCGGCCCAGCCTTCAATCTCAACCCACTTGCCTTTCTCCAGCTCTTTGTACCGAGTGAAAAAATGTTCTATCTGTTTTTTCAATAGCTCTGGAAGATCATCAACATCATTGATGTGATCATATAGCGTGGTTAGTTTTTTCTTTGGCAGGGCCAAAAGCTTCGCGTCAGGCCCTGCCTCATCCTTCATATTAAGAACGCCGACGGGTCGGCATGCAATGACGCTTCCATGTACCAGCGGATAAGGGGTATGCACCAGCACGTCAATCGGATCGCCATCTTCGGACAAGGTGTGCGGTATGTAGCCGTAATTGCACGGGTAAAACATCGGGGACGCCATGAAACGATCGACCATCAAGGTACCGCTGTCTTTGTCCACTTCGTATTTGACCGGATCACTGTTGGCTGGTATTTCAATGATGACATTAACCTCTTCAGGCACATCACTTCCGGCAGTAAGCGTATCGAAACTCATTTAGGTTCTCTGGAAAAATTGAAAATAACGAAAGCAAGAAATTTTTGGTCAGGCGTTACAGGATAAACCGCCAGTTAGCTGCGGTGCTGTCGATGTGAAGTGCTTGCGGCAAAACCGCCGTGCGCTACCTGTATCTTTCCGTTATTGTAACGAAGCTCGACAAACTACACACGGCAGTCACCGAAAAACAACACTAACTGAACTGCTTTCGGTGTAATAAATGCGCAGACGCAACCACCCTTGTAGCTGTTCCGCATAGCTGGTTTGTTAGTTAGATGTTACTTGAGTCCTGAAGAGAGTTCTTCGGCTTGAACATCCGTCAGTAAATTGGCTAACGCTCCTTGTTTGAAGCCACTGCCGCGCGAATTGATGATTTCTGGCAAGGTAATATCATTGTCTTTCATACGCTTGCAGGCTGCCGCTACCGAGCGCCCCCCCCTCGCGGTGAGGGAACCCTTGAGGATTCGCACAGGATCACCCATCTCACCGTCATCATCCTGCGAAGTAGCATCCACGACCTCGTCAACCGTCGCTTGCCAACGGATTCCATCACCGTTGCAACCAATGATTTCGTCGCCAGCCTCTATGGCCAGATAGTCCTTGGCAAGCGCTCGCGTCTCACAGATAGCGGGATTGGCAATGGCCAGACCCCGCACGGTACCGAACTCCACTGTATCAACCTTCTGTGCAGTGTTGAGATAAACCAGATAAACGCTCACGAAAGGCAATACCTATAATTCGATTTGAGGTACCAGTCTAAAGCAAAGCGTGTGCCCCGTCCAATCAGGCGATCTTCAAATGGTAAGCCACAGGCGCGAAAAATGGCCCTGTAACAACTGACGCGCTATCGACAGAATGCCAAGCCTGGATTATTCATGAAGCCACGGGCACGCCCAGTCCCATTCTTCCGGAAGGCCTTTCAGTGGAAGATTCAGGCGGGGAGGCCTATCGCGTTTCATGAGTAGTTCAGGCTAGCGCTGCAGTCTTATCGGCTGTTCGCTAAGGCGGCGATAGTAGTCGGCAGCAGTGTCAGACACCGTTCCCTGACGAACCAAGGCCTCTACACCGTCAGTATCAGGACTTGCATTATTAACAATCTGTACCTCCAGTTGTTCAATTTGCCGCAGGATATTGCGGTATTCCGCCTCAACCCGAGCGGAGTTGATATCACCTCCGCCACTTCTGAGCAGCTGGGCGCTACCACGCAAGGCCTCAAGATCCTCCTCGCTAACACCCGCACCGTCAAGTTGCGTGACTAGTTCGTCTACCGCCTCAGCCGTTTCAGCCGCCTGCTCCGGCGACCTTTCGAACGTCAAGCCTTCTTGCCGGCCGCCAATCCTTGAAGAGGAAGAGGCAATCCCTGTGCCCTGTGGGCCACCAGCCTGACCCGCACTACCGGGTTGCGGTGGGCCCGGGTCACCGCGGCCTTGTCCTTGTCCTTGTCCTTGTCCTTGTCCTTGTCCTTGTCCTTGTCCTTGTCCTTGTCCTTGTCCTTGTCCTTGTCCTTGTCCTTGTCCTTGTCCTTGTCCTTGTCCTTGTCCTTG
>JBGCGC010000060.1:0-16790 GCA_045110475.1 Granulosicoccus sp.
CCTGGACGAGCCGCCCTTCGGGAGACCAACAAAACACCCTCCGCCGCGTTGCTGTTCTTGACAAGGATCCCGACCTTGCCTGCGAACAGCGCCTTGCTGAGGGCGTTTTGGTGGTCTCTGTTTGAAGCGTTTGAAGGTCACACTACACTGGCAATACGGCCTGTGCGTGCCAGACGCTTAAAACTTTCGTCAGCGTTAGTTACAGCTTATGCAGGTAAGCACTCAGATTACGATTGGCAGATCGCTGGGTTGATCGCTTCTGCTTGTGTCTCATCAGCCGCGCATCTCTGTACTGCTTGAGTTGCTCCGCTCTGGCTCTGATTTTTTCAAAACTGGACGCTGACACCACCTCGGCACTCGCTGCGGGGTCTGCGAACGGTTCCGCTGGGCGGGTTTCAATTACCGGCTCAGGCTCTGCCAAAGCGGCGACCATATTCTGAAACGCAGGTGACTCGTTACGTGACGTTGTCTCTGAATCTACCCAGGTTTCCGGATACTCCAGTACTCGCTCTTTTCTATTGACCGGATTAGTCCACCAAAGCCTGGCAACGACACACACGCTGAACAGTGCCCAGATTGCAGTGCAGAAAAATACGAAAGCCGCGTTCTCTACCCAGTTGAATACGCAGAGCAGACACAACGCCAAGGCAACGAGGTAGCCGATGATGCTTAGCACCTCATAAAGGCCGCGTCGCTGGGCCAGCGCCTGATTACTTAAGACAGCGCGATGCATGGTTATTGCGCTCACCACATTGATGAAGCAAAGCCCTGCAATGACTGCTATGTCGTTGAAGTTGAGCAAAATATTGACATTACCGCGATTGAACTGACGCTAGTGTACCTGCGGTTTTAAGCAACGTTCCGAACAGTAATTCACATACTACGAACGTTAACAGTCGTTTCAGCAAATTCTGTGGGCTAATTCTCCATTCCTGCCTTAACATGCATTTTTTCACCATCAGAATCCTGCCCACTCCGGTGACAAGCCAAAGCCGCCTGCAATGCTTTTTGTTGCACGATCTCCAGTGCCTCACTGGCATCAAGCACCACACGTACCGCACCCTGAAATCGCAGCGATTGAGCAACCTTGATACGTCTGGTGAGTTCATCAACGGGCTCTTCAGGACGTCGCGCGTGGGCGACCTCTACAGACACATCCAGCAAAATCACAAGATCGGGTTTTCTCTGAACCATTCTGTAATAAGCCGATTGCTCCCACTTGGCAATCGTGTAAGACAGGCCTCTGGAACCTGATTCAAGAAGATATCCCAAACGCGGCCCATCGTGCACGCCCCAGAATTCTGCCTGTGGATAGCGATCGGTAACAACAAACTTTCCGTCACTGACACAACGCTTCAGTTGGCGCATTTTCGCGTGCCGATCTGACAGAGCCGCAGCTGCCCACACAAGCCTGAGTATTGTAGGTGGCTTGTTTTTCTGACGCCCGGAATCTGCAGCCGTTATCACGGCGTGTTTCTCAACGACCGTGGTGGGCTCGCCAGATAAGGGAGCGGCTGCAACGGGCTTCTTGAGATTGAACCGGCTGCGTTGCTTCAACCAGTTCAGCACCCGGATGATCGGAGTCCCAGGACCATCCCCCGTACCGAAATAAATAAACTGCGCCTGTTTTCTCTGTCCAAGCTCCTCGGCAAGCCACCTCGACAGGGTTGACTTACCAGAGCCATCACAACCGATAACCGCGATGACAGCAGGTGCAGCCGAATCGTTTAGCACAACAGGATTATTCACCGATCTGGAATTCTATAAACAAGCGGGGCGCAGCATCCGGCTCACCATCGTATGCCTCTGCAGTGCGTGTTCCGCTACCTGAAATAAAAATACTCAAGTCATTGCCCTCACGCCAACCCGGTCGATCAATAACCTCCTGTACAACAGCGCTGAGGTCAGGGGTTGCCTGTCTGTCAGAGGATTCTCCAGCTATGTCCCAGGCAACTGGCACCCAGTTGACCAACGATTGTGTGAGTGGTCTTGCAGTGAGTGACCGGGCAGCGGTGGTAAAGGCGGCCGAATTATCAGATCGTTCAGCCTGAATGGTCAAGCGGGTGGATTCCGAGTCCCGCTCGTCGACTGTAAATTGCACATACGCATTGGTAATCGTTGCACCGGGCGGAACTGCCAGCGTCCGAAATCGCATACCCACAAGTTGTTCGGATGATGATTCGACAAGCTCCAGATCGCTACTGGACAAGCGGACCGAGCCCGATGCAGTCTCTTCTGCATCATCATCCCCATCAACGATCGGGATGACAAGATTGACATTTCCTGAAGTGTCCACGACATTCACGACCACCCGATCAGAGGCTGGCAACTCTCCATCAAAGGCACTTAATTCGAAAGCATAGACACCTGGCTGTGAGAACTGAGCGACGGTGCCCGGACTACCCGCACTGCCAAGCGCCGCATCTGCAGGTCCGGATAGTTGTACCCAGCTGATGTTTTCCACAACGCCGGTTCCAGGTAATCCATCATCACTGACCGTCCCCGAAAGGAACACAGTTTCACCAAATGTTGCGCGCAGGTCAGGCCCAGCCGATACCGCAGGTGCAAGGTTTTCCGGGCTCGGGGCAACCGTGATTGTAAGCTCATCGTAGGCACTGAGTTGACCATCACTGGCCTTAAGCAACAGCGTGTAGGTTCCCACAGCATCAAAACTGACTGAGGTAGACAAGCTTGCCTGATCACCTATCGTGGCAATACCGGGACCATCGGTTACCACCCATTCAGTCGTAAGGATCCCGGTATCAGCAGGTCTGCCATCATCGTCGACCGTACCACTGATCAGCGCACTCTCACCGAGCATCACTGACAGATCATTGGATGTACTGACCACAGGTGCAAGGTTGTCCAGCGTGTAGGTAACAATCAGTTGTGGCGCACCGTCTGTGTCACCGTTGAACGACTCCGCTGTACGGGTTCCATCGCCGTTTACCAGAAACGCCATGGCGTTACCGGGAGACCAGTTATCGCGATTGACAATCCGCTGAACCAACGGGCTCAGATCTGTCGTTTGTTGCGCTATATCGGCATCACCTGCTGCCAGCCAGCGCGAAGGCAACCAGTCGATACTCAATGCCGACCGGGGACGCAACGAGATATCAAACCGATTAGTAGTAAACGTTGTCGGATCGTCGTCTTCCTGAACGGTGATATCCAGAAACGCAAGGTCAGAAGTGGGTTCGTCAACCTGAAATTGAATGAATGCCGAAATAATTCCCGCATCCTTTGGTATTTGCACATTCGTAAAGCGCATTCCGACGGCATTGGCGCGTTCACGATCAATTGCCATCTCCAGATCTCGACTGTCCAGCACTATTCGGCCACGCTCACCTCTTTCCTCGGCATCATCGGAAGGCGAATTGACACGCACACTTAATGTGACGTCCTGAGAGCCCACCGGCCCAACCTGAACCGTCACAGATGCCGACGCAGGCAGATTGCCAGAATCGGTAACCGATGCGCTCAGCGTGTGCAAACCTTCGCTTAACAAAACTGACGGTGAACCAGACCCGAGAGGTCCATCCAGATCTGACGACCAGGAGACTGCCCCTGACAAGTTGCCATCCTCCGAATCTCTGGCCGAGGCGACCAGCCTGATTTCGGTATCCACATCGATTTCCAACGCATCAGTTGGAGCCGCGATTGTCAGCAAAGGCGCTGTATTGACGGGTGATCGGACGGTCACCGAGATTGTCGCATCACTACTCACGCCACTGCTGTCAGCCACACTGGCAGTTATCTGATGGGTTCCAACGGAGAGCGTTCCCGCGCTCACAGCAGCTCCGGAACCAAGATTTCCATCCAGATCAGAGACCCAGAAAACAAGATCGGCAAGATCCCCGTCTTCGGCGTCAACGGCTGTAGCGGTGAGGTTGACAGGCGCTCCAATCAAGGTCTGGAATCCATTGAAAGGTGATGTTATCGACAGGGAAGGCGCATCATTCGGCGGAGCTTCGATAACCACTGAAACGCCCGTTGTCGTCGCCCTGCCTGCCGAATTCACAACCGTCGACGTCAGCAACTGTACGCCTGCGGTTAGATTGGCTGTTGTTATCGATTCACCAGTGCCGATAGGGCCATCCAGCGATGATTCCCAGACAATCGATTCACTCAGATCACCGTCCTGCACGTCGTTGGCAATAGCACTGAAAACCACCGGAACTCCGCTGCCAAAGCTCTCTCCATCGGCTGGACTGACAATGGCAAGTTCTGGTGCCGGTGCAATTTCACGGTACTGGACGTAAAGCAAGGGTGCTGAATCAGGGTCATCGTCGAACGACACAGCCGTGCGTCTGCCTGGCCCACTGCCAGTAATGATAAAAGCCATGGAATTGCCCGCGCTCCAGCCCGCTCTGTCGACCACTTCCTGCACCACGGCTGTCAGATCAGCACTCTTTTGCGCGGTGCTTGCTTCACCCACAGTAGCCCAGCCTGCGGGTTGCCACAGACTTGCAGCACCAGTGGTTGCGCGATTACGCAGATTGTTTTCCTGCCTGATAATGGGCTCTGCCGTGTCACTCGCTTGAGCTCGAATCTCCAGATTCACAAACTGTGTTTCGGATTTTTCGGCCTCGAACTGGATGAATGCCTCCTCTATGACCGCACCCGTTGGAACCTGCAGCGCGTTAAACCGCAGACCGACGGTTTGCTCCACCTGCTTATCCTGAGAAAGCTCCAGATCGCTACTTGAAAGCCATATATTGCCTGTCAAACCGCGTTCCTCTGCATCATCTGCACTGCTCGCGATGCGCCTTTCCACGATGACGCGTCCTGCCGGGAAAATACGCAGAGTCACAGACATGAATGACTGCGCCTGCATGGAGTCAACGGCCGATGCGGTAATTTCATGCAACCCTGGCGATAGCCGCGAGGTTGAAAACGCGGCACCGGTTCCAATGCGGCCGTCCAGATCAGATTGCCAGACGAGTTCGGCGGACAGGTCACCGTCTTCGGTATCTATCGCCACGCCAGAAAAGGACAGGCGCGTGTTCGGTGCGACTCCTTGCCCCCCGACGGGTGCCGTAATGCTGACGACTGGCGCTTCATTTCCCGCCATGGGCGGCAATGCAAACTCGAACAGACGTCCATCGTTTTCGTCCGGATCGGAGTCATTATCGACTCCCCTGTCTACCAGAAAAAGACTCTGGCCACCATTGCCCAGGCTGCTGGGCGCCAGAGCAAGGCCGGCAGGTTTGCGCAGTAGCTGAGAGTCCAGCGCCACAAGCCTGATCAGCTCACCCGATGTGCTCATGTGCAGAAGCTGATCCTCCGGCTCGCCGATAATGTACAGTCCGTCAGAGAGGGCGTCATAGGCGATCCCTTCAGGGTCTACGATGCCAAGGTTTGCGGTGCTGAACTCGACAACCGAATCGTCACCTGATGGGGCAACCCCATCAAAGAATCCGTTCGCACCCGGATCTACGACATAAACAAGGTTTGCCTCTCCATCGACAATGTACAAACGACCATCCAGCGGGTTGTAGGTCAGGCCCTCCGGATCTTGCGAACCAAAGTCGGTTGAGTTGAAGAACGAAATGATGTCATCGGCCGTTCGAAAGACGCCGTCGGCACCTGAATCTATTTCATAGATACCGCGAGGTGAATTATCCGTCGATATAAACAGGTTCCCGTTCGCCGGGTTTACCGTGAGCCCTGCAGGCTCGTCGGTAAAAGCCAGAGTGGAAAATGACTCCAGGAGGCCACCGTTCATGTCCGTGTGAAAGACGTTGCTGCCAGAAAAAAGGGCGGTTTCATTGACCTCGGAATCGGCGATGAAAAGCGCATTGGCCCCGGGCACATAGACCACAGCAGAAGGATCCGGACTCGGGATCGTCCAGTTGAATGTGTCGGTGGTCCTAATAAGAGTGGCCGACAAACTTTGGGCGTTGGCTTGCGCACAGGCCACGAGCATGAAAAGCAGGACGCCCACAACGCTGCGATTTGAAAGGTCACACATAACGATTAAGAGCCCTCTCTGGCCCATCATTGTAGATCCACGATGGTTTCCCAAAGCGTGGTTTTAAAATTTGTACATTCGGCAACACCATAGATTGTAGTCGCTTCGACCATGACTCCCTCTGATTTGCCGGCGGTAAATTTACTGCCTGTACGTAGCGCAGTTGCTTCAGGGTTTGAAAACCCGACTCCCGGCAATGACGATTCGTCGCAATCGCCGATCGTTGCCTCATCGTTCTGTGGGTAACCAACAAGGAACCCGGCATCCGACAAGGGCTCGGCCTGTAAGTAGGCGTAGCTCATTTGCAACACCCGTTGCCTGATCCAGGAACGCCCAGGATGTTTTTTTAACGAATCGCTGATAGCGCACCTGATTTTCTCAATTCGGCTAGGATCCCAGAAAACAATAAACCCTGCTGTGGACAGACGCACAGATCTCCTAACATGATTGCGCCAGCACCGCGCATCCCAGATGAGCTCTACTAACTGCTGCGGTGACAAGCCTTGAATGCTGTGCGTTAATGTATCTTGCGTCATGGATACGCTGGAGGACAGTTGGTCAAGACGTGGGGGTGTCGCTAGTGTGTACACGCTGAAATGCTTTTTCATCCACTGATACGTCAGTGTGTGCGGGTGTTTGCCAATGCTTGCACGCTCAACCCCGCTTACCGCCAGAGTCAACCCGACGGGAAACAATTTTTTACGTTTAAAAACCTTGCCGTGTAAACGCAAAAGAATAACGAAGTAACGATGAAAAGGCGTGAGCCAGGGAGAGAAGCGATTCCAGTGCTGAAAACGGAAACGGTATTGCAACCCTTCCACCACTTCATGAACAATCGAAGAAGATTCCTTGATGTCATGCAGCCAATCGTTTCCATGGAAAACAGCTTGTTTTACAGCGTCTGACGACTCACCAGCCAATGCACTGGTAGTCATTTCCCTTTCCAGTCTGTAGCCTTGTCGCTCGCGAAAAAACAACAAGGCACCGGGTAGACACGACAGCTTGATCTTGCGACGAAATATGTTGAGCTTTTTCTGCAATACCGGGTGCAGACTGCGAACTCCCTGAGCATCAAGCACCGCTGCATACGTCTTCAGATAGGGTTCGATGGGCACGACATACTGTTTTATATGGCTCTCTCCGGTTACCATTCGAAAGTAGCAATGCAAATGAGCAAATTTTCCGCTTTTTTCATCGTATCCGTAATAGTGTTCGACGCAAGGGAAAGCCTTGTGCGACCGCAGGCACACAAAGCGGAGCTTGCGCAGCACAGCCAGAAATCGTTGCCGGGAGCCTGGATAGACGTATAGATCGATATCACCGGAGCCCAGGAGTGCCTCCGGGAGTTCCTGAGAATTCTTCCAGACAGCATATTCCGCGGCTTGCTGCTCAAGTTCTGAAAACAGCCGTCGGTAGATTGTGAGCATCTGCATAGGTTGCGTTCTCGCATCACATTTGTGGTGCAGCATTGATTTAGGATACTGACGAAGAGTTACTATAGTCTGACGATATAGTACACATGGCCAATTGATATAGAATAGCCCAGCTACTCAATATCGACAGGCGTATTGATGGTTGTGAGCTGAGCTTGAGTCATAATCTGAGAACGCGAAATAACGGTGCAAACATGCGATCCCCCGGGAGACTCATGACTTGTCCCGCCCATGACGAGAAGCGGGTCATTGGTTTCAGCACGAAACGTTGATAGGAATTTAAGAGTAATGGATAGAGTAGCTAACGCACCATACAACACTGTGAACGAGGATTTCTGGTCACGGAAACAACCTGCCGAGCGTTCGATGAGCTTCGATCCGCTCAGCTATTTCCGTACCATTCTGAAATTTCGCTGGCCAATCATGCTGGTTACTGCGCTGGTGACGTCGCTGGCAATTGCCTACGTGCTCAGTGCCGAGCCTTTGTACAAGTCCACACAATCGCTGTTGCTGGAAACCAGCGAATCCAACATTGTGCCTATCGAGAATCTCGTCAAGGACGCCCCACAGACCGAAGGTTACGTGCAAACGCGGATCGAAATGCTTTACTCGCGAGAGCACGCTCGGCGGGTCATCAACAATCTGGACCTGTTTAACGAGCCAACGTTCATGGCTAATCTTGCCAAGTTTGCTCGCGTGGATGCTGATCATCTCGCAACGGTTGCGCAAGCCTCAGCATCCGCTGTAGAAGCCATCCAGTCTAATCAGGCAGCCAGCGTGGTTGCCAGAGGTGGCGCCATCAGCGACCCGGTTGCCTTGCCCATCGCTGAAACCGAGATCGAATCACTGGCCATCAGCTACTTTATTTCCAGACTGTCAATCGAGCAAGTTCCGACAACTCGACTTGTTCGCATCACCTATACCTCCACCGACGCTGCCCTGGCCGCGAAAATCGCTAACGATGTAGGCCTGCAGTACATTCAGTCGTATGTAGAGTCTGTCGATTCCATGGTTACCACGATGTCAGGCTGGCTTGACGGCAGACTGCAAGAACTCAAGAACGATCTGGACGAATCAGAGGCAGGTCTTCTGTCGTTCAAGCAAGAGAACCAGCTCATTGGCATTCGCGGCAACATTGGCGGCCTGACCGAGCAGGAGCTCATGCAGACATCCAGCGAACTGGCCAACGCCAGAATGGAGCTGTCGAATGCCAGACTCATTGTTGATGCGCTCCGCAACGCAGCCTCTACCAATCAGCTGATAGATGTTCTGCCAGCCGCTCGCACCGACATCATGGTCCAGCAGACCCGCGTGGAGATCAATCGCCTGACACGCGAAATTGACCGGCAATTGCTCAGATACGGTGAGCAACACCCCACCATCATATCCCTGCGTTCAGAGCTCAGCTCGCTCCGCTCTGACTTAGCACAATCGGTACAACGGATTGCTGATAACGCTCGAAGTGACTACGGTGTTCTGCAACGTCGAGTTGAGACAATGGAAGCCCAATTGCAGGACAACAGGCAAGCCGTACAGGATGTGGGCGCCAAATCGGTGCAGCTTGAGATACTGGAAAACGAGGTAGATGCCAATCGCGATCTGTATTTGAGATTTCTCAGCCGCATGATCGAATCAAAATCCACTGAAGGACTGGAGTCTGTGAATGCGACGGTTGCAGAATACGCATTACCGGCACTTGCCCCGGCCACCCCTAACAAGCCATTAATCGTGGGCCTTGCCTTTATTGGTGCCTTGTTTCTATCCATGCTGGCAGCGTTGATCAGCAATGGTCTGGATGATTCCGTGAAACATCCTGCTGATCTACAGAACAGCCTGGGTGAGCGGCTCATCGCCATCATTCCGATGTTTCGCAAAAAAGAGCGTCTGGTAAAACGTATCAATCCGTTCAGTGGAAAAAACACCAACAACGATTCACGCCGGTTTTCCGAGGCCTTCACTACCGCCAGAACCAATCTCATTCTCGACCAGAAGCAACGCACCGGCAAGACCTTGCTACTAACTTCATCTATCCCCGGCGAAGGTAAATCGATGTCGAGTATTGGTCTGGCAAGAGCGTTTGCCAGAATTGAGCGCGTGCTGCTTATTGACGCAGATATTCGTCGGCCTTCCATAGGCGCTGCGCTCAAGTTTGACAAGGAAACCCCGGGGCTGACCAGCTATCTGGCATCCATCAATCCATTAACTGAATGTATTCATCACCATCAGAACGGCGGTTTTGATGTCCTTTGCAGTGGACCAGGTACAAGCCAGCCACTGGAAATGTTGTCTTCCACCCAGTTCGAAAATCTATTACACGATCTTGAGAAACTTTACGATCGCATCATTATAGATTGCGCGCCGGTTGAGGCCGTCAGTGATGCTCTGGTGCTCAGCAGACTCGCCGATCAAGTAATCTACGTCGTCAAGTCGCACGATACATCGGTACGGATCGTCAACAACGGTCTGGATAAATTGCGCAGCGTTGATGCGCCGTTGGCAGGTGTTCTGCTCAGCCAGGTCGATCTGGACAAGCTGGCCACCTACGGAGCGGACTTTGAATTTCACGGTCTGTACGACTACTACGGCTATGCCCTGCCCGATGGTGAAGAGTCGCTTACCCTTGGACGAGAAGAGTTACGCAGAAGCCCTCGCAAATCCAGAACCCAGCCTAAAAAACTGTCCTCATCGGCAGCCTGACTACAAACTGGTTAAATGATTCTCACGGCGATCTTACCGGTGTGCTGATGAACAAACCTCTGGCTTGCGGCCTGTGTTTGCTGGCAAGTCAGGTTTGTCTACCTGGTGCAATTGCCTTCACATTTGCGGCCACCGACGCCCGTCAGGTGGCCGCTGAGGTCTCTGCAGACAAACCTGTTGAAGCAGATCGTATCCTTGCCTATTTCCCCCCGGGTAAGGCAGCCAAAGCGTCGACAAGCTGCCTGCCAGACAATGCCGACCGCCCATTCCTTACTCACCGGTTCGGGTTGGAAGGGCGATGCAAGCGTCTGGACGACACGCGCGGGGATTGCGCCTATCGCGACTATCGCAAGCTGGATCTGAGCTCAATAGCAGGACTTGATCAGCGCGACATCTATTCTCACCAGGTGACCTTTCCCGGCAATGAGCATCTGTGGGCCGCGCTGTCAGTCAACAACACACCGGGGAGTCGTTTTTGCTGGGTCGGGGGTGCCCATATCGGACAAAATCCATTGACAATGACCTGGGGTGGCGACACCGGCACCAAACGACGCAAGAACAACTTTGTTCTCACAGAGTCGGGACATGTACAGGTTGAGGCGGCGAGGATTCATAATCTGCACGACTTGTTTCTCGCATCCAGCAACAAGGCAGGGTTCAGCATAACGAGAAGCTGGATTACGTGGAATCGGGATGACACCGTGGAAGGCTACCTTCATGATCTGTCATTCACCGATACGCTGATCGACGGCACCTATACCTTCATCAGCGATCCTGACGGCGATTGCGAGGCTGCGAAAAAGGCAGCCGACCGCACAATCGTCATAGAAAACTCACTCATTCGCCTGCAACGCCAGCCAGGGCCATATTCACGGCACACCGGCAAATGGGACTGGGCTATAGAAGGCGGACACAATACGCTCTGGAAGCTGGACAGCTGTGACTGGAATGAGTGGCCAACTTTCGTACTCAAAAACAATGTCTTCCTTATCGAAGGTCCGCGAACAACGTTCAGAAATCTGAATACGACTGACTGCCGCCTGGCTCTCCCGGGAGACTGTGAAGATCCAGCACTGAAAAACCTGAAGGAATGCCATAACAATCTGTTCCTCTACACGAACTATCATCACTGGCGTGAGGCGAAAACAGCGCCAGGGCCAACGCCTATGGTCGGCAATCGCTTTTACAATGTTGACAATCCAACCTATCTGCCTAACGGACGTGACTGCTATCAACGGCTGACAGATGATCAGTCAGAGGCGGGGGCAACTGATGTTATGGCCATCTGGAGGGCCTTGCGTCAGCAATGGGTGGATTGGCATACAGACCCGGCGGCAGTTGAGGTACCGGTAATGACCATCCCCGGAGTCGACTACCCGGTCTTTTCGTCTGGCAGCCAAATAAAGCTCATTAACCGGGGCTCACAGGAGTGTCTGGCCATAGCAGACAATCGGTCTGTCCAGATGCAGACGTGCAAGGATTCTGAACAACAGGTGTTCACCGTGACTGCA
Organism: Granulosicoccus sp.; assembly: GCA_045110475.1. GTDB lineage: Bacteria > Pseudomonadota > Gammaproteobacteria > Granulosicoccales > Granulosicoccaceae > Granulosicoccus. The sequence goes on from JBGCGC010000060.1 coordinate 11,616, forward strand.
TTTGAGGACGGGAGTCTCACTAGCGCCCTGTTACTAAAAAACCGCGAATCGGGCTATCTCAGAAGTGAACCCACCGCTGTCCTCGAAAAAACAACTGACAGACGTCGCTCGGTTGCGCTCTTCGGCGAACCCGCAATAGCTAACCAGCCCGTATTCGATGAACGGTGGTACATTGCCCCACTGCCGGACAGGCAAGCCACGAAAGGCTACTTTTACATCGAAACTGATGCGCTGCAAAGAACGTTTCTGCGTCAGGAAGATGACACTGTAGGTTTTCAAGCGCTTTTTCCGGCCGGTATAAAGACAGCGCTGCCACAAGACAGATTTGAGAACGGGAACGATCACAGCCTGCAGTGGGAAATTCGTTTGGCCAAGCAATAGTGAAAAAGAGTACTAGGTCACTCAACTGATATGTGACAAACTTAATCTGTACAGATTTGAACTTGTTTACACATTACTTTCAGTATCCACTGTTACGATGCGGACATTGATTGCCATTCAGTAACCTTTGGCTCGCTAATACAATGTCTTGAGCAAGAAGCTGTAAGTTTACGCTTTTTTAGATTTTCAGATTACTTATCCTTGACGGCCGATGCTGTTTTGGAGAATCCCAGTTTCTATTCATGGTGGAAATAGCTAAGCAATTTGCTTTGAGCCAATGAAGGCAGAACAAGAATTATAATTATGAATACTCCTGTAAAACACGATTCGCTGAAACCAGACTCAATCCTGCGAGTCAGCACCCAGGCCGCCCATGTGGGTGCGCTGAAAAATCGACGAGCTTCCGATCAAACCGCACCCGGAAACGATGCCACAGTGCTTGATCTGTGGCCACAACGGAAGGCAGTGGATGTCAGATCAGCAGACATTCGCTCAGCCAACCGCATCTGGCAACGATGGGCGCTGATAGCCGCTGACATCGTGGCTTTGAGCATGGCCACTATTTTTTCGGTCATGGTCAGTCAGGGCGCCAGAGCCATGTTGTTAATGCCTTCAGCAGATTATGGACTCCCGCATTCCCTGATGATTCAGGTGGTCATGCTGCTGTTGCCGGTTGTTGTACTTATCTGGTCAGGCTATGTAATGGGCCACTACACACGCCTGAAACCACTGTGGAGCGAGATCAAGGATCTTGTCAAGATCATGGGCTACACCATTGCAGTTGTGGCTGTTGTGCTATTTCTATCCAACGCTCACTTCTCGCGTATCTTTTTCATCGCTTACTGGGTTTTCATTCTGCTTTTGGTTCCTACGTGCCGCTATCTTGCCAAGATAGCGCTGATCAGGGCCGGCAAATTCTTCGTGCCTGTGGTCATTTTTGGCAACGGATCCAACGCAGCTCGCAGTGCCAGAACCATCGAAAGCGATCGAATGCTCGGATTGAAGGTTGTTGCCTTCATCGATTCCTCGAACAACATTCTCAAAACCAATACCGACAACACGCCCTCGGTCGTTTCCAATTTCTACAGTATCGACAGGGCCAGACTGGATGTACAGTTTGATCATCCGCACTACGTGTTTGCGCTGGAATCCGCCGAAGAGTACGAGACCAACAGGCCGCTGATCAACTCGATGATCAGCAGTTGTCGGTTTGTCACAGTGTCAGCGCCCGTGTACGGCTTGCCATTAGACGGCGCTGAGGTACTCAACATACAACCTTGCGATTCTTTACTGGTTCGCTTGCAAAACAAACTGATCAAGCCTCACAACGTAATCATCAAACGCATTGTCGACATCGTTGGCTCAAGCGTTGCCTTGCTACTGGTTTCACCCGCCATGCTGGCTCTGGTTGTTTTTATCAAACGCGACGGTGGTCCGGTTTTCTACAAGCAGGAGCGCATCGGCCGCCATGGCAAACCCTTCAACTGCTGGAAATTTCGCTCCATGGTCCACAAGGCCGATACCGTTTTAGAAGAATATCTGGAAAAGCACCCTGAACTAAGACAGGCATGGCAGGAGGATCACAAACTTAAAGACGATCCGCGTGTAACCTTTCTCGGCAAGTACATTCGCAAAGGCAGTATCGACGAGCTGCCGCAATTATGGAACGTACTCAAGGGCGAGATGAGCCTGGTTGGACCACGACCTATTGTTACTGCCGAAACCGTTCGCTACGGAGAGCTTTTCGACTACTACCTAAGCGTACGCCCAGGCATTACCGGGTTATGGCAGATCAGCGGTCGCAACGATACAACCTACAAGGAAAGAGTAGACCTGGATGTCTGGTATTCACGAAACTGGAGCCTATGGCTCGATATCATCATTATTCTCAGGACAATACCGGCTGTACTGTTCAGATCTGGCGCCTACTAGCGACTGGCGCTGCTGCAAATGAACGACAGATCTATAACTGGCTCCTTCCAGAAAAACGCCTATTGGTTGCTGCTCATAGTATTCAATCTGTTTATTCTGGTGAGCTGGATGCCGCGCATCACTACCATTGGTGGTACCGACATCGGCGTCAGTGCGGTGTTGCTGGCAATCATGGTGCCTCTTCTGCTGGTCATGCCGAGCAGAACCATACTTGACGAACAAGCCAGACATATCGGGCTGGCGATTCTCTTGTGTATGGGATTTGTCATTTTCTGGGGCTATCTCGGCATGTATCGCCTGGATAATCCGCTCCGCGCCGGCCGCCTCCTGTTGTCCCTGGGTCAGGGAATAATCCTGATCCTTGTTGTCACCCGGCTGCTTTCGCCCAGAGCCATTCAGTTTTCCATGGCGTTATGTTGCCTGATGCTTGTCATTGTGGGCCTGATGAGTTTGTACGGGTATCTGGGTGGTCGGCCACTAACACTAACCTACCTGCAAAGAGACCGCTCATCCGGATTATTCAAGAACCCTAATCAGTTTGGGATGATCGCCTCAATGGCTGTGCCTTTCGCCACTGCCTGCTTTTTTCAGTACCAGAGACGGTGGCTGGCAATGCTGGTTTTAGTGGCAGCCTGGCTGGCACTCCTCATGGCTGCCTCAAAGACCAATATGGCTATTGCCATGCTGACGATGCTGTTAACTTTGGCTTACGGTTTGTTGAGCGCCAGACGGGGGCTGTTGTTGTTGGTTGTTGTTCCGTGCATTGCCGGTTTTATCTTTTTCGGCGGAATGCCCATACTTGAGTTTTTCAATCCTCGGGCTGCCGGCATCATTCAAGGCATGATAGACGGCGGCTCGGGAGAGTCGAACACAGTGGATCAGAGGATGGAACTGTGGAGCTACTCTGTCAACGTCATGCAAACATCCCCCTGGTTTGGCGAGGGAACGGGGCGACACATTGACGTCATCACGCAGACGCACTCGCACAGCCACAACGTGTTTCTCGATTTAGGCCGAACCGTTGGCATACCGGGGCTGATTGGCAGTCTGTTTTTCATGATTCTGGCCACCTTGCTCGCTTACAAGACACTCGCCAGAGTGTCCGGAATTTCGCCACAGCAGGGCCCATTCATGAATGGCCGGGCGGTTGTCATTGGTGCCTCATTTTCTGCGATTAGCTACATGCTGAGTAACCAGATGAGTGATTCTTTAGGCCCTTCCACCTCGGTATTTCTCTGGCTTTGTCTGGGTTTAATGTTGAAGCGCCATGAGATTGTCTTTAGCTGGCCAGCATCACAGCCACAGCGTTCATACTCCGCCAACGGCCAACTGGTCCGAGCCTGACTACCGCCGTAGACTCACGAAGTCCCTTGATGAATCCTTCCGCAGCCCCCCGCACAATGCCTTCCTCAATAGCGCCTGCAGACCAGCCAGTTGAGGATGGCAAGGTGCTCGCCGGATCGCCAACACCCAAGCGAATTGTTCACGTTGTCACGCGTTTGCTCAGAGCAGGCTCAGAGGAGAACACGCTGGCAACCTGTGATTATCAAATCGCCTGCGGTCACGAGGTGTACCTTGTCCATGGGAAGGATTTTGACGCAGAGTACGCAAAAACACTGAACCCGCGTCTTCAACGCATACGGGTCCCCGAGCTGGTACATCCGATTGCTCCGTGGGATGACATTAGAGGGGTTCGAGCCCTGAAAAAGCTCTATTTGACGATTCGGCCGGATGTCGTCCACACGCATCAGAGCAAGGCCGGCATTCTCGGCCGACTTGCAGCCATGGGCATGGCTTGCGCTATTGTTCATACTGTGCATATTGCGCATTGGCTAAGCGTTGGCCGAACAAAACAGCGATTGTTCGTGGCCATGGAGCGCTATTGCAGCAAACGCACACATGAGTTAATCAGTGTCAGTGAGGGTGTCCGGGATGCCTGTCTGTCAGAGGGTATCGGACATGAAAATCAGCATCATGTCATCCACTCTGGTATGGATGTGAATAAATTCAGATCAGCCGAGTCGCCCGAATGGCGAGAGTACATCACTGATTGGCAGGGTGACGATAAGCCATTCATCGTCTTGATGATGGCGGCCTTCGAACCACGAAAACGCCAGGAGTCTTTCTTGCGTTCAATGGCTCCCATTCTTCTCCGTCAGCCCACCATGTGTGTTGTTTTCTGCGGAGAAGGCGCTCGCCTGCAAGCCTGCCAGGCGCTCGCACAGCAACTGAAAATCGACAAGCAGGTAAGATTTGCAGGCTACATTACCCGTCCGGAAAACTACGTGGCGCTCGCTGATCTTGGCGTATTGTCTTCCGAACGCGAAGGACTGCCGCGGGTAGTCATACAATATGTCGCAGGCAGGCTACCGGTAGTAGTCAATCATTTGAAAGGCATCGAGATCATTGTTCGAGACGGGCAGAACGGCACCATTTTGCCCGGCGATAACATTGATGCCAGTGCAAACGAGGTCGAACGACTGTATCTGGACAACACACTGCGCGAGTCGATGAGTCAGCAGGCAGCAGCCATTGATGTCTCGAGCTGGGATGTGGATCGGATGGGTGAGCAAATTCAGACCGTGTATGAGCTTGCGATTAGCCGAAACACCACGGCAACAGAGCCAGGCTGAAATACACGCCACTTTAGAGGCACAAGTCCGTCCGGCCAATCACGCTATCATTGATACATAGCAATGGGAAAAACGTACCTAGTGTAGGGTGACCTTCAAACGCTTCAAACAGAGACCACCAAAACGCCCTCAGCAAGGCGCTGTTCGCAGGCAAGGTCGGGATCCTTGTCAAGAACAGCAACGCGGCGGAGGGTGTTTTGTTGGTCTCCCGAAGGGCGGCTCGTCCAGG
>JBGCGC010000061.1:0-8284 GCA_045110475.1 Granulosicoccus sp.
AGAAGACAAAGCTGATCCGATTTGGTCGATTTGCGATGCAGGACAGCAGGCAGTTTGATGGCGTCAAAGCGTCTACGTTCGACTTTCTTGGTTTTACTCACTACTGCACGGTCACGCGTACAAGCGGACGGTTCATGGTAGGTGGTAAGACGATCAAGAAACGAATGATCAGTACGCTCAAAGACATCAAACTATCATTGCGTCGGCGCCTTCATCGCCCAATCGCTGAAACGGGCCAGTGGTTGCAACGTGTGTTGTCCGGCCACCAGAATTATGTTGGTGTGCCATGCAACTACGGTAGCGTGCAGTTCTTCTTTCGTCGTGTTGGTTGGTACTGGTTCCGTTCCCTGCGCAGGCGCAGCCAGGGTCATCGTATGACGGTGGCTAGTTTCCACCGGATCATGGCCCGCTACTTTCCTGCAGTGCGTGTTATCCACCCGTATCCGGCAGTTCGCTTTGACGCCAATACTCAAGGCAGGAGCCCGGTGCGTTAGCAGCGCTCGCCGGGATCTGTGCGAGGGGTGCCCGGCAACCGGCATTCCTATCGCGACCTCGATGAACGTTGTGATCGTCAGGCTCTTCGAGAATCTGACGGGCTGAAGTGATACCACCCAAATACATACGTCGCGACAGTAATGGATCAACACCGTCTGTCATAACCGCTACGGTGTCATCATCAACTACCTCTGCAGTGATTTGCGGGCCCATCATGTCGCGAACCACGTAGCTATTCTCCGGGCTCCAAAGCCAGTTGATACTGACTGCCGCAGCCTCTGCATCCAGCACCGAGCCGTCGTGAAATGTGACGCCCTGACGAAGATCAAAATGCCAGACGGTGGGCTCAATTTGCTCCCAGCTAAGCGCTAGCATCGGTAAAACCTCATTCGTCTCAGGATCAAGACGTGTAAGTTGTTCTATAACATTTCGCGAACCAATGCCGTTGAATTCTTTGTGAGTGACCTGTGCTCGCATAAATTGCGGTTCCTGATTACCGACAATAACCAGTTCCCCGCCACCCTCTGCATGTGCTGATGTATACGAAAGCCCTACAAAAATTGTGGTTAGACCTAGCTTAACTATCTGATGTGGCGTCCTTGAAATTCTCCCAATTTATTTATAATAGAAATTGAATTCTTGATAACTCAACTGCAAAGAGTTGAGAAACTGATTAATGAAAACCCAATCCACTCTAAAAAAGCACGAGCATTATTTTCTTCCCGCACAGATCACCCTACGAGAGAAAAACAAGAAATGCAACATATTGGGGGCTGGATTCAGAACACCAGTGCTTGAAATGAACTATGATCATTGCCTGCGGGCGACCCATCAGCCAACAGCGCTCACACTAAGTTAGGCTGCTAGCCATTTATTACTGACTGTGCGGCAGTCGAACAATAATGCGCGCGCCTTCCGCGTAATCGTTATCCACATGAATTGATCCTTTGTGAATATTGATAATGCGAGAGCAGATGGCCAAACCCATCCCGGACCCCTCTACGCTTTCTTTAAAATTCAGTCGTTCAGAAGGATAAAAAACTCTGTCCGCAAATTCAGCAGGAATACCAATGCCGTTATCAGATACCGAAATCTCTACCCAATGCTCGTCGACCAGTTTACTTTTTACGTTTATCTTTGCTATTTGATCAGATTTTGTATATTTGATAGCGTTGTTGGCAAGGTTAAGAAACAGACTCGTGAGCAAACTTTGCTCTCCGATTACATTGTGTGTAACGTCGACCGAAAGAATGACACTTTCGTTCTCCAGGTCATTGGATACCACTGAATCGACATCATCAAAAACATCAATTAACCTGACCGAAGAGAATGCTCGCGCCTTGTCAGGTACGCTCATAAATTCGAGAATACCAGCAGATACGTTTTTCAAAACTCGTGCAGATTTACTTGCAATAATATGGCCTTGCTTTATTGCACTAGGCTCGAAATCATCCTCCTCCATGAATTGCAAGGCGAGCTCAATACGTCTCAATGGAGCTTTTATGTCATGGGCGGCCGCCTTGGCAGCAAACGATTTAAGCTTGGTATTTTCTTCTGACAAAATCAAACGCGTGTTTTCCTCGGACAGAATCAAGACTGAAGCAAGAATATCAAGGATTTCTCGCAAAATTTCCTGGGCTACATTTAATTCAGCATCTGTCCATGCCAGACTAAAATCATTGTGTTGCGCAATCCAAGTCTTAAATGAATTACGTGGCAGAAGACTGGAAGTCTCACCATGCTCCGTTGCCACCGACTTATCATTTGGTTCTCCAGCCCACTTAACAGTCTCTGAAAGCGGCTTTCGAAACCATATCATTTGGCAAACGCGCTGAGTCGCCACTGGCTGCAATAAAACTCCACACGCAGTGTCGGTATGCCGTTTTGCCTCTGGCCATTCTTTATGCAACGACGACGTATTGTATTGGCCTGACACATTGCAATTACCTTGCGCCCATACAATAAAATCAGATATAAATTCCTCAGGTGGTGTGTGCCCGATAAGATGAACCAGACCGTCAAACTGAAATGCAAATCCATCAGCGTTCATGAAATTCATCAGTGCCGGACCAAAGTTATTGACAACGCCAGCCAAATCTCCCTTCTCACGTAACGATGTGGCTAATTCAACTTCAAGCTTTCGCAGTTCAATAACTTTTCTACTGGTGGCCAACGTTGTTTCGTGACTGACCCGGCTCATCAACGACGTTCCGAGCTCACGAAGTAAAGACCACACATCGAACGGCAAAACTCGGGGTTCATCATGATGACAGGAGATGAAGCCCCACAATTTTTCACCCTGCATCAGACTCACAGAGAACGTTGCTTCAACACCCATATTACGTAAATACGCTGTATGCATTGTCGAGCAGGAGCGTATCAACGAATACGATAAATCGACTGCATCGTCGCCAAATTGTGGATTTTTTCGTACATCTACAGTCTGGTCTTGTACACCAAAAACACCTCGGTAAGGAACGAGTTGCATCAAGACTCGCGCTTGTTTCGGGATATCACCGGCAGGGAAATGTAGACCCACAAAACTCGACATGTGCTCTGCCCGCGAATCTGCTGTGACTTTTCCCGACCAATCCGGTAAAAACTGAAAAATTTGCACTCGCGCAAAAGACGTGATCTGACGCACCGCATCGCATGCGATCTGCATCGCTTCATCGACAGTTTTTGAACTGAGGATTCGCCCGTTCTCACGGGTCATTAATCTCATTTGACGACGCATGGTCATCGCGTCAAGATCATGATCATTGGGTATTAGCTCAACAATCCAATTGCCAAGATGTCCGTGCACAATCGTATCGTAGTGCCGACCGTTATATAATATCGAGTAGTCTAGGACGCTGTGAATTCCCTCCTGTGAGCGATCAAGGTCGCAAAGAATTTCGCTGATACCCTCATGAATCTGATGCAGTGACGAATGGTCGCGGTGACTGCTGTCAATACCTAACATACCGATAACGTTTTCAGACAGCGCAACGATCTGCAGCGTCTCTTGTCGAACCACTAGCAATGCGCCATCGTGTTGGATTGTACCGAGCAAATGAACCTGCTCCTGGTCGCAACCGCTCAGATCAGTGGTAGGCGTTTGAGAGAAAAAATTGGTCAGTGTATTCATACATTACTGGGTTGTGAAATACCATTCATGAGAGATGATCCGCCAATGTTTGTGTAGGTCGCAGCCAGGGTTGGAAAAGCAACGTACTCTGCAACAATCCTTGTCAGCGAGGTACACAAACGTGCTGTGCACTTGCTAGAACTCCAACAATCACCACCCGTAACGCAATATATTACATTAATTATTCTTCACCATGCCGGTCGCAGACTACTCTACGCAGAATATTTGTGTCAGGCAAAACGTGAGCGTCATCTATACGTCACATCATCTAAAAATTTCCAGTACCCATAAGGAATTTGCCGTAACAATAAATTTGCGTGGTTAAGCAGCCCATTTCGACTGTTCTCAGATGGTCGACGTTATCACAGTTAACGTTTCCGCTTTTTTCAAGCAACGGTTGCGACTGGGATCAGTCTATCAGTGACAAAGCCAGGGACAGAGCGTTTTGTCTGAGGTTACTGATGTAACATCTCGGCATGAATAAGCAGGTTATTTCACTCATCTGAATCCGTTCAGATTGAAATCTTCCAAATAAATCCAAAAACAACTCCATTTGTTTTCAGAAACTTGGTGTATGCCTTGCTCAATCAGCCCAGGCTCCTCCATATGGGGAGCTATGGCTTAGGTTTTCATGGCCCCTTTACACAGAGCAAAAAGATCTCCCAAGCCTTCGGCGTGAAGCGGTCTGAAAGACACTTATCACGCTCTCTCGCTCAACGATAGGCAACCACTTTCAGACTGTCGAGATAGGATTTCCGATATCCTTTGCCAGCTCTCCGGCGGTTATTTCAATAGACTGTTGATCTTGAACATCGTCTGTCGCGGAGCCAGAGCGAATAGCTTCCTGGCACGTCGAAAGCAAGTCATTTACAGATAATTTTCGCTTTCGATCGGTTACCGACAAATTCTCATTACAATTTGACTGTGGACAAACGAAGGTACCGACGGGTTTCGGTTGACAAATACGATTCACCCCGTAGTATTTTGCATCTATGGGATCACTGTGTTTTGATCACAGCACTGAAACAGGTCATGCGCTTGTTGCTGCCAAGACAAGCATTAAAAGGGAAATTGAAAATGACGATTAAAACGACAAAAGCTTTTCATGTTTTCTTTGTAGGTTTGTCAGCGATTGTACTCAGCGGGTGTGAAAATCCGTTTGATTGCATCATCGATGACAGACCTGTGCTTAATACAGAGAATCTGACGCAGCCGGTGCTTAATCAGGTGTATGAATCCTCCATTTCAGTATCTATCAAGAATAATTCATTCGACGATGACTATGACTACCGGTGGACCCTTGACGGACAACTGCCACCTGGTATTGATTACAACAACAATCATCGTAGTTTGCGTTTCTCAGGCACTCCGACTTCGTTAGGAGATTATCCCTACTCAGTTAGTGTTTCTGTCAGCAGTGATAACTACTGGCAAGACAACGACAGCGTAAACGCCTCTGATTTGTGCCGGCAGAATGTGAAACGTGAATTCAATATGACTGTAGCTCCTCTTTAACCAGTCCACGTTATCGAAATTGCCAACAGTCTGTGTGGCGAGTATCTGAGTATTACTTCGCAACTGCTTGCTGTCGTAGTCGTTGGTCGACTTCACGGAAGCATCGTTTTTATTTGCTTAGAGGCAGCAAATCTTCAGCATGCAATAAATCAACTACCCCGTCCAACGAAAAGCGCCGCGCTCAACGTTAACGCGACCGATTGAAGGATGTGCAAAATGACTACCCAGTAAGATGCAGCCAGCTTCGGAGACGGACTCCAACAATTGTATACGTGACACTACGGCCATTTCCGCATCTGAATCAAATGTAAAGTGCCAATTCGGATACCAACACTGCACTGTTGAATGTAACGCATCTCCGGTGATTACTGCTTCATCGATTCCACTTTTCACCCTGATAGAGACATGTCCTGGCGTATGCCCAGGCGTTGGAATTAGCGTCACGCAATCGCCAAGCATATGTCCTGCCTGAACCAATTCCGCCTGTCCTGCTTCCACGACAGGTAGCACGCTTTCAACATACATGGCACCATTTTGAAGGCGTTGAGTCTGCTCGTCTGTTCGTCTGCTGACGGCATGAGATAGCGAGCCTTAGGGAAAGTTGGCACCCATCGGCCATCCACAAGCTGTGTATTCCAACCGACGTGATCAGTGTGAAGGTGTGTGCACAACACGTAATCAATATCTCCAAAGCCTACGCCTGCAGCTTTTAATGATGCCTCGAACCGTGAGTCGGAACGCTTGTGCCACTCTGGCATTCCGGGTATCGATTTATTATTACCGACGCAGCTATCCACCAGAATATTGTGAGAGGGTGTTTTTAGAAGAAATCCCTGTATCGGTAAAATAAGTCCACCAGTGTGACAGCAAATGCCTTCCGGTAGGTGAGCCTTTACGATCTCCACGACATCAGGTCCCGCAGTTGGAAAAAGCTCATCCGATTTCAAAAACGGCGCATAAATTTCCAGAATGCGCCAAATTTCAATATTCCCGACTTTGCACAACATGACGTTTGCCTCGTTTTTTTCGTACGGATAATCCAGCCCAAGCAACCGGGCTTATCACAGAAGTATACGGATCATATACAGTATTAACTGCAGCTTACTGACTTAACCTGTTTGACGAAGTCATCGTACAGCACGTGAGCAAACCACCTGGGTAGGACGTGGCGCAATAACTATTCAAATACCTGGTACATACTCCGCCACCCTTGATCTGTTCAACGGCAACGACATTCGGTATGAACTCGTTCAAAGGCGCAGGACAGCACCGAGCTAGTGCCGCATGTAGGAGCCGTTAGCATAGTCGTCAAACGTTCCAAAAAAAGGTAACGTCTGATTCACCAAACGACTATTTCAAAAGACTTTCTTTGTATGCTTCCAGTACTTGACATATCACCCTATTTAAAAGATTCAGCATCCATCGAATCCGAACGGTTTGTCACACAGCTTCGCGATACGTGCACAAGTAGTGTCAAGTTAAAAAAACCACTACTTATGAAGAGGCAGATGGACGAGAAGAGCTAGATCAGACAGCGGGCAAGCGCAAAGGAATGTGTTGTACGGAAGGCCGCCCCGCCCAGAGGCTGAAGCGTGCTTTTAATGGGGCCGCCTAGGTCGGGCCGCGCAGGCATTGATGTGAGTATCTGCTGTGCTGTGCTGTGCTGTGCTGTGCTGTGCTGTGCTTGTGGTGTGGTCCAATGAAGACGACGCGTCCCGGATCATTGTCGGAATGCCGAAACCACAGTATTGAGGATGCGTTTGTGATCGCCAAGATCCTGTCTCACCTGGAGGGCAGAGGGGGGTCACTTCGAGTCAGCGACTCGTCGCCGAAGGAGCACGCGCGCCGCCGCCAGCGGTTTGCCAGGCAGCTGAAAGAGCCACGGGCGCCCGGCTAGCGATAGTCGATGGGTACTGCACAAGGAAGAGGCGGCTAGGGGCGCCCGGCTAGGGGCGCCCGGCTAGGGGCGCCCGGCTAGGGGCGCCCGGCCAGGGCAATGTGCGCGCGGTGGAGATTAATCAGGTGCCAGATTTGTGATGGAGTGGGCTGATGGGTCGCAGCCGGTACGTCAAACAGTGAGTGGGTGGCAGTGGGTAGCGGTCTCACCGTTAAAGTATCGTGATGGTAGGTATTTTGTTTTACCGCCTTAGTTGGTAATAGGCGGTTTGTTCTTCCTATACTCCCCGCGTGAATTTTGCGTGGATCAGTGGTGCTCGGTTGGGCACAGTAGTGCAATAGTCGGGTAATCAGCTCGCTAAGTTGTTGAAACTACGGGGCTGAAAAGGCGTCACGAGGACTGAAAATCCCCGTGTCGGCACCCTAGCCGGGCGCGTTCGATTCTGTCCCTAGCCACCATTGTAGCTCTCCATACCCACGATTTTTATGTTCTGGCTGAGTTCTCGCCGAACTGCTGACAAAGTCGGGCTCTACCCACTTAACGGGGATGGGCACTTACTAAACTCAATTGACAATACCATCCAATCCGCATTGGGCCATGAGTGTAGTCCGCAAATATAAGTATTACTGTATATATCACGCGGCCATAGTTCGATAGTCATGATGCAGCCCGCCAAGTATTTGTGTTGCAACTATTCGATCAACCGATTTGAAGATTCTTGGCAAGTGCAAGAGGTTTTTATCGCCTTCGGCGACCCGTGACGGCAGATCAGGACCTAGCGAACTGTGAGGTATGGAGCTGTCATAGCGAGTTGTCCCAATTTTTAGAGTTCCATATAAATGATTTCGTGACAATGGAATCACATGGTCTAGACACTCTCGTCTCTTCGTGCCGATAACACGTTCGCAGATTGAGTTGACTTTCGGGCTGCGAAAGGGCGTCTTGATCGGTTGGAGTCTAAGGTTGCGAACAGTTTTGTCGAAATCAGCTGAGAAAATGCAGTCTCGATTATGTATTAAAAATCGGTAGTCGTGGTCCGATGGAATGGCGTCACGAACCTGCTGACGCGCCCAATCGGTTGTTGGATTCTCAGTGACGTTAGTATGAATCAGTCGCCGGGAACTGTGCTCGATCAACACAAAAGAATACAGCACCCGAAAGTTGGCAGTCACGACAATACAGAAATCACATGCGACGATAGCGCTCGCATGGTTCTTAAGAAAAGTACTCCATGTCTGATCGCCTCA
>JBGCGC010000062.1:0-8350 GCA_045110475.1 Granulosicoccus sp.
TTGATCTTCAGTCCTTGACGAAACAATCTCACAATGTTTACGTTCATGGAAAAGCGGTGCAAAAAACTGATATGGAAGACGCTAACGCTCACTTGGAAAAACTGTGGGCGGGTCACTTGCTTGATGCGGATACGGGAAAGCAGCACCAGCCATGTGCTGCCTGACGAGGAAGTTTAACCATGATAGACAAGGCGGTATGAACATTTCACATATTCAGTGATTTTGTTTCTTTAGCCGAAATTGAAAACGCTATAAAAAAAAGAACGCCGGAGGCTAACACTGCAACAGCTCCTGAACCGGAACTAGACAAACATCTGGATTACTGCAATGGTGCGGTACTTAGGTGACTGACCTTACCGGGTTTGTACCCAAGGGTTGGGGGCTGCCTTGGAAAAGGTGAGCCAAGTGTACCTGAGAGTATACCGATACCGCCGCCAACTGTTGATAAGACAACCCAAATTCTGTGAGAGTAAATGTCTATTCAGCAAACAAACGTTGCCGATGCCATTGGTGTGGGTGAATCCGCTGGTGGGGTAATGTTAACTATGAGCGATCATTTATTTCGTATCGTTAGGGAATCACTAGTGGCAATAGCGATCTATTTTGCTGATAACTGAAGGGTTCAAGTAAGAACGCGCTAAAATAGCGAAAAATCAGGCATGTGCATGCGCAGGGAGTAGAGATGCAGTTATCTGTAAACTTTGACAATACGATTGGAACAGAGCCTGGCAAGAGTCCAGTGCAAGTAGGTTGGTTCCTGAACGAACGTAAAGGTGGGGTCATCTTCTATCAACCTGAGCGTGTACGGTCTGCCAATCAAAACAAAAAACATGCAAAGTCAGCGTCGCGATGTCCTGCGGTCATAAACCTGGAAAGCCGTTATTTTCTTGTGCGCTGCCCTTATGATTTAAACCTCGAATTTGTACGTGACAAGGATGGTCGCACAGGTATTCGCAACTTGAATGGCGAGAGAAGTGGTATTCGGTCTGGCAAGCTGCGTGAAAAAGTTGTTATCGTGAACGAAGCTGAATGGCGCTATCCGACTGTGCCGACAATCCAATTGTCGTTGCCTTATGTTTTTATAGCGGATGAACCTGTCTACATTAGTCAAGTATCTCCATTTATGCACTACGCCAGAACACCGCTTCCCGGCACGATCTTTGGTGGCCGTTTCCCGATCAATGTCTGGCCACGCCCCTTGATGTGGGCGTTTGAATGGCATGACACAACCAAGCCATTGAAGGTAGATCGTGGCGACCCGCTGTTCTACGTTGGCTTTGAGACAATGCCGCAAGACCGAAGTGTTGTGCTCAGTGAAACCGAAGTCACGCCTGAACTGAGCGATTACATGGAACTGATTGCTGGTGCGGTAAACTATGTGAATCAGACATTCTCACTATTTGAGGCAGCCGAAGAACAACGGCCTACGAAGTTAGTCAACCCAAAGAAATGAAATAACCGTGAATGACGAATGCGCCGTTACTACGGCGTCAGTGGATCGACGAATCTCAAGATAGTAAGTTGCACAACCCGGGACAACTAGGAAATACCCTAGGGGAAGGTTTTGACGACCTAAATAGTGAGCATTTGCAAGGATTTTTTGCACTGAGCCAAGGTAATTTGCCGTATTTACTGGCACTTCAGAACTCATACCGGGCGTTTATCCTCCATTTGTACCCCTATAAGAAGAAAAATCGCTCAATTATTTGCTTGCGCCTAGGGTATGTCCTAGTGACAGCTTGCCGTGTACTCCGATCTAATGTACCCACTTCAACAAAGGACCGGAGAAACCAAAATGAGTGAGTCGATACCAGTTTCCAATTACAATAACGTCAACGACCACCAGCCTGATCTTGGATATAAGATCTTCAACCACGGATCTGGCATAGCTGTAGAGACGACACATATTAACGACGTCATCGAATTGATCTGGCACGAGGACGGCACGCTCACCATCGTGATAAATGGTGACGCAGCGATTCGACTTGACGCTGTTCAAGCTCAAGAGGTACTTATTAATTCACAAGGAGGAAACGACTTAATTTTCGTTACTGGTGATACGCCGGAAGGCAATACATTGCGGTTGCATGGCAGTTCTGGCAATGATCGGATTATTGGCAGTAATGGTGAAGAGCAACTTGAGGGAAGCGATGGTGTAGACAGACTATGGGGTATGGGCGGTGACGATATTCTGTACAGTGGAGATAATGACGACAGTGGTGATGGTAGTACTGATTACCTTTACGGAGGTACGGGTGATGACCACTTGCATGGTGGGAGCGGAGATCAACTCCACGGGAATGCTGACGCGGATACTTACTATGGCGGAGGAGTACAGTGGAATGACTACGACGATGTAAACCCTACAGGCAGCCCGGGTAACTATGAAGTTGGTGATCAATTCAGTGAATACAGTGAGGCGTTGCCTGAAGAACTTGAATCCCTAAGCAGCGTGGACAATGTCGCAAGCGACTCTCCTGTTGCGGGTGCAGAGGAGGCACCTGTAGAGCCTGACTCAGACCTGGGACCGGGACCGGCCCCAGACGATCTTCCTGTAGCAGATCCGCCCATTGGCCTTGAAAACATGGATGTGCCTGAGGAGCTTCCAGTCCCATCAGGTGCCAATGCCGAAGAGCAACGGCAGTTGATCCTTGAGCAGCTAGAAGGTTTTTACACGACAACGATAGAAGATCTTGAACAGGCATCCGCAGACTCTCTGAAACAGGCTCAACTGGCTGCCGATGCAGGTGACATGGATGCCGCAAGCGCATGGGCTGCCAAGGCCGAGTGGTATGCAAGTCAGGCTGAGCGGCTCAGTGCTGCGGCTGAGGTAAGATTTGAGCTGGCAGCAGTGCCGGCGGATCCAGACGACGCACAAGCCTTTGTAGATCCGGGTATGGTCATACTCGGAGGCTTAGATAAAATAGCAGGTCAGGCACGTGAGAACGCAGACGAGGCAGAACGCGTGGCCAGCGGTGCTGAACCTGAAGATGAAACGTCAGAGTCCACAGATGAGGAGCCAGTTTCAGAGTCGACAAGTGAAGAGCCATCGGCTTCAGAATCTGACGAACCTGAGGCAGCCTCCAGCCCAGCGTTGGCGGAAGGCGACCCCGGTGATCAAGTTAGTGCCTACAGCGAACAGCTCACAGGCTTCTATGCCGAAGAGATCGCTCTAGCGCGAGAAAATGCACAGACCGCTGCTGAAAAGGCACAGATTTACGCCGACTCCGGCAACACTGAATTGGCTGAACAATGGGCGCGAACGGCAATCAGGGAGGCTAACCGCGCAGAAACCCTACTCCAGGAAGCACAGGCCCGACTGGCTGGGGCATTGGTTCAACTTAATGAATTGTTAAACGACCCTGATGCAACGCAGGAAGCAAAGGACGACGCTCAGAAGGAATTCGATGATGCAAAAGAGGCTGTGACAACAGCAGAAGGCGAAGCCGCTAAGGCCAGAGTTTTTGCAGAGGATGCGCGTTCAGAAGCAGGGCTGTCTGAAGACGATGATGGATCAGTTCCGCCGTCTGACGATGCAACGACAGGATCTGAACCCGATGATGTAGCTCCAGGCGCTGACGGAGATGAACCGAGTGCTGCGGGTGCCGATGGTGATGAACCAGGTGCTGCGGGCGCTGACGGTGAGGAATCGGGTGATGAAGTTTCTGAATCCTCAGACGAGATGGCTGCTGATGCAACCGAGTCCGGTGATGACCCTTATGATCAGGCGATGGATAACGCAAGTGACGGCACGAATCGACAGGAGAGTGATCGGCGATCGCGCGGTGCTCGATCCGGTAACTTTCTTATTGCCATGGCCGAATCTTTGGGCTTGATGCAAGCCAAGTTTCTGGGGAACGCCTTGAAGAGCCTTGAAATCATGGATAACCTGTCGGAAAAAACGTTTGACGAAAAAGACTTTAATGGCCAGCGTCAGCATCGCGAGGATTTCCTGATAGCCCAGTCAACGTTCCAGGCCGATATGCAGATGTTCAACATCATCTCGCAAGCCTCGGCGACAGCGTTGCGTTCCACGGGTGAAGGCATGGCTGCGGTAGTACGTAAGAACTAATCGGGTTAATCAAAGCCGGTGTTATCTGCAAGTTTCAGTATTGTCCGGGATTTGCAGTGACATCCGGTTAAACCGGAGTGTGTGTAGAGGGCTCTGCAAAACGGGTTGGTCAATTGGTCAACCCATTTGCAGGGTTTCGTATCTTATGGGCAGTTCCTGCAGACATAGTGGGTTAGCGATGTTGACACAAGCATACGCAACAACCTACGGAGGCTAGAGTGTCGCTAACAAAGCGTGATGCATCCAGCCCGCTACGGAGTAAACGTCTGTGGCAATCTTCTCGTCTTGCAGTTGCTCGCGCGCGGATACGAACAAAGCGAGGACAAAATGCTGATGGGGCTGCATCGGTTTATCTTTATATTTTCACTTACCAAAGCTCATCGGCACCTCACGGCTAACTTCAATTAGTTGTTCCTTATTGTAATGTTACGTGGATTTAATCCGCGCTAAGCTCGAAAAGACGTGAGGTTAAATTTTAGTGGAACGAACGATGAGAAGATGGATCTGCCGATACCGTGCGAGTGGCTTAATAGGGCTGATGGTTCTGGTTGCCGCAACATTAAGCGCATGCGATGAGGGTTCGGGCACCGCACCACCAGACTCTCATGCTATTTTTCTACGTAGCACCCTGCTAAGCGGTGACTCCCCTGCGGAATGGAACTACATCTGGGGCTGTGAAATTTTTACCCGAGCAGGAAATTACAGAGGTGTACCCCTGCGATTTTACCGTGACGGCCAACTGCTCGCGGGTATAGGAAGCTCAACTATTTCTGGGACATGGTCGCATGATCCGGTAGATCCAACGACTGCAAAAACTGCGGTGTACCTGACACTAGACGAAAGTGCACCGCAGCTGTTTGGCTCAGAACATAGAAATTTGCTTTTCAATCTGTGGACTGAGACTCCAAACTACATGGTAGCGTCGGGGGGCGTCATGGTGGCAGACGGTCTCCCCGAAAATACCACTCTCATCAACCTTTTATGCGGGCGCTACAACAAAGCTGGTGACCTTGCTGCGGGCGATGACGGCTCCGGATGGTACAATCGACTAGAGGATACACCAACATTTATCACGACAGGCGAAGCAGACGTACAGTTCGAACCCGCAACATCGTCACAACCCGACGATGACAATGAAGAGGATACTACTCCGGCATCAGACCAGCCTGTATCAGAACCTATCACCCGTCCAACAACGGTTGACACCCCGCCGGCGACTCGACCTGCGGCCACTGCACCGCTTGGCGACATAACCGCACAGATTAAGGATATCTGGTACACAGGGGACTTCGTGGACACCATCGATGGAGTCAGGCAGTGGTATGACTCGATAATCGAATTTAAAAACGGCGAAGCGTCCGACGACGGGGAAACTATTTCCAATGAGGGAATCGCCGCTTCAAAGCGAAAGAATCCAGAGGACTGGGGGGAGGCTCGCGTATTGAATGGGCTGTTGAGCTATAGATATAATAGTGGTCGAAGCTGGATTGAACCTTATCTTTCTGCCCCTACTCGCGCCTATCCGCGCAATCAGAAAATCACAGGCTGCTATTCAAACAGCTCAGGCATAGAAGGTACAGGATCGACACCCGTTATCAATCGTATTTGTTTCGCAGCAGATGGGGGGTTCGAAGTAGGTGATGCTGGAAACGTGACGGGAAATTATTTGATTGACGGTCATGCCATACGATTGGATTTCTCCAACGGCGAGCGAGAAGAATTTCTGTTTGGTGCTCACTATCGTGAAGAATTCATTTACAGACTGATCATTGCGGATGCGGTGTTCCACGTTTCTCGTTAATGGTCAATCTGATGTCTTGAGTATGTGACAGCAATAAATGGTCGCTTGAGAAAAATAGTGGATGTGGATATTTCAGGTAGGTGAGTGTAGTGAGCTGGACTTCGCATCGGAGTAGCTTCCGGTTGTCTTTGAACTCGTGGGTAGTGAGTTGTGGAGTCTTTGCAATGCAGAACGAGAGACCTGCCGTATCATCAGGCTGGCTTAACAACCAAGCTGTGTTGCAGGTATATAAACAGCCAGTGACGCTAGCACGCCCAGCACTTGTTGGGTGTTCAAACAATACGGTTTGCAATAGCCTGCATGATGCAGATGCTGCGGGTTTACTTGTGGTTGCCACGCTGACAACACAGAGCGCATAAAGCCAACACATTCTGTACATGACGCGGCAGTACGCACTAGGAAATACCCTAGGGGTAGGTGCTTGTAGCCCTTAACAACAAGTATTTCCGTGGATTCGTGGCGGTAATCAAAGCTTACCGCTAAGTTTTACCGATGCTTCAGAGCCCGCTCCTCTGTTTTTTCACCTATCTGCGCCTCTATTTAGGGTGATATCGCTGATTTAATTGCGCACGCCTAGGGTATGTCCTAGTGACAGCTTGCCCTGTACTCCGATTTAATAGTGGCTCGAGTAAAAGGACTCAGTCGATTTCAGGGCCGAAGATACCGAATCGCTTAATCGACGTTCCGGGCCGAGGAGCAGAGATTCGCACTAGCCTCACAAGCTTCAGTGAATGCCGGTTTAGCGTGTTTGTGTATGACGTTTTTTAAACCCCACGGGCAATCCACACGGAGCACCTCGACGCATGGTCGCCATCGCACCTCAACCGAATCCTTCTGGCACATCCCGCACGTCGACGACGGTAAGCAGCGCCGGTGCAACGCATGGCTCGACGCATGATGCGTTGGGTGCCCAGCCGACCGCGGCCGAGCAGCAGCGTGTTTCGGACTTGCAGGCGCAGTTTCAGCAACAGGCCCAGAAAGACCCAGCAGGGTTTCGTCTGGCGCTTCGGGAAGCGTTTGGTGATAAGGCAAGCCTGGCACAGATCGATCAGCTGCTGGATCTGGCATTGGCGGGCAAGTTGCCGATGCCGTCGACTATCCAGTTTGTTGAGGCAGGTTCGTTAGGTAGCGGTGCGTTTGGCGCCTACGATTCGAGTAACGGCGGTTCGTTGTATCTGGATAGCTCGTTATTGTCAGACCCTGCAAAGCTGCAGTCGGTGTTCAATGAGGAGATGGGCCATCATTTGGATGCGCTGCTGGGCGGTGCCGATGCAGCGGGTGATGAGGGCGCGGTGTTCTCGCGCACGCTGGAGCAAGGCCAGTTGAGTCAACGCGAGCTGACGGCACTCAACAGCGAGAATGATCATGGAGTGATTCAGATTGAGGGTCGCTGGATTGAGGTTGAATTTAACGACGACAGCGGCGATGACACCGGAGGCGATGACTCAGGAAGTAGTGGTGGCGAATGCGGCGCTGGTGGTTCAGAGTCCGGGGGCAGTTCGGGCGCCAGCAATGGATCTGAGTCAGGCAGTGGAGACGCAGGTGAATCCCAGAGCGGCGCTGGGAATAATAACACCAGCGCAGAATGCAGCGTTGATACCAAACCGGACAGTCCTTCCGCGCCTGCCGGTCATCAAAATGGTAACTCTGATTCAGACAAGGCGGGTGCGCAGGCCCCGGCGACAGCGCGAAGTACGGCACCGGCTTACAGCGGACCCGGCTCCAGTCCTGGTACCGGTAGTGCTCCGGCATCACCGCATGGATACGATGAGGTGGGTATTGATGTGCCTGCGCCATCATCGACACCTGACAGCTCGCCGGATACCTCCGAGGAGTCGGAGCAACCAGCAACGACTGAAACAAATACATCGCACGGTTACGATGAGATCACGATCGATGTTCCGGTAGCACCGCCGGAGATACCACGAGATGACGAAGAAGATGATGAGGTAGCGGCTGAAGACAATGAGGAAGTACCCGAAGCCGTTGTTAGTGCTGGAACGACAGTTATTCCGGCTACACCGATAAACCCCGGCCCGGTCGCTGCTTTTTTCCAGACGTTGTACAACGGTACGGTGAATTTGCTCTCCAACGCGAAGCCAGCAGTGTTAGGCGCGTTCGGTGCAGGTGCAACGCTTATGACTCACTCCCGCCCAACTGGCGGTGTCTTTGAGTTTGACTGGGAAGGTACAGGTACGACGGTGCACGTGGACGGAGCCATGGGCCAGTCCACGATCGTGGTCGATGGTGTGGACACCGGCATTCAGGTCAGCTTTGACCAATCCCCTGAGGGTGAAATCAGTAATGTACGGCCGGCCACGGACGACGATGCCGATCGCTTTACACAGCTAACAGGCATCAGCCTGCCACCGGCACAACCCACCAGTGACAGTGGCCCCTATGAGCCTGAGCCTGTGGATTCACAAGCGATAGATTTCCAACCCTTAAATCAGGAAACACCCGGTGACGATCTGACC
>JBGCGC010000063.1:0-45697 GCA_045110475.1 Granulosicoccus sp.
AGGGTCTGGTTACGATGGGGCCTGTACGAAAATTCAGCACATCATCCACCTTCTGCTTCATCGACAACAGCGTTTCCCGATGCTCAGGATCAAGGCGATCCCAGATTGCTTTTCCAGCTCCGGTCTGTGCTTGGTCTATCGCGCTGCTGATCGTCTCAAATACTGGCTTCATTGCTCGATAGAGTGAACTGCTCTCCATCTGGCTACGGGTCAGACCTTTGAACTCTTCGGCCACATTAGCAACGGTCTCGGCCATCGTGCCGAGTTTGCCCAACTTGGCAAGATCTCCGATCACAGGAATGATCGACACCGCCGAGATGAACGCACCGAAGAAGTCTCCTCGCAAAAGCGAGATACCCGCATTGGCTCCATCGGCAATACCTGTAGGGTCAAAGATGCCGACGATATCCAGTGCAATTTGTCCGGAATCCAATAGCAGCTCTTTGTGACCGGGTGTCAGTGAAAAGCCACTGGCATGACGTGCTATCTGACTGCGTTGCACCTGATCTACGAAAGCCTGTTTGACCTCCTCGCCACCGTAGTTGCTGATCGCCTGAACCAAGGTGTCCTGATAGTTCTCTGGCAACCCTTCAAAGACCATCCGAAGGTGCTTTGGGTCCATGCCCTTGGCCATGTCCTTGAATAAGGGCTCAATCCGTGACAGCTCAAAGCTCTGTATGGTTTGAAGCACGGTTTGCGGATATTCATGCGCAAAATCTGGATCCAGTGCACGGTCAAGATTCACATCGGGATGCAATAGCCGTTGGCTAAAATGCGCAAGGTCCTTGTCAATCTGATCACGGAAGAACCATGACCCGAACGAGGCGACCTGCAGATTGTCCGACTCCGGCTCCCAGCCCTCCGGCGCCCCCTCGAGCATTGAACGAATGAGGGCTTGGGTAGCCTCATTGTGCACAGCGTTATTGGTACCGCCCAAACCACCCTCATCAGCCCCCTCCAGATCATTTGCATTATCTGCGGTATCCAGTGGGTCATTTGCAGCCAATCCCTTGGCCAGTTGTTCGCTCAGGAACAGCGACATATCCTGACCAATACCTGTCATGTCGCCATCGTGGCGCTCGTAGCTCTGGGCAAGCCTTGGGATGGCATCGCGCAGAAAAGTAGCCACGCTGGGTGAGTCGGCATCAACCGTCGGGCCGAACAATCCTTCAACAACCGAACCTGTCAATGTATCCAGTAACGGTCCAAAGGCATAACCGCGCATTGTGCTGTGGTCAAAACCGGAGGCCACGCCAATCTCCAGCAAGGTGGCCAGCGTATCCACCAGCTCGCTTGGCTGCTTGGGATCGGCGCTCAGCTGCGTGCGCACACTCTCACCCGCATAACGCGACAGCATAGTCTGACCAATCGACATCAGACCTTGTGTCAGCTTGTCACTATCGCCGTTTGCCTGTATGACAATCTGGGCTACATCCCCGAGTATCTGCGCACGGAACGATTCCGGGCCACCGAAGTGCTCTACCACATCGGCCGATATGCCATTGCCCAAGGCGTTCATGAACTGGTCTGATTGCAGATAGTTGGATAGTGCATTGCTACCGCCGTCTATAACGGCTTCACCAGCACCAACAAATATCTCAGCATAGTGTGCAGCGCTCTCTGGACCAAAGACATCGGTCAACCTTGATTCGACGGCACCCTCAGCGTACGACCGGATGTACGATGCGATCAAATCGTCGATGTTCGGGATCTCGCCCCCGTTGACAATAGCCTCTTCAAGGAGTTTGCCTCCCAGGTCAGCCACGAAATCCGGCGCCATGTTCCTCAAGTTTTCTTGAAGGCCATCACCCAGCTGAGAACCAAACTCCGAGAGCACCGATTCCAGGACCCCGTCTTCAAAATCACGCCCTTGCAACTCGCTGGCCACACCATTGGCGAAGGCTTCGGCCACCACTCGGGTCTTGCCTGTAAACTGACCCGCCAGACCGGTAAATGCACCGGTAATCAGATTTTCACCACCCACACGAAGAGCCGCCCGAATATCCCCTGTAATGGCGAACGTCAATCCGAAACCGGTCAGGCCGGACTGCAGCCCCGCAGCGGCCAATGTAGCAAACAGGGAACTGCCGAAGGCTGCTGGTGGAAAAAGGAAGCCTGCTGCGGTGAACGTGCCACCAATGATGCCCTTGATGAAATCATCAAACCCGAACTCGGCCTTCTTGATCGCTTTGGCATCGCTCTCGGCGACCAGTGCACGCAAGATCATCTGCTCCACCATCGACCACGTTTCAGGTGCTACGCCCAAGTACTCAAGGCGTTGCTCGATACTGGAGTTCAGATAGGCTTCGGCCAGAGCCTTCTTGTCAGGGCCAAAATTGCCGTAAGGGCCAAGGTCTTCCTGGCCAATCCACTCACCCTGACTGTCATACCTCCTTCGGGTCGTGGCGTAGCCAAGATCTCCGAGATCTTCCGCATGAAGCGTCCGGAACAGCCCGCGAATTGTGGCGCGCATTGAATCCCACTTTTCGCTCTCGGTACTGAGCATTTGAAACGAGGGATCATTTATCGAAATTCCCAGTATCTGCGCAGCCAGTTCCAACTCACGCGCCGCGTAGCTGAGCAGTCTCCCCCGGTCACCCTGTGCCGACTCGCCCTGTTCGATTAGTTCCGGCTGCCGGCTGATCAGAAAGTCGATGTTGCTCTGCGATCCTGCGGGTGCGAGCGTGCCAAAATCCATAGGAGTGGCATTGACGTACGCCTGTCTACGTAAAAAATGGCCGGACCGGTCGATTAGCGTATTTTCGTAGGTGTTGACGTAATCTAGATCGTAACCCGCAGATGCATGCTTGAACGTGTTGAACATAAGTGATGCCGCGTTAAGGGTGGCGGCCCTGCCTGCTTCTGTCAGGCGCTTAAAGTGCCACCTCTCCACAAGAGGATCATCACCATCACCATTACCCCGCCAAAGGCTGCTCACGAGAGTGCCGACATGGCCATGTCTATTGAGCCTCAACAACGGCTCTATACCAGCGGCACGGAAGTCATCACTAGTCTGTTGAATCGTTGCCGCCAGAACGTTCCACCCCAGCGTTCCTTCCGCGACCCGTAAAGCGTCTGCATTCACATTGGTCATCTGCGCTGCCAGCAGTTGCCGTTCAAAATCAGACAAATCGCCAGGCAGTCCATCGGTTAGCGCCAGGTTGCGCTCATACAGCACCCGCAGCTGGTTTTGTGTGGCCGGAGTGTCGGTAGACTGAGTACGCACATACTCGGCAAATACGTCTACCTCGATCCTGATCATTTGCTTGAACTGCTGGCCAGTGCCCAGCTCATTGCGAAAATGCTCTGTGAAGTCTGATCCAGAGCCTGATGCGGTTCTATCGTCGACCGGTCGGGTGGCGCTCAGTACAGGAACGGCAAAGCTCTCGGTGCTCTTGTCAAGCTCACGCGCGAGCGAATCACTCAGCTTGTCATTGAACCGGTTGCGAGTACCTGGCGTCAGGTTTTGCGCCAAGTGTTTGAACAGATCAGCGCGCGCATCTGGCCCAAGCCCTGAATTAATGTTGCGTTGTGGATCAATAGCCTTGGCAAATTCGGCCAATTCGTTGTCAGAACGCTGACTGAAATACCGTTCGGTATCGGCTTCACTCAAGGATTGGATCTTGAGCGCTTCGGCAGAAATCTCCTCTGCAGATTGACTCTGTCTATCATTTGAGGACGAGGGCAATGCAATTCTGGAATCACCTGGTTTTTGTAAAGGTAATCTGGTAGTCGAGCCAACAGGAATCCTCAACGTTCACTACCTCAGTTTATATCGGCTATGCAATTCCGCATCACGCTAAAAATTAGCACGCCATAAAGGTCCTGTCTATTAGGAAAAGTCCTAGTAGAATGCTAAAAAAGTCCCTTATCCTTAACCTGGATTATTCACGAAATCACGGGGACGCCTAGTCCAAATCCTTCCGGAAGGTCGGCCCCGCGCATTCCCTTCGTCCGTAGCGAATCTCTTTCTAACTGGGCGCCCCATCGAAATACAGTCTGTATTCCGCTCCTTCATCCCTCTAAACGCTGCTCAGGTTCTTTGCGAGTTGCGACATGAGATCAGGTAGTTCGCTGAAGCAGTCGATAACGGCATCCGGCTGATCGCAACCAACAAGTTCTGACACTGCCTGCCCATGGTTGTACCCGTAGCTGACAGCTACCACTGAAAAACCGGCAGCGCGTCCGGCACGGATGTCCGAGATGGAGTCTCCGATGATCAGGCTTCGGGATGGCGTTGCTTTTGACAAGGTGGCTGCTTGCAGCAAGGCATCGGGATGAGGTTTCTTATTGGGCACATCGTCTCCCGCAATATGATGCTTAAATTGCTTGTCGATCCCCAGAGCCTCTAGCAGCGGGCGGGAGAATCGTCCTGCCTTGTTGGTCACGCAAACCATCGGCACATCCAAGCTTGACAACCAGTCGAGTCCTGCCTTCACGCCAGGGTACAGCGTCGACGCTGATCCGTTGGTGTCGCCATACGCTGATAAAAATGTTGCCAGTGCAAGCTCAAACTTCGTCGTTGAGGCCTCTTTGTCCATCGTGCCTGTCAGGGCGCGATGGACCAGCCGTTCGATGCCGTTGCCCACCCAGCGTCTGACATCTCCAACTGATGCTGGGTGCATATTCATCGCCTCTTGCATGAGCACAACGGCTGCATGCAAGTCCGCTACGGAATCGATGAGAGTGCCGTCAAGGTCGATAGCGATCATGTCAAACGCGGAGTGTGAATGTCGTTTATCTGCTTCACGGCAGGATGGCATGTCGGGGTTTCTCAACAAAGTGGATAGATCAGAAAGTGTAGGGCATCCTTTTTCGAAATGATCTGTTTACTGAAGCTGTTGGACAGGCATGATCAGATATCGCTCGATAGCAGGCGACCGGCTTGTCAAAGACCGCTTTAACTACGTTGTCTGACAAGGCGTGTCGTGTAAACTTGATGGCTCTCAATGTTCAAACCACGGTTGATAACGCATGGCGATTGAAAGACAGGATACCAACGAGCGAAGCAGCAAGATCGTCAAGCACAATGGCGTTGTCTATCTTACGGGTCAGGTTGGTGATGGCGAAAGCGTGACCGAGCAGGCTGTTGATTGCCTTGGCCGTGTCGACGCGCTACTAAAGCAAGCAGGTTCGTCGCGGGAAAAAATGCTGCAAGCTACTGTCTGGTTGTCCGACATGGCGTACTTTGCCGAATTTAATGCCGTTTGGAACGATTGGGTACCAACTGGACACGCGCCTACCCGTGCCTGTGGAGAATCGAAACTGGCACGGGAAATCCTCAAGGTAGAGGTTATCATCACCGCAGCTTACGATTGATCACACAGTTAGTGGCGTCGTTGAAACTCTGACGAAAAGTTGCAAGCTCGTGGACTCTGGCATCGGTTTACTGATTCAGGACGTTGATGCCAGTGGCCCGCTGCTGGTTTGCGATGAGGCTCTGAGTTTCTGGGGAGGTGTTCACCCACAAACTGGCGTCATTGTCGATGCACATCACCCGCAGTGTGGGGAGTCGGTCGTTGGTCGAGTTGTAATGATGCCATCCTCGAGAGGTTCATGCACCGGCAGTGCTGTGCTACTCGGGCTGGCTCTGATCGGCAAGGCACCGGTGGCCCTCGTGTTTCGTGAACCAGAAGATGTACTAACGCTGGGTGCTGTCGTTGGTAATACCCTGTATAGCTCGTCCATAGCGGTAGTTCGTCTGGATAAGCAGGACTATGCGCAACTGGCGCGCCAGCCGCATGCTCGAATTTCAGGTGGTGAATTGTCCGCCGGAGAGTTTCTCGTGCAACTGTCAAATCTGGATACTGCCAGATTGAACCTGACGCACCGTGACCAGAAAATGCTGGACGGTGATGAAGGCGAAGCGCTTCAGATCGCCATGAACACGCTGTGCACCATGGGATTGGTGCATGGTGCACAGCAAATGATTGACATAACGCGCGTACACATCGACGGCTGTATCTACGCCAGTCCTGCCAACCTTACGTTTGCACAAACGGTTAAGGACATGGGCGGTACGGTTATCGTTCCAACTACCATGAACGCGATCTCGGTGGATTATGCCAACTGGCGAAAACAGGGTATTGCTGATTATTTTGGTGTGCCAGCGCAAGCGCTCGCTGATGCCTACATTGAAATGGGAGCCGAGCCGTGCTTTACCTGTGCGCCGTATCTGCGGGTGGACAAACCCGCCTTGGGTGAATCGATCGCGTGGGCAGAGTCCAATGCGGTTGTCTACGCCAACTCCATCCTTGGTGCCCGTACTAACAAGCATCCCGATTTTCTTGACCTTTTCATCGCTATGACGGGTAGGGCGCCAGAGGTGGGGATGTACATTGATTCACAGCGGCAACCCTCTGTGGCTATTGATGTGGAGTGGCCAGACAATGCTGATGAATCCATCTGGCCATTAATTGGGTGGCTTGCAGGACAGATATCGCCGGATCGAATTCCCGTCCTGCAGGGCCTTGGACACACTGACCCTCATGACGATGACCTGAAAGCACTATGTGCGGCATTTGGAACAACTTCTGGCGCGCCCATGTTGCATATTGAAGGAATAAGCCCGGAAGCTGGTGCTTTTGCATATAACAATCTGGCGCGCCACAGCATAAAAAGAGAAGATATTCTTGATGCATGGTCCGAATTCAACCAGACCAGACAGCCGGTAGATCTTGTCGCGCTGGGAAGCCCGCATCTGTCGGCTTCTGAATGTCGGAAGTTTGCTGATCTGATGGAAGGAAAGACCATCGCAAACGGTGTGGATGTGATTTTAACGGTTGGCCGAGACATTCTGGGTGAGGTTGAGAAGTCTGGCGTGCATGCCCGATTGAAACAAATCGGTGTGCAGCTTGTCCCCGATTTGTGTTGGTGCTCGATATCCAGACCGCTGTTTCCAATCACTGCGCGTACGGTGATGACCAACTCGGGAAAGTATGCGCACTACGGACCAGGTTTGTCGGGCTGCGACGTTATCTTTGGGAGCCTGGCTGACTGTGCGGTTGCTGCAACTTCAGGTTGTTGCCCGGACGGCCCACCAGCCTGGCTTGCGCATGCCTGAAATCTGTATTGCTGTGCTTAGCCAGTGTGGTTGATGCAGGTGAGCAAAGCAGCTTACGGCGGATTGAGCGTCAAGGTAATCGTGCACGATGGATCACATCCCGGTTGTGGGGTATCTATGCCGCCTGCACCATCGCCGTCGCTGCCACCGCCACCACCGGCTGACGCTGCGATACCACCAACCAGCAATGCTCCCAGTCCTACATAGAGCCAGTTAATTTTCTTTTTGGGGGCGACGGATTCAGCCGCTGGCGTGGATTCGCCCGCAATTGTCGCTGTGGCGCTGGATGCATCCGGGTTGATCAATGTTCTGACCAGCGGGTCGAAGGAGAGGCCTTTGAGTACGACGTTGCCCGCGCCGTCTTCCGCCCTTATATAGTATTCGATAGCTTCATCGTCAGCGGTTCGTGATGCTGTATCAATTTTTGCCGAATAGCTTGAAGATTGCACTAGCTCCTGCATGGCGATTTCGATGAACTCTTCATCGCCGGCATAACGATAAAACAGACTGACGCTGTCTACCTCACCGTTGTCCACTACAGTTGCAATAAAGACTTCAACATCGCCGAGCGTGCCCGACACCACTTCTTCATGCTCAATGATGGGAGCTTCAAAGTCAGTGTCCAGGGCTTGCGCGTTAGCCACAGACCCCAATGTGCTGGAGATAGAGAACCAGATGCATAAAAGGCAGGAAAATAACTTCTTTATTGACGCATTCATACTGCTGTGTTCGCTCCCCGGCTTTGTCTGTTGGGATGTTTTCACCCTGATCGTCCAGTTTATAGCAATGCTGTTGCAGGCTATCAGGATAGCACTATCCGCAGGACAAACTGCTCACCAATGAATCTTGGACCACTCGGTCGTCCTGACAGAGTGTATGGGGATTTTCTTGAACTCGGCAGGCGGATAGACGATATCCCCGTTGCTGCGTTTCATTCTTATCATTTGAAGATTGGCGCGGACGGTTTGTTCGCCCGGGCTTGCGCCTACACCCCCCAGCGACACCTCGATGCTGTCGAATGTTCTGAAAAGGTATTTTATGTAAGCGCTCTTTCGCTCGGAAGGCAGCGTCAGGGCGTCCAGAGCGGCCTCATCCTTGTTGGTGATAGCCTTGCGTAAGCTATTAAATTGATCCAGCACGGATTTTATATCGGCGTCAGTGATGGGCCTTTTTACATTCGCAGCGCTTTGTGCGGGCGTCTCAGGTGACTCAAGTAAAGCTAGCTGGTTTTTCTCAGCGAGGATTTGTTTTTCGGCCTCTCTGTCCTTGATGGCTTGCTCTTCGGCGAGCCGAGCAGTCTCTGCCGCGGCCAAGCGTGCATCCACTCGTGCTTGACGTGCCGCGTCTTCAGCGAGCTGTGTAGCACGATTTCTGGCAAGACGATCGGCTTCTGCGGCAGCTTGCTCCGCTGCTTTTTGTGCAGCTTCAGCTTCCGCCTGCTCTTTTTCGCGTTGCAATTTTTCGGCTGCCAGTCGAGCCTCAGTCTCTTCTATCTGGAGTTTCTGTCGTTGCTCTTCGCGAAGCCTTGCCGCTTCCACTTGCTGTTTTTCGCGTTCGGCCGACGCTAGTCTGTTTGCCTCAGCCTGTGCTGCTAACTCGGCGTTGGTCATGTCAGCGTTAGTGGAGACAGCCGACACTGTTGTTGCGTTTTCCAGTATCTGATTGGTTGTGTTTTGTCCGCTGCCGGCGAGACTTGCCGTCTGTGCATCAGAACTGCCCGGCAGCAGGTGCTCAACGGTCGGTAGCCATTGATTTTTAGTCACAACAGCCACTGCGGTCATGGACGCGGCGCAAAGTCCGATAATCATGGGGGCTCTGGATTTTTTTCGCCTTGAGTAGCGCATGGATTTGACAGGCCGCGGGCGCGCCTGATGTAACTCTCTTTCACGCCTCGTATCCCACTCAGGTTCCACTGCCGATGAGTTGACAGATACGTCCTCGCTGTAGTGTTCTGCTCGTCTGGATGACGTGCCAGTGCGAGTGCCATGCGTTGGCCTGGTGCGCTCGACGACCCTGTCTTGTGCCTCATGGCGGGCACTCATGCTTTGATTTCTGGCGGTGTACCCACCGGGAGACGTCACCTCACGATCCAGAGTACGAGTGGACACCGGAGGCAACAAGGTAGTCGCATTGCCACCTGGGAGTTGCTCGTCGAGCAACGTGGATCGCCACTGGTCAAGGGTTTGAGGCCGGTCTCGAATGCGAAAACTGAGTGCCCAATCTACTGCCTGACAGAATGCAGGGCTTATGCCTTCGGGCGCGACTTGCATCAGGGGGACCAGGGGGTCACGTTGATCGTTGACGACCGCAGACCCTCGCAGCGTTGAGTCTACTGGCACATTGCCGGTTATCGCGAAATACAGCACCGCTCCCAGAGCATAAACGTCGGTCCATGGTCCTTGCTGCGAATCGTTTGCATCGTTGTACTGCTCCAACGGGGCATAGCCGACTGATACCAATGCCGTGAGAGACTGGGTTTGCGCACCTGTCGCAAGACGTGCGGAGCCAAAGTCCAGTAAAACCGGAGAACCATCCTCTCTAATAAGTATGTTGGCTGGCTTGATGTCTCGATGGATATAGCCGTGTCGATGTACCTCGGCGAGTCCGTCGATAACGGGACCGATGATTTTTTGCAAATTGGCTTCTGAGCAAAAATTGCGGCTGCGGATGACTTCCTTTAATTCCTGGCCACGTTCGTATTCCATCACCATGTAGGCAGTACCGTTCTGCTCGAAAACCGCCATGACCCGGACAATACTGGGGTGTTTGAACTTGGCCAGCGTCTGCGCTTCCTTGATAAAACGCGTAAGTCCCCAGGAGAAGGTTGAGGACTCTGTTTCCGATTTTGGCTGTACTGCCTTGTTGATCGTGCGCTCGGCGATCTGCTCGGGCAGGTATTCCTTGATGGCAACGAGCAGGTCTAGCTGGGTATCGAGGGCGAGATAGGTGACACCAAAACCACCGCGACCAAGAAAATCCTCGATACGATAGCCGCCGAGCATATCGCCCGGAGAGAGAATTGTATTTCGTTCAGCAGCTTCGACGCTCAAGACCATCAACCTTGTCCAATGACTGACCTATGAATGTGCTTCGTGCACAGAAACCCCGATCATTACGAATTGTACACTGTGAAAACCGCGCTGAGGTAACAAGAAACGGTGCAAATACCTATACTTAGGGATAGACACACATTTTTTCCTTGGATGATCGCCTGTATTTGCCCGACCGTGACGTCTGGTTGCCGAGACTGTGAGCCAGAGTGCAGGGAACGTAATATCGCACTTATTAATCGGTTATGCTCTTAAATAAGCGCCTGCCCGAAGACACCAGCCGATAAGCGGTGCACCAGGCAATCCCCTAAATGTAAGTCAGGAGCCAGGATAGATGCGGTGTAAATTGCACGTGACAGCGGTTTTTGTGCTTGTGCTGGCAACAGCATGCTCTGAATCGTTTTCTACCGGGCCGCAGGGTACGCAGGCTCCTGGCGCGAATACCAGCGAGATGACGCTGACTGTCCCGCCCGCTATCGCGAATGCGCGGGCGGTTGATCCAGCCTTGTTGTACGCGCGGGTGACTATCAACGGAAGCGAGAGAATTCTGGCGCCCGGTGATCGGCAGATCAGCTTTTCGGCTGATGAGGGCGATGAGCTCGTTCTGATCATTACCTGGTTCGAAAGTCGTTCGGATGATGCAAACGATGATTTACGGCTCGCCGAGCGAGAAGTACGTCAAACAGTGACCGACAGTGCAGAAATTGTTGTCGACGACTACTTCACCGATTTCGATGATGATAACGATGGAATTTCCAATCTGGATGAGCGCAATGCGGATACCGATCCTACTGATCCCGACGATCCCGAAGATCCCGTCGATCCACCGGTGCGTGTTACCACGGCGTTTGATGTCATCGCCGCGTCGTCCAATCATCAGACGTTCGAAGACTTGCTGGTTGCCAATAATCGGGTCTCGGTTCTTGATGATTCCGATCCGGACAATCAGGTCACCATCTTCGCGCCGACAGATGCAGCCTTTGCAGCGCTTCCCGCTGGCATGCTGGACAGTCTTTCAGCCAACGATACCTTTCGACTCCTGAATCATCATGTCGTCAATGGTGCTGTGCAATCGGGTGATCTGGCAAGTGAGCTTGTGCCGCCTGCCAACGAATACAGGCTCGCGACACTCGCCGCGGCAGATCCTGCGCAGTTTCTGGTCTTCACCTCAGGTGATGCAGGAATCAACATTACTGACGGATCGGGCAACTTAGTGCCGCTGGATGGTGCTCTGGACTTGAATGCGCCAACCCAGGGAGAGATGCGCACAGGCATTGTGCACGTTATCAACAACGTGCTGATGCCCGAAGGTTTTGCTGGCGAGGCCGATGAGCCGAACGTGTCCATCCCCCGAATTGATGCAGTTATGGCACCAACCATTGATGGACTCTATGATCAGATATGGACTGATGGTGCGGAGTTTGATGACGTCAATGATGAGCGATTGGCGGTAGATAACCTCATGATTGATCAGGGGGCGCTACAGGGCAATGGAGAGGCTCAATTCCGGTGGTTTGCCATGCACGATGACATCAATCTGTATGTGTACGTCTTGGGCAGGCTAGAGGACATCACCACGCCGATTCGTGATTCTGCAGATTTCTGGGACGATGATAGCGTGAACGTGTTTGTCGACGGTGATAACAGCAAAGGCACGGCTTATGACGGAGTGGACGACAGGCATCTTGTCGTACCGCTGCTGACTGACCCTGAAAATCTCACTGCGAACACAACGGTATTCATGAACGGTCCAAACTCTACTTCAGCCCCGTCATTTGAGTTTGCGACTTGTTTCGACTGCAATGGTGAGATCACCTGGGAGCTCAAACTTCCGTTGTCTGAGTTCAATATCAGCAAGGGCGAGCCTTTCGGATTTGAGATACAGGTTGATGTTGACAGCGATGGCGGGGAGCGTGACGCCCGATGGGGATGGTTTCATCCGGCACGTACCACGGTCGATGTTGACAATACGTGGACGATGCCGTCGTTCATGGGCACTGCGATCATCGTAGATTGACGAAAATCAAGGGCCGTGGAAATGGATTTGCCGTTGCCTTAAACCGGTTCCCGCGATGTTCAAATTCCCGGAAGATTATTTTGATTCGCGTGCCCGTTTCCGGCAGGCTGCAAGCGCCCTTGGTGCAGTTCAGCATCGCTTTCCGCTGGTAACGCACAACGGAGCAGAGCTCAGCGTGGATGTCGCGCTGATGGGCTCACCGGAGCGCTGTGCGATTGTCCTGTCATCTGGTTTGCATGGTGTCGAGGGAAAAGTGGGTGCGGCTATCCAGCTGGCCTGGATGGAGTCCCGATTGTCTGCCACTAAGAAGGGGCGATTTGTTCTGATACACGCCTTAAACCCCTACGGATATGCAACCGGACGTAGGGCGAATGAAGATAATATTGATTTGAACCGAAACTTTTTGAAGCCTGGTTCATTCAGCTCTCTTCCGGTATCACCACCAAGGCATGCGCCGACGGATTATGCGCGCTTCGATGCCTTGTTGAATCCGGCATGTCCACCCCAACGATTCGATGCGTTCTATCTCAAGTCACTAGGCTATCTTCTGCGCGAAGGCAAACAGCGACTGCAAGGTGCGATTGTTACCGGCCAATATGAATTTCCAAAAGGCCTTTTCTACGGAGGAGATCGCCACAGCGTCACTGTGCAGTTAGTGCAGGATCGGATACATGAATGGATAGGTGATGCTACGCAGGTTTGTCATCTGGACTTCCACTCCGGATTAGGCCGCTTTGCCGGCTGTCAACTATTAGTTGATTCAGTACCCGGTACCCCGACGCACCAATGGTATGAGCAGACGTTTGGCGCAAGCGATGTGGTGTCTACTTACCCTGCTGATACTCAAGCCTATAAGGCGCAGGGGGCAATGGGTAGCTGGTTGAGCGCATGCTTGCATGATAGAGAGTACCGGTTCATAACCGCTGAATTTGGTAGCTACCCATCATTATCAGTACTGGCCGCCTTGCGTGAAGAGAATCAGGCGTTTCACTTCACGGCGTCGGACAGTGTCGCCAGAGCACGTGCAAGACAGCGGCTGGAACGCGTGTTTTGTCCAGTGTCGGCTAGCTGGCGAACTCGTGTCATCAAGCGGGGGCTGGAGCTTGTTGATCAGGCGACTGTCGCATCAGGTTTTTCCTGACGACGATGAACGGTAAGTGGAGAAAAACATACGCACTGAAGACCCTGTGGTCATAGAGGAAACTGACAAAGCATGCGCCTAAGGACACTGAATGATCTTCCGAAAGCCATTTCATCACCCTCTGCCTGGTCAGGCAAGCAGATGCGTGATCGACCAGCGTCCTGGCTCTATACCCTGACCGATAAAGACATTGCTGATCTTGAGAATGCCGCGACTCACTTTCTGTCCCTTGGGCTGGATGTCGGTGAAATTTCAAGACAGACGTTTCCCTTGACTACATTTTGCGACCACATTGAACAACTAAAGCAATGCCTGTTGAGTGGGACTGGTGTCAGGGTCTTGCGAGGATTGCCAATTGCAGGCTACACACAGACCTTCGCTGCAACAATCTTTTGCGGCATTGGTGTCCATCTGGGCAGTGCACGATCTCAGAATGCGCAAGGGCATATTCTCGGCCATGTCCGTGACACCGGAGCGGATGCCAACGATCCCGACAGCCGCATTTATCAGACTAACGAACGCCAGAGTTTTCACACGGATAGTGCCGATGTGGTGGCTCTGCTGTGTTTGAAGGATGCAAAGCAGGGCGGCCAGTCGCTACTGGTCAGTGCCGAGTCTATTTATAATCGTATGCAAGCAGAATATCCCGAGCTTCTGCTCAAGTTGTTTGAGCCCGTATCTACCGATCGACGGGGCGAGATACCCGAGGGCGCGCAACCATTCATGAACATCCCTGTTTTGAGTTGGGAGTTTGGGTTTCTGACTGTGTTCTATCAGCGACAGTACATCGATAGCGCGCAACGTTTTAACGATGCGATACGTTTGACAACGGAGCATATCAAAGCGCTGGACACATTCGATGAACTGGCTAACGACCCTGATCTTTGTCTTGGTATGCAGCTAAAGCCGGGTGATATGCAGTTTGTGTACAACCATTCACAGCTACATGACAGAACAGCCTTTGTGGATTGGCCTGAACGCAGGCAGCGGCGCCACCTCATGCGCTTGTGGCTCGCCATGGAAGGTGATAGGCCATTACCGGAGTGCTTTAAACAGCGCTACGGCTCCATAGAGATTGGCAATCGTGGTGGCATCATGATCAAGGGCACCAGATTGCACGCACCATTGGACTAGTATTTCGCCTATAGCAACAAACCCTGTCAATACATAGTAGCCAGTGGCAATTGATGTCAGTAGTATGTGATACATCGATCACAAAAATATCGAGAGACGTCATTATGTTTGTTAGCAACTATTATCCCGGGCTCAGGCCAACTCATCAGTACAGCACCAAGCTACTGCCAGTTCTTGTCGCGGGCACAATTTTCCTTGCTGCTGGCTGCTCCAGTTCAGACGATGATCAGCCTGCTAACGACGATGCACCGGTATCAGAACTCAACAATCTCGGTCCTGTCATCGAGACGCGTCACGAGGGAGAAGATGACGGTTTGCTTGGCGGTTTCGGTCTCAGTGGCTTAAGAAGCCCTCCGGTATTCTATGCGGACGCTGCCAATCCCACAGCTGCCGAGCTACGCCGAGCAACTCTGCACACAAATTACACAGGACTTCTTGATCTGCGCGAAGAGGGTGGTCTTGGTACCTTGTATGGTCCGATGGACGATACGCGATTTGCCGGGCGGGAATTCCGTGCCTTTGTTGGTGATGGAATCAATCGAGCCACCGTGATGGTGCAGTTGCCGGATAGTTTTGATGCTGCTGACGCCTGTCTGGTTGTTGCGCCTTCCTCCGGGTCACGTAATGCCTATGGCGCGGCAGGTACCAGCGGCGAATGGGCACTGGCCAAGGGGTGTGCGGTTGCCTATACCGATGCCAACAAGGGAACAGGTGCTGTGGATCTAAGCACCAATCTCGGTTTCGACATCTCTCTACAGGCTATCGATCTTGCATCATCTGACGAAGAACCAAGCTTCCAGGTCCCCACGACATCAACGGTGGCCACACCGGGTACCGACTATCAGGGGGTGGCCTTGCCTACCGATGAAGACCTTATGACTTACGTGCAGGATAATCCAGATCGGTTTGCTTTCAAGCATGCGCACTCGCAGAAAAACGTAGAAAAGGATTGGGGTTCGCACACACTTCAATCTGTCAGTTTTGCATTGTCCGTTATCAGTGATGCCACCAATCAGACGTTGACGCCTGAAAACACCTTGATCATTGGCGCAAGTGTGTCCAATGGAGGAGGGGCAGTCCTGCGCGCGGCAGAAGCCAGCGATGGTGCAATTTTCGACGGTGTCGTTGTTGGTGAGCCCAACATCACACCGGTTGAAGCACCTGAGCCGTTTACCATCGCTATGGCAGGTCAGCCGGATTTTAATGCGCACTCAAAACCCCTGTACGATTACGCCGTCACTGCCGAGCTGTATGCAGCTTGTGCCAGTAAGGCGCCTGTTAACGCAGGTGCGGTGTTTGCAGAGTTGCGTGGTGATACCACACCCCGGTGCAATGCACTGGTTGAAGCAGGATTACTGGAAGACGGCTCTTTGCCGGAATTGGGCGATCAGTCCAACCAGCGTCTGATTGACAGTGGCTACCTGCCAGAATCAACCCGCATTGTTGTGGGATATGCAGGGGTTGATCTTTTCCAGACCTTGCTTGCCACCTATGGTAATGCCTACACCCGAAGTTCAGTCGTTGATGCGTTATGTAATGTCAGTATGGCGCATGTTGTCACGGGCACGATCGCTCCTGCCAACCTGCCTGCAATAGCAACCCTGGCTGCAGACAGTTCAGGAATTCCACGAACGGCTGGTGTATTTCTTATAAAGGATGATTCACCGGTAGGTCCGGCGTTGCAGTTCGCTGCGCCGTCTGCATCGGGTGAGCTTGACTACAACCTGGAGGGTGCAATTTGCTGGCAGGATATTCGTGACAACAGTGCCAACCCTTTGCATACAAGGCTACGGCAAGGTATCAGCGAGATTCTTGGTGATGGTAATCTGCATGGGGTTCCATCAATCATTGTGCATGGTCGGGCCGATGCGCTTATCCCTGTTAACCACAGCTCACGCCCATACTATGCGCTCAACAATCAGATTGAGGGTGAAGCCAGTTTGTTGCGATACTACGAAATACGCAATTCACAGCATCTTGATTCGCTACTGGGGGCGTATGCTGACGGTGACATGAACTTCGTACCCATCGACTATTACTTCAAACAGTCACTTGATCTTATGTACAGCCATCTTACCGATGGTACAGAACTGCCTGCCAGTCAGGTCGTGGCTGCGACAGCGCCAGTGGCGGGTAACGTGACGATCGAAAATCTGGTGCCAATTGATCCAGCAGCCAACTTGCCGATTCTGTCAGAAGGTAATCGGCTGCTAGTACCAGAGTAGGTGAGCTTGTCGATGGCGCTTTCAAAGGTCACTCACAAAAGGTATCTGTTCGAATGAGCATCAGCTTTGAGAATCAAGTTGCCATTGTGACTGGCGCTGCAAACGGCCTTGGTCGCTCTCATGCACTGGAATTGGCAAGACTCGGTGCAAAAGTACTTGTCAATGATTTTGGTGGTGCACGTGACGGGATGGGTTCGTCGCTCTCACCTGCACAATCTGTCGTTGCCGAGATCACGGCTGCGGGTGGTGAGGCCATCGCAAACGGAGCAAACGTGGCTGACCATGATCAATGCGAAGCCATGGTCGACAGCGCCCTGGCCAATTGGGGACGTGTGGATATCCTTGTCAACAATGCCGGGATCTTGCGAGACAAGTCATTTAGTAAAATGCCAACGGGTGATTGGCAGGAGGTCGTCAATGTTCATCTGAACGGTTCCGCCAATTGTTCCCGTGCCGTCTGGAATCAGATGAAAGCCCAGAGTTACGGCCGTATCCTGATGACGACGTCTACTTCAGGAATTTACGGGAATTTTGGACAGGCCAACTATGGAGCAGCAAAGCTTGGTCTGATAGGGCTAATGAATACACTTTGCATTGAAGGTGAAAAATACAATATCAACGTAAACTGTCTTTCGCCAACGGCGGCAACCCGGATGACCGAAGACGTGCTGACGACGGATATGCTCACCACGCTTGATCCGAAATATGTCAGCCCCGCAGCGCTCTTTCTGGTCTGTAAAAATGCTCCGACCCGTTGCGTGATGTTAGCAGGTGCTGGTACGTACTCCACGCTTCAGATCAGTGAGAGTTCAGGTGTCAACCTGCCTGCTGATCAGCGTAACGTTGATGGAATTGCCGATAACTTTTCTGCTATTTCGGATATGTCGAACCCGGATATCTTTTTTAGCGGCACGGAGCATGTTCTAAAAGCGGTTGCTAAAGGCGGATAGGACAACTTTTTTCAGCGTTGTGAGCGTGTTGGAAGCTCCAAAACTGTCTTGATTATCTGCGTTGAGAGTCTCAGCTTCGGTATACAAAGCCAGAGGCTAGTGCCCCCACTCGCAATTACACCAACAGTGGTAACCAAGTGGGTGTCAATAAATCAATTGCTATTATTGCCTTGCTGGCTTGGTCTGAGGCGATAAACACGTGCTAACGCATAGAAGTTTGATGTGGTCTTGATTGTCCTACTGGCCGGTCCAGTGGTAACCTCACGGGTACCGCGTGTTGTCAGCCAGCGTCAGTTTGGCAAAACACAAGTCGACCACTTATGAGAGGAATTACCCTATGCGCCACACTCCCCACAAGGCCCGCCTGAAGATTTCACTGGTATCTGCTGCTGTCATTGCCGGCATCCTGGGTGCTGGCCAGGTGATGGCAGAGACCGAGCTCAGCTTCATGATGCACTCGGATGCTGCCGAGCACGAAGTTTTTCAGGACATGATAGACCGGTTTAACGAGGCTAATCCGGAAATCAAGGTGACGATGAACCTTGTGGGCTACGACATCATTCGCGACGGACTTGAATCCCAATTACAGGCCGGAACAGGTCCTGACATTGCGCGAATCACCAATCTTGGTGGCCTCAATCCCTATTATATGGATCTGACACCTTATGTTGATGCGGCCGACTGGGAAGCTGACTACGGAGCCGTGCTCCCCTGGTACCGAGGCAATAGTGAGGACAACGGAATCTACGGATTCCATACAGAAATGACGGTCACTGGCCCCTACGTCAACGTCACCTTGTTTGAGGAGGCTGGCGTCGATATCCCCGCGCCTGGTGCAACATGGGACGACTGGGCCGAAGCCACAGCTCAGGTCAGGGATGAGACCGGTATCTACGCAGGCATGGTCATGGATCGCTCCGGTCATCGTGTTGCCGGTCCTGCCATGTCATACGGTGCAAAGTATTTTGATGCGCAAGGCAATCTGATCATTGATGATGGCTTTCGCACCATGATGGAAAAAATGGTTGAATGGCATGCAGACGGTTTAATGCCGCCTGATGTGTGGCCAGCGGTATCCGGCGGCAAGTATGCCAACGGCAACGAGATGTTCAACAATGGTGAGGTTGCCATGCACATGGCAGGATCATGGGCAATCAATGGCGTTAATACCAATGTCGGTGACAAGTTCGAATGGCGAGTCGTGCCAGTGCCTTGCGGACCGGAAGGATGTGGTGTCATGCCGGGTGGTTCAGGTGTGGTTGGCTTCAAGGACACCGAGCATCCAGAAGCGGTTGCCAGTTTCATCGACTTTCTCGCACAGGATGAGCAGGCATTGGAAATCTACGGCAAGAACTCTGCGATTCCCGCACACGCAAAGTTACAGGCAGAAGGTATCAACTACGCAGACTATGGTGCCTCGCCGGCAGTCTCTGATGGACTCAACGTTTTTGCCGCAGGTGCAGCGCAGGCTGCTGAACAGACACCGCAGGCCTACGCCTTACAAGGTTCGCCCAGAAATTTCGTGATATTCAATGCCACTGTGGAGTATGTATCTGCTGTTATGAACGGTGATCTAACCATGGATGAAGCCATGACAAAAATCGAAGAGGAACTGGCCAGCAACTAGACTGTAGACAACGTACGGTTTTGACATAGACCGCGGGTCTCCCTTTTCTCCGGATTATCGGGAAAGGGAGGCCCATATATATGACAGGTTTACCCAGATTCCTTCCGGCTTCCAGCATGGGTGATTCATGAAATGTACAACCGCTTTGCTGAAAGGCCAGCCGCTCACCCCCATCGTTTGTACAAGACTGCGCGAAGCAGCGAACATGACTCGGTATGGCGAAAGAGTTGGGACCGGTTAGTTTGTACACCCTTGAATTTGTGAACAGCCCAGACCAGGAATAAAACGTCAGTTATGAGTCCCTTTGGTTTGATCATGTGGGTCGTCTGCAGCACATGGGTGTTGTATGGCTCTTACTGGCTGTTAACCAACCGTCTTTACCGATGGAGTCAGGCCCATCACTTCATCGCCGATCTGGTGGGCTTTCCTGTCGAGTGGGCTCAGAGCACATGGGGAAGAGGGGGCGTCCCTTACGCATTGTTAATGCCAAACATGTTGATATTTGGCATATTTACATTCAGTCCTCTACTGCTCAATTTGTATGTTTCGTTCACAGGTGGCGAGTCCATTAATCTGTTTGAACGCCCGGTCGTTGGTCTGGAAAACTACAGGCAGATATTCGATTGCGACACTATCCTGATACCGAAGACTTGCCCGGCGGCTGGGTATAACTTCTGGACAGGCCTGGGCAACACTTTTTTCTTTGTTGTTTTTCAGGTGCCCGTGCTTTGTGTCGTCTCCTTAATTACAGCACTGGTAGTGAACCGTGTGATTCGTGGGCGCGGCTTTTGGCGTGCCATGTTCTTTTATCCCGTCATGCTCTCACCGGTGGTCATTGCCAATATCTGGAAATGGGTGCTACACCGACGTGGAGCACTCAATTCCGCACTGGATGCCGGAGACGAAACGGCCGCGGCATTGTCTGCGCTCGCCGGATTCGACATCCTTGCTACTATTATCGTGGCCATCGTCTTGTTGCTTGCGACTGAAAGGGCTTTGCGTTCAGACAAGTTTCTGTCGCTACCATGGGCATTCCTGATGGCTGTACTCATCTTGCTCATCGTGACTTGGTCACATCCTTTGTCACTGATTCCCGGCAGTGTTATCAATTCAAGTTTGTGGTTAGGCGTAGTGTTGGCTGGATGGTTACTTTGGCTGGTAGCCGATCAGCGGGCCATGGCAAGAAAGGCGTTGATTGGCGCTTGTATCGTGGGGATGTTGCTATTGCTCGGCATACAATTCGATGCGGTTTTCAACTTCGGTGAGTTCAGGCCGGTCAACTGGCTGGTAACACCGCGTAGTGGCTGGCCAATGTTCTGGCTCATATTTGTCTATACCTGGCATCACATGGGATTTTACATGTTGATACTGCTGGCTGGATTGCAAGCTATTCCCCGCGATCTGTACGAAGCGGCGGAGATGGACGCAGCCAGTCCATGGCGCACATTCTCCAGAATTACGTTTCCGTTGCTGATGCCCACGTTTATCGTTGTCCTCGTGTTGTCCCTGATCAAGAGCTTTCAGGTCTTCGATGAGGTGTACACGCTGACGGGCGGTGGCCCGGGTAGAGAAACATTCATGGTGGTGCAGTACATTTTCGAGTCCGCATTTACCGGTGCCAATCGAAGCTATGGTCCGGCGGCTGCAGGCTCTGTGATCATGGCTGTCATCCTTGCCTTGCTTACCACCATTCAGCTTGTCGCAACGCGACGTCAGTCAGGAGTATGACGTGAGTGCGTTGGTAACCTTTCTGACACGAACCAAAGGCAACAAGGACGGTAAGCGCATTGGAATGGCAGATTGGTTGATGTACGCCTATCTGGTATTTGGTGTGTTGGTGATCGTTGGGCCGGTGATGTGGACTGTTTTGAGTTCGGTGAAATCCGAATCATCACTAGAACAATTCGATACACGCATCTTGCCGTATGCACCGGTGACGCAAGTGATAGAGGGGCTAGGTGAAAAAAACCTGTATACCTACACGGATGAATTGGAAAGTGAGTCGGTCGTTGTCGTAAAGGTCGGGCCAACGAGAAAATTAACCGACGTTGCACCCATAGATAACCCCGAGGCGGTGTTCCAGTCTATCCGCAAGGCACTTACACCCGTTGAGAAAGTCGAGATCGCTTCTGAGAACTACCTCAATCCGCTGTTGCAGAAGGAGGGAGCGAGTCACTTTAATATTGTCCGTCTGTTCAGTAATACGGTGTTTGTTACTGTTGTCGCCACGCTAATTACCCTGATCATCAATTCAATGGCGGCATTTGCCCTGTCCAAATATGAGTTCAGGGGACGCTTTACTTTCATGCTGCTGATTATCACCACATTGCTCATACCAGCTACGATAATTCTTGTATCTCTGTTTTTTGTGGTTTGGATGCTTGGAATTTCAGGAACCCTGTGGGGTGTGATTATTCCTGCTGCTGCAACGCCCACTGGTGTGTTTCTGTTGCGACAATATATGCTTACTATTCCCGATGAGCTGCTTGAGGCTGCCCGGATGGATGCCGCTTCTGAATGGAAAATCTACTGGCGTATTGTTTTGCCTTTGTCCTTACCGGCACTGGCGGTGCTTGCCATACTGTCTGTGATCTGGCGCTGGAACGATTTTCTCTGGCCGCTGATCGTTCTGATCTCGGACCCGGCAGTACACACCATACAGATTGGACTTACGGCGTTCTCAGGCGAAAACGACTCGGACTATAATTATATTCTGGCTATGACGATCGTTTCACTCATACCGGTCACGCTTGTGTTCGGATTTTTGCAACGCTACATTACGACCGGTATTGCGACAACGGGGATGAAATGAGTAGTCAGGCACTGGAATTGTCTCAGGTCAGAAAAGCCTACGGTGATACCAAGGTTATCCATGGTATCGACCTGGCGATCAACGAAGGCGAGTTCATTGTTTTTGTCGGACCTTCGGGATGTGGGAAATCGACCTTGCTTCGACTCATTGCAGGCCTTGAGCAACTGAGCTCAGGGGACATCATGATGGACGGCAAGATCATGAATGCCATACCGGCATCCGAGCGCAATCTGGCTATGGTATTTCAGTCCTACGCTTTGTACCCCCATATGTCGGTGTACAAGAATCTGTCGTTCGGGCTGGAAAACCTGCGCGTGGATAAGACTGAAATCAAGCGGCGAGTGACCAACGCAGCAACGTTACTCCAGATTGAAGACCTGCTTGGGCGAAGACCGGGCCAGCTATCAGGTGGTCAACGACAACGCGTTGCCATCGGTCGTGCCATTGTTCGGCAACCGCGTATTTTTCTGTTCGATGAACCATTAAGTAATCTGGATGCCGAGCTTCGGGTGCAGATGAGGGCAGAGATTTCCAATCTGCATTTCGAGTTGGGCAATACCATGATCTATGTGACGCATGATCAGGTGGAGGCCATGACCATGGCTAATCGTATTGTTGTCTTGAGCAAGGGAAAAATCGAGCAGTTTGGTGAGCCTCTGGAGCTTTACAATCGGCCAGCAAACCAGTTTGTTGCAGGATTTATCGGTAGTCCAAGAATGAATTTTCTTCAGGGGCAGGCAACCACAAAAAATGAATTGAGCATTGATGGTCTGCCACCACTGCAACTGCTGCAGGCTTTGCCGGAGCAGCTTGTGAACACTCGAATAACGCTGGGTATCCGGCCTGAGGCTGTGCTGTTGGCGGAGACCCATCAACAAGGTCTGCCCGCTGTCGCCA
Source organism: Granulosicoccus sp. (assembly GCA_045110475.1). Lineage (GTDB taxonomy): Bacteria > Pseudomonadota > Gammaproteobacteria > Granulosicoccales > Granulosicoccaceae > Granulosicoccus. Next base: position 22,917 of record JBGCGC010000063.1, read on the forward strand.
ATTCTGTAGAACAATTGGGTAGTGAAAGTTATCTCTATTGTCAATTACCAGCAGGGCAGGAGCTAACCGTCCATCACGTCGGACAAACCCGCGTGGCACGCAGAGAGTCTATCGAGTTGCACTTTGATATGAGCAGGGCGCACTTGTTCGATGATCAAGGTAGCGTGCTGCGGCATGATTGAGACAAATCTGTCACTTTGACGCTATCGCGAACAACTTTGTTCGATCTTCTTGGGGGCTGGCCGCTCCCGGAGCGCCGTGCCAATGCAGTTAAGCGTGACTGGGAATCCCTGCCTGCCGCAACTCAGTCATTAACGCTTGCCGCCAGACAGGATGGGTGCATTGTCGAGCACCTCTTGATAGAAAATAGTCGTTGCACGTCTCTGGTTGATATCGAATATTTACCAGCCATCATGACGCTGCCAGTCAGTGATGGGCCGCACCCTGTGGTGATATATTGTCATGCCCACGGTGGTCGGTATGACATAGGTAAACAGGAACTACTGGCAGGCCGAAGTTCCCTGCCATGCGGTGACTACGGCCGAACGCTTGCGCACAATGGTGTTGCTGCACTGTGTATTGACTTGCCTTGCTTTGGTGAACGAGCGTTTGATAGTGAGAACGCACTTGCCAAACGCTTGCTGTGGCATGGCAACACCTTGTTCGGGGTTATGCTCAGAGAGTTGGCAAACTGTATCGATTATCTTGAACAACGCAGCGATGTTGATTCGTCGCGGTTGGGAAGTATGGGATTGTCGATGGGCAGTACACTGGCGTGGTGGCTGGCGGCTCTGGATGACCGCGTCAAGGTTGTAGCCGAGTTGTGCTGTCTGGCAGATATGCATTCTTTAGTATCGACTGGTGGCCATGATCGTCATGGTTTGTACATGATGATTCCGCAGTTACTGCAACATGCGCGAACCAGCGATATTAATGCCTTGATAGCGCCCCGACCTCATTTCAGTGCCGTTGGAGAGCTGGACATGCTGACACCGATGGCTGCATTTGAACGGGTTGACGAGTCAATGAAAAAAACCTACGCCAGACATGGTCAACCGGAAAATTGGCAAACGCTGGTTAGCCTCGGTACCGGCCATGAAGAGACAGAACAGATGCGATCTGCTTTACTGGCATTCCTTGCGCAAAAATTGTAACGCTAAAAATTTGAACAGAGCAACGCGTGCAGAATGCTGGTTCGATAAATAACTATACCCTGGTGATACGTAAAATTTCTTCGAATATTACCCGTGTTGCACTAACGAGCAATTCTTTACCGACAAGTTTCCGGGCTTCGGTTAATTGCCCTTTCTTTGTAAATTGCCCTTAAAGACTATCCAACGACATCTGCTTTAAGATGACACGCTTGTCCTGGCGGTGTTGTTTCTTGCGGTTGCGGGTAAGCTGTGTGCGGAAAAATTATCCCTCCACCAGCTCGAAAACATAGCTTGCCCAGAAGCTCTCCCATACGGCATCCCTGATACCGTTGCTTATCCTCTGTTTTTCGGGTACAGGGAGGATGAGCACCACCTTCACTAACCATGGCCCGTTTTCATCGACAATGATACGGGCTTTGCCATTGGCATCCGTGCGCACTTTTTGCACACTGTCGGGCGTCGCCTTGGACAAGGCTTGCACCTGTAAACCATCAATGGGTTTACCCTCGTACAGCAGCACAAATTCCAGAGCATCACCTTTTTTCAAGGTGTATGGGTCCTTTTGTGGAATAAGTTCAAGCGTGTAACCGAGTTTTTGACGATAGACCTCCTGCTCTGCAGGACCGCTCTGAATCAGGGCCTTGGCGCAGCGGCTGAAGTTCTCCGGAGCTGGTGAGTTGCTCTCACCACGACGTTCGCGTACTTCCCGTATGTACTCGATCCCTTCTTCTTCGATGTACTTGTTGAATTTTTCCGCGTCCACCGTGACGAATTGTGGATTGCTCTGATAACCGAGTAACTGGGCTCCGACTGTCGTGGTAATCGTTGCCGCGGGGTCGTTTCCTTGCACTGATTTTATGTCTATGCGCCCGTGCTGATCGGTTACGCTGAAATCGTTGAACAAGGCGTTGATATAGGGCAATGTGTCACCCTTAAACTTCTCACCGAAGTGCAGAGAGACATCGATAGCTTGATCTTCCTCCGGCACGAAGGTGCTCGGCTCGATCCAGAAATCATGAGCCTGAGCGATAGCCGAGCCGAGCAAGCAGATAAACCCTGCGATAAGATTAAGGCGGTAGCGGTTCATTGACTTGCAGTATCGGGTCTGATTGCTCATGGTGATGATGTTAACCTAAACGGCTTTTAGTAAAGTCAGTCTTCAAAAAAACGACTAAACATTAAATTCAGGTTTCTCGATGTATTCATTAGTGACGTTTTCAACAGTTCGATATCGACTGTCTGTTGTGCTCCTGATTGTGATCATGTGCAGTGTGTTGTCTCTGGACGCCAATGCACACACCTTGCGGCCGGCGGTCGCTACGCTGGTACTTGATCCATCCGGTAACCTTGACATGGAGATCAAAGTCAACGCCGAATCTTTACTGGCAGACCTTGGGCCGGATCATGCGGACTCCGATGATTCGCCTAATGCGGCAACCTACAATGAACTGCGCGCGTTGTCATCGGGGCGGTTGACTCAGTCATTTGATGAATTCGTAGAGCAGTTTCTGGATGAGCTTATCGTGGAAACCGATGTCGGCGCTATGTCGCTGGTATTTAATCAGATCGTGGTGCCTGAGCCTGGCGATCTTGAATTATCACGTGATTCGTTGATCAGACTGACAGGCCGTGTGCCATCTGATGCTCAACACATCATCTGGCGTTGGCCCGAATCGTACGGCAGCAGTGTGGTGCGTCTGAGTACCCCCGGTAGTGATGAACCTGTCACAAGCTGGTTGGAAGCAGGGCAGCTTAGCGAGCCATTGTCGATTGGCGGATTGCGTCCCGCACTTTCAATCCTGAACGTGGTGCTGGATTATGTCGTAATTGGCTTCAGGCATATCCTGCCACTGGGTGTTGATCATATCCTGTTCGTGCTGGGCTTGTTTCTGTTGAGTACTCAACTTCGGCCTCTGATATGGCAAGTAAGCGCGTTTACGCTGGCGCATACAATAACCCTGGGATTAACCATATATGGACAAATCAGTCTGTCTGCCAGTATTGTAGAGCCACTCATCGCACTGTCGATAGCTTACGTCGGTATTGAAAACTGTCTGTCTGCAAAATTAAAATCGTGGCGGGTTATTACCGTCTTCGTTTTTGGTTTGCTGCACGGTATGGGCTTTGCCGGTGTTCTTGCAGATATCGGTTTGCCTGAAGGCGAATACCTGAGCGCCTTGATCAGTTTTAATGTGGGTGTCGAACTCGGTCAGCTAGCGGTTATCTGTCTGGCTTTTCTGCTTGTCGGGTTCTTCAGGCATAAACACTGGTATCGGCGCGTCGTTGTCATTCCCGGTTCGCTTGTGATTGCCGCTATCGGGCTGTTCTGGACGTGGGAACGTGTGCTGGGGTAGGCGAGCGTTTTTTCGAGCATAGAGGCACCAGTAAGCCGGTGCCTCATCGTTGGAAAGACGCCTCAACTACGCTTAAACTACGCCAAACGCCAGAACGGCATCGCCGACTTTTTTGAAACCCGCGATATTGGCACCTTTGGCATAGTTGCAATAGTCGCCTTCATCACCAGCTTCACGGCAACTTTCGTGGATATTTCTCATGATATCGCGGAGCATGACGCTCAGCTCGTCTTCTCCCCAGGATCGCTTGCCGGCATTTTGGCTCATTTCCAGCCCCGACATGGCAACGCCTCCCGCGTTCGCCGCTTTGGCAGGCCCAAACAGCACCTTCGCATCAAGAAATGCCTGCAAGCCTTGCGCAACCGTCGGCATGTTAGCTCCCTCAGAGACCGCCATGCAGCCATTACTGATAAGCTTTTTCGCATCATCACCTGAAATTTCATTCTGAGTGGCACAGGGCAGCGCGACATCGCAGGGTACGCCCCATGGTCGCTGGCCTTCATGAAAATCAGCACCGAATTCAGTCGCGTATTCGCTGATGCGGCCACGTCGTCTGGTTTTCAGCTCTTTCACCCAGTCTATTTTTTCTTGAGTGAAGCCATCCTTGTCGTGCACGAATCCGTCCGAATCAGACATCGTCAGGATTTTTGCGCCATTCATTAACGCTTGTTCGGCTGCGTAGGTTGCCACATTGCCTGAACCGGATACTGCAACGGTTTTGCCATCCAGTGAGGTATCGGCGGCGTTAAGCATGTCGATCAGAAAATAAACACAGCCATAACCAGTGGCTTCGGTGCGCATTGCACTACCGCCATAGTCAAGACCCTTGCCAGTCAGGACACCGGTAAAGTGATTGGTAATGCGTTTGTACTGGCCAAACATGTACCCAATTTCCTTGCCGCCCACCCCGATATCACCGGCTGGCACGTCAGTGTCTTCACCCACATGGCGATAAAGCTCCGTCATGAATGACTGGCAGAATCGCATGATCTCGTGGTCGCTTTTGCCGCGGGGATTGAAATCTGCCCCACCTTTGGCGCCTCCCATCGGCAAGCCCGTCAGGGAATTTTTTAGCGTCTGTTCAAACGCGAGAAATTTCAGGATCGACTGGTTCACTGAAGGGTGAAATCTCAACCCGCCCTTGTAGGGGCCAATGGCGTTGTTGTTCTGGATTCTATAGCCTCGATTGACCCGAATGTTGTTATTGTCGTCGTGCCAGCAGACACGAAACGAGATAATCCGATCTGGCTCGCATAGCCTTTCCAGCACCTGTTCTTCGGCGTAAATCCTGTGGCTTTGCATCCACGGAATAATATCAGCGGCAACTTCATGTACTGCCTGATGAAACTCCGTCTCCCCCGGGTTTCTGTTGATAAGCCCCTCCATGAAATGCTCAATATCCGTGGCGCGTGTATTCATACCTGAAACTCCGAATTTGTGTTGCATGTAAGAGCAGAGCTCCACGCTGGCCAAATTGTGAACCAGTGCGGCAAATACCCTCGATTAGGTTGCCTGCGTTAAAACTGTACAGCGGCAGGTACTGTTTTGCACTTCTTCTTGTCGAAAGCAACCTATCTTTTGATTAGCCTCGATTACAGCAAAGCGATAGCGCTTGTTACAACGGTATGGTATTTTTACATCATCAAGTTTGTTTTGGCCAATAGCGTGGTGTAAAGCACGAATCTTGGCAGTTGTAAATACTCTGGGCTAAAGAACTGAGGGCGTCACTCTCGTTGCTGGAATGTGCAGCGTTGGTTACGCTGTTTCAGGGGCGTTACTTATCTTGAAAACTCAGTCGTCAGGATGGTGTCTGGCAAGCTGGAACAAGGAGGTTTTTGAATGCCGTTCAGTCGTGGGAGGGAGGCCCAACAATCGTGCTGCGTCAGTAGATCCGGCACTGGAGTAACAAACTTGAATCCATGTTCGGGCAAATTTAATGTGTATTGTCCCCTCTAACGGTGAGCGTAGAATCAAACGGCTCGGCGTTGCGGTGATGCAAATCTGTGCACGCGACAGATGCTGCTCGCGGATTCGCTCAATACAAAAACCTTTGCGCAAGTTGTGTGAGAGCGCCCGGTTTGAGCGCATGCCTCGTTCACCGTATCAGGCGCAACTCGGCCACCGCTACTGTGAGATCCCTAGTACGAAAGTCGAGTCGACAATTGGCGAGACATCAGAGCAGAATACCAGCAGGCGTCGGTCTTCATCGACTGATAGGCCCGTGATAAAACTGTTGACGTTAAAAAAGAGGATTGGTCGCTTGCTTGATCTTGTTTTGCCTGAAATGCGCACGGCGGGCCGGCTTTTTTTCATGGATTGCATTCGCGGGTTGTTTTACCCGCAACCAAAGGTAGTTTTACCCGACCAGCAGCAAGTCTGAAAGCTATTGTTTATGTGCCCTATCGGTCCGATAAAAGCCATCGAGACTATAGGTTACAAACGGAATTTACGGCGATTCACGCCGAGGAGAAGATGGTAATGACAAAATCGCGATCGCAAACTCGCACCATAAAACAGCTTTGTGCCGCCGCTGTATGTTCAGCCTCGCTCATATCTGGTGCTGCCTATGCTGCTGATCACGCGGATAGCCCGAACCAGACGGGCAGTCTTGAGGCCCGACAAGCGGACATCACGGATGTGTACGCTTTCATGAATCCCAATGATGCTGAAGAGCTGATCCTTATGGTTCTGGTGGGGCCGGATGCATCTGGCGTTCTACCTGCTGGTTTAACCACGCCAAACTTCTCTAACGCTATCACTTACAACGTGCTGATGCAAAACTACAACGGGGCGGAGGCTGGCGATCATAGTCGTATCGTCTGCACGTTCGAGGGTGCGACGCCGCAGGTTGCCACCTGTGAGCTGGGATCCTTGTCAGTGTCGGGTGATGTGGGTGGCACTGCGCAAGTCGAAGGCATGCGCATTTATACAGGGCTGGCTGATGATCCCTTCTTCTTTAACGGTGGCGGACTCAACGCCTCATTCGCAGCGGTTCCTCCCAGCCCCATGTTTGAAGAAGGTGCAAATGCGGGTAGCCCTTTTGTGAATGCCAATGGTCAGCTCAATGGTTTTGCCGGTCAGAACATTCTCGCGATAGTTATTGGTGTGGACAGAGACCTGCTCACCAATAATCAGGCAATGCCAGAACTGAGATTGTGGGCCGCGACGGCACCCATGTAGGTGGCAGGTACGCGCAAACGCCCTTTAAATTCTATAAGCGAGAACATTGATCATGATGAATAGAAAAATTGCCAAATTAGGTGTGGCTGCATTGCTGATGGCCTCCGTCGCCGCCTGTAGCGACAGTGATAGCGATCCAACGCCGAACTCCAATCCCGTAACGATGGATCCGGACACAACGATGGATCCGGACACAATGAATCCTGATTCGGGTGCCAATCCCGGGGCAGGAGACACAGGTGTCTTGCCTGTTATTTTTGACCGGATGGGACGTCCGGGTGTGTCTACCGCTCTGGTTGCGGCTGCCGATGACAAGGACACCTACAATCTGGAAGGTAATCCTGCTAACTGGGAGGCTTCATTTACTGAAGCGCTAACAGAACGAGCGATCATTATCGATAGCCTGGACGGTCAGGTGGGCAATGCGCTTCTGGGAACCTCCACATTAGTCGGCCTGCTTGTCGATGACCGACTCCAAATAGACACGTCAAAGGCACAATGTGATGCCTATCTCGCTGTGGAGATCGGCTTGGGTGACTGTGGAGGACGGACGCTGGACCGAGATGTCATCGACGACACGCTAAGACATCTGGTTTCTCAGGAGAGTCCAGTCGAGGATCTTGCGGTGGATGACAGTGTATTTCGAACCGTGTGGCCATTCATTGGCGTGGCAAACTGACCCTTCATTGAAATCAGCCTATACGATGAGCAAATCTCAATCAGTGATTTGCTCATCGACGCCACTTCACCTAAATGCAGAAGCCGGTAGTGCAGAACCTTATCAGCAATCAAGACGTGGTACATCGTAGGTATGGATAAGCACTACCCTATTGCCATCATTGGCTCGGGGCCAGCAGGCTTGAGCGCTGCAGCCAGAGCGGCTCAGAAAGATCAACAAGCGGGTCGGACAGAGCCAACACATATCCTACTCGAAGCCTTTTCGCTTCATGCGAAAACAATCCAGCAATATCAGAAAGGCAAGTACGTCATGGCAGAGCCTGGCTATCTTGATCTTCGTAGTGATTGCGAGTTTGAGCAGGGTACACGGGAGAACATTCTTGACCGATGGGCGCATGGTCTGACAGATAACGGCGTCAACTGTCGGTATAACGCCGAAGTAAGCCGCGTGAGCGGTGAGCAGGGAAATTTCACGATTAATATCAGTGACGGCACGTCGCTGACAGCCGAGAACATTGTGCTGGCCATTGGCGTTCAGGGAAACCCCAGAAAGCTCGGGTCTCCCGGTTCAGAGCACCCGCTGGTCCAGTACCAACTCGACGATCCTGACGAGTATCATGGCGAACACATCATTGTTGTCGGGGCTGGTGATGCGGCAATAGAAAATGCCATAGCGCTTACAACCAACAACAAGGTCAGCATACTCAACAGGAAAGACGAATTCAGTCGAGCCAAAGAAGGTAACCTGAACGCGATCCTTGCAGCTATCAACGATGACAAGGTGCCGCTGGGTTGTTTTTACTCTTCCGGTGTCAAGCGGGTCGAGACGGATGACAACAATCCGGATCTCTTGCATGTGACACTCAATACCGCCGAAGGTGAAGTGCAGCTTGAGGCAAACCGAATCATCGCTCGACTCGGTGCAATTCCACAGCGCGCGTTTGTGGAATCGATGGGAATCGAATTTCCCAACAAAAATCCTGAATCCATGCCAGAGCTGGATAATCACTATCAATCGAACGTGCCGGGCATTTATGTGGTTGGTGCACTTGCGGGTTATCCATTAATCAAGCAAGCGATGAATCAGGGTTACGATGTCATAGAATTCATTCATGGGAACGACATAGATCCGGCTGATCATCCGTTGCTGGAGTATCGATTCGCTGGCCTGCCATTCCGCCTGGACGTCAACGATCAGGTACAGCGCTTACAACAGATCATCCCGATGCTTAGCCAGCTAAACTCGTTGCAATTTCGGGAGTTGCTGATAGAAAGCTCGATGATTGCCAGCTATCCACCGGGTCTGGAAGTCAAGGAGGCAGAAGCGAGACTGTCAGCGATAGCGAAAACGCTCGGAGGGTCACAATCTGAGCTACGCATTACCGAATTGCTCAAGGAGGGCGATGTCATTTACGAGCCCGGACAGTTTGGAACATCGTTCTACACGATTGTTGCCGGTGAAGTGCATATCGAAAAACTTCTTGATAGTGGCAATAGCGTAAACGCGGTACTTAAACGCGGCGAATTCTTCGGTGAAATGAGTTTGTTGTCTGGCCATCCCCGTTTGGAAAAAGCCACAGCGGGTGCCGGCTGCATTCTGATAGAAACGCCGCGCCGGATAATGCTCAAGCTTATAAGCTCAAATGAAGAAGTCGCGGCGGGAATCGAATGGGTGTTTGTCGCACGAGAATTACAGCGTCATTTTGCACCTACCGCTTCAACCAGTGAGCTACGCACACTTGCACCAGACATCGACATCATCCGGATGCGCGCCGGCGAGTCACTTTACGAACAGGGCAGTGAAGAAGAATGTTTGTACCTGATCAAATCAGGCGGCATTACCTTGTCCAAAAAAATTGACGGCGAGGAAATCTTTATCTCGCAAGTCAGAGCAGGCAAGATGATTGGCCATCTGTCATTGATGGGTCACCCCATTCGTCGAAAGAGCGCGATTGCTACGGTAGAATCAGAAGCTATCCGAATAAACCGGCAAGTTTTCAACACGCTGATGAAGCGTAGCGATGCACCAATTTCAACATTGCAAAACTATGTCACCTCGCAAATCGCCACCGACACCCGGATGGAAGTCAGACCCGAGGCTGCAGCCTCCATGGACTTCCTCATGGAAAACGGATTGGGTGAAGCTACAAACACATTGATTATTGATGAATCATTGTGTGTAGGCTGCGACAACTGTGAAAAGGCATGTGCTGAAACGCATGACGGGATCAACCGCCTTGATCGTCGTTTGGGACCGACGTTTGCCAATATTCATATCCCGACGTCATGCAGACACTGTGAGCAGCCACATTGCATGAAGGATTGCCCGCCCAATGCGATCCGCCGGGCCGAGTCAGGTGAAGTGTTCATCAACGATACGTGTATCGGCTGCGGAAACTGTCAGATCAATTGTCCTTACGATGTCATTCGCATGGTTCAGCCGCCACCGAAAAAACCCGGTTTGATAAGCTGGATGCTACTTGGGCTTGGTGGTGGGCCGGGCGAAGTCAAGAACAGTCAACACGGTGGGGATCCGAGCGCGATGAAGAAGGCCGTCAAATGCGATGCCTGTGTTGACTTGCCAACCGGACCTGCCTGTGTTCAGGCTTGCCCGACGGGCGCTGCATTGCGTGTCGGGCCTGCACAGTATGTGGAACTCGTTGAGGAGAAACAACGGTGATTCACACCGGAATACTTGAACACCGGTCAGCACGTTATCTCTGGGTTGCGATCGCCTTGATTGGCATCTGCACCGGAATCTACCTGAGTCAGTCTGGCGGAGAACAACCTCCCAATGGCGGGACCTGGCAAGGTTATACAACCGGTACCCTGGGGGGGGTACTAATACTCTGGCTATCGCTGCTTGGTGTGCGGAAACGTCGCTACCGATCCCGGGTCGGCACGGTCGCGGGCTGGACGTCAGCTCATGTCTATCTGGGTGCCTCGGTCATCATTATCGGCACTTTGCATAGCGCGGGTCAGTTGGGCTGGAATATTCATACACTGGCTTATGTGTTGATGTGCGCGGTCGTCATCAGCGGATTTTTTGGAATCTACTATTACGTGTCCATCCCGGACAAATCGCTGCGTAACCGGGGCGGACGATCGCGCGAGGCACTGTTTCAGGAGTTACATGAGCTTGATGGTGAAGGGCGTTCAGCAGCGCAGTTGTGCAGTAGCGAAATCGCTGCCGGAGCCACTAGCGCCATCGAACGAACCAGTATCGGCGGCGGAGCAATGGCACAGTTACTTCGCTCTGATCACTCGAAAATGAGCATACAGGTCGAGGGTAAGCCACGCATTGTTGAAAACAAGGATCAAGCGCGCGTACTGGGGATGATTGCTGCGCGCATCCCTGATGCAAAACGTCAGACCGAGGTCGAACCACTGGGTAATCTGATGTCGATCATGGGGCGGCGCCAGGCAGTAATACGCCGTATTGTTCGTGATATTCAATTGCAAGGACTGTTGAAGGTGTGGCTATACCTACACATCCCGCTGACAGTTGCATTGCTTGTGGCATTGACTGCGCACATTGTTTCCACTTTTCTGTACTGGTAGGCCTGATTCGAAGTTATGGAAATCCTTATTCGACAAACCAGTGGTACAGACAACACGGATGCAATATTTACAGATCTTTCTCTAGACATCAAATCACTGCGTATCGGTAGTTCTCCTGATCAGGAGTTGCAACTGATCGGAGCCGGCATAATGCCGGATCATGCAGAGCTTGTCAGAAACGCCAAGGGGACAACCCTTGTCTGTCGCCGTGGTGCTGTTGTCTCAGTCAACGGCATCGAGGGCGATAAATTTCAACTTTCGATCGGCGATATCATTGAGCTCGGTGGCAATAGAATCGAAGTCGCAGCAGCGCCAACCGGTTTTGATGTTGCTATTATCGTCAGCAGAAGCAGTGGCCGGGAACCCGTCGCCTACGAGCAGGCTTACAAGACAGACCTGTCGCAAACCAGGCTGGCACCGCGGTTGTTTGGCTGGGTGCTGACACTCGTTGTACTTGTCGTATCAGTTATTCTGCCGCTGAGCTACCACTATCTGTCAAGGTTTCAGGACGCCACAGAGGTGGCGAGTCTTTCATGGCCAATCAGTGATACGGTATGGTCGAGTGGTCCTCTGCACGAGGCGCACGCCTCATTGGGAGAGTCCTGCAACAGCTGTCATGTGGAGTTGTTCCAGAAGGTCACCGATGAGTCCTGTGAGGCTTGTCATAGCGATTCACCGGACCATATCAAGGCCGTCGCTGCCAATCAGCACTTGCCAATCGAAATCAACGGCACTTGTGCCAGTTGTCACCGGGAACACAACGAGCCGGTTTCCAGCCTGATCATAACCAGTAACAATCTGTGCATCGATTGTCATGCACCACATGATCTTCAGAGCGATATCGGAACACTGGCACGAGTCGAAGGATTTGGAGAAGGGACTCATTCAGAGTTTCAGGTCAGTTTGCTGCGGCCTCCGGAAGGGGGCTCTTTCGATGTGGAAGATCAGTGGAAAATCTCTCGAGAGCCATTGGCAGGGGCAAAGGAAAATTCGCAGCTCAAGTTTGATCATGAAGTGCACTACGATTCCAGCAAAGTCCTGCTGAACGGGGACAGCGAGCTCACATGTGCGCATTGCCATGAGCTGAGTGTCGATGGTGAGCACTTTGAAGATATTGAATTCGAGCAGAACTGTGCCAGTTCCGGATGTCATGAATTGGACCTTGATCCGCGCAATCGTCTACCTCATGGATTACCTGATGTCACGGTGGCAGCTATCGAGGGTTTTTACCTGCGTAAATTTGGTGATCCGGATAAATTGGAACCAACAGCGACGAGAGAGCGTCGCCGCGTTCTGGATCGAGGTGACGACCAGGACGAAAAGTGTACTGGCAGCGCCTACGAATGCGCAAGGGAATTGGCAACACGTAAAATAGAACAGCAATTCACCACCACAGGCTGTGTCACGTGCCATACCATCAAGGATGTTGGCGGTGAAATCCTCGATCGTTATCAAGTTGCTGTGGTCAAGCTAAACGAAGACTATCTGGCTAACGCCCGCTTCGATCATCTGGCACATGGGGTATTGGTAGAACCAGGTGGGGTCGAGACGTTCACGGGAGATGATTCGTGCGTGTATTGTCATGCGGCACCCACTTCATCAACCAGCTCGGATGTACTTATCCCTGCGATTGATAACTGCACGACATGTCACAACGGTCCGGAACATCAACTAAACGTTCCGCTAGGTTGTATTGACTGTCACGCCTATCATCGGGCATCATGAATCATCACGGAGAGGACATGCTTATGGTTGTGCTGCGTAGGCTGTTACTAACATCACTTGCGATGTTGCTAACGATCGTTGTCAGTAGCTGTTCGGAAGGTACCCCATCCGGCGATCCTTCTGGCGCAGACTCGACTGCCGGATGTGACGGTCGATGCTTTGAATCAGGTCAGGCGCTGACCGTAGCCGACGTCGAGCAGATTATCGCGCAAAGTGTCCAGGAAGCCCAGAGTCGCGGAGTACAAGCAACCATTGGTGTCGTTGATCGCGTAGGTAACGTGCTTGGCGTTTACCGTATGGGCACCCGGCAAGAACGGTTTGTGGTTCTGTCAACAGATTTTACTGATGCCAATGGCATTATCGACGCTGAACTGGATCAAACCTACGCTATCTCAGGCGGACTCGAAGGTATAAAGTTACCAGAGGCCGACGCGTCAGGTGGTGGCACATTGGCTGAAGTCAACCTTGATCATCTGGCTGCGGTAACCAAAGCGATAACAGGTGCCTATCTGTCTTCAGAGGGCATGGCGTTCACCAGCCGCACGGCCAATCAGATCGTGCAGGAAAATTTCAATCCTGGCGAGGACTTTCAACCGGGCGGTCCATTGTTTGGTGTTCAGTTCAGCCAATTGGGATGTTCTGATTTCACACCGTTTCAGCAGGATCAGTTCACTGCCAGCGGGCAGTTTGCTGTCGGTCCCAGAGCCTCACCACTCGGCCTGGCAGCAGATCCGGGTGGGTTGCCTTTGTACAAGAACGGGGCGCTGGTTGGCGGCGTGGGTGTAATGGCTGACAGCGTGTATGGCATTGACAAGTTCATTGCAGATCTCGATACCGATATCGATGAGCTCATCGCTATCGCTGGCACGTTTGGTTTTGGAGCACCGCTGGATCGTCGCGACAGGGTAACCGTCGAAGGCAAGGTCTTTCGCTATTCTGACGCCGACTTCGATGATCTTATTGCCAACCCGGCTCAGGCCCCCGCCTTGTCAGCTATCGGAGCGGATGTCGGCAACCTGATTGCCGTCAGAGGGTTTACAAACGGCACAGTAAAAGCCGGCACGCAGTTCGGCCAGCCTGAATCCGGTATTCGTGCTGCTGATGGAACTTCCGACGGGGAGAGTTTTGATGCCTCTCTGGATGCGTTTATATTTGTCGATCAGGCAAATCAACCAAGATTTCCGCCGACCGCTAGCGTAGATCCCACCCTGAGTGCTCAACAGCGCCTGACAGCAACAGATGTAAGCGCAATATTGTCTAACGCTCTGGCGGTTGCCAATCGCTCGCGCGCGCAGATCCGACGTCCGCTTGGGACACCGGCAAGGGTAACTATTTCCGTAGTGGATACCCGTGGCGAAGTACTGGGTGTCGTTAGAGGACGAGATGCCCCGGTTTTCGGTGCTGATGTATCGTTGCAGAAAGCACGCACGGCTGCATTTTTCTCCAGTGCCGATGCTGCAAGCTACTTTCAATCACCCACGTTGTCAGATCCGGTCGACTTCGACCCCACCGACAACTTCCCGTTGGTCACCTATGTGCAACCGGGTACCATCCGAGGCCTGCCGCGTCTGGTGACTTCCGATATCACTGATTACGTTACCGATGCACAGGCTTTCATTAGCCCAACCGCACTCACCGATGGGGCATTTGCTTTTTCAGATCGAGCAGGTGGAAACCTGTCGCGGCCATTCTTCCCTGATGGGATCAATGGTTCTGATCCAGGTCCTTTCAGTAAACCAGCCGGTGAGTGGAGTGTTTTTTCCACTGGGCTGCAACTGGATGTGTCTTACAACGCCATCCTGTCGGGTGTCCTGTTTGCTGCGGCGAATTCAAATGATGGCGTGTCAACCGTAGCACCTCTTAGAGACGAACAGCTGCCCAAGCCACCTTTTGCTGACGGGTGTGCCGGTAAGGGATTGAATGTGCTGAGCAGGCCGCCGGTTAGTGAAGTCACAGATTCCCGGCTGGCAAATGGCTTGCAGATTTTTCCCGGTAGCGTACCTATTTATCGTGGTAGCACGCTGGTTGGCGCGATTGGCATCTCCGGAGATGGTGTGGACCAAGACGACATGATTGCGTTTCTTGGAGTCCACAACGCAGGTCTGGAAGTCGGTGGATTTGGCAACGCGCCGATGGAGATGCGTTCTGACCAGTTAACGCCGCAAGGGGTCAGACTGCGTTACGTGCAATGTCCGCAAGCACCGTTTATTGATTCAACGGAGGACAACGTGTGTGATGGACTCTAAACGCGCAATCCTCGTTCGAGGTAGAAGCCTGTGAATATATCCAGCGGAAGGTTTTCAGTTGTCGGCTCTGTTTTATCAGTGACAGCACTAGGAACGTTCTATTTGAGTGTTCCCGTAGTATCCATGCTGCCTGGCATCGCGTCAGCACAGACATGCTACGTCGACGATCGCGGCCGTATTGTGACCCGTCGTCGGCCGGGATACACAGCCATTGATTGTCCCGGCTCCGAACCTGCGACCGAAGCACCTGTTACAGCACCGGTTCAGCCGGACAATGCAACAGTGCCCGATGCGCCCGTCGTTGATCAAGACCGACAACAGCCAGCAGCTCCGGATGCACCGGCTAATAACCAGAGTAGTGGGCAACCTGCAGCGCCTGAGGTTCAATTGTTCACATTGCCAGGACGACGAGGCACTCCGGCAAATGAAAATCGGCCAGGTGCTGTGACACCTCGGCAACAGCGCCAGAGGAATCCTGTCTCTCCGATACCCAAACCGTCATTGTCTGATTTCAAACCCTCTATCCCGATTCCCAATCGCTGGACCATTGTCGACAGGCTGGGCTACGAGGAATCTCTTTGGGACCCCTACAATCGAAACCCGCTGAAAGCTGACAGGCCGATAGGTAACGAGTGGTTCTTCAATCTGGCCGTCATTTCAGATTCTATTGTGGAACTGCGGGATGTTCCGACCCCTGTCGGAAGTTCATCGACTTTACGTCCCGGGCAAATCGATGTTTTCGGTGGTCAGGCGCAAACACTGGCGGTGCAGAACGTGGCGGTCGAGCTTATTTACTACAAGGGTGACACGGTATTTCGCCCACCGGATCATGAATTCAGATTAACCGCAGCCTTTAATGTGAACCACGCCATTCTTGAGGAAATACAAGGCGTCAACGCCAATCCTCGGGATGGTGAAACCAGAACAGATTCTCAATTGGGGATTCAGGCTGCGTTCTATGACAAACATTTGCGAAACGTATCTGATCGGTATGATTTCGATAGCTTGCGGGTTGGCATACAGCCATTCAACAACGATTTCAGAGGTTTCCTCTTTCAGGATAATCAGCTCGGCGTACGCCTGTTTGGTATTCGGGACAACAACAAGTGGCAGTACAATCTGGCCTGGTTCCGACGTATCGAAAAGGACACTAACAGCGGCTTGAATGATCTGGGCAAAGGCCTGAGAAATGATGATGTATTTGTGGCCAATATCTACCGTCAGGATTTTCCTGTACTGGGTTTCATCTCGCAAGCCTCATTGCTTTTTAATCGAAACACCGAAAACGAGTTCCATTACAACGAGAACGAGTTTATTGAGCGCCCTGCATCGCTGGGTTTTGAAGCTCCACGAAACTACGATGTCCTGTATCTGGGTTATAGCGGGGATGGTCATTTTGGCCGACTGAACCTGACGACGTCCAACTACTATGCGCTGGGGACCGAATCGCGCGGTGTGTTTGTCACCGATCCGGTTGACATCAGCGCGTTTTTTCACGCCAGCGAAATATCCATGGATTTTGACTGGTTTCGGCCTCGTGTATCGTTCATTTATGCCAGTGGTGACAGCGATCCATTTGATGACGTTGCAACAGGCTTTGATGCAGTATTCGAAAATCCTATCTTTGCCGGTACCGATACCAGCTACTGGAACAGGCAGGCGGTGCCGCTCATCGGTGGTGGCCGCGTAACGATATCCGGACGTAACTCGCTGTTGAATTCCCTGCGCTCATCCAAGGAGGAGGGACAGAGTAATTTCACTAATCCCGGTCTGGTGCTGCTTGGGGTGGGAGCAGATATGGATCTAATGCCTTCCCTGCGATTGAGTGTCAGCGTTAACAGTCTGTTTTTTGACAAGACAGAAGTGCTGGAGGCTGCCCGCAACCAACCCGATATTGACAAGGACATCGGTGTGGATGCTTCTGTATCACTGACTTACCGTCCCTTGACTATTCAGAACATTGTGTTGCGAGGTTCTTACGCAACCTTGTTACCCAGTGCCGGATTCGATGATCTGTTTCCGAACGAAACCGCTGGATACTTTTTTTTCAACGCTACGTTGAATTACTAGAGCTGGACTATGCTTTTATTCAAAACAATGCTGGGTAATCGACACGCCCCATGCGTGACGCGATGGGGCGGCACCGCGATGCTGCTGTTGGTATCGGCGCTTCTTAACCCATTGCATGCAGCCAGCGGAGAGGCGGCTGTTAAACGTGATTATGCGTTTACGCCAGCAGCACCTGCTGAGCAATCTACTGCCGATGTCCAGGCCAAGAGTGCTGGCTGTGTTACGTGCCATGTTGATAACGACTTACCGTCCATGCACTCTAACCCGGCGGTCAAGATCGGTTGTGTTGATTGTCACGGTGGAGACAGCGCGGTTTCCAGATCGGCCAATGCCCAGCCTGGCACACCGGCCTATGTCGCAGCTACCGAAAAAGCGCATGTCCTGCCTTTGTACCCGAAATCGTGGGAATACCCGTCCAGTGCAAATCCCGAGCGCACCTATACGCTGCTTAACAAGGAGAGTCGTGAGTTCATCCGCTTTATCAATCCATCTGATTATCGTGTAGCAAGCGATGCTTGTGGTGCCTGTCACCAGGACATTATCGAGGCGTCCATACGCAGTATGCATTCTACTGGCGTCATGCTGATGGGTGGTGCTGCCTACAACAATGGCATCCTGCCTAACAAACAATACAACATCGGCAAGGCTTACGATGAAAATGGCGTTGGTGTCAAACTACTCGGACCAGTCATCCCCGAAGAACTCAGGGAAGAGGCAACGGCAGCCGGCATACTGCCGCACCTGTATCCGCTGCCGGCTTGGGAAACCGTTCATCCGGGAGATAAATTTCGCGTTTTTGAACGCGGTGGTCGTAATATTCTTAACCTGTTCCCCGAGACCGGTATTCCTGGCGCTCTTGGGCTTGTTCAACGCCTTGAAGAGCCTGGTCGCCCGGATATTCGCCAGTCCAACCGTGGTCCCGGTACGGGCGCGCGTATCTCTGTGCCACTGATCAACATCACCAAGACACGCCTGAATGACCCACTGACCTGGTTTATTGGTACCAACGATCAGCCGGGCGATTATCGACAATCCGGTTGCGCTTCCTGCCACGTGGTTTATGCCAATGATCGTGATCCTGCACACTCTGGCGGTTACGCCCGATTCGGTCATGGAGGCCAAACTCAAACCAACGATCCCACCATTCCCCGTGAGGAAGACGGTCATCCGTTACAGCACGCTTTCACACGGGCAATTCCAACCAGTCAATGCATGACCTGCCACATGCATCAGCCGAACATGTTCATGAACACCTATATGGGCTACACCATGTGGGACTACGAGTCGGATGCTCCGCGTATGTGGCCGGAAGAGCAGCAATACCCCACAGCCGCTGAAGAGTGGGCTGTGCTTGATCGCAACCCTGAAGGCGCATCTCCGCGAGGCAAGTGGGCCGATGTCGAGTTCCTTAAAGGCGTCTGGGATCGCAATGATGAAATGCAGGATACTCAGTTTGCGGACTATCATGGTCACGGCTGGAACTTCAGGGCGGTGTTCAAGCGCGATCGCAAAGGCAATCTGCTGGACGCCGAGGGCAGCATTGTTGATGACGATGATCCTGATAAATTCGATAAGGCTGTCCACATGTCATCCACGCATATGGACGTCGGAATGCACTGTGTAGATTGCCACTTCTCGCAGGACAATCACGGCAACGGACATATTTATGGCGAAGTTGCCCTGGCGGTCGAAATTGGCTGCAAGGATTGTCACGGCACATCGCAGGAATACCCGAATCTCTACACATCCGGACCCGCTGCATTGAACGGGGGACAAGACCTGCTGGCGCTCAGGACACCTGATGGTCGACGCCGATTTTCCTGGCGAGGCGATACTTTGTATCAGGCATCATCGCTTGATCCGAATCTTGAATGGCAAATGAGCCTTGTCAAGGACACCGTCAACCCGAATCATCCTGAGTACAACGCCAAGGCGGCGCGATCCAAGACCATGAGCACCGATACCACGACACAAGAGTGGGGTCCCGGTGTGTCGGCTGACAACCTCGCACATTCAAACGATGAAATGGAGTGCTACGCCTGTCATACATCGTGGACGACAACCTGTGGTGGTTGTCACCTTCCCATAGAAGCCAACCGCAAGTCACCCAGGCACCATTATGAGGGTGGTGAATCGAGGAACTTTGCAACCTACAACCCGCAGGTTGCCAGAGATCAGATGTTTGCTCTGGGTCGTCGTAGTCCGAACAAGAATGGCGGAAAGATTGCACCGGTCAGATCGTCTTCCGCACTGATCCTTTCATCGACGAATGCCAATCGGGAAAAGATCTACGTACAGCAGCCACCGGTTGCATCCAGTGGCTTCAGTTCCCAGGCATTCAACCCGCATTTTCCGCACACGACTCGCAAGACGGAGACCAAGGAGTGTGAGGATTGTCATCTATCCGCCAGTGGTGACAACAATGCCATCATGGCGCAGTTACTGCTGCAAGGCACGAATTTCATCAATCTCGTTGGCTATCACGCCTATGTCGGTGGTGAGGGTGGTATTGCAGGTGTTCAGGTCACCGAATGGGATGAACCGCAAGCGGTAATCGGCAGCTACCTACATCAATATGCCTATCCGGACTGGTTTCAGGACCATCAGGATAACAAGCAGGTACTCAAGACCAGCCACAAGCACAGCTCCGGAAAGTCACAGTGCCTGCAGCTACGCGGCGAATACCTGTATGTTGCAGAAGGGCGTAAGGGTATGCGCGCCTACGATGTCGCCAGCATTGCCAACAAGGGGTTTTCTCAGCGAATAGTGACGGCTCCAGCCAGCTCGCTGGGGCACGATACCCATGTGCCTTCACGCAATGCAACCTGTGTGTTGTTGCCGACAACCCAACCGATCGCCCCCGAGCAGAATCAGGGCGATCTGATGCGGATAACCAATATGGAACAACCGTTCCATCCTCTGTTTAACTACGCGTTTATCTCGGATGCCACCGAAGGCCTGATATTGGTGGATATCAATACACTGGCCGACGGGGAGCCGCGCAACAATTTCTTTGAACGTGCGCTGACCTGGAATCCTGGCGGTGTGCTGGATGGTGCACAGCACTTGAGTATTGGCGGGCATTACCTGTACATAGCCGCCAGACAAGGTGTCGTCATTGTGGATATCAATGATCCACTGAACCCACAAGTGGTTAACACCATACCGCTGAATGACGTGCGTGCAACCATGCTGCAATTTCGCTATTTGTTCGTTACAACGGGTGACGGTCTAGTGGCTGTAGACGTGTCCAACCCGCGCAATGCTCGCATCACACCAAACAACCTGATTCCTATTCAGGATGCCCGTAAGGTATTTGTGTCACGTACCTACGCCTACGTTGCTGCTGGTGCCGAAGGTCTTGTCATTGTTGATGTCGAAAGACCAGAATCGATGCGCGAGTATCAGCGCTTCTCCGAGGGTCTGAAAGACAGTCAGGATGTCATCATTGCCAGCACGAATGCATCACTGTTTGCCTATGTCGCCGATGGTCGTGACGGTTTGAAGGTTATTCAGCTGACCTCGCCTGATCTTCAACCCAAGTTCTACGGCTTCAGTCCGGAACCCAACCCGCAACTGATTGCACGTCATTCAACCGGTAAACGTCTGTTGAGCTTATCCAGACCGCTTGAGCGTGATCGCGGGGTCGATGAATCAGGTAATCAGATTTCTGTGTTCGGAAGGCTAGGCTCAAGACCATTGAATAACGAAGAGATGCGAAAGATGTATTTGGATGATGAGGGTCTCCCTTGGGTTGTGCGTAATAATGAGAGTCAGTGAAGAGATGTCTGGTAAGTCTGATAGCTGCAGGCTGTTGCTTTCTCTGTGGTGGGTTAATGTTGCTATGTGGGTCCTGTTCAGCGGCCAGTCCATAGCCGTCGATGTATTTGCTGATACGCATCTGGGCGCAGCAACATGTGCCACCAGCCAGTGTCATGGTAAAAGCACTGCACAGCTTGATCGAAACGTCAATCTGAACGAATACACGACATGGATTGACGGTGACAGACATTCGATTGCCTATCAGACGTTGTTGACCGAGGAATCGCAGCGTATTGCTGCCAAGCTGGGTATCAGCCGCGCGGAGTCAGCCGATATCTGCCTGGACTGCCACGCTGACAATGCGCCAGCCGACAAACGTGGTCCCAAGTTTCAGGTTAGCGATGGCGTTGGGTGCGAGGCTTGTCATGGAGGTTCGGGGCAATGGATAGAAACGCATACTGATCCGGATGCAACCCATGCTAAAAATCTAGCCGCCGGGATGATTGCCACTGAAAGTGCTGATGTCAGGGCGGAGGTCTGCCTTAGCTGTCATCTGGGTACCAGAGACAAGTTTGCAACCCATACCATCATGGGAGCGGGGCACCCGCGTCTGAGTTTTGAACTTGACCTGTTTTCAGCTAACCAGCCCGCGCATTACACAGTTGATGCTGACTACATTGAGCGGAAAGGTTCGATACCCAGCTTCAACCTGTGGTTAACCGGGCAATTCGAAAGCGCCGAACAATATCTGAAGGTTGGCGTGGAGCGTTTACACGAAGGTGTTGGTTTGTTTCCCGATTTTTCCTTTTTCGATTGTCAAAGTTGTCACCATTCGCTCAAGGATACCCGCTGGAGCAAACGACGGACAGACGGTGTGCAACCGGGTAGTTTGCGTTTGCACATGCCGAATCTTGTGGTTCTGGATGCTGTCGCCCGAGGGCTGGGGGCAGAGGGCATTCAACAAAAGCTGCAAGGGGCCAAAGTGCGCACGATACAGTCAGCGCAGCAAGGCAGGCAAGAGTTTGCTCAGGCGGCGCAAGGTATGCTGGAGAGCCTGACGGCTGCCAGATCGGATTGGGCGCGAGGTTTTTCTGATACAGAAGTCAGCGCTGTGCGACGCGCTTTGTTGGATAACGCTGCGGCTGATAGGGCGAGCGACTATGCAGAGGCAGAGCAGATCTACTACAGTTTTGAGAGCCTGTGTTACACGCTGAACGAAATTGATCGGTGCATACCTGCGCTTGATCAGCTGTTTGAAACTATCTCTGACAGCGATAGCTACAGCCCCGGATCATTTGCAAGGCTTGCCAGAAATCTGGCTGACATATTTTAATTTACCGTTATTCAGCAGCAGAGAAAATGAGTTTCCAGAGGATTTTGCCATGAGCGAAGTGGATATGAGCAAGCCACATTTACGCAGAGTTTTTGATGGCAAGATGTATCTGCTTGATGGTGAAATGATTGTTGGCCGACTTGCGGATTGTTGCATCGTGCTGGACAAGGAGGGCGGGGCGTCACGCAAGCATGCACGCTTTGATGTGGTTAATCATGATGTCTTTGTGACTGATCTGGGATCACTGAATGGAACCCTTGTCAACGGAAAGGCAATTGTGGATGAGGCTCGATTGTCCAGTGGGGACATCCTCGTTTTCGACGAAAACGAATATGAAATATTGATCCCTGAGCAAAATTCAGAGCCGGAACACGATCCCAATATGACGGTATTCATTAACCGGGATACATTTGATCTATCTCGTAAGGCCACGTCGGATAACAGCGAAGCCGAAGCTGACCGTTTAGCAGAGGAAGAGTTGGCTGCGGCGCTTCAAAAAGTGGTAGATAGCGAAGATTTAGACTCGGCCAACTTAGCAGAGCAAGCCAAGGCAGCAGAGCAAGCCAAGGCAGCAGAGCAAGCCAAGGCAGCAGAGCAAGCCAAGGCAGCAGAGCAAGCCAAGGCAGCAGAGCAAGCCAAGGCAGCAGAGCAAGCCAAGGCAGCAGAGCAAGCCAAGGCGGCAGAGCAAGCCAAGGCGGCAGAGCAAGCTAAGGCGGCA
>JBGCGC010000064.1:0-17084 GCA_045110475.1 Granulosicoccus sp.
AGAACAGCAACGCGGCGGAGGGTGTTTTGGTGGTCTCCCGAAGGGCGGCTCGTCCAGGGGTCATCCGCGTTGTTGCTCGCTCTCAAGGTATACCCGATACCTTTTCGAGCTCGCGCCTAGCGGCTGACCCTGACCCCTGGATTAACCGCTGTTTGAAGCGTTTGAAGGTCACGCTACACTAGTGCTTTCGCAGTGCGCGTCAATACTCTGGCTCTCTGTTCTGGCCGAAAAACAATGGAACTGAACACAGGGAATTTGTGGGAATATTGCGATCTCATGAAGTCCGCTGTGCCGTGCTTTGGCAGCATCGGTGTAAAACCGGGTAGACCGATAGCTCGGTGCTTGAGGTTCTTTCGTAGTATTCAATGGAGACATTCATGTCAACTCCTGTACCTGGGTCGAAGCCCTTTGATGCAGTGTTGTCATCATCAGAGACAAAGGCAATCGGCATGGAGCTCCCCAGACTCGCCATTTCGGCTGTGTTTCTTGTGCTGGCAAGCGCTTTTACGCTTTTCACGTTTGGTACCAGCCACACAGCGTTGTTCGTGGCAGTATCGGCCGTTGCCGGTGGCTACATGGCGATCAACATTGGGGCAAACGATGTTGCCAATAACGTCGGTCCAGCCGTTGGATCGGGAGCACTCACACTCAGCGGCGCCATACTGATTGCAGTGATTTGCGAGAGTGCCGGCGCCTTGCTTGCTGGCGGCGACGTGGTTTCCACCATATCCAAGGGCATCATCGATGCGTCACTCATTCCCGATTCTCAAAGCTTCATGATGGCAATGGGTTCGGCGCTACTGGCTGGCGCGTTGTGGTTGAACCTGGCGACCTATCTGGGTGCACCGGTATCCACTACACACAGTATCGTCGGTGGCGTGTTGGGCGGTGGTATCGCCGCTGCGGGGTTTGGCGTTGTTGACTGGAACGTCATGTCTGCTATTGCTTCAAGCTGGTTTATATCCCCCGTCCTTGGTGGTGCGCTTGCGGCCACATTTCTGGCAGCGATTGAGCGCACCGTGTTCTCCCGGCAGGACATGATTACGGCCAGCCGACAGTGGGTGCCGGTATTTCTCGGAATCATGGTGTCAGCCTTTACTGCCTATCTGATCATGAAAGGGTTAAAGCGGATCTGGGTGCCATCACTCGGTGTATTGCTGCTGATCACCGTTGTCAGCTTCGCCAGCGCCGTTTTGATATTGCGGCCTCTGGTTGATCGCAGTTCTGTCAATCTTGAGAACCGGCGTGCAGCAGTCAACAAGCTATTCAACATTCCACTGATCTTTGCTGCAGCGCTTTTATCGTTTTCACACGGTGCCAATGACGTAGCCAATGCAGTAGGCCCGTTATCGGCGATTGTCAGTGTAGCCAGCACGGCGGATGTCTCCGCAAAAGTGGGTATTCCGTTGTGGGTCATGGTACTCGGCGCTGCTGGCATATCTCTGGGCTTACTGCTTTTCGGTGCAAAATTGATCAACACAGTCGGCAAGAAACTGACCGCTCTGGATCAAAGTCGGGCCTTTTGCGTTTGCCTGTCTGCTGCGATTACAGTCATTTGTGCATCAGGCCTCGGCCTGCCAGTCAGCTCCACACATATTGCCATCGGCGCCGTGTTTGGCGTTGGCTTCTTCAGAGAGTTTCGGTCGCATTCAAAGCGCAAGAGCGATCAGGATAAACGTGCCAAGAGTGCAAGTTTGGGCGATTTGACCCTCGAGAGCGCGATTCAATTTCCCAAACCTCGAAAGCTGGTAAGGCGCAGTCAATTATTGACCATCTGCACCGCGTGGTTCATAACAGTACCAGCCTCTGCTGCCATTGCAGCGGCACTATACCTGCTGGCCAATACGATCGCATGATGCATGACCTGCGACCATGCATTGCCTGTGGTATCGGCACACACCATGTTGTCGTGTATTGTCATGAGGGTTAAATCAGGCCACTGCAAGGTAGGCAGCCAGGGTCAAACACACATCGCTTGACGATAACGATAGCGACATAGGTGCAGTGCCGACCAGGTATCGGTCGAAATAAACACAATGACATACAATACCCAACTGTTATTGTCACTGGTGTTGCACCAGGCAGAATCTGTTAGCAAACACAAAATTTATGTGATCAAGAGCAGAAAATGCATATTGATCGCGATGGGGCTCTGGGTCAATTGAATTGATCCACAATTAATCGAGTGTCCGGCCCGTGGGCCAAATAAAACAAGAATAGAAAAGAGAGTGCACACAGCCGATGGCTAAACAAACCAAGACAGCAAAAGTACAGGAGTTTTCGAAGAAAGAGACACTGGCAGCGGTACCTTCACAGGCCAAGGTGGGTAGCGCCAGAGGTATCGAATCGATGTTTCGTAACAGCTATCGCGCACAGCTTGACATGATTGCGCTGGCAGCCACCAAAGCCAATATCATGATCTCTCTTAATGGCTTTTTGGTGTCCATGCTGCTGTTGTCCGGTACGTATCTGCTGTCTACAGATCGTTTGTTACTAATTCCTTTTGCTCTTTTACTCATGACCTGTACAACAGCGATTTTTTTCGCGGTTCTTGCTGCCAGACCTGCAGTTAACAAGGAGGTGCAAACGTTGGAGGATTTCAGAAATGACAAGGCAGATCTATTGATTTTCGATCAGTTCTCAGCGCTATCTTCAGAGGAATACGGAAGTGCCATGCAGGAAATGATGCAGGATAATAAGCGCGTGTACGACAACATGATTTCGCATATTTACAATCTAGGCTGCACAGCGGATAAAAAGTTCGTGCATCTTTATTATTCCTACAGCGCTTTCATTGCCGGGTTGATCATAAGCGTTTTGGCGTTGTTACTCGTCGTTACCTACAGCGCTTATATCGTGGTTTGAACGCCGGCTGATTCTCGCAGCTTTATAACTCCACTATTTTGCACCTTGACGTTCCGTACTTTGCCTTGACAGCTACTGGCAAACCGTATCAGGAAAGTTCCCATCCACCGCTCGTCTGGCGTTCTTGACCGCCAGGCAGGCATTAGCGGCCCCCGTATTGGCGTCGGCGGTATTTTCGAGCAATGCAGAGACCGCAGCAGGGGGCAATATCGGTGACAGGCTTCTTATAAGCGCCGCAAGACCGGTTATGTGAGCGGTTGAGAAAGAGCTGCCATCGAAGAAGTCGTATTGCTCATTTGGCCGGATGCTGATAACGCTCCGCCCCGGTGCTGTCAGCAACCCGGATCCCAGATTTGGCATATCAACAGCGATAGTACCCGGGACCGAAATAGGAAACGCCAGATTGTCATGAGCAGGCTTGGCGCCAATGACGATAATGTTTCTCTCCAATGCTTCGGCAACCAGTCGCTCAAGTACGGGATCCGGTGGCCCGGTAAGGCTCAGGTTGATGATATCTACATTCTGCTGAATCGAATAGTTAAGCGCCTTGGCCAGTGTCAGTGAATTACACACAGCCTTGTCAGGATTCTCAGGATTTTGCCAGCAGGCTTTCAGAGCTAGCAGTTTTGCGTCAGGTGCGATGCCTACAATGCCTGTTTCGTTATCGGCATTGGCCGCTATGACCCCACCGACAGCCGTACCATGCGTATCCGAACGGAATTGCACGTCGTCGTTATCGACGAAATTTCTCATCGCCTCTGTGCTGGATACGAGTTCAGGGTGAGCGTTGTCAATGCCTGTATCGATAACCGCAATTCTGACACCCTCACCACGCGACCACTGATGTGTAATTAGAGCCTGAAGTGAATGAACGCCATGTTGCATCGACAGGTAGGGATCATTGTAATTTTCGGACTGCGTGGCGAAGGTTTGTACCAATTGGGCAGTTTCTACACCAGGCTCTTGTCGCAGTGCCTCAACGACGCTCTCTCTGTTAGCAGAATCCTGAATTTCAAAAACAACACAGAAAACCTCGATCGTGGCCAGCGGCCAGTTGGCGACTCGAGTCAACTCGTGCCTGGCGGTTAGCCCGTCGATAAATTGCGCGTAGGGGGCGGGTATTTGCCCGTCAATCGGAACCGGTTCGAGTCGGGTTAGTTGCTCATGATAGCTAGAGGTCATAGTTATCAGGATAAGCTCGGGTTCGATGTTCTCGGCGTAGCGACCAAATGTCTTGTCGGTTGTGGGTTTTGCCATGAGTTTGTCGGCGGGCGTAGACACGCAAGCGGTTGCCAGCAGGCATGAAAAGATTACGATTAATAGATTGGCAATTTTCATGATCCGCTCTTTCGTCTGGGATTATGTGTAGGCAATAATGGCAAGTAGTAACCTCACACCCATTCAATGTGTGAGGGATAAGCAGTATATTGCCACAGGACGATGGAGGTCGTCGTGCGGCGAAGTTTCTTTTTGACATTCGCGATCAGCGCTGACCTGTGTCGACAACTGTTGTGGACGTCTTGCATTGCGTCAAAATGGCGGTGAAGAACGGCTTCAACGCTGGCTTTACACAGCGCCCTGTTGTGTGACTGGATCCAATGGAGATATCCCGCCCCGTGGCTCTGATTCGTGTTCAGATGCTGGTAGGTAGCCGCGTCGGAAAAAACGGTTCAAAAATTAATCATTTTTTATTTGAACCGTTTTCACCGCCTTGGGTACCTACTCGGTAGCCAGACTTATATCAAGTGGATGATTCACTGCTGGACTAACGCAATCTGGCTGGATTGGTGCTACTGAAACATGGGGAAGGCCGCCCCGGTTCCAGATGTTAATCCGGAAATGTTGCGGTTTTCTGCCGTGAAGATGCATCAGTTGGTTGCAGAACATGAGAATCTTGGCGTCCTCTAGTGAGTGATTGCTGTACGAATCGCTCTGAATTGTTTGGCAGAGGACTTTACGGGTAGTATTGGCTTTACGAACTGAACGAAATGACGGGAAAGCGGAGTACGCGCCGCCCATGGCATAGAGTTCCTCGGGATTTAATATGATGTCAACACGAACAAGCGGTAGCTCTGAGCATGACGAGATTCAGTCGATGCTGCCGTGGCTGGTTAATCGCTCGCTGGACGACGGCCAGACAACGACTGTTCTGAGCCACGTCGAGGAGTGCGAAGACTGTCAACGTGAAGTACAGTTTCTGGCATCACTGCAAGAGACCATACAAAATGATGCTCAGAGCCACTATGCTGAACATGCGGACGTGGACAAAGGGCTCGCAAGCGTAATGAGCCGTATAAATAGTGACGAACATCACTTCGCGTCGACAGCGTCATCGCCATCCTCATTTAAACAGCAGCTGGACAAACTGATCGATTTTGTATCAGTCATGAGCGTTCCTCAATGGGGCGCAACGGCTGCCGCCGGTCTGCTGGTCGCGGTACTGGGTTTTCAGGTATTGCAGAACCAGCCCGCGAGTGACTATTCGGTTTTGAGCTCATCTGCTCCCCAGAACGTGTCGATGCGGCTGTCCGTCGAGCTGTCGGATTCACAGGAGTGGGCGGAGATTCGTCCGGTTATCGAAGCTGAATTTGACAAACTTGGACGCGGGGTAGATTTCACAACACAAGCCAATGGTGGCCACGTGGTGCTTCTGCCGGACCCGTTAAATGTCGTCGAATTGGGTCAACTCATTGCGGATCTGGAAAAGCTGGAAACAATCAGTCAGGTGGAACTCATCCCGTAATTCAAGTGTTGCCTGACTTATTGCCTGACTAACTTTTTTGCATACGCATGCAATAACTTCTTGCGTTGATGCAACGAGCACGCGTATCCTTTGTCGATCAGTCGTCTAGCCCGTTCGCGCAAGCCCATTCTGGCTAGCCATGCAGGTTTAATCAGGATACGGACCGACAATGGCCGAAATTGTACTTCGCAATCTGTGCAAGAGGTGGGGCGACTTTATTGGTGTCAATAACGTCAACCTGACCATAGCCGATCGCGAATTTCTCGTGCTGCTGGGGCCTAGCGGCTGCGGCAAGACCACAACGATGCGCATGATTGCCGGGCTCGAGGATGTCAGCTCGGGCGAGATCCTCGTCGACGGCAAATTGATCAATGATCTGGAACCCAAAAACCGCGACGTTGCCATGGTGTTTCAGTCCTATGCGCTTTATCCCAACATGAATGTCTATGAAAACATCCGTTTTCCATTAAAGGTTCGCAAGATCGATCCTGCAACTCATAATGAGCGGGTCATGCGGGCTTCAGGGATGGTTGAGCTGGATGAGTTTCTACATCGCAAGCCTGCCGAGCTGTCCGGTGGTCAGCGTCAAAGAGTTGCGCTGGCGCGAGCAGTTGTTCGTGAGCCCAATGCATTTCTCATGGATGAGCCGCTGTCCAATCTGGATGCAAAGCTGCGAGTGTCGACACGGGCTCAGATCAAGAACCTGTGTCATGAGCTGGCTGTTACAACCGTTTATGTGACGCATGATCAGATCGAAGCGATGACGCTGGCTGATCGTGTGGTGGTTATGAAAGAGGGGGTCGTTCAGCAGGTAGGAACCCCGACCGAGATATACGACAATCCGGGTAATGCCTTTGTAGCAAGCTTCATCGGCTCACCGGCCATGAATCTTGTCAATGGTCACGTCAAAGAGGGTGTGTTTCAGGCCGATCACATATCGCTTGCAGATATTGATGCCCCTGACGGTGCCGTTACTCTGGGATTTCGCGCTGAAGATGCCATGCTTGCCGATGGGTCAACGGGACAAATCAATGCGCCAGTTTACACGTTGGAGCTGTTGGGGGATGCCACTATGATTTCGGTGAGAATCGATGGTGTGCTGGTATCGGTCAAGGCTGACAAAAATTTTCGGGCACAGATTGGCGATCCGGTATCAATCAGAGTAGAGCCACGTTTCTGTCATTTGTTTAATGCCAAAACGGGTGCACGATTAACGCGGTAACGGTATTGCTTTTTTTCCACTTGGTGCATCCATACGAGTTGACACCACTTTACTCACTGATGGGAGATAGA
The DNA here is from genome assembly GCA_045110475.1 of Granulosicoccus sp. GTDB lineage: Bacteria > Pseudomonadota > Gammaproteobacteria > Granulosicoccales > Granulosicoccaceae > Granulosicoccus. The sequence goes on from JBGCGC010000064.1 coordinate 6,902, forward strand.
CCATGCTTTTAAGAAAGATAACTCTCGCCGTAGCACTGGCGTTATCCGCAAATGGGGTGTTTGCAGAATGTGGAGATATTGCCGGGCGAGTCAGTATCGTCGGCAACGAATTTCCTGCCATACAGAGCGTAGCCAGAGGTGCGCAGGCGTGTGCAGGCGATGCCGTCGAAGTTACCGCTAATCTGACTGCAGATCATCAGAAAATCAACCTGGCCGGACTGCAGGGCGATCCAGCTGAATACACGACAGCTATTATTGCCAACTCATCCATCGTCGCCTTGATCAATGAAGATGTCATTCGCCCTCTTGACGATCTCCTGGCTGAACATGGACAGGATATCCCCAAGAGCAATCTGATAACCATCGACGGCAAAGTAATGGCCGTCGCGTTCATGGCCAATGCCCAGCACCTGGCTTATCGCAAAGATGTACTTGAAGAGATTGGTGTCGAACCACCTGCAACCTATGAGGCATTGCTGGAGGCCGCTGCCATGATTCGCGAAAAAGGCATTATGGAAAATCCGGTGGGTGGTGCTTACCAGGCCGGTTGGAATCTCGCTCAGGAATTTGTCAACATGTACATAGGCCACGGCGGTGATTTCTACAACGCGGGTACGGCAGAAGTTTCCATCAACAATGAGCAAGGGCTTGCCACGCTTGAAATGATGAAAGCCTTGTCCGAATACATGAACCCGGATTTCCTGACACACGACTCCAACGCGACCAATGCTGAGTTTGAAGCCGGCAATACCGCATTAATGAATATGTGGGGTTCACGTATTGGTGTCCTCATGGATGACGAGGGTGCTGAGGAAGTTGTTTACAGTAATGTCGCGGTAGGCGCCCCCATGACAGTCGGTGGTGGGACAACACCTGCGACCACGCTGTGGTGGGATGGCTGGACTGTTGCCAAAAACATCAGTGACGAAGATGCGCTGGCAACCTTTGCCGCGATGAAAAACGGCACCAGTCCCGGCATTCTTAACGAGGAGACGATGGGTGAGGCGGTATGGATGATTGAAGGTTATCAGCCTGAAGCGGTTAACGACGGGGTTTTTGCAGCCATCAAGGCGGGTTCAAAGCCGTACCCCATGCTGCCTTATCACGGCCTTTTGCATACCGCACTGGGTGATAACCTGGCGGATTTTCTACAAGGCAAGGAGAGCGCTGAACAGGCGTTGGCTGATACCGAAGCGGCCTACACAACAGCCGCCAAGGAAAAAGGCTTCTTGAACTAGCCATGAATGACATGGGGCGGTCAATGTTTCCGCCCCATTGTCCTGCTGACAATTCCACTTATAAAGCTCACCTGACCATAAAGAATGAAACACAAGACGTTCTTCTGGTTTGTACTTCCGTCGTCTCTGGCGATGTTGTTGTTTATTTTTTTTCCGATTGTTTCTGTGCTTATTCAGTCGGTTTATGTGGATCATGAGCAGGTTATCAAAGAGGTCGAGAACTGTGGCCCATTTGGATGCCAGATAACTACCGCCGTCGATCAGGAAGCCACTCAAGCCCTTCAGCGTGAAAACCCGCTGGGTCGCTTTGCCGGTTTTGCCACCTATCTCGATCGTGGCCATCTGGCCGTTGAAGAGCTTAGCGCTGCATGGAGTAACGCCGACAGCCTGGGCGGATTTTTCAACGATCTTGTGAACCTGCCTTTTTATAAGGCGTTGAGCTTTACCCTGACGTATACATTCGTTGTTACACCGCTGGTTATTGTTTTCGGCTTTATCATAGCCGTGGCAGTCAATAGCACGATCAAGTGGGTGCGTGGTCCTCTCATATTTTTCTCCCTGTTACCGATGCTCGTCACGCCACTGGTCGGATCATTGATTATTTTCTGGATGGTGGATGCAAGAGGTGTGGTAGGTGCTGCCATACAGGCACTGGCTGGAGATCCGAATCTATCTGTCAAGGCATCCACGCCGCTGACGTGGATGATGTTGATGGTGTACGGAGTCTGGCACTCGGCACCATTCGCGTTTATCGTCTACTACGCGGGTTTACAGTCAGTGAACAACGATACGCTTGAGGCTGCCATGATTGATGGTGCCAGCCGTTGGGAGCAGATTCGCTATGTGGTGATTCCCCATCTATTTCCACTAACAACGTTCATTGCCTTGATGCAGTTGATGGATAACTTCCGAGTTTTTGAGCCCATAGTCAGTTTTTCAGCGTCTGCTCATGCTACATCGTTGTCCTGGGCTATTTATAACGACCTCGGAGGGGAGACTCAACAACTGAGTTCTGCCGCCGCGACATCCGTTTTAACCATTGTCGGTGTTGCCATCCTGTTGTCGCCGGTGCTGGTTCGCACGTGGCGTGATTTTTCAAGCAAATAAAGGGGAGGTCAATGACGGCAAGAACGCAAAAAAAATCCGCTGCACTCAATCTGTTGTTGATTGGCGTGCTTGTGGTCTGGATGGTTCTGGCGGCTTTCCCATTCCTCTGGACTTTATGGGGTTCATTCAAGGTCGAGGGTGATTTTTTCTCAAAGGCAGACTGGGCCAATGCCTTGTTTGGTCCATTGACCCAGGATGAGACGGGTGGATCGTTTACTGGCGCCGGTTATTACGGTGCGTGGATCAAGGAAGCATTTGGTCTTGCGGCAATCAACACACTAATCGTGTGTTTGTTTGTTGTGACTATCTCATTGACCTTCGGCACCCTGGGTGGCTACGCCTTGTCGCGTTCCACCTACCGATACACGTTCTGGTTTCTCATCATCGCGCTGATCTTTCGTGCCATGCCGCCGATTACGCTGGTTTCAGGTTATCTACCTGTGTTTTTTACCTGGAACCTGTGGGGGCATCTGCCAACAGCTATCGTTGTGCTGGTGGCAATCAATCAGCCGTTCACGCTGTGGATGTTGCACTCGTTTTTCAAGAATATCCCCAAGGATCTTGATGAGAGCGCCATGGTCGATGGGTGCACGCGTTTTCAGGCATTTCGTCACGTGATCGTGCCGGTTATGTGGCCGGGAGTTATTACCACCGGGCTTTTTTCCTTTTTACTCGCTTATAACGACTTTGCGGTGACGACCCTGATTCTGTCCAAGGAAAATCAAACGATGGTACCCAAGATTGCCAGCTTTCTGGGTACGACCCAGACCAAAGGTAATGTGATGTTTGCTGTTGCTGCTGTAGTGTCTGTCACCGCGCCTCTATTTGTCATGATTTTGTTCTTCCAACGTCAGATTGTCTCTGGCTTGACCGCTGGTGCGGTTAAGGGGTAAGCAGATTGCGGCGATCGCGCGTTGATAAGAAATGGACTCGGGAGTAAAAACTGATGGCAGGAGATAAAGTCACCTCGGCACAGGTTGCCAAGCTGGCAGGCGTCAGCCAATCGGCCGTATCGCGTGTTTTTACTCCCGGTGCCAGCGCATCATCAAAAACGATTGAGAAAGTGCGGCGTGCCGCAAGCTCGCTTGGATACAGACCCAACGTTGTAGCGCGTTCGCTGATCACGGGCAAGTCTCGCATTATCGGGTTGGTCGTTGCCTATCTGAATAACCAGTTTTACCCGGACGTTCTGGAAAAACTGTCCAAAGGCTTACAGTCCGAGGGTTATCATGTGCTTGTATTCATGGTTGATCAAACCCCGGATAATGTTGATGAGGTGCTGGAGAAGATCCTCGACTATCAAGCGGATGGTATTGTGCTCGCATCGGTTGGCATGTCATCAGAGCTGGCTTTACGCTGTCGAGGCGAGGGGGTGCCGGTTGTCCTGTTCAATCGCACGCAAGACAACGATCTTCTGTCGTCCGTGACATCTGATAATGTCGCAGGTGGATACAAGGTCGCTGAACACCTGATAGCCACGGGGGCAAAACGAATTGCCTATCTGGCTGGCTGGAGTGGGGCCTCTACGCAGCGTGATCGTGAGTCCGGGTTTTCTCAAGGGCTTGCTGCTGCTGGACGCAAGCTGTTTGCCAGAGACGAAGGTGATTTTGATTTCGAAAAGGCAAAACAGGCAACTCGCCGTATGTTTGCGGCAGATGAACGTCCTGATGCAGTGTTCGTTTGTAACGATTACATGGCATTTGCCGCCATGGATGTCATACGCGATGAACTGAAATTGCGTATTCCGGAAGATGTTGCTGTTGTCGGCTACGATGACGTGCCAGCCGCAGCCTGGGGTGCTTACCAGTTAACCAGCGTCAGACAACCTGCCAATCGCATGGTAGAACAGACGATAGATACCCTGTTGACACAAATTGATAATGACGAGGTACCGCCAAGAAGGCTGTTTTTGGATGGTCCTTTGGTGGTTCGCAGTACAAGCAATTTGTAAATTCAGGTAGTCTAAATTCAACCAGAGATTAGTTGCATGCTCGGATTTGACCCACGCTTTAAAGATTTTCCGGATTACATTATCGGTATTACCAGAGAGATCTGGGAGGAGCGCGGTATCGCCACGCTTCACCAATACTATTCGACGGATATCATTGTGCGTTCACCCAGCGCACTGGTGGAAGGCAATCAGGGCGTTATCGCTGCGACGCTTGCAACATTGGCAGAGTTTCCTGATCGAACTTTGCTGGGAGAAGACGTTATCTGGAGTGGTAGTCCGGAAGAGGGCATGCTCTCATCTCACCGTCTGTTTTCAACTGCTACGCACAGTGGCGATGGTGTCTACGGCAAAGCTACAGGAAAACGTCTTGCTTACCGTATCATTGCAGATTGTCATGCTATTAATAATCAGATAAACGATGAATGGTTGATACGGGATCAAGGTGCGATCGTGCGGCAATTGGGGTTGCAGCCTGATGCGTACGCGCGAACACAGATTGATCTCGAAGGTGGCAGCGAACACAGTGCCGCTGTGTTTACGCCAGCTATTGACAAGCCTGGGCCCTATGTCGGTAAAGGCAATGACAATGCATGGGGTCAGCGTTATGCTGAACTTATCACGCGCATCATGTCTGCTGATCTTGCCGCTATTCCTGCTGAGTTCGATCGTGCCTGTCAACTGGAGTACCCCGGTGGCGTCAGTGGGCACTCGCACGGCGATGCTGATTGCTTCTGGACGGCATTACGTGCAAGTTTTCCAAGTGCAACGTTCACTATTGAACACCAGATTGGTCGAGACGATGCACTAATGCCTCCGCGAGCAGCGCTACGCTGGAGCCTGGCAGGAAAGCACGATGGCTGGGGCGCTTTTGGCAAACCAAGCGGTGCGGATATTTACATTATGGGGGCCTGTCATGCTGAGTTTGGCCCCTGGGGCTTGCGCCGGGAGTACGTGCTGTTCGATGAGACAGCCATCTGGAAACAAATCATTCTTAAAACCGGGTAATTGACGATGACGCCTTCACAAATGGATGCACGCATAGTTCGATATGGTGATTTACAACCGTGTCGTACGGCATTTATTGACGCGCACACACCGGGTTCGGATCAGAAAGAGAACTTCACCATTATCGGTGGTGGTGTGTCGGAGAGTCCTGACCAGCATGTGCATATTGCTGAAACACCCGGTTTTAATATCGGTGCTGCAGGACAACCTCCCAGAGTTCGAAATTCATTGCATAGCCATCGCACGGCTGAAGTGTTCTTCATACTCAAGGGATGTTGGCGTTTTTTTTGGGGACGCTACGGTCAGGCAGGAGAGGTGGTGTTGGAGGAGGGTGATGTTTTTGATATCCCTACAGGCATTTTTCGAGGCTTTGAAAACATTGGAACCGACTACGGGATGATCATGGCTGTGCTCGGCGGCGATGATGCTGGTGGTGGCGTTGTCTGGGCACCACAGGTGATTGAGGAAGCTAGCGCTCATGGGTTGATCCTTGGAGAAAACGGGATGCTCTACGACAGCAAGAAAGGCCAGCAATTACCGGATGGCATTCAGCCTATGCCGCTGATGAACGAGCAGGAACTGGCGCAAGTCAAAGAGCCGACGGTGAGCGAAGTAGTGAGTCAGTTCGTGGCGCGTTATCACGACATGATGGCATTCTCTACAACGGGTCCATGTGATGTCATTGGTGCTCAGGGTCTGATCAGGGACCGTCCGGGTTTTGAGGTTGATTTCATTGGTCGCGATTCGCTTGATGGTGCCATGCACCGTAGTGACCGACATGAAGTACTCATGGTCATGCGAGGTCATTGGCGTTTGAGCTGGGAGGGTGGCAGTGCTGTGTTGAACCCTGGCGACACGTGTGCCGTACCGCCGGGATTGCCGCATGGCCTGCAGCCGAGCATGAGTGGTGAGGCAAGCATGTACCGTGTGCGCAATACTGATGACGCGGCAGGGTTGACCAGAGCAAATTTCTGATTGATAAACCTGTGCCTATGAAGTGTCAAGCCGTGGGCTGCGATTCACTATGGGTTATTCGGTTCAACTCAGCATGCCGTCTGGGAAATATGGAAACAATGTGGAACAACGGGTTTGACACTCGCTTTGCGTAACTTTCCCGCCAGATAAACTTATAATCTGCCGATCGGTAAACATAACATCTTATAGAGAATTGCCAATGACAATCGAACGACAAAGCCGACGAAGCTGGATAGCTCGTGTCGGCGCGCTATTGGGTTCTGCCGTGTTTTTTCGCACCGGCAATGCAGCCGTAAAAAAGACTCCTGCTGCTACAGAAGGCCCGTTCTACCCTGAGTTATCTATGCGTCCGACAGATACTGACAACGATCTGGTCAAGGTTGAAGGTGTCGTCACTGAGGCTGGCGGAGAGGTTGTTACGCTCAAAGGCAAGGTGACCGACAAGAACGGCAAGGCCTTGAGCGGACATCGTGTTGAAATCTGGCAATGTGATGTCAATGGGAAATACCTGCACACCGGTGACTCACAGGGCATCACTTTTGATGAAGGGTTTCAGGGTTTTGGCCATGACCTGACCAACGACAATGGCGAGTACAGTTTTCGAACCATAAAGCCGACTAAATACCCGGGGCGGACGCAGCATATACATGTCAAGGTCTGTATTGATGACAAAGAATTGCTGACGACTCAGTTTTACATTGATGGTGAGCCTAACAATCAGAAGGATCGGATTTTTCGCCGACTTTCGTCTGAGGAGGTAGACGCTGTATCCATGACGTTCGTTCAAAACGACGGGCGTTCAGAAGCTGTTGTTGATATTGTTGTTTGAGCTTGTCTTGATGGGTTTTCCATGGGTTATTTGTCTATGAATTCACGTTATTCCATGAAACCTCATCAGGACTGACGTCTCCCCAATAAGTGCGGAACTATACTGGTTTTTGCTGTTCCTACCTGTAGCCGTCGTTAAGCGGCTTAAGTGACTTTCTACAGGTAACCTTTGGGAATACAAATGACTCGTCTGACAGCAATCGCAGGGCTTGTGCTGGGTTTTGGGCTGACCAGCTCAGCAATATTGTTACCCACGCTATCCGGTGATGGTATCGCCTCTGAGGCGTTGACAGAAACACACGGAGATGCCACGACGGTATCAGCCCTGCCTGATTCCAAACAGTCGAAAGGTAGGAGTGCAGTTACAGCAGTGGCGTACAACGCTGACGATTTTGTCAAACCTTCAGACGCAGCACTCAAGGAAAAGTTGTCACCACTTGAATACAAGGTGACCCAGCATGATGGTACCGAGCGTGCCTTCTCAAATGCGCTTCATGATGAAAAACGGGTAGGTTTGTATGTTGATATCGTCTCTGGCGAGCCGCTGTTTTCATCCACAGACAAGTATGATTCTGGAACTGGCTGGCCCAGCTTTTCACGCCCAATTCACGAAGACGCCGTTGTAGAAAAAGAGGATCGATCACTATTTGGTGCGCGCATTGAAATTCGAAGTGCCCTCGCGGATTCCCATCTGGGGCATGTGTTCAACGACGGTCCGGCTTCTACGGGTACCCGTTACTGCATGAATTCAGCCGCCATGCGCTTTATTCCTATGGAGGATATGGCTGCTTCTGGGTATGGTGCGTATCTGGAATTTGTTTCAGAAAGCAAGGTGAGTAGTTGAGGTATGTACTTTAAATGTCGCTGGCAGACGGCAATGCAGAGTAATCATTGCCGTTTGCCCCAGACAAAGTTGTTCAGCAAATCGTGTAAGCGCCGTCCACGGTGACGCTAGCTCCTTGCATGTAGCTGGACTGGTCAGAGAGCAGGAAGATTGCAGCAGCGGCAATTTCACCGGGATTGGCAAGGCGTTTTTCCGGGATCGCCTCTGCAATAGTGTCCAGCTTCTGTTGTATTTCCGCGTCGCTCATTGTGTAGCCTCTTTCGGAGGCCAGCATGGCAGTGTTGGTCTCGCCTGGACGAACCTCATTCACTCTAACACCAGTGCCCGCCAGATCGAGAGCAGCACTGCGGGTGATCTGGCTGACTGCGCCCTTGGATACGCAGTAGCCAAAGACGCCAGCTGCTGCGATGTCACTCCAGATGGAGCTGACATTGACAATTGAACCGGCTCCTTGTTTTTTCATCTGTATGGCTGCAGCTCTACAAAGATAGAAACAGGCCTTGACGTTGATATCCATGACGAAATTAAATTCCTCATCGGTACATTCCAGTAAGCCGCTGCGTTTGATGACACCTGCGAAATTGACCAGACCATCGAGCTTGCCTTGTTCGGTATGTGCTTTTTTGACTAGCGCATTGCACGCTTGTACCTTGCTGATATCGATAAGGCAGGGCAGTGCGCCACTTTGTTCGCAGGTGGAATTCAGGGCTGAATCGTTACGGTCCGCCGCATAGACGGTGGCACCGTATTCCCGTAGTTTGAGTGTCGTGGCGCGTCCCATTCCTGAGGCTGCACCCGTGACGATAATGGTTTTGTTGCTGAAGTCATAGTGCATCACAGGATTATTCCGAGTATTGGGGTTTAAGGGGATCAGGATATTGCCTTCGGAGCTTCGGATGCACGTCTGGCGAACCCTGATGCTGCCACATTACCGAGTCCCGCCAGCATAAATCCAATTGCGACAAATGTGGTTTCAAAGCCAATCTGTGCGATGGACCAGGCGGCAAGTGATACGCCCACGGCCTGTCCTATGAACAAGGCCAGCACAAATCCGGCAATTGCCGTTCCACGTGCATCGGGATGAGCCTGAGTAGCCAGATTTTGCAAGGTATTGTGCAGCATGCTGAATCCGAACCCCATCAAGGCACAGGCAGGTAAAGAAAAGAGCCAGTGTGGTAAAAAGACGATACTGCATAGTCCTGTTCCTAGAGCCAACGCACCTAGAAGTGCCATACCTGATTCGCCCAGCCGCTTGATCAGTGCTTTGGAACGCCAGGAGAAGTACAGTCCGCCAAATCCATTCATGGCCATGACCAGGCCGGCTTGCCATAGCGGCAGGTTGAAATGCAAGTGTAACCTTGTGGGTATGAACGTCATAGCGCCAACAACCAAGGCGCCTTCCAGGGCAACGACAACAATCACGAATCGCATCCACTTGTTGCGAAACAGGGCCAGATACCCGCTAACGACGTTGCCGGATGGACTATCCGTAAGGCTTGGCTGATGCGCTCTGGCAAAAAATAATAGTCGCAGGCCTGCGATCAGGAAAACGACAGCTGCCAACGCAAACGCTGCGCGCCAGCCAATGGTGTCAGCAAATATGCCACCAATCACTTGACCGAGAATCATGCCTGAGATGGTGGCCGCGCTAAATCGCGCGAGAGTCTGTTGCCGTTCATGTGAGGGTAGCGAATCTCCTATCCAGGCCAATGACAATGGGATGATTGCTGCGCACGCGGCTCCAGAGACAAAACGCAACGCTAAAAGCCACTCATAGGAGACGGCGAGCGCAGAGGCCGCTGAGCCCACAGCAGCCATCAGCGTTGCCCATGAGACCACATTCAATTTTCCACGACGATCACCCCATGGTCCATGCACAAGGCTGAAGATGCCGTAGGCAATGGTAAAAAGCGTCACGATAGGGGCAATACTGGTGACAGGGCGGTCAAACTCCAGCGCAAACAGGGGCAGCATCGGATCACACAAGCGCATGGACATCGAGCTACCGAACGCCGCTAATGCGAGTAGCCATAGCGTTGAATGTACGTCGTTTGTGTGCTGTTTGCTTGTCACGGTTTGCTTACTGTTGTTTATCACTAGTGTAGTGTGACCTTCAAACGCTTCAAACAGAGACCACCAAAACGCCCTCAGCAAGGCGCTGTTCGCAGGCAAGGTCGGGATCCTTGTCAAGAACAGCAACGCGGCGGAGGGTGTTTTGGTGGTCTCCCGAAGGGC
>JBGCGC010000065.1:0-14034 GCA_045110475.1 Granulosicoccus sp.
CCATATGCTTTACCAGAAAGTCAGTATAAAGCGCCCGGTTATCGTGGTAGTTGTGGCAACCGGAAGTTGTACAATTCTCAAACGCCATACCCTCGTGAGATGGTCTGTCTTCTGCAATGTCCTGATGGCAATGAAAACAGACGTCCTTGGGGCGTGTCAGTCCGTTGGTAAGTGTGACCTCCGGTCGATGCTCGACGTGACAGCTGACACACTGGGTTGCGTTAATTTTTTTCAGGCGGGCAGCATTACGCGGATCTTTGAATTTGGCAATAGGATGAGAGTCGTAGGGTTTTTTTCGATCATCACCGTGACAGCTGATGCATGATTCCTGCAGTACCTCACCACCGCCAAAGACATCGGTATGACAACTATCACAGCTCTCGGCAAGTTGATGATGGCCAGCGCTCAACGGTCCAGGCATGAACACGGTTTTTTCGCTTTCGCCAAATAACACGAATGCCAGTGCACCACAAAGTCCAATACTACTAATTGACCACAGTAACCATGGTGTCGAGATGCCCCGAGCTGTGTGTCGGTTGTGTATGGTGACGCGGCTCATGGCTAGTACCAGTATCCCTTCAGTACGTGCCAGGCCAGCAACGCTGGTACAGGCCAAAAAATAAGTATATGGGCCCAGATGGAGAATCGTCGGAGTTGCATGGCTCGAGATGCACTCAAACGGTGTTGCGTACCAACAACAATACTCGAAACTGTCCCTACTACCAACAGTCCTATGAAACAAGTCATCAACCAGAAGTTCAAACCATGCCCCATGCGAAAACCGGTATGGGCAATCAGCACCAGCAATGCAAGAGCACCTAGTACGACATGCGCGAAGCGCCAGGTGTCATAACAGCCAAACCTGATTAATCGTGGCAGGCGCTTTCGTACCGAGATCAACAAGCCTATTGCAAATATGACCAGTATGCTGAACCCGGTGACTTGCTTGACCAACTTGTTTCGCCATAGCTCATCCCAATGGAATGATGTATCCGCCATGGTGAGCAAGTTTATTTGAACCGATGTTGCATAACTGATGACAGGAGCAAACAGAAAAGCGAGTGTCAGAAGCAATGACAACGTGGCAGCAGCCACCAATCCTCGATACCAACCGGTTGGCTTCAATTTTTGACCATTGCCCAGCAAATCAACGACCAGAGGTTTGCAAGATCCACACACGGTACTTGCGCCGGTTTTCGATGCGACTTGTTCAAGGGTTATAGCGCCACGATTAATTACCTCGCAGATACGGCCTTTGTTAACTCCATTACACTGACAGATGGTGGCGCTGTCTGCCCAAATGCGGGTGTTTTTGCTGTCGGCATCTGTCCAGAGTTTGCCGCTGATGCAGAAGCGGAGAACCTGCCATGGAAAAACAAATGCTTTCGATGCGATAGCCGGCTGAAGGCGAACAGTCTCTGCCCATTCGCCCATGCCAAGTGCACCATGCAGACGATGTTGCTTGACCAGAATTGTTCGATAAAGATCTCTTTTAGAGTCACGGTAGGTGTAGCGTTTTCCATCGGTATTGCGCGCTTCATCACCCATTGGGCCCAGGCTGAATACGGTTGTTCCCAGCACCTTTAACCGTGACGCTGCAACAGATCCTTTATAACAGCCTTCCAGTCCGGCAATGTTGGCGGCGGCCACTGATGCCTGCTCGAAACCTGGCGCAACCAAGCCGTAGATATTGCCGCGATGCTCCACACACTCTCCAACAGCATAGATAGCAGGATCGGAGGTGCGCATGGCGTCGTCTACGGTAATACCACGTCCGTAGGAAAGTTTTGCCTGCTGAGCCAGTGCAATTTGTGGTCGAATGCCCGTAGCGAGGATGATGGAGTCGCAGTCGATGGTACCGCCGGAATGAAGTTTTACACCTGATACCCGTTGCTCGCCCTGGATCGCAGCAACACCTTCATTCACGAGTACATGCAGCCCTAATTCAACCATCCGCGCTTGCAGAAGTGTTGATGCTTCGGGGTCAAGTTGTCGGGCAAGAAGGCGATTACTATGTTCGATAACCGTCACTCGGGTGTTTCCAGGCTGCATACCTCGAGCTGCTTCCAGCCCCAGAAGACCACCGCCGAGAACTACTGTGTGATGAGAACGGGCGCGGCGTGCCATTAATGCCAGTGCGTCATCCATATCGCGCAGGGTGAAGACTCCATCAAGTCCAATACCGGGTATGTCAGGTATATAGGGCTTTGATCCAGTAGCAAGGATAAGCCTACTGTAAGGTTGGACCGTTCCGGCGGAATCGTTGATCGTTTGGGCAGCTCTATCAATGCTGCGCACTTCGTAGCCGAACCGCAGGTCAACTTTCGAGCCAAACGGCCTTTTCAGCGGTTGGGCGAGTTCCGCCAGCTTTACATCACCTGCTAGCCAAGTGGACAATCGGACCCGGTTGTATGGCTCGTGTTTTTCGTCGCCGTAGACAATAACGGACTGTCGAGGCAAGCGATTGAGCAACTCGTGTGCCACGCGCATGCCGACTGGTCCACTGCCAACGATGACAATCGGTTGGGTAGTGTTCAACTGGTCCCGCCTTCTTTATTCTCCAACGACAGTGCCTCATGAATTTTTACAGGATGAGGTTATCGAACAGAGGGCGGTAGGTCTGCTGCTAAAATTCTTGCAGGGTTGTGCAATTGATGCACCGCTAATGAGTCATTTCCAGATGCAAACCGGTCGAGTGTTACCGATATTTTTACTCTGGACGTTAAACAGTCATCGACTTTACTCGACAAGCTGATAGTGATCGTGTGCAAATAGGGGGATATGCAGAGTTGATATTCAGAGAGGCTCGCTGTCAATGACAATCACGAACCGAAAGGCATTGATCCCAGTACGGCACATCCTCGAAGCGACTCAACAAAAAATCGACAAATGCTCTGACACGTTGAGAAAGGTGGCGTGTCCGGGGGTAAATGGCGTAGGCGTTGAGATCAGTGCGTTGATATTCGTTCAGTACCGGCACTAACGTCCCGAGCTCTATTTCTTCGAAGATAATAAAGGATGGCAGTTGCGCAATACCCAGACCATCTACGGCAGCACTGCGTAAGAATTCACCGCTACTGGCATGCAGGTAAGGTCGAATTTTTGTCGTGATCGTCTTACCTTGTGTATCCTTAAACAACCACTGATCATTGTCAGCCATTAGGTTGTAGTTCAAACAGTGGTGATGGACTAGATCGTCCGGGGTTTGCGGTGTGCCGTTTTCGTCTAAATACCTGGGACTCGCACACAGGATGTGTCGTATCGGCGCCAGACGACGTGCAATCAAACTGGAATTGGGCAACTTCGCGATACGAATCGCTAAATCAAAGCCTTCCTGCATCAAATGAACAGAACGATCGTTGAAATCCAAATCAAATTCAATGTCCGGGTGCGCCTGCAAAAACTCATTGATGGCCGGCCCCATATGCATCAATCCAAAAGTCGAAGGCAGCGCAACTTTGAGACCACCCTTAAGCGTCCTATGAACCTGCGAGGTTGCAAGTTCCGCTTCCACTACGTCCTCTAGTATTCGGACTGATTGTTTATAAAATGCACGCCCCGTGTCGGTCAGATTCATCCGTCTTGTTGTTCGATGAAAAAGCTCGACCCCCAGATGCGCCTCTAACTCTTTCAAGCGTCGACTGACAACGGACTTTGCAACCCCCGTTCGTTCCGCGGCACCGCTGATGCTGCCGGTTTCAACCACGCGGTTGAAAATACTCATATTTTCAAATCGATCCACTATGACGCACCCTATTGTTGCCAATACAAGAACTAATATTTCTCATAAAGCCGGTTTATTCCTTTGATAGCAACAATATAATGGAATTGTACTGATTTCAAACCTTTCATGGAGACTGTATGCACACTAAAACGCCCGCAGCAGCCTTGATTCAGCTGGGTACATCCCGGTTTGAATACTCCTGTTGTGTACAACGATCTCAATCAGTCTGTGGAGACGACATCAGAGTCAGCAATGGAGATAAGACATGAGTTTCAACCCTTTCCCTGATCCTGACCCTGGTGATCGTATCGCGGCTGATGCGGTCGAGCTTCTGATAATACCGCGCGCTGTCGACCTCGGTGGGATGAGCGTGCATCGAGCATTGCCATCGCATAAAAGGCAGATGGTGGGGCCATTCATCTTCTTCGATCAAATGGGACCCGCTGAATTTTTAACTGATCAGGGTATCGATGTTCGGCCACATCCACACATAAATCTGTCAACACTGACGTATCTACTTGAAGGTGAAATCCTGCACAGAGATAGTCTTGGCACTGAGATAGCAATTCAGCCTGGCGCTGTTAACTGGATGCGCGCTGGAAGTGGTATTGTTCATTCAGAACGCACTAGCTCAGAACGAAGGGTCAGCGGCCAACGCCTGTTTGGATTACAGACCTGGATGGCTCTGCCTGTGGATATCGAGGAGTCAGATCCGGCATTCATGCATCATCCAGCTAGCGATCTTCCGACGCTTGACAGTAATGGAGTGTCTGCCCGCTTGATTGCCGGAGAAATGCTCGGCGTGAATTCACCTTTGCAAACGTCATCCGCGACCCTGTACGCCGATATCCAACTCAAGGCCGGGGCGTCTTTGCCGGTTGAAGATCTTTATGATGAGCGAGCCCTGTATACCTTGTCGGGGACAATTGACATCGGTTCTGATAGCTTCAACCCTGGTCAGTTAATCATCATACGACGTGGTGCCAGGACAGTCATCAAGGCCAGTAATGACGCACGATTCATGCTGTTTGGCGGAGATCCTATGGAAGGCCCTCGCTATATGTGGTGGAACTTTGTTTCCTCACGATTAAGTCGCATTGAACTTGCGAAAGAGGAATGGTCGCAAGGTCGATTTGACACAGTGCCGGGTGATGAAGCTGAATTCATCCCGCTTCCCAAGGACAACAATGCACCTCTTCGTTCCACCGGAGCGAACTCGTAGCCGTGAACATCCTTATCGTCGGACTAACACTTCTGGTCTGAAAACAGATTGCCAACCTACATTCGAGATAGAAATATGGACAATGATGACTCACCAATCATAGCTGCAAAGAAACCGGTAAAAGCTGATCTTGAAGCCGGGACAGAGTACTTCTGGTGCCGGTGTGGCCGGTCGCAGTCCCAGCCGTTTTGCGACGGTTCGCATCGTGGGTCGTCGATCACACCATTGAAGTTCAGTGCAGAGACAGGCGGGGAGGTGGCTCTCTGTCAATGCAAGGCAAGTGGTAACGCACCTTTTTGCGATGGTAGCCATGCCAAACTGGGTGACCTATCTGTCGGGGACGTTGCACCAACGCCGAAACCGAAGGGCACGATTCCAACGGCGACGCCTACCCCTGAGGAGCCTACCGTTGCGCGGATACATGAACTCGCACGGGATGGTCTGAGCAAACTGGGCCACCACGGCGAAATGGGATCAATGGGTGTTCCGCGCAAAGACTTGCCTCATTGGGACGACATACAAATCCTGCCTGCTCAGATGGCACAAAAACCACTAATGGATGACCACCCCGTATCTACCGGTGTCACGATCGGTCCCAATGCCAGGCGCCCGCTCGAATTGGGCATACCGTTGTTTGTTTCGGACATGAGTTACGGAGCTTTATCGGAGGAGGCGAAAACCGCTCTGGCACGTGGAGCTGAACTTGCCGGTACTGGTATATGTTCCGGTGAAGGTGGCATGCTCGAGGAAGAAAGGGCGGAAAATTCGCGCTACTTCTACGAATTGGCCTCAGCCAGATTCGGTTGGAATCCTGAATTGGTTGAGCGTGTACAAGCTTTCCATTTCAAAGGCGGACAAGGCGCAAAAACAGGCACCGGTGGTCACTTGCCAGGTAACAAGGTGTTAGGGAAAATTGCCGAGGTGCGTGGATTGAGTCCTGGACAGAGTGCGATTTCGCCATCTACGTTTCCCGATCTACACACACCAGCAGATTTTCGTAAACTTGCAGACGAGGTTCGCGAACGTTCCGGCGGAATTCCGATTGGTTTCAAACTCTCTGCAAATCGCATTGAAGACGATATAGATTTTGCGCTTGAGGCAAGTGCTGATTACATTATTCTGGATGGCAGGGGCGGTGGCACCGGTGCTGCTCCATTGATCTTCCGCAATCACATATCGGTTCCAACCATCCCTGCGCTGGCTCGCGCTCGTCAACATCTGGATGTAAAAACCGGAAGAGAGGTTAGCTTGGTGATCACGGGTGGTTTGCGCGTAGCTGAAGATTTTGTAAAAGCCATGGCACTTGGCGCTGACGCTATCGCTGTGTCGAACTCAGCCATGCAGGCGGTTGGCTGCATAGCGGCGCGCATGTGCAATTCCAACAACTGTCCTGTTGGTGTGGCGACACAAAAGCCCGAGCTTCGGGCATTACTTGATGTGCAAACCGGCGCCGAAAAGCTTGCGCGATACTTCGGAGCCAGTGTCGAACTCATGCAGGTACTGGCGCGCGCGTGTGGACACGACGATCTGTCCAAACTGAATGCTACAGATATTACGACCTGGAAGAAAGAGATGGCCGAGCTCAGTGGCATTCGTTTTGCCGGTATTGGTTAACGTGATAAACGGCACCAGCCTGCCGGAACAGGTTGGTGCCACTGTAGTAACTCGACTGAAGCATCATAAGTGGTTGGTTGCAAATCGATTGAATGCCTGCTTCTGCCCGAATGGTGATAGACGTGTATCAGTCAAGCAAATGTCATCAATACTGTTGTTGTCTGTCACTTGATGGTGTCGTCATACCACAGTTTCATCGAGCAACATGGCCAGCGACGGGTGTGGGTATTTACGATTCATCGTTACTGCATAAAACGGTTCAACCACATTGATTTTGAACGGTGCTGTTGCCAGCTTTCCAGAGGCAACTTCATCGGCAACGACAACGGCAGGTGCTACCGCTAATCCAGTACCCTCGCGAGCAAGAAGCCGAACCATCGCCATGTCGTCCACGGAAGCGACAATGCGTGGGCTAATCCTTAACCTCGCTACAAGGCTCTCAAAAGCTGTGCGGATGGCGGACTCGGTGGGGACGATCAGTGGCTCTGATTCGAGCATTTTTTTAAGCGAGGGGTAGTCAAGACGTTCCGGAATACCATGGATGCCGATTTTCTGCTCGGCAATGCGTTGAGCCGCAAAGTCACCACCATATTCGGCTGGGGGAATTTCGGTACTCAAGACGACATCCAGTGCCAGAGTCTTCAGGCTTTCAAGCAACGCAGGCATGCTCCCCGACCGTAGCACGATGTCCAGCTCGCCATGCCTGATGGCCGGCTTCAAAAATCCAATGACAAAATTGCGCGAAATCGTTGAAACAGCGCCGAGCTTCAGCGTTGGCAGTACGCTGGTGTTCTGATCAAGTGTCGCCAGCAATTCAGCGCCCACCCCAAAGATACGATCTGCATGGTCCAGCGTGATACGGCCTACTTCGGTGAGTACCAGGCCACGTCCAATCCTCTCAAACAAGGAATGTCCAAGCCGATCTTCTAGACTTTTTATCTGAATGGAGAGAGCGGATTGCGAGACGTTCAGACGCGTGGCTGCACGGCTAAGGTTGCCCTCGTGAGCAACTTCACGAAAATAGCGCAGATGGTGGTAATTGAGGGTTTTCATATATTTTTTAGAACGAATTTATATAAACAATATATTTTATTTTAAATTAATAGTCCATTAGCCTTGTCCACCTGTTCAATACACAAGAATTGCAATCATGGAATTTCTCTTCGAGTTTCTAAGCGGTCTGGTCGCGCAGTTTCAAAAACCCACGCTCGCCTTTCTTATCGGAGGCATGGTGCTGGCGGCCTGTCGCAGCAAGCTGGAAGTGCCTGAGCCGGTCTACAAGTTCATCGTGCTACTGCTATTGCTGAAGATCGGCCTCGGTGCCGGTATTTCCGTGCGTGAATCTGATCTTGTTGCTCTGATTGTTCCTGCCCTGGGCGCTGCGATTGTGGGTGTTGCGATCGTCCTTATCGGCGTGCTGACGCTTGCCTCCCGGCAACAAGTTGCCCCGATCGACGGTATTGCCACAGCCGGTGTATTCGGTGCGGTTTCTGCATCAACGCTGGCGGCAGGCATGGCAGTGCTTGACACCGACGGCATTGCCTACGAAGGGTTTATCGGAGCACTTTATCCCTTTATGGACATCGCAGCGCTGGTCACCGCTATCGTATTGGGCCGGATAAGCTTGGCTCGCAAAAACGCAGCACCTGCGATTCAGACGTCGGCGCAGGGTACGCTTTCACTTGGTGGTGGTATGCCGCCTGGTATCAGCTCTGTGAGCGGTGCAGACAGCGGCATGATCAAGAAAATTCTTGTCGATACCGTTCGCAGCCCGGCGATTTCCGCTTTGCTGCTCGGGCTGGCAATCGGTTTGTTTGCGAAGCCTGACAGCGTATATGAGTCTTTCTACGAGCCTTTGTTTCGCGGGCTTCTGTCGGTACTCATGCTGATCATGGGCGCAGAGGCCTGGGCACGAATTTCCGAGATGCGCAAGGTGGCTTCTACCTACGTTATCTACGGTATCGCCGGTCCGCTTCTGCATGGAATGCTCGGTTTTGCAGCCGGGCTGATCGCTCACCATCTGACAGGCTTCAGTGCCGGTGGTGTCGTGTTGCTGTCGATCATGGCAGCATCCAGTTCTGATATATCCGGCCCACCGACCGTACGGGCGGCGTTGCCGGAGGCCAATCCATCGGCCTACATTGGCTGTTCGACAGGTATTGGTACGCCGGTAGCGATCCTATCCATTCCGCTGTTCATAGGCTTGGCTGAGATGCTCATCGGGTTCTAGTGGGTGTGCGGCGGGGCGTTTCAGTGACACATTTTGTCCCCAGCGCCGCCAGCCCGGCTTTCGATCCGCTCCCCGTATACCCAATACGCGTCGCTTTTCTGCCTTGTGCTGACGACGCTGGAAACAAAATGTTTGTTACCGAACTAACCGCACGACCCACTAGCGAACAGGGTGGAGCAGAAGAAATATCGTTCTGCGATGCAGATGTCCAGTGGGTCATGCGTGATCCACTGGACTTTCATTAACCCACCGGGAATGACAATCGTCCCACCGTTTCGCTCTCTGGCCGCTTGAATCAAATGCGTGAACTGTAGTACAGTATTCTGAATTCAGAGTACAAAATTCCATGAAGCCTATTTCCGTACCACTTAGCCGGGCAGAACAGACTTATCAGGTGCTGCTCGATGAAATTTGTGACGGCTCGTTGCCGGCTGGTACTCCACTGATTCAGGAGGAGCTGGCCGCGCAACTCGGGGTGTCACGTCAACCTGTCCAGCAGGCGCTGGCCAGGCTCAAAGGGGACGGTTTACTCGAAGATGCGCCCGGCCGCGGTCTGTGTGTTCCTGCTATCGATCTGTCCAGAATGCGCTCACACTATGAGATTCGAAGCTCGCTTGATCGCCTGGCGGCGCGTCTGGCGGCCGACCGCATAAAGGACGCGACGCTGGATCAGAAAAAGGTCAGGAAAACGGGACACAAAATTATCGATGCTGGCGCCCGGGCCATTGCAGAAGAGAAGGTCAGCGACATGATCAGCCTCGATATAGAGTTCCACTCGTTCATTTACACACTATCGGGCAACCCGCTGATAGCCACAACAGCCGAATCTCACTGGCGATACCTGCGCAGGGTCATGGGTGACATCCTTCGCCGCGCTGAGCCCCCGGTCTCGATATGGCAACAGCATGAGGCGATCCTGCAAGCGGTTGTTTCCGGAGATGCCAATACGGCAGACAAACTTGCCGCTTGCCACATCGACAACGCTAGTGAGGCGCTGTTCAACGAACTGACAACCCATGACAAACCGACAGCGGACAGCCAACGAGCGAGCATTCAGGCATAAGTCGCTCAATGAGCTGTGTGCAATAGCAATCGTTACCGCCTATATTTTTTTTGGAGTGAGCTTGATGTGATAGTACATCCCCTGACGATAGGGCAAGCCGTTACAGCCCACGCCCGTTTGCAACCTGAAAAAACAGCCGTTCGGGATCTTGATAAAACACTGACCCACAGACAGTTGAATGCCCGTGCCAATCAACTGGCCAATGCGCTTCATGGTTTGGGACTCCCACCAGGTGGGCGTGTTGCACTGCTTGCCTAAAATCGAATTGAATGGGTGGAGATCTATACCGCGATCAGCAAGGCAGGTCTGATTGCAGTACCTGTCAACTTTCGGTTATCAACGGGTGAGACAGCGTTTATCCTGAACCATAGCGGTGCATCGGCGATCATTGTGGAAGATACGTTGATTGATATCGTAGAACCGCTTCGTGAGAACCCTGAGGGTTCCATCAACCATTTCATTGTCATGTCTGACAATGCACCGCCCGCCGGATACCTTGACTACGAATCACTGTTAAACACAGGGCGCAATACAAGCTATAACGCTGAGGTCAGTGCTGATGATCCCTGGTGCATCATGTATACCTCAGGTACAACAGGTCGACCCAAAGGTGCAATCCGCAGTCATCGTGGCATGACCATGCTGGCTATGATGACAGCTGTCGAGCTCAAATTACATCGTGACGACCATGCCCTCCTGGTCATGCCGATGTGTCATGCCAATTCACTTAATTTTTTTACCGCTTTCATCCACTGTGGCGCAACCGTGACCATCTTTTCACGCTCAACTTTTGATCCGGACCTGTGTTTACGCACGTTTTCTCAAACCGGTATCAGTTTCACCTCTCTGGTACCAACCCACTACACGATGCTACTCGAGTCGCAACGACAGCACGCAAGCGATTTTGACTATACACGGGTAGAGAAGCTGATGATTTCATCTGCACCGGCACGGCCGGACACGAAACAAGCGGTGATGGAAATGTTTCCCAACTCCGGGCTGTTCGAACTCTATGGTTCAACAGAGGCAGGTTGGGTCACCATGCTGCACCCTCATGAACAGTTTGACAAGCTCGGCACGGTGGGAAGGGAGGTGATCGGCTCCCTTCCTATCAAGCTGCTCGATGACAATGGCGTGGAAGTCGAAGACGGCACACCCGGTGAACTATTTTCCTGTGGGCCGTACTGTTTTAGTGGTTACTGGCAGCAACCGGAAGCGACAGCCGCAGCGTTCCGCGGGCACTATTTATCCGTGGGTGATATTGCACAACGCAATGCCGACGGTTTCATTCGTCTTATCGATCGAAAGAAGAACGTCATCATCTCCGGAGGGGAAAATATCTATCCCTCCGAGGTTGAGGCCATGCTGGGCGCGCATCCTTTAATCAGGGATGTGGCAGTCATCGGGCAGCCGGATTCTCTCTGGGGCGAGCGTGTTACTGCAGCGGTGGTATTGCAGGCAGAAGCCAGTGTGACTTCGCAAGAGCTGTTGCACTGGGCAAAAGACCGTATCGCAGGATACAAAAGACCACGCGAGATCGTGTTTTTGAAACCTGAGGACATGCCGCGTAACGCCACCGGAAAAATTCTGCATCGTGAGCTGCGAGTCAGACTGGATACGAACCGCGCCGACACTGAAATGTTGACTGTCGACACAGCAGATTCAATTAGGGATACACACCAGCAGGAGGGTAACTAGTCTAATGTCTCCACCCGTTCTGACACCCAATACTGTCGCCGGCGTGATCGCGCGCTTTCTCAAAGCCCGGAATGTAGATCGCGTGTTCGCATTATGCGGAGGCCACATCATGCCAATCTGGATGAGAGTCGATGCTGAGGGTATCGATATTGTTGACGTACGTGACGAACGCGCAGCGGTGTATATGGCACACGCCTACGGTGAGCTGACAGGCAATATCGGTGTTGCTCTGGTAACCGCAGGACCCGGCATGACCAATGCAATGACCGGTATTGCAAACGCACATATCGCTCGTGCTCCTGTACTGGTATTGTGCGGCCGTCCGCCATTACCGCAGAGCTACCGCGGCAGTTTGCAGGATCTGCCGCATGTCGATATTGCCCGCCCTGTGACCCGTCTTGCCAGAACAGTGTCAGAACCTGCGCTGGCGCTCCAGCAACTGGACGAAGCGGTTGCCTGCGCACTGGGCGATGGTGGTGATCCCGGGCCTGTATTCATCGATTTTCCGACAGATACCCTGCGAGCTGAAGTGCCGGACCGTGTGCAACTGCCTGAGTATTTTCTATCCAGGCAGCCTGCGATTATTCAACCGGACTGCGCTGCCGTGAACAAGGCAATGGACGTCCTGTGGTCTGCAAAAAAACCGTTGCTGATTTCCGGTCGTGGTGCCCGGGCGGCCAGTACTGAAATGATCGCTTTACTGGACAAACTGGGTGCTGTCTATCTCGATACCGGTGAGAGCAAGGGCCTGGTTCCGGATAGTCACCCGAGTGTGGTCACCGCCATGCGCGGCGCGGTAATGGGTCAGGCAGATGTTGTGGTGACGGTCGGTCGGCGACTGGATTTCCAGTTAGCGTATGGATCTCCTGCCGTCTTTGGAGATGCCCGCTTAATTCGGATCAGTGATACCACCAGTGAGTTACGCGATAACCGCCGAGGTGATGTGGAAATTCTGGCACAGCCTGCTGCGACACTAAATGCGATAGTGCAGGCCGCCGGAAATCGTATCGCATCAGTGGATCGCGAGTGGGCTGACGGTTTACGCCATAAACATCTGGAACGCGCCGGTAAACTCAGACACTCTATGGCAACAGCGCCATCAGATGAGCAAGGTCGAATCCATCCCAATCGACTACTACATGAGCTGCAACAGCAGATGCAAGCTGATGCAGTGGTAGTAGCAGATGGTGGTGATTTTTTGAGTTTTGCTCGAATTGGACTCAACTGTACAACGTATCTTGATCCTGGCTCTCTGGGCTGTATCGGCATCGGAGCACCGTTTGGAATCGCTGCTAGTCTGGCGCTACCGAACCGTCAGGTAATCGTTGCAACCGGTGATGGGGCGTTCGGTTTCAATGCGATGGAAATTGATACAGCGGTTCGTCACAATGCACCGATCCTGATAGTACTGGCAAACAACGGTGCGTGGCAGATTGAGGTACATGATCAAGCCGACAATCACGGCAAAGTCGTTGGCACTACGATTCTTGTTCTGTCAGATGTGGGCAACGGGCGATTGCCCTTTACCCATGCCTATGCGCCATTGTCGGAATTCGACGCGCTGGCGCGCGGTGACGACTGGTTGGTCCTTCAAAGTGGGGCGAGTGCATTGACTCTGAAAGCGACGGGTTCAATCACACAGGTCATACGCGGGCCGGGCGCAGGACTGGAATGGCGGCTTGAGGGTGCGCAGACCGGATGGGCGATGATCCTGGATGACTTGCCCGAAGGCGGTTTGCCTATGCTTGCTGACCGGGCCGCCACATTGCAGCTGACGCTGGATAAAACACTGCAGCTGACAGGCACAGGGCGTCCCGCGCTTGCATTGTCACTGGACGAAGGCCTGCGCGTGGATGAGATATTGCAGCCTTTTCCCACCGACGCCTGCGAACCGCAGCTTACCCATTTTCACCCCGGAGAGACGCTATGCTGATGACGCAAGATAGTCTACTGTCACAGCTTAATGACGTGACCGCTGGACTGGCGCGGTTGCGGGGGATCAACGAGCCCGCTGCGTTGGCAGATGATGGGTTTCGCCTGCAATTCGACGAATGGGATTGGGAAATCGGGGTCGGCCTTTACGGGCTTTACCGGCACGCGCAAGTGAGTGGCGATCAACGGCTGATCGCTGCGATTGTGGCCTGGTACGACTGGCAGATCGAGCGCGGATTACCGCGCCGGCAAGTCAATTCGACAGCACCTATGCTGGCACTGGTTTGTCTGCTTGATCACGTCGATCGGCCCGAATGGGAGGATCTTGTCACCGACTGGGCCGACTGGTTGATGGACGGGCTGGCGCGAACCGAAGACGACGGCTTTCAGCATGTTGTGAAAGAGCGGCTGAACGAGGGCGAGCTGTGGGACGATACGCTGTTCATGACCTGCCTTTTTCTAGCCAGGGCGGGACAGCGATCCGGGCGGCAGGATTGGGTGGATGAAGCCGTTTATCAATTCATGATCCACGCCCGCTACCTGTCAGATCC
>JBGCGC010000066.1:0-52206 GCA_045110475.1 Granulosicoccus sp.
GAGCGAGAGTAGTCCAATTTTGAGTCAAATTTTGTGCTCATTTGAGGAGTTTAGCTGGCTAAGTGACGAAAATGAGCGCAAAATTTGGCCAAAAGTGGGCTGCTCGTAGCCGATTGATTTCTGCCGCGCAGGCTCCTAGCCTGAACCATTCGTGGAACGCCAAATTGGCTTTTGAAGCGCCCGCTCCAGCCCATGTATCTTTTCAGTCACTCCGGAATTTTTGCGTGGAAAGATGACCAGAACGTGAGCTAACCCGTTAACAGCGGATATTTTCCGCCTCAGAGCCGGTTTTTCCATCTCTTTCAGTTTCGTTTAAGCATGGTCAGCTAATGTTCAGCTTGACAAAGGCTGAGCTTATGCTTGGTCTGATCGAGAGCGCCGTCAGTGCTGCTCTCGTTGCGAACATTGCGGAGCTGAAACGTGTTTGGAATTGGCAAAAAATCAGAAATGCCCAGCGCCTCGGAAGCGCTCCCGGGCAGATCTGCGCCCGTTCCGGTTGCTGCGCGCAACATTGTTACCGGCAACCCCATGACAGGCCCTTTTCCTGCCCATCTCAAGCAGATAGTTCTGGGCATGGGATGTTTCTGGGGAGTAGAGCGTCTCTTCTACCAACAAAACGGCGTGTATGCTACCGCCGTAGGGTACTCTGCCGGCCATACCCCTAATCCTAGTTATGACGAGGTTTGTACGGGCAAAACGGGCCACAACGAGGTGGTTCTTGTCGTGTACGATCCTGCAATAATCAGCTCTGAGAAAATACTGACGCTGTTCTGGGAAAACCACGACCCCACCCAGGGAATGCAGCAGGGACCAGACAGGGGTACACAGTATCGATCCGGTATTTACACCACCTCTGATGAGCAGCACCAGAAAGCCATCCGAAGCAAGGAAATCTTTGAGCCCGTTCTCGCAGAAAAGGGCTTTGGTCCGATCACAACAGAAATCTTACCAGCGCCAGACTTCTTTTACGCTGAGGATTACCACCAGCAATACTTACAGAAAAATCCTGGTGGCTACTGCAGCATGCGGGGTACAGGAGCCAGTTGTGTCCTCGCTGCGGGCGTTAACACCCCCGACTCCTCCGAAACTTCTGCGGATGCCAGCGCGTGAATCCGCCGCTCTCTGCCTACAGCGTGCCTTTCGATGGGAGCTTTTCGATTGCCGGGAGCAACACTGCGCCGCCTGCCGATCTGCCTGGTAAGAAATCTCTGGAGAAAGAGCTCTCCGAGTGCGTAGCCAAAATCAGTGAATTACAACGAAAGCTTTACGCAGATGATCGTTTTGCCTTGCTGCTGGTGTTTCAGGCGATGGATGCCGCGGGAAAGGATGGGACCATCAGGGCAGTGTTAAGTGGTGTTAACCCTGCAGGCTGCCAGGTCTCATCGTTCAAGGCACCATCAAGCGAAGAGCTGGACCATGACTGGCTCTGGCGTACCACCAGACGGTTGCCGGCAAGAGGACTTATCGGCGTATTCAATCGCAGCTACTACGAAGAGGTGTTGGCAGTCAGAGTGCATCCGGAGTACCTGGCCAAACAACACTTACCCTCGCATCAGCATGACGGTATCTGGGACGAGCGGTTCCAGTCCATTCGTGATCATGAACGACATCTGAGCACTAATGGAACGGTTGTCGTGAAGTTTTGGCTAAACGTGTCGAAAGATGAACAGAAGAAGCGTTTTCTGAAGCGCCTGACGACACCTGAGAAATACTGGAAATTTTCCAAGAGCGATCTGACAACACGTGGCCGTTGGGACGATTACATGGGAGCTTATGAATCCTTACTCAATGAAACATCACGTGATTACGCACCTTGGTATGCAATACCTGCGGATAACAAGCGTTACATGCGACTAGCCGTCGCTAGAACAATTCTGGCTACCCTCGAATCGTTACCACTGAGGTACCCGGATAAGTCAGACAGCGAGATTGCCTTGTTCAAGGAACACATCGCTCATCTAAACAATGAGGGGAGCTAGATCATGCTTTTGAACGGATCATCTGTGTCATCCACCGTGAATGGTGAAGGGGCGACGATTCAACGCATGACAGACGGAGAATCAAAATGAAATACTGTAAAACGGCCGCGACAGATATTCTGCATGCCTTACCAGAGTCAGTGACGGTATGCGCAACAGTTGATGAGTCAGGCGATGAACACGAAATCACAGAACTGATGATCCGACGGGCATGCGAGCAGATGGATGCTGATCAGATCTGGCCATTTGCTGAAAACATCTATGCGGATGCCACGCCTGTCTTGCCAGCCAGAACCGCCACAGTGATACCGTTTCGTCCGCGTGCCTGAGAAAAGCTGGATTAAAAGGCTTAAAATGTCGTTGGATTTTTAACAGATACCTTATTCAAATCAGGTTTGTAGACCGAGGCGTAAATCACTGCCCCGTAGCGCTTGTATCGTATATGCAGTTTCGTTCGTCGTATCCTGAACCCATTAACGGCGCCTTTGATCAGACGGGGACATCACACTAGCTGATTCATCTCGAAAATCGGCAATAGGATTCCCAACACAATGGTGAGAACGACGCCACCCATGATCAATATGACTACCGGTTCAAATAACCCCAAAAACACCGCCATCAGCGAGTTAAGCTCTCGTTCCTGATGAGTCGCTGCTTTTTCCAGCATTGAATCAAGCTGACCGGATGATTCGCCACTGGCAATAAGGTGTAACAGCATTGGTGGGAAATACCCTGTTCGCTCCAACGCCTGACTGAGGGTTGAACCTTCGCGCACCTGAGCGGCCGCAGTATTAACCGCCTTGCGCATGGGACGGTTCGTTATAACCTGAGAACCGATGTCGAGAGCCTCTAGCACAGGCACCCCACTGGCTGCCAGAATGCTGAGCGTTCGGGCAAATTGAGTCGTGTTAAAGCCACGTATCAAACGTTTGAACATCGGCAGCTTGAGCAGAATCGAGTGAACGCGTGTTTTGAAGCCCTCACCTTTCATGGCTTTCTGAAAGACAATGATGGTAACCACCGTAATCCCGGCAACCAGTAATCCCCATTGACGGACAAAGGCAGACGTAGCCAGCATCGCGGTCGTTAGCGCTGGTAGCTCCTGATTCATTCCATCAAATACCTGTACCACTTGAGGCACAACATAAGCCAGCAGGAAGCTCACAATCAGAATCGAGGCGACGACCAGCATACTCGGGTATATCAATGCCTTTTTGACAACGGCGTTGGATGCCTGTCGCTCTTCAGTGTAATCAGCCAATCTCTCAAGAACAGCATCCAGATGACCGGATTGTTCCCCGGCCGAAACGGTCGATTGATAGATTTCAGGGAATACTTTCGGGTAATCAGACAGGGCGGAAGCGAAGGTATGGCCTTCCATTACCTTCGCGCGCACCGAGAGCAGCAATGATTTGATTCGCGGTTTTTCTGTTTGCCGGCTAACAGCCGACAAGGATTCTTCAAGGGGAGTACCGGCAGCGCTCAGCGTGGCTATCTGTCGGGTAAGTAACGCAAGATCATTGGTTTTGATCCCACCACGGAACGTCGGAGTGGCACTTTTCCCAGCCGATTTGCCCGCCTTGCGTCCACTCTTGCTACGGTCGCGCCCCGAGGTCTCATCAACCTCCAGAGGCGTCAGATCCTGTTGTCGTAACAGTTGGCGAGCCAGTCTTGCGGTATCTGCCTCGAGAACGCCTTTTTTCTCGCGCCCGCGAACGTCAAGCGCCAGGTATTCAAACGCAGCCATCAGCCCTCTCGGGTTACGCGCATGACTTCTTCAAGCGATGTTTTACCTTCCATGACCAGTCGCATGCCATCTTCGTTGATCCCTGCACTCTGGCTTCGTGCGTAGCGTTCTATATCGTGCTCGGACGCACCATCGTGAATCATGGTTCGCATGGTCTCATCGACCTTGACGACTTCATAGATACCCTGTCTACCAGCGTAGCCTGTGTGAGAGCACTTTTCACAACCATGTGCGATGCTCATATGTTTCACTTGCCCTTCGGTACGATTCAGGGTTTTAAGCTCGACGTCTGTGGGAGTGTGAGGGCGCTTACAGTGATCGCACAAGAGGCGCACAAGTCTCTGAGCGACGAGCCCGACAAGGCTTGAGGAGAGTAAAAACGGCTCAATACCCATATCTCTCAGTCTTGTTACCGCGCCCACTGCTGTGTTCGTGTGCAGTGTAGACAACACCAAATGCCCGGTAAGTGACGCTTGAACTGCAATTTCGGCAGTTTCCATATCCCGAATCTCACCCACCATGACGATATCCGGATCCTGACGTAATATGGCACGCAGCCCGCGAGCAAAATCCAGATCTACCTTGTTGTTAACCTGTGTCTGACCAATGCCATCGATAAAGTACTCGATAGGGTCTTCGACGGTCAGGATCGAATAACGTGACGTGTTCAGTTTTGCCAGCGATGCATACAGCGTTGTTGTTTTACCTGAACCGGTGGGGCCAGTGACAAGGATGATGCCATGTGACAACCCAAGTGATGCCTGCAGGTTTTGCAATGCCGTTGGCGGCATGCCCAGTTGTTCCAGATCGAGTCGGCCGGCCTGCTTGTCCAGCAAGCGGAGAACCACGCGTTCGCCGTGTCCGGATGGCAGTGTAGACACGCGAATATCCACCGGGCGCCCAGCCACTCGCAGTGGAATTCTGCCGTCCTGAGGGAGACGTCTTTCCGCGATATCCAACTTGGCCATAACCTTGAGGCGCGAAATAATCAGAGGCGCAATCTGTCTGGGCGGTTCGAACAATTTCTGCATGACACCGTCGACGCGATAACGTATCGCAAGGCGTTTTTCAAACGGTTCAATGTGCACATCTGAAGCACCTTGGCGAACTGCCTGCGTCAGCATGGCATTGATCAATTTAATGACCGGCGCATCATCAGTGGATTCAAGTAGATCTTCTGGTTCTGGTAGAGCGTCAGCGAGTTGCTCCAGATCGAGTTCGTCACCAAAGTCATCCATGATATCCATGGCCTGACCCGTTTCGCCCTCGTAATGTCGGGTGAGGCGTGCGTCGAAATCATCAGAGGTGATGGATTCCAGCTTCAGCGTTTGTCCGGCTTTTCTGCGAGCTTCAGAAATTGCCTGGAGTTGAACCCCCGGTCGGTGAACCAGCAACAGTTCCCCGGACAAGTTTCGCTCGATTATTACCCCGTGTCTTTTTGCGAACGTATAGGGTATATCCTGGAAACTGGTGGTCTTGGGCTCGACCCCCACAATCGGCTGCTCGTCTTCTGAGACGACGCCAAAAAGCTCCTCATTGTCGTTGGCTGCTTGCCCGGAGGTTGGATCGCCTACGTCAATAAAGTCTGCTGGTGACACCACAAGTTATCTCACGCTTACCAATGATTTACGGTGGACGCTTGCAGCGGGTGCAGAGTCCAGTCTGGAAATACTGCCGACTTGCATACCTACGGGTGACGCTATCATCAGACCACCGTGACCTAAAATTTCGTTGGACAACGGCGCTATCCCACCGAGTATATCTTCATCGCCCACTTCGCGCGTAAACCCAGGGGTCTCGACCTTCGGCAGTGCTTTGGGCGATGATTCGGGCATCACTTCAGGGACTATTTCAGGCACTATTTCTGGCACTACTACGGGAGATACTTTCGGGCGCACCACCTCAGTGGTTGGAACCAGTGTCTCCAGAGCGCTCTTTCCGGAATCGAAGATGCGCTGACCGCCAAAATACATATGCAGCTCTGGCAGATCCGGGAGCGAACTTGCGTTGAAGGCGTCATTGTCAAACAATCCCAACTGATCCGCTCTCATGTCGTCGTATTTGTTGCGGCTGTAATAATCTGCAGTAGCGGGATCGCGCAAGATGGTGGGATGCAGAAAGATCATCAGGTTACGCTTGGTCTTGCTGGTTGTACGATAACGAAACAGGCTGCCCAGCAATGGAATGTCGCCCAGAAAAGGGACCTTATCGCGGCTATCGTTGACCTTGTCGTCAATCAACCCGCCCAGCACAAGTGTCTGCCCGTCTTCAACCAGAACGGTTGTCTTGATGGATCGTTTGTTGGTCGTGATATCAGCAGCGCCCGTTACTGAGGTAGTGCTGACATCGGATACTTCCTGCTCAATCTCCATCTTGATGTTATCGCCTTCATTGATCTGTGGCTTTACCTTCAGGGAGATACCAATATCCTGACGCTCGATTGTCTGGAAAGGGTTGTTGTTGGCCGATGAGAGTTGTGTGCCGGTGACGAAAGGCACGTTCTGGCCAACGATAATTTCCGCCTCCTGATTGTCCATCGTGACAAGCGTTGGTGTAGACAGAATGTTGTTGTCAGAGTCAGAGGCTATTGCCGACAGCAGAAAGCCGAAGTCAATGCCATCGCTGCCAAACCGGCCGAGTGCCAGGGAAAGCCCGTTACTCAGGCTTGCCCCTTCGCTGGCTACTGTGCCCACCAACGATTGCGTTGCTCCACCCAGGTTGGTGTAAGCAGCCGGTCGATTGGAATCGGACCCGTCGACGGCAAAGTTGACACCCAGCTGCGCGCTGTTATTGGTGGAGAGTTCGGCAATAATCGCCTCTACCAGCACCTGTGCGCGGCGAATATCCAGTTGTTCAATGACCGCCAGAATGCTGCGCATTTCATCAGGCGGGGCGGTTATTATCAACGCATTGGTGTCTTCGTCTGCCTGAATATCTACGTTTGGACGATCGCTTTCCTGAGGACCACGCGGAATGAGCGATGCAGTCGGTACTCTGGGTTGCTGCGGAATCTGAACACCATTGGCGTCCACCGCGGGCGCAGAAGGTACCGATGCACCTACGCCGCCTTCTCCCATTTCTGCCCCACCTGTGCCGATCAATGCCTGACCCGCGGAGACGCCGGTGAGGATGGCTAGCAGGTCAGCAGCGTTGGCAAACCGCAGATAAACGACGCGTGTGTTGCCGCCAGACTCTACGGGTGTGTCGAGGTTAGCAATGATACCGCGCATTCGTGTTCTGGCCGTCTGGTCACCGCTTAGCAGGATGCTGTTGGTGCGTTCGTCGGCAGCAAAACGAACGGAACCGGGCGTACCGTCAATCTGACCAGCCCGACTTTGCAACGACTGCAAGATTCGAATGACCTCACTGGCTGATGCGTGCCTAAGCTGGACCAACTCCACTTCGTCGTTATCCGGGCGGTCAATGCCCTCGATAATCGTGATGAGTCTGCCTATATTGGAACCACGATCGGTGACGATAAGCGTGTTGGTTGCCGCATAGGCGGCAAGATGGCCTTGTTGGGGTACTAGAGGGCGCAGAATCGGTACCAGCTGGGCGGCGGGTACATTTTGCACCTTGATGACTTGCGTGACCAACTGATCAGAGCTTGAATCATCATCAGTGTACTGCGGCACTGGTCCTTGCTTGGCGTTGACATCCGGTACGATTTTCACCAGATCGCCGCTGGGCACTGCTGCATAGCCGTGCACTTGCAACACGGATAAGAATGTCTCATAGAGCTCGTCAGCACTGAGTGGCGTGGATGAAATGACGGTGACACGTGCCTTGACGCGAGGGTCAACGACAAAATTTCGTCCTGACTGACGGGACACTGTCTGAATCAGCGAGTGAATGTCCGCATTCTTCAGATTGAGTGTGAATGTGCCTTCCTGAGCCTCGGCCGGGCTGGAAACCCCCAGCGTCAAAGCGAGTGGCAATCCTGCCGTCAGGCATAGTCCGAGCGAGAAGGCCAGAACCGAGGCTGCCCGACTATTGTTCGTCCGTGTTTTTAAGGGTTTAATCATGATATCTGTAGAGAGCCCACCGAGCCCTGAGTGTAGCTGGTTGCAAGGTATTGTCTTGTGACGCGCCATTGATTATTGAAGCCGAATCTTACAGATTCCGATCTGGGTTTTGAGGGTCTTTGGAATCTGTTTTCCCGATGAGGTTCAACTATTGGGCCAGCGAGATCGATATAGGCACCTCAATACCATCTCTAAGTACGACTACTTCAAGGTTTTCTGCCTTAACTGCATTGCGTAGAGCTCTGATCCCTTGCTTTTGACTGTTTAACTGAATGTTGTTCACGCGAGTAATGACATCGCCAGACACAATGCCCTGCGCCTCAAGAATTTCCGGGTTTTGCTTTGGAGTAATGCGATATCCAACGAGCTTGCCGTTTTCCTGATAAGGCTCAGCGGCCACGACCCGTCCCAGCATGGAAGGGTTGCGCGCCAGTGTGTCGCGCAATTCACGCGGGTTGCTGGGCAGTTCCACCGGTTGGCCAACGTTTTGGCTCTGTGCATTTTGTCTATTGTTGGAAGGCGCGGCCTGAACGGGCGCCAGTGCAATAGGTTGCACATTCTCAGGTAAGGACAGTTTTTCCAGCTTGCCACGATTTCTGAGAATAACGTGGTCAGGATAGACAGCCTCCAGCGATGTGTCACCACTGATTTTGTCACCGATTCCGTAGGCATTTTGCTCCGCTGATCCGGCGCTAATGATGGCTATCGCACTTTCGGCAGGCGTGAAAGCAAAGACCCCGGCTAACTGCAGGTTTAGACTGGTGTCCTCAATGGGCTCTACCGGGTCCGGGGCTTTCTCGACCGGTTTAATCTGTTTGGTGGCATCACCAAACAAATGGACTGACGCAATAACTCTCGCAAGGTCGGTTGGCGAGGGTGCTGGAGCGCCGTTGTTGCTTCCCGCCGCTCGCGTCTGGATTGAGCTGGGCGAGACCGCTGCTGTGCCCTGCGGTAGTAATTTCAGGCTGAAAATCGCCAGTGCCAATCCGAGGGCTATAACCATCAGGATATTGACCAGCTTTGGCAACCCTGCCAGTTTATTTGATGAAGCGCTTGCGCTCATTGAACTTGTCTTTCCTGTTGCAGATTCTGGCGTCGCTCAGCGTCCCGCTGGTGACGCTGCTTTATTCCTCTCGATCATTATATGGATCACGATCATCAGAATTGGTTCTCATTTGGTAACGTTTTACCGCTACATTGCGCAAAGAGTATGAAAACGTGACGGTTTGTTTCTCAAAACCGTATTCTGAGGCAAAAAGATTGCCAGCGAACGGTCGTGATACCTATTTGCGCATATTGCTTGTTATGTGAGGACTCATTTCCCGAATTTCCAGCTTTTCCATGCATCACAGTGTGGAGTTTAGCAGGCCGATTCTCACGAGGATGGCAGCAAAAACTCAAAATCGGCCTCATATATCGTCAATTCCGTGACGATCCGGGAAGAATGTCAACGCTATCATGCGCTGATAGCGGCCTGATAAACGCTGCCTGTAGTGCTCAGGGGTTGGCGCAAAATGTGACTTGAGAAACCCGGATTGAGCAGATTTGGCATGACAATCCGGGTGGGGGCAGGGAGCCCGATACGCCCCCTGTGGCTGTATAAGCCTGTCGTTATCCCTGAAACGAACTAATCGTGCACGTAACTAATCGCGCAGGTAATGTCTCAGGACTTCACCGCAGTGTGTTGCTTACACCATGTCCTTCAGGTTTTTCAGAGGAAGGACTTTGACAACCTTGCGCGCAGGCTTCGCCTTGAATACCGTCTCTTCGCCTGTGAACGGATTGATGCCCTTGCGTGCCTTGGTGGCTGGCTTCTTGTTTACGCGAATTTTCATCAAACCGGGAACGCTGAACGTGCCTGGACCACGTGGCTTGAGGTTATCCTGAATAAGGCCATTGAGCGCTTCGAAAACTGATGCAACTTCTTTGCGGCTTAATTCTGTTGTTTCGGCGATCGAGGTCATGATCTCCGACTTGGTAGGTGGCTTCTTGGCTGATGCCGCCGCTGCTTTCTTCTTGGCAGTTGCCTTTTTCTTGCCAACTGCTTTTTTCTTTGCTACCGGCTTTTTCTTCGCTACCGCCTTCTTCTTGGCCGCCATTGTTTGAATCCTCTGCTGAATGCGTGTTTCGTTAATCGGTTTGTGTTTTCGAGCGCTACGAAAACCATGCTATGTACGTGATCATCTTGTAAAGCGCGCGAAAGTTAACACATGAACAAGCAATGCGTCAGTAATTTATAGAATAAAAACCAGAAAAACACTATTTTTTAAGTAAAAATTTACATCAACTGCTGTTTTAAACTGTATTTGCAGTGTTTTTCAGGATTTTTCGTCTACAAACCGAATAGCTGGCTGAGAGTTCCTATTAAGAAAATACGCAGGGCAAACAGTCCTATGATTGTAAAAAATACGGTTAGATCGATGCCACCAAGAGGCGGGATTAAACGCCGCAACGGACGAAGCACGGGTTCGCCTATCGCTGCCACCAGTCCTTGAACCGGGTTGCCTCCAGCATTCGGAACCCAGCTAAGGATCGCCTGAATAATAAGCGCGAAGATAAACACATTGAAGAACTGATGGATGACATCCAGCAGGCTTAGCAGCAGAATCTTTATCATCGGAAGTTGTGAAACCATTGCGGACGTGCCAATCGCTGGCACTGCTCCCAGGCTCAGGAACTTGAAAACCAGCATTTTTAACAACAACACGCCAAATACGAGAACCAGCGAGGCGGTGTCGTATCGCTTTATGCTCGGGATCACACGACGCAGCGGAACAAGCAGGGGGTCTGTTAGTTTGACTACAGCTTGCGCCAGGGGATTGTAATAGTCCGCACGCACAACCTGCATAACAAATCGCACGGCGACGACCGTTGCGTACAGATTGAACAGGATACCTAGAATAAAGCCGATTGCATTAAGTGCGGGGTTGGCCATAGATGTTCTCCGATGAACGTGTTGCCTGTTAATGTTGGTTTTTTGCTGATTCCATCAGCTAGCGATACCTTGCACGATCTGTGGCTCACGCCTGAGTCGCAGATGTCCATTCGGCTTCGTGCAGGAAGATAAAGAGCTTTTGTTTTTATTGCCTGGATCCGTAACGACTTTGTCTGCTTCGGCAGGTGCCTGTATTGGTCATGATTTGGGAGCGATTTCTGCGCCCGTTGTGTTCAGCTTGCCAGCTCATCGCCCAGTTCCACGGCGCGATCATGGGCAGCTTTGAGTGCTGAATGGATGATTGCAGATGTTTCCCTGTCGTTGAACACGGCTAATGCAGCAGCAGTTGTGCCACCTTTGGAGGTTACATTTTCGCGTAGCACTGCCGGGGTCTCGCCCGGTTGTCTCGCCATGCTTGCCGCTCCAAAAGCCGTTTCCACTGCCAGAGTAAGAGCCGTCTCACGTTCAAGTCCCAGCTCAATCCCTGCATTAACCATATGTTCAATCAGATAAAAAAAGTAGGCTGGGCCACTTCCAGATACCGCAGTGACCGCATCCAGATCTGATTCCTTTTTAACCCATATTGTGGTTCCGGCACTTTTAAGGAGTGTTTCTGCAAGAGATCGTTCCTCGTCGGAGCACTGAGCGTTCGCGTATAACCCGGTGGCGCCGAGACCCAGCAGCGCCGGTGTGTTAGGCATGCAGCGAATCAGCGCTGAGCCATCAGGCAGCCATGACTGCATACTGCTTTCGCGGACCCCCGCTGCAACCGAAATAAATACTGGATCGATAGCCACGGTATTTTCAGTGCTGTCTTGCTGCATGTAGTGGGCTAGCGCTTCACAAACCGTCTGAACAATATGCGGCTTGACCGCAATGACGACGCCGAGTTGTCGGTTGGTTTCGCTTCGGGAAAACAGGGCGGGAATAATCTGCTCGATAGTCGTTGAGCTGTGAATGTTGAATTTGGTTTTCGCGCGTTTGCAGGCCTCTGCATCCGGATCAACAACGGCAACATGTTCAGCTTGCGTATTGCCTCCAAGCAGGCCACCTATGAGGCTGCTTGCCATGTTGCCTGCGCCAATAAATAGCCAGCGCATTAGCTTGCTACTGCGCGGCGCTTGGTGGCCAGTACACCGAGCAATCGATCAAATGCTTCTGTGAATGAGGTTATACCGTCCGCCTCTAGCTTGTCAGTGATATCGCCAAGCGAAATCCCGAGCTCTGGCAAGGCTGAAATGTCCTTGTGCGCCTGGGCCAATCCGCTGGTGAGTCGCGATTCTGCAACACCATGATCCTTAAAGGCTTCCATCGTTTTTGGTGGTACGGTGTTCACCGTATCGGGTCCAATAAGCTCCTCGATATACAGTACATCCGAAAACGCAGGGTTCTTCACGCCGGTACTTGCCCAGAGCAGCCGCTGAGGGCGCGCACCTTGCGCCTTGAGATTGCCAAATTGCTCGCTACCGAACAGGTTGACGAAATGTCCATAAGCAACTTTTGCATTGGCAATGGCAATTTTGCCTGCCAACGCGCTCGCAGCATCGCTCCCATTGGCCTCGAGTGCCTTGTCGGCACTGACGTCAACACGACTGACGAAGAAGCTGGCAACCGATGCAATGCGGTCTACAGAATGTCCATCGGCATGGCGTCGTTCCAGTCCTCTTATATAGGCTTGCGCAATTTCTTTGTATCGGGCGACGCTGAACAGCAAGGTTACGTTGACATTGATACCGAGCGCTGTCAGTGCTTCGAATGCCTTGACGCCTTCGCTGGTGCCTGGCACTTTTATCATCAGGTTAGGTCGGTTGACTCTCGCATGCAGATCCATGCCCATTTCAATGGTGCCAGCGGCGTCGTGCGCCAGATCGGGGGTGACTTCCAGACTGACCATGCCATCGACTCCTTCAGTCTCTTCGTAAGTTGTTGCAAACGCATCAGCCGCAGCCTGGATGTCCGGGATGGCCAGCTGATTGAACAATTCCAGCTCGCTGATATCAGGTTGTGCAGCAACGATATCCATAATGGCTTGATCGTATTCGGATGTATTGGCGATAGCTTGTTCGAAAATAGCCGGGTTAGAGGTTAGCCCCATTAAGCGATCCTCCTTGATCATTTTTTGCAGGTCACCATCCAGCAGACTTTTCTGGATGTAATCCAACCACAGGCTTTGGCCTATCTCGTAGGTTCTGGCCATGGAATTTGAAGCGTTGCCGTTACTCATAGAAGAAAGCTATCCGTTAAATTACTGTTAATTTTATCAATTTTGCGTTAGCAAGGTGATCGCTTACATCAGTTATTTTTCGACACATCTGACCTTGCTGCAAGCTTGTACATCAGGTATCCCGGGAGCCAAAAATAGCAGTGCCAACGCGGACGATGGTTGCACCCTCGGCGATTGCCGCTTCCATGTCCGCGCTCATACCCATTGACAGCGTATCCATGTCCGGGTGTTCTTTTTGCAGATCTTCCAAGGTGCGCCGCAATTGAGCAAGGGTTTGTCGTTGCTCCGCCAAC
The DNA here is from genome assembly GCA_045110475.1 of Granulosicoccus sp. GTDB lineage: Bacteria > Pseudomonadota > Gammaproteobacteria > Granulosicoccales > Granulosicoccaceae > Granulosicoccus. Next base: position 13,204 of record JBGCGC010000066.1, read on the forward strand.
AGATCACGTGGTGCGGGGATTGCCATGAGCCCACGCAGTTTTATCCCTTCAAGGGTCGCGCACTCGGCCGCGAGCGCTGACACCTCATTAATGGGCACGCCTGCCTTGGATGGCTCACTGTCCAGATTGACCTGCAGGCAGATGTTCAACGCGGGCAAGTGAGATGGCCGCTGCTCTGCCAGCCGCCGTGCGACCTTCATTCGGTCGACGCCGTGCGCCCAATGGAAGTGCTCTGCGATCAGTGCAGTTTTACGTGACTGGATGGCACCGATGAAATGCCAGTCTAACGATGCGTTATCTATCTCACGAATTTTTTCGACACCTTCGTCAACGTAGTTTTCCCCAAAAGCCCGTTGTCCGGCAGCAATGGCGGCACGAATGGCACTGACTGGTTTTTTCTTGCTGACCGCCAGCAGCTGAACGCTCCCCCGGCTGCGCTCATAGAGTTCTTCAAAACTCGCTATCTGTGATGCGACAGTTGTTAGTGCGGCTTCAATATCCAATGTGCCTTCGTTCACGTTATCTGATCCCGGTGTCGCAGTTTATCTGTTGTTTCATGCTGATGCCGTGCTACTGGCTAATAAAAAACCCATAGCGGCCGACACGTGTCGCAGTGGGAGGCAATCAGGCGCTTCAGTTCGAGCTGAATTGTCAATTTCCACATCAATCCCGGGTATGCGTTTGCGCGTGCCAGAAAATCATTTAAAGGTACGTTTCATGGATATTGCTCAGCTTTTGACGTTTGGTGTGAAAAATGGTGCTTCGGACATGCATTTGTCTGCTGGCCTGCCGCCCATGATACGCGTTGATGGCGATATGCGACGCGTTAACGTGCCCGCTCTGGATCACGCGGCTGTTCAGGCCATGGTGTACGACATCATGAACGACAAGCAACGCAAGGACTATGAGGAGAGGTTGGAAACGGACTTCTCTTTTGAAATCCCTGATACAGCGCGTTTTCGAGTCAACGCTTTCAATCAGAATCGCGGTTGCGGGGCAGTGTTCAGAACCATTCCCACCGAAATCCTGACGTTGGAACAGCTGGGTGCACCAAAGATCTTTCAGGAAATATCAGCACTACCACGAGGCATTGTTCTGGTTACGGGGCCGACAGGCTCTGGTAAATCTACAACACTGGCTGCCATGATGGATTACAAGAATGATTCTGAACTCGGGCATATCCTTACTATTGAGGATCCAATTGAATTTGTGCACGAGAGTAAGAAATGCCTGATTAATCAACGCGAGGTGCACCGTGACACCTTCGGATTTTCAAATGCCCTACGATCAGCGCTACGTGAAGACCCTGACGTTATTCTGGTTGGGGAAATGCGTGATATGGAAACCATCTCTCTGGCCTTGACTGCCGCTGAAACCGGTCACCTGGTATTTGGCACCTTGCATACAAGCTCTGCTGCAAAGACCATCGACCGTATTGTGGATGTTTTTCCAAGCGGTGAAAAACCGATGGTTCGGTCGATGTTGTCAGAGTCACTGCGCGCCGTCATTTCACAGACGCTTTTAAAGAAGAAGGGGGGTGGTCGAGTGGCAGCTCATGAAATCATGCTGGGTACACCGGCTATTCGAAACCTGATACGTGAGGACAAGGTTGCACAGATGTACTCGGCCATACAAACAGGTCAGGCCCACGGTATGCAAACGCTCGATCAGAATCTTAAGGAGCTGGTAAAACGTGGCGTCGTTGATCTGGCCGAGGCGCGCAAGAAGGCGCAGAACCCTGACAGCATCATGTAATTGATTCCCTGCCCGAAAGAGATGCACGTACGCGACATGCCTGCGTGCATCTTTGAACGGCTGATGATCTCAGCAGTCGTGTACATATAAGAGGAAGTGTCGTATGGATCTGAAAGTCGCCAAGCGTTTCATGGATGAGTTGCTGGTGAGCCTGTACAAAAAAGGCGGCTCAGACCTGTTTATTATTGCTGGCGCAGCTCCCTCAATGCGTATCCACGGGAAAGTGACCCCCGTTATGGACAAGAAGCTGACGGCCGAGCACACACTAGCCCTGACACAGTGTCTCATGACTGATACAGAGCGTGAGGACTTCAAAAAATACAAGGAATGTAATTTCGCTATCGCCCTGCCAAAGATTTCGCGTTTTCGCGTAAACGCGCTGGTGCAGCGAGGCAGTGCAGGTCTGGTCGTGCGTATCATTCCCAATGACATTCCTTCATTTGCCGAACTGCACATGCCTGACATCATGTCGCAGATTGCCATGACAAAACGCGGCCTGGTTATTTTTGTCGGGGGCACCGGCTCTGGCAAGTCGACCAGCCTCGCTTCGATGATCGACTATCGGAACGAAAATTCCAACGGGCATATCATCACCATTGAAGATCCGGTGGAATTTGTTCATCATCACAAGGGCTGCATAGTTACGCAGCGAGAGGTGGGTACCGACACAGAATCCTTCGAGGTGGCATTGAAAAACACTTTGCGGCAAGCACCAGATGTCATCCTCATTGGTGAAATCCGTGATCAGAAAACCATGGAACACGCCATTGCCTTTGCGGAAACTGGACATTTGTGCCTGGCCACCCTGCATGCCAACAACACCAATCAGGCGCTGGACAGAATCATCAACTTTTTCCCGGAGACGCGACATAAGCAATTGCTCCTGGATTTATCATTGAATGCCAAGGCAGTTATCTCGCAAAGACTATTGCCCACCCCGAGTGGAAAAGGCCGACGTGCAGCAGTTGAAGTGTTGCTGAATACTCCGCTGATGTCTGACATGATCATGAAAGGTGAAGTGCACGAAATCAAGACCTTGATGAAAAAGAGCAGTGATCAAGGCATGCAGACTTTTGATCAGGCGCTGTTCAAGTTACTTGATGAAAATGCCATCACGATCGAGGAAGCCATGCGCAATGCTGATTCTGTGAACGATCTGCGTCTTCGGATCAAGCTTGAGGGAGGCAACTCCTCTGCAGTTGACGACATGATTGCAAACTCCATGTCACTTGAGGAGGAAGAAGATTCAGGTAGCAAGCGACGAGCTGGTTAATGTCGCCTAAATTGTTTGCCAGCTTCAGTGTCATGAGGCAGAATGCGGTTTCCGATTTAATGACAGCAGAGCTATGCCCGAACGATGTCCTGCAACGACAGAACTTCATGCACTATCTTTAGATATTCTCGTAGACAAATGTATACAGCAGGCGCGCAGGGTCGCCAGCCGGAGCTCTGACCCGTGCGTCGTTGTATCACCTTATAGATTTAACCCTCTTGGTGCGCACATCGACCATCAAGGTGGTCAGGTGCTGGCGCGTTGTCTCGATCAATACACTATCCTGTGTTTCTGGCCCCGTCACGACGGCGACTTTACGATTCACTCCAGCATCAATAATGCGCAATGGGAGTGTACTTCTTTCAAGGCACATCAGCTACAGGATGACTTTGGCTGGGATTCCATGGTACGTGCATCAGCTACCGCGTATTCATCGGAGTACGAGCTACAGAACGGATACGAAGCCGTGGTCTTCGGTACGCTGGTCAGCAGCGGCCTGAGCTCCTCTGCATCGGTGATTCTTGCCTACCTGACGGCATTGGCGTTTGTCAATGACATTGAACTCAGTGCGCAGCAGTTGGTTGAGCTGGTTCGGTGCGTGGAAAATGATTACCGTGGTCTGAATAACGGAGTTCAGGACCAGATGTCAATTGTATTTGCAAGGCGTAAAAGTATTGCGCTACTTGATGTTGCCTCTGTTTCTGCATCAACCATAACGGACCCGCCCAACAGCTCGCAAGTGACGTTTCTGATGTGCTATTCAGGGGTATCAAGAAATCTTGTTACGGGTTCAAATTTCAATCAGCGTGTCTCAGAGTGTCGTGATGCAGCCGGATTGCTGTGCGATAGTGCGCGGCATTTGGGAGAGGTACCGGAGGCGTTGCGGACAGAGGCGGCACTTGCCGGCCTACCGGAGATTTCCAGACGTCGGGCAAGCCATGTGTTTGGCGAGATGCAGCGTGTACAACAAGGCTGTGCCGCCTGGAAAAATGGGAATTGGCAGGTATTTGGACAGTTGATGAGTCAATCGTGTCAAAGCTCCATTAGTAACTACGAGAGTGGTAGTCCCTGGCTGATTGATCTGCATGAAATGGCCAGCAATATAGAAGGCGTTTTTGGCAGTCGTTTCAGTGGTGGCGGTTATGGTGGATGCCTGTTCATGCTGGTTGAGAATGACAAGGTAGCAACTGTTGCGAATCAGTTATCAAGCAAATTTCTTGGCAAGTATCCTGAGTTATCGGCACTTGCAAGAGTTCAGATTGCACAATCAGAAAGTACCATCAGAGTCCTGTCATCATGATAACCAAGTCGCCGGTCAAGAGCGCCATATTGCTGGCAGCAGGTCGTGGCAGCCGTCTTCAACCTTATACCGACACAACTCCCAAGCCATTACTTGTGCATCGTGGAAAGCCCACTCTCGACTATCTTCTGGATTCGTTACTCGCGGCTGGAGTGACGGACGTTGTACTGGTAGCCAATCACCTGAGCGATCAGATAGAGCAGTACGCAACGCGGCGATCTGCCAGCCATGCTCAGCGTATCAGCGTGGCCCATCAAGCCCAACTGGCTGGTACAGCGCACGCGCTGGAGAGCGCAGTCGAACAGTATCCTGAGCTTGTTCTGCAACCCTTTGTCCTGAGCGCCAGTGATTATCTGGTGCCACGTGCGTTTTTTAGCGAGCTCCTGGCGTTTCATGCCGGGCATGACGATGGGCTTACTGTCAGCATGAAAGCGCTTGACGAAAGTGATTTGGCTGGCCGTTCCAGCATTCGTTTCCTTGCAGACCAATCAATAGCGGAAATTGTAGAGAAGCCAGCACCAGGTACTGCTCCCAGTTCCATTGGTGCCAATCTGACTTTCGTGTTACCACCCGATATTGTTGCGCACGTGGATGAAGTTCCTGTTTCAAAACGGGGTGAGCGCGAAGTACAACAAGCCATCAACAGTTGGCTGCGTGAAGGCGGCAGGGCGCAGGGCTTGCTGCAAGCCACCCCACCGGAATGGCAGAAGCCCGGGTAAGATACCCACGCTAAATGATTTAACGTTGCCTGCGCAGTCGTTGGGCTGTGATTCGAGTAACAAGCCCTGCCGAAGCAAGCCATTTATTCCATGCCAAGGGCACGCTGCTCAGACCTGCACGTGGGTGCTTTCTCAAGCGCACTCTCTGTTGTTGAAGATCGGCGATGGCGTTGCCAAGCGAATTGAAAAGCGTCTCAGGAGCATAGCTCTGAAGCCAGGCAACTCGCGCAGCTTGCCCCCGTTCTGTCGCCTCGTTTTCAAGTGATTTCAACAAGGCTGGAAGCGAGCGAATGCTTTTTTCTGCCACGCGCACTGCAAAGCACCAGTCAGTCTCGGCAGGTGGCACCCATTGATCAGAGATGATTACCGGCGTACGGCCAGCTTGCAGCGTTTCGTACAGGCGCAGGGACGACGTACCGATGCCGCGTGGGCAGAGAATGAACTGACTGGCACCAAGTACATCAGCGTATTCTTTCGCTGCTGCATTACGATTGGTTTCACTGGCGCTCCAGACATTGAAACCTGATGTGTCTACAAGACAGGCGTTGTCAGTGGGCAGGCGCATGATTCGACGGCGGCAATGGTGGCTCATGGCGCCCATGAAAGAAAACAGCCAACGCCGCTCAGGGTTGTGCAGGTGAATGTCGCGAATGTATTGATTGGGGGTCGACAGATAAGCAAACGCCCGCTGAGTGCTCGCGTTGAAACGTTTTTTGGGCATGCAGGTATACAAGCCGGGCAAGACGTCCCAGGGACGATCCATCTCGTTGTACATGAAAATCTTGTCAGGCCATTTCCTGAGCAGTTCATGCTCGTGCAAGTGCTTGAACAGAACATCATCAAACTGGGTATTCTCTATTAAAACAATGGCATCAGCCTGTTCCGCTGAAGCGCAGACTGTATGCGTTTGGTGACTATCCAATGCGGCACTATCCAGCAAAGTGTCGAGCCCGGGATGGATGTCATAGGCTGAGGTCAAGTAAAGTTTCATCGGTTCGTGGGCGGACTCATTCAGTCTGACATTAGTGTCGTTTTTCGATTTTTACGCCAGTTAAATTGGTAATTATCGGCGCAGATACTGAGTGGTTGAGCCGAATATCCAATGTCTGAGACCCAGATGCGTCGGTGCCCTTCGCAATTGCATAGTCAGTGGCACAACAGCTTGAAACGCCTTCAAGGCAAATTGGCTTTGACACTTGCATCCCGACAGGGCTTGCGTTTAGGGTGTGTGTACCTTTTGCAGCACGACAAAAACCATGTTGAAAAATATTCATCCATTACTCAATGCTGACGTTCTGCATACCCTTGCGGCCATGGGCCATGGCGATACTATCGTGCTGTGTGATGCAAATTTTCCCGCTGCCAGTGTGGCCCGGGAAACAGCGTCCGGAAAACTACTGAGGATGGATGGTGCAAGCGCGCCGCAAGTAGCAGAAGCAGTGCTGTCCGTGCTGCCTTTGGATACCTTCGTCGATGACGCTGCCCAGTGCATGGAGGTGGTGGGGTCGCCGGACGAAAGGCCGGTAGTGCAACAAGAGGTGCAAGAGGTTATTGACAATGCGGACGCCGCCAGTTTTAACCTGGTGCGGGTAGAGCGATATGAGTTCTATTCTCGGGCCAAACAAGCCTACGCTGTCATTGCCTGTGGTGAGCCGAGGTTTTATGGTTGTTTCATATTCATGAAAGGCGTCATTGGGCCTGCATAAATCTTATGCACTTTTAACGATCAAATCCATGCACGCCTTACTTCACTGCTCTTAAAAGGACCCCCGTGGCACAATTATATTTCTACTATTCGGCGATGAATGCCGGTAAATCCACGTCCCTGTTGCAGTCTGCGCATAACTATCGAGAACACGGTATGCAAGTGGCCTTGTATACGGCCGCTCTGGACGATCGTTATGGCAAAGGCGTCATACGCTCGCGCATCGGACTTCAGGAATCAGCGTTGTTGTTTGAGAACGGAACTGATTTTTTCACACCCCTCGCACAGCGTCATCAACAAGAACCACTGGCCTGTGTATTGGTTGATGAGGCTCAGTTTCTATCCAAAAGACAAGTTGATGAATTGGCGCGCGTAGTTGATGAGTTGAATCTTCCGGTACTATGTTTCGGTATCCGCACCGATTTTCAAGGCGAGTTGTTTCCGGGGTCCTCCAGACTACTGGCAATAGCAGATAAGCTGGCTGAGTTGAAAACGGTCTGTGCCTGCGGCAAAAAGGCCACTATGACGGTGCGACTGGATGAGCACGGTAGAGTGGTGGCTGCGGGGGACCAGGTGCAAATTGGCGGTAATGAGCGCTACGAATCCAAATGCCGTCGGCACTACCGTGAGCTTATGTCTGGGGTATAAGCCAGGACTCTGGACCTATAGTGCCATAACCAAAAGTGTGCGTTAGTGGTTTGATAAGGCACCAACGATAAAAATACTGGAGGGAGGTGCCATGTTAGACGTAACGCTCAACGGCGACGTATCCAAGATTCTTGATAGCTTTGAACGATCACTGGCAAGTAATGATATAGACGCTGTCGTCGATCATTTTGTTGATGATTGCTACTGGCGTGATCTCGTATCATTTACTTGGAACATCAAGACCATGGAAGGCAAGAGCGACATCAGGCAGATGCTGGAGTCGCAACTGTCGGCTGTCAAAACATCAAACTGGGCAATCGCTGAGGGCGAGATGGCAACTGAAGAGGGTGGGGTCGTCACAGCCTGGATTACCTTTCAGACCTCGGTACTGCGTGGATATGGACTGGTCAGACTTAAAGAGGGCAAAATCTGGACGTTGCTGACCTCTGCAACAGAGCTAATAGGTCATGAGGAACCATCAGGTTTTGAGCGTCCACTTGGTGCAAAACATGGCGCTGGGAAGCACCGCAAAACCTGGGCGGAAGAGCGCGAGCAGGAGTTGGCTGAGTTAGGCTACGAAGCGCAGCCGGAGGTTGTTATTATCGGTGGAGGTCAGGGTGGTATTGCACTTGGCGCACGCTTGCGACAACTGGGTATTCCATCGATCATTGTCGAAAAAAATGAGCGACCGGGCGATAGCTGGCGCAATCGATACAAATCGTTATGCCTGCACGACCCGGTCTGGTACGACCACCTGCCTTACTTGCCTTTTCCTGCAAACTGGCCGGTGTTTGCGCCAAAGGACAAGCTAGGCGACTGGCTTGAGATGTATACCAAGGTCATGGAGCTTAACTACTGGACGAAAACGACCGCTCAATCGGCAACTTACGACGAGTCCTCAGGACAGTGGACAGTGGTGGTAGATCGAGACGGCGAAGAAGTGACGTTGACACCAAGGAATCTTGTATTGGCTACAGGCATGTCAGGCAAGGCCAATGTACCGCAATTCAAGGGTGCCGAACGGTTCAAGGGTGACCAGCATCACTCATCAAAACATCCCGGGCCGGATGCGTTCAAAGGCAAGAAGGTTGTCGTTATCGGTTCGAACAATTCTGCTCACGATATTTGTGCCGCGCTATGGGAGAGTGATGTCGACGTTACCATGGTTCAACGCTCAAGCACTCATATTGTACGCTCGGACTCGTTGATGGAGATTGGCCTTGGTCCTCTTTACTCTGAGGAGGCTGTGGCAAATGGAGTCACCACACAAAAAGCTGACATGATATTTGCGTCTATACCCTACGGAATTCTGCATGAGTTTCAGATACCGTTGTACGAACAGATGCGTGAGCGTGATGCCGAGTTCTATGCCGGGCTTGAGAAAGCTGGCTTCCAGCTCGATTGGGGTGCTGACAACTCAGGTTTGTTCATGAAGTACTTGCGCCGCGGATCGGGCTACTACATTGATGTCGGTGCCAGTCAGTTGATTATCGACGGAAAGATCAAGCTAAAGGCCGGACAGGTTAGCGAGATAACTGAAGACTCGGTTATATTTGATGATGGTACTTCTCTGCAGGCAGACGTTATCGTGTACGCGACAGGTTATGGCTCCATGAATGGCTGGGCTGCGGATCTGATCAGCCAGCAGGTAGCTGACAAGGTTGGCAAGTGCTGGGGGCTAGGCTCTGACACACCGAAGGATCCCGGGCCCTGGGAAGGTGAGCAGCGCAATATGTGGAAGCCAACGCAACAACCGGGCCTTTGGTTTCATGGTGGCAACCTTCATCAGTCACGGCATTACTCCCTGTACCTTGCTCTTCAACTGAAGGCGCGTGCGGAGGGTATCGATACACCGGTTTATGGCCTGCAAGAGAGCCATCACACAGGCTGAGACAGGGCGGTGTGACCGTTGCCGGAAAAGTCTGCGCTGTTGATTCGGCGCGGACTTTTTTCTTCTGAGTAGGCAATTCAGCTATGAGGCCATCGTTTGTCTGGGTTTGCCCGTGTCAGAACCCCAGTTCATTTGCTGGCATAGCCTACTGAAATGTTCGACTATCGGTGTATGAGGTCTGCCGCGAACGGTTGCCAGGCCGATGGATCTGATGACTGAAGGTTCACTGAGCGGGCGCATCTGCAATTCAGTGTTCAATGACATGTACTCTGGAACAACAGCGCAACCCATGCCGGCGATAACCATGGCCTGAATCCATTCCTCGTGCTCGCTTTTGTGGCTGACATCCATTGACGCCAATGCTCTCTCAAGGCTCATGACGGCGTCGGCTTCATGGTTGTCAAGCGCTGAATGGAAAAGGTCCAGATATTCGCAACTTAGTCGCAGCACGTATTTTTCATTTTCCATTTCCCGGTGCGGAACGGCATCCATTCTGGAAAACCGGTGATTAGGCGGAAAAGCGATCATGTATTGCTCTTGATAGAGTTCATGAACAGCAATTTCATTCGGATAGTCGGCTAGGCCTACGATAGCCACGTCAACCTTTCCTGCGAGCAGAAAATCGATGACCTCTTTTCCTGACGCCGTGCGTAATTTCATGTTGAGTTGCGGATATTCTGTGGTCAGGTGATCAACCAGCGAAATCATGCGGCCTGGCCCGATCGTACACATCACGCCAATGGTTAATGATGAGTGGCTCATACGCGAAAAATCAATGGCGTCCGTACGAGCGATTTCTGTTAGTGACAGTGCTTGCTCAAGTCGTGGTTTTATCCTTCGCCCCAGTTCGGTGAGATGGCTACGACTGCGCTCGCGGCGTATAAGCTGCGCTCCCAGCTCTTCCTCCAGACGCTTGATTGCGCGTGTAAGGGAGGGTTGAGATACACCGCACCGTTCAGCGGCGCGAGAAAAATTCAGATCCTCTGCAAGCGCCAGGAAGTATCGAATCTGCTGGAGTTCCATTTGTCACTACCGTGATAAGTCACTGGTATATTGACATTGTATAAAGCTTGCGTCCAGACCCATTGGTAGAGCGCGTAATATTGCGGGGACTATCCTGTTCAGAGGTGAAACTCATCAAAACCGCGTAAATGGTCGTTGTACGCTGAGACTTGATCGGCTATACAGCCTTGCAGTATGAATATCACCTGCCTGAATGCCTGATCAGATAAATGACAACCGCGGAAATGTAAACCTGCCATAGCTCAGATAGCGTTGTACCGATATTCCGGCCTGGTTATGCTGGTCACCGAAATACTGGTAGACGGGCATCACACAGCAGCGCGTCAATATCAAGACTTGCTTCCAGCCCGTCCGCCAGTCGATCCAGCTCTTCATCCACACAGGCTTCGTAGTTCATGACGCTGGACATACCGACTTTCTGATTTTCTATCCACCAGCTTCTGAAACTATCATTTGAAAATATGCCGTGCAAGTAAGTGCCCTCGATACGTCCCGTGGTGTCTATAGCACCATCAGGTTTGTCATCAAGTAGTGCTGAAGGCCTGGTTGTGTCTGTACCGCTTGTTGTGCCTACGTGTATTTCGTATCCGCTTAGTGGCGCACCACTTCTTGTACACTTGCCGCGAACTTCGCGCGTTAGTTTCGTGGCATTCATTTGTGTAGTGATGTCAAGCAAACCAAGTGCTTTTGCGCTACCGGGTGGCCCGTCTAATCCTTCGGGATCGTGGATCCATTGTCCGAGCATCTGGTATCCACCACAAATTCCCATGACGCGCCCACCATTGCGAGCAAATGCAATGATGTCGTGATCCCAACCTTGCACACGGAGGAACGCAAGATCACCCAGTGCTGACTTTGTACCAGGAATGATAATGGCATCTATGTTTTGTGGAATCGCTTGACCCGGAGGTACAAAAGCAAGTTCGATGTCAGGCTCCATTCGCAGTGGGTCCATATCATCGAAGTTAGCAATACGAGAGAGCATCGGTACAGCGATAGTCAGTTTGCGCTGCGATTGCTCTGTCATAGTCTGACCATGTTGCAATATCACAGCATCTTCCTGTGGCAACTTGAGGGCGGATGGTAACCAGGGAACAACACCTCTACACGGCCAGCCAGTTTGCCGCTCGATAGCCACAACGCCATCGTCAAACAACCGGGGGTCACCGCGAAAACGGTTAATGACAAAGCTCTTGATCATGGCTGCATCGTCAGGTTCTATGACGGTTTTAGTCCCCACTACTGCAGCAATAACACCGCCGCGATCTATATCACCAATCAGGCAGACCGGTGCTCCCACTTCCTGTGCAAAACCCATGTTGGCAATATCGCGTTTGCGTAAATTGACTTCGGCTGCGCTACCGGCGCCTTCGACCAGTATCAGATCGAAGTTGTTGCAAAGCCGATGAAAACTGCTAACCACCGCCTGCATCAAATGCTGACGCTGATTGTTCATGTAGTCACTGGCAGACAAGGTATCCAGAACCTTGCCATGGACGACAATCTGCGCTGTTTGATCACTCTGCGGTTTAAGCAGGACAGGATTAAAATCCACACATGGCTCAAGGCCTGCCGCCCGTGCCTGTAATGCCTGAGCCCGACCAATCTCTCCACCGTCTACACAGGCAGCGGCGTTGTTGGACATGTTCTGTGGCTTGAACGGAGCTACGCGGATACCGTTGCGTCGGGCTATCCGGCACAAGCCTGCTACCAGCGTGGATTTTCCCACATCAGAACCAGTGCCCTGAAACATCAACACGCGAGCGCTCATGAATTAGCGGCCTTTAGTAGTCTATGCCCTGTTTTGCCTTGATGCCTGCCTTGAAAGGGTGTTTGATTTCCTTCATTTCGCTGACGAGATCAGCGATTTCCATTAATTCTTTTTTGGCATCACGCCCAGTCGCAATGACACTGGTTCGCTTTGATCGTGTCAGGATGGCTGAGGTCACTGTGGAGATATCAAGGTAGTCGTAGCGCAAGGCGATATTGATTTCATCCAGCACCAGCAGATCATAGTCGCCACTGTTCATCAGCTTGGTCGCCGTGGCGAACGCTGCGGTGGCAGCTTCGATATCACGATCCTTGTCCTGTGTGTTCCAGGTAAAGCCTTCTCCCATGGTGTGCCAGTCCAGTTGGTCTGGAAAGCGCTTGAAAAATTCGCGTTCGCCAGTTTTCCAGGTACCCTTGATAAACTGAACCACAGCCACCTTGTGGCCCCATCCCAAGGCCCGGGCAACGACACCAAAAGCGGAACTCGACTTGCCTTTGCCATCACCTGTGTGCACGAGTACCAGGCCCCGATCAATAGATTTGGCTTCCTTTACCTTGGCTTTCTGTTCGGCCTGCAATTTCTGCATGGCTTCTTTGTGGGTGTCGGTGTCACTCATGTAAAGTTAGACGGTTTTTGTTATTTGCTACAGGGAAAGGGAGGCTGGCCTTTACGGAAACATCTGGCTAATGCGCACGGTGCCCGATGAAGTCATTGATCATCAGGCACCGTTACTGTCTTGCTAGGAGTCTGCGGGGCCGCCTCCGGCTGCGCAGGCTCCTAGACTAGCTCCCCGTCCATATTTTCAAGTACGCATCCTGATAGCCATTTTCCGGGTCGAACGTATTGCGAGGCCCACCATCAAAGTCGATATTCTCGCTGGTTACCACGTGCAGCGGAGAAACATAGCCAGACCATTCAACGCCACTCAACGCTCGGTTCATCTCGTCAACAAGCTGCCAGCCCTGCAAGTTCAATGGCTCTGCAACCGTCACTTGCTGATACTGCCCCGTGCGTATTCGCTGGTAAGAGGACTCTGAGCCATCACCGGCTGACACATTCACAGGAGCGCCATCGCCCTTGATGCCTGCTGCCGCAAGTGATGGCCCCATGAAGTCAAAGTAGAGATCGTTGATGGCGAGCGAGTGAGTCCACTTGGCGCCGTGGCGTTGCAACAGGGATGTGGTCAACTGAGGCATGCGCTGTGAGGTCTCGGCAATGGGAGTGTCTACATACTCCAGTATGGTACCGCCCAGCTCCTCGATAACCTCTTTCATGCGGTCTGCCTTGTCGATGGCTATCTGATAGGTGGAGTCAGTGAATATGACGACACCAGGTGCTCCATCGGCATCGACAAATGCCCACTTGGCAGCGGCTTCCGATACCAGCATTGGATCGGTGGTGACGTTTGCAAAGATGCCGACATCATCCATTGGGCCGATTTCAGAACCTGCATGCCATGAGACCATCGGTATACCCGCTTCGGCCGCAGCAGCCATGCCTTGTGCCTGTTCTTTCGAGTCAAAGCCATTGATGATTATGCCATTGGGTTTCAGCGCCAACGCCTGACCCATGGCTGATGTTCTGCCCGATATGGATCCTGCTCCGTCAAGCACTCTGACAGTCCAGCCAATCTTCTCTGCTGCTTCTTCGATGCCTGTTGTCGCACCTAGAATACCGCCATTTTTCAAATCACCTGCAAGCACGACGATTGTCTGGTCAGGCACCGCTTTCGGTCCGGTGGTCGGACCATCCCAGGTCTCGACTTTTGATGCGTAGTTGTTGACGAACTCTGTTGCCTCACTCATGGCATCAGCGTGCGCGACACCCATGGTGCTACACGCGACAAGCAGGGTTCCGGCGAGAGCTGTGATTTGTACGAACGTTTTCATGATTATTTGTTTCTCCTGTGGTTAGGGTATGACTGGTTTACTACAAATTTTAGAAGAGGCTAATCCGGGTTTGCTGAAGGGGGGCTGATTATTGGCTCAGGCGCTGACCGAACCTTGATCACACCTCCACGTTTGCGCTGCGCATAGCCTGCAATGCCAATAGCTACCAGTAAAGTGACACCATTGAACAAGGGCTCAACCCAGAACGATCCACCAAATTGCTGGATACCGGATATACCAACAGCAAGAATGACAACGCCTGTTAGCGTTCCCCAGACATTGACGCGGCCTGGCTTGATGGTAGTCGAGCCCAGAAACGCACCTACCAAAGCGGGCAGTAGATATTCAAGTCCGACGCTTGCCTGACCGATCCGTAATTTACTGGCCAGTAGTATGCCTGCCAGTGCCGTCAAGGTTCCCGAGGCAATGAATGCTCCCATGACATACTTCGGTACCGGAATTCCGTTTAGCGCCGCAGAGGTGGGATTGGCACCAATGGCGTACATATAACGACCAATAGGTAAGTATTCGAGTATCAACCACAACACGACAGCAATGGCCAGTACGTAGAACCCTGTAATGGGTAGTCCAAACACAAAGGTTGTGCTCAGAGCGTAAAATCCGTCTGGCAAACCGGCAATCATCTGTCGGCCACCGGTATGCCACAAGGCAAGCGCATACAGAACCGTACCTGTGCCTAACGTTGCTATAAAGCTGTCTATTCTTGCGACCTCGACCAACAACCCGTTAAGTAATCCAGAGAATGCGCCGAGTGCCAGTACGACCAGACAGGCAACTGGCCAAGGCAAGCCAAGAGTCTGCAAACTGATCGCCAGAATGTGCCACAGGACAATACCGTAGCCGACGGTGAGATCAATCTTGCCAGTGACCATCGGGATGGTTGCTGCAAGAGACAGGATTGCAATGATTGCCTTGTCGGAAACAATCGATCGCAGATTAAGCAGGGTTGGGAACGTGTCTGGCAACAACACACTGAATAGCACCATGAGAAGCACCATCAGGATGACCAGCCCATAAACGGGGGCAAGCCGTCCGAGTCGCGCGGATAGACTCATTGAACCGAGTTCGTCACGGGTCGGCTCCAGGGCTGTGGCTTTTATCGAGTTCATGCAGTTGCTCTGTATTCGCTGGCGGATGCAAGTTGCACCAAGGCTTCTATTGTCAATTGCGGGCCTTGTAACTCATCGACACACTGGCCTCGATTGAACACGATAGCGCGGCTGCAGACATTAGCCACCTCTTCGAAATCGGTGGATATGACAAGTACCGGTGTGCCGCTTGCTACCATTTCGTTAAGAAGCGTATAGATTTCGGCTTTTGCCCCGACATCGACACCGGCGGTTGGATCCTCTGCAATCAGCAGTCGGTTGTTGTTGCTTAGCCAGCGACCTACGATAACTTTCTGCTGGTTGCCACCTGAAAGTGCATCGATCGGTAGCTCGGGACTGTTGGGTTTGAGCCCGACATCAACACCGGCTTCAAGCGCCTTTGCGCTCTCTTTTGCACGGGTCATGAACGACCACAGGCCTCTGCCCAGTGCTCCCGGGTTGATAAACAGGTTCTCGCGAATGCTGAGTGAGGTTGCTACCGATTCGACTACTCTGTCGCGTGGTATCAATCCAATACCTTCGCGCATGGCTTGCTGCGGAGCTACTGGTAAAAACGTTTTGCCTTCCAGTACCATCTCACCCACGAAGTCCTCAGTGCCAAACAGGCACCGTCCGATATCTTCCTGCCCGGCACCACGCAAACCGACAAGGCCAAGAATTTCGCCTTTATAGACGTCAAGATTGACTGGACCACTGTTTTCGGAATACAGGTTTCGTAGTTGCAAGAGAGGCTCGCGTCTGGTCGCTTCAAGCCGGTTGAAGGTCTTTGGTTTTTTGCCAACAATCATGTCGACCAGCTCTTCCGGAGAGGTGTGAGCGACAGCGCGAACTCCAACGGTCTTGCCGTCTCGAAGAACCGCAACACGGTCAGCGATTTCGAAGACTTCATCCAGCCTGTGCGATACGTAGATCATGCCGACACCATCGTCGCGCAAGCGCTGCAAAACCGTAAACAAGGTGTTTACATCATTCGATGGCAAGCTGGCGGTAGGTTCATCAAGTACCAGAAAATCGCAATCCACAGCCAGAGCCCGGGCAATTGCCACCAGCGATTTCTCAGCCCGTGTGAGTTTGCTGACTCGCATGGTTGGACTGAACGAGCAGCCAACACGCGCCAGAGCGTCAGATGTAACCTGTTCACAGGCCTTCCAATTGATGAGTCCGGCAGTACGCTGATAACCCTGAGCCATTGCCATGTTTTCGGCGATGCTCATCCACTCTATGAGTCCCAGGTCCTGGTGTATGAACGCGACTGCCTGACGTACTTTTGTGCTGCCCGGTGTATGCCGGTAAGGGGTACGGTCAATCACCACATCTCCCTCATCGGCTTGATGAATCCCACCCAGAATCTTTATCAGCGTGGATTTGCCAGCGCCATTTTCCCCAAGCAAAGCAACGATTTCTCCGCGCCCGACATTCATGGTCACTGAGTCCAGTGCGCGAGTGCCACCAAAGCTTTTGGTGATCTTGTGAAAGAAAAGGCCGTCTGGCAGCGGCTGAACGGGTGGAGCGGTATTCATGGCTCAAGTGTCCAGATTGTGGCCGATTGAAAAATGTGGTTCATGTGATAGAGCGTTACCGGTAACGTCGATGCAGAATAGGGGTATCCTGATGATCATGTCAATCCCTGAATCATCTCGTGCAAGTAAAAATCGGGGCGTCTCCCTCGCAGAGATCGCCAGTGAGGCCGGTGTGTCCCGCATGACCGCCTCCCGAGTGCTGCGAGGCGCTGATGGATATTCTGATAGTACGCGCGACAAAGTGCTGGCCGTCGCGCATCGTCTTGGCTATGTGCCCAATCGTATTGCGGCCTCTCTGGGGTCAGAGGCATCAAACAGTCTCGTGGCTATTGCCTTACCAACGCTTGCCAGAGAATTGTACGGGCAGATACTCGAAGGGCTTGAAAGCAAGTTGGCAGCCCTTGGTTATCAACCCATTATCGGTGTCGTGGGATATGACGATGATGCGGAGTTTCAGTGGCTGAATTCTGCGCTCGCGTGGCGCCCCTGTGGCCTGATTGTTACCGGGCGACAACGTTGCAGTGCCAACAAGACACTGTTGGCGAGCGTCAGTGTTCCTGTTCTGGAGCTGTGGAACCTTGGTAATGGTGCTGTTGATCAGCCAGCCGGATCGAATCTCATGGTGGGTATTGATCATCACGCTGTCGGCTATCAGATGGGGCAACATCTGGCAGGAAGGTATCGCGGAAAAGCAGGCTATGTCGGCGTGAGGCAGGGCGATACCACGCTCGGGCAGGATCGCTTGCTGGGGTTTGAAAAGGGCTATGGCTCGAGAGCCGAAGCAGTATTGCTAAATGACAAGTCCTCTTTTTATGCCGGCTACTACGGTGCAGAACAGCTATTGTCTGCGCATCCTTCAACGCGTGTGTTGTACTTCCTGGACGACAACATGGCCGTCGGTGCTCTCATGTTCTGTCAGGCCAAAGGTATCAAGATTCCGGGTGACGTAGCCATCGCAGGTTTTGGCGGCCTGGACGTTGGGTCAGTGCTTCCAGCAAGACTTACCACTACACAGATTCGTCGCTTGAAAGTGGGTAAGCAAGCGGCTGAAAACCTTATCAAGCGCGTTACCGGTGCGCCTGTACCAATGATTCAGGACATTGGGTTTGAGCTTGAAAAAGGGGAAACTGCGTAGGCCCCTGCGCGACTGTTTGTGTCTTCACCCTTTCCGGTCGTAAAGGGTCATTGTGCCTCGATGGAATACTGCCTCTACCTTGCCTTTCAGCGGCGACAGGCCCAGCGTCGTCGGATTGTGAATGGCCAGCGGGTTGTTGATGCCTGCACTGAACGTGTTTTCGACTGTCAAGTTGAAAGGAGTATTGGCGTTCAGTACGAAAAAACTGGCCTTGCTTCCCGCGTTCAACGATTGTTCGGTATCTTTACCAAGAATTTTTAACGGTTCCTCGTGCAGTTTGCCGACCACCTGTTCGAGATTGAGATCTGTGATTTCCGGTACTTGCAAGAGCAAGGGTACGAACCAGTCATATGCAGATAGACCAGGCTCGGTTACGGGAAAGGGTGCCAGGCTTGCATCCACATCATGTGGCGAGTGATCACTGCAGATAGCGTCGATAACGCCACTGTGCAATCCGTCGCGCAATGCTTGCCTGTCTTCGCGACTGCGAAAGGGTACCGCGGAATGAAAACTGGCATCGTAGCCGGCGACGAGTTCATCAGTGTAAAACAGATGATGGATTCCGACATCACAACTTATTGGTAAGCCATCCTGTTTGGCGTCATTGATGTGTTCTACCGCGCGTGCTGAACTGATTCGGGAAATGTGTAATCGGCAACCCGTCTCGCGGCATAGTTCTATAAACCGAGCCAAAGCTACGGTTTCTGCCGCAACAGGGATTGTCGGCAAGCCGAGTTGTGTGGCAACAGCGCCATTATGCGCACAGCCGTCAATCCCCAGTTGTGCATCACGTGCATTGAGCAGTAGAGGCATATTGAATGAACTGGCATACTCCATGGCACTGAAGAGCACGGTAGTGCTGTCGATTGGCTGATCGGCTTGTGACGCCACTGGGCAACCTGCCGTTTGAAGTGTTGCAAGCTCGCTGAGTTGCTCACCGCCAAGCCCTACTGTCAGTGCTGCCATAGGGATAATGCTAGCACCAGCACGCACCTGCTCTGAGCGATGCATAATCAGTTCTACTGTTGCTACGCTGTCTACAGCCGGAACTGTGTCTGGCGAGCAAAGCACTTGAGTGAATCCGGCGGACAATGCCGCTGTCGATTCACTGGCAATGTTGCCCTTGCGAGTTAAACCCGGTTCGCGGCACCGGCTGTACAAGTCGACCAGCCCGGGAAACACCTGACATCCGCTGGCATCAATAAGGTTGATACCTTTTTCGATTTTGCTGCTGCCGGTCTCAGCTATGTGAGTAATTGTGTCACCGCATATCGTGATGTCTTGTGGTTGTGACACACCCGGAAGTCGTCCACCCGTTACGCAGTAACGTTCCGTGGAATCTGATGATATTTTATCCTGACTCATGCTGGGTTTCCGGGCTAGTCTGGACTCGTCATGAAACGCGGAAGGCGGCCCCACCTGATTCCTTGACTGGTACGATTTGATGATGTCATGAATGATCCAGGCTGGAGCGCATGCTCTCAGAGTTTCCCATGATGATGGACATAACGGCCATTCGCACCGCGATACCGTAGGTCACCTGTTCCAGTATGACTGATTGTCTGCCATCGGCAACGGCCCCTGCGATCTCTACTCCTCGATTGGTAGGGCCGGGATGCATGACAATCGCATCGGGTTTTGCGAGAGCCAGCCGCTGAGGTGATAGTCCGTAGGTTCGGTAGAACTCACCACTGCTGGGTACCGTCGCGGTTTTCATACGTTCTTTCTGCAGTCGTAATCCCATGATTACATCAGCACCTTTCAGTGCCTTGTCGAGGGAGGAAAAAACGATTACGCCCATCGACTCCACATCGGCAGGCATTAGTGTCTGGGGACCCACCACACGTACCTCGCCGGCTCCTAAAGTGATGAGGGCAGCGATATCGGATCGTGCGACCCGACTGTGCCGGATATCGCCGATGATGACCACACACAAATTACTGAAGTCGCCTTTGTGACGACGGATTGTGAACATGTCCAGCATACCCTGCGTGGGGTGTGAGTGCTGACCATCGCCACCGTTAATGATATTGATGTTTGGCGCTACGTGCCGTGCAATAAAGTGTGCTGCACCGGAATCGCTGTGTCGGACGATAAACATATCGCATTGCAGTGCTTCGAGAACTCGCAACGTATCCAGTAGCGATTCGCCTTTGCTGGTTGAAGAGGTCACCAGATCCACATTCAGGATATCCGCACTTAATCGCTTCGCTGCCAGTTCAAATGCGGTACGTGTTCGTGTGCTGTTTTCAAAGAACAGATTGGCAACTGTTTTGCCACGTAGCAAAGGTACTTGCTTGATCTTGCGATCATTGATGCCCACAAAACCTTCGGCGGTATCGAGGATTTGAGTAAGTATGGGAGCATCCAGTCCTTGCAGATCGATAAAATGTTGCAAGGTGCCTGCGTTATTGAATTGTGGATCAGGCAATGTCACAGTTTTGCACCAACCGTAACCTGCAGGCTATTGGCATCCAGATCGATGTATTCGTTTGCCCTGACCTTCAGAGTCCGGCCAATGACATCAGCTTGAATCGGTAACTCATGATCAGTACGTTGCAGTAAAACGGCCAGGCTAATTCTGGCTGGGCGCCCGTAGTCGAAAATTTCGTTCATGGCAGCGCGCACGGTTCTGCCGGTGCCGAGCACGTCATCCACCAGAATGATATGCCTGCCAGTAACGTCGAAGGGTACGTGTGACGGGCCAACGACGGGATGCAGGCCTATTGAACTGAAATCGTCCCTGTAAAAGGCAATGTTCAATTCTCCCATTGTTTCCTCTAGTTGTGCTCCGCGACTCGCCAGTGCATTGCGAAGATAGTGACCGACGTCAACACCACCTCGACGGATGCCTATCAAAGCCGCAGGCGGCCCATCGGCCACTAGCTTTTGCAATGGCTCAATCATGCTGTCCAGCCATTGAATGACGATGGGCTTTTCGTAAACTGTGTTCTCGTTGTTATTCACGGTGTTGCGTAAACCAGGTTTCCATAATCAGTGCAGCAGCAACGCTATCGATATCGGTGTGTTTGCTGCGTCGAGTGCGTTGCCCACTCTGGCGCATGGAGCGTATCTGCTCTTGCGCGGCATTTGAGCTGAAGCGCTCATCAACCAGGTGAACAGGCAGGTCAAACATCTGCCTCAAGCGTTTGGCAAATCCCTTGACATGGTTGCACAGCGCTTGCTCATGGCCATCCTCAGTCAGCGGCCAGCCGAGAATCAGGTCGGTCGGTTGCCATTGTTCGATATGTTGATGAACCGATGCCCAGTCTGGTGTTCCATTGCGATTGGCAACAACGCCTAGTGGTCGTGCACTTTGTATCTGATGTTCGCCAACTGCCACACCGATGTGCCGCGTGCCATAGTCGAACGCCAGGCAGGTTCCTGCCTGCTGACGCTCATTGATAACCGTGTGATCTTTTTCACGCATGACCTGAATGACCGACAAGGTTTGACATGTCGACACCGATCAGACTGGCGACTGCTTGTCGGCGATCCTTTATGGGTGTTCTGAAAAGGATGTCGGTATCGGCTGTACATGTTAGCCACGAATTTTTTACTACTTCCATCTCCAGTTGACCCGGAGCCCAGCCTGAATGACCCAGCACCACGAGATAGGTGGACGGCTCATCGCCTCTGGCAATCGCTTCCAGAACATCACGGGAGCTGGACAGCGATACGCCATCTGGGAAGTTGCGTGTTGTATCAAAGCCTGGTCCTGGTTCATGCAAAACCAGTCCATGGTCTTCATCGACCGGGCCTCCTCGAAGTACTGTTGCGTTGCGCGCCGATTCATTGTCGAGCTTGATATCTATCTGTGCAAGCAAGGACTCGAAATCCATGCCCAATGCATGGTTTATGACCACACCAAACGCGCCTTGCTCACCATGGTCCAGTACGTAAATGACACTGTTTCGAAAGCAGTCGTCTTGCATCTGCGGCATTGAAACCAGAAAGTGGTGAGTCAGATTCATCAGTTGTTCAGCGGCTGTCAACAGAATTACTGGTCGTGAACTCCCAGGTTCTGACAATGTACAGAATATCGGTTTCTTCGGCGAGCTTGCCTGTCATTGGCTCGAAAGGGGCGGCCATCTCCACGGTGCGAACGGCTGCGTCGTCAAGGAGTTTGTGGCCTGAAGATTCGTCAACAGTGATGCTTTCAAGTTCGCCGTTCTTGTAGATACCGACGATCATGATGAGCTCGCCATGCAGCCTCTTCTGGCGCGCCTCGACCGGGTAGTTCAAGTTGCCCACACGCTCAACGCTCTCCACCCATCGATACATATACTCTGCGGAAGCTGATTCTCTAGTGCGAGCATTCAGAAATTTCTTTTTCGGGCGTTTGGCAAACTCTTCCTGCTGGCGATCTATCTCAGCAGCAAGTTTGGCTATTTCAATATTTTGTTCGACGAAGATCGTGGCCGCAGGCTTCTTGATCTCTTCTTGAGTGTCCGTAGCATCGCTGGTAAACAGCTCCTCATCAGAAGACAAGGCTGTAATTACCTCTTCCGCGGTTTCCTGACTGGGTTTTGGGGCGCTCGCTGCCATCGGAGTCGGAGCCAGTCCGTCTGTATCGACGTCCAGAGCACTGGAGAAGGGTGAAGACGGGCGAGCGTTTTCGTCAGTGTCACCTCCTCCATCCTGATTGGACTGGGCCAGATAGGCAGCGTCTTCAATGGATTCGTTATCCTGCTCCTGTACCAGAACAACCTCCAGAGCAGGCGGGGTGCGCATGCTATTGAGGAAAGGGTGGAAACTGACGCCGAGAAGAACGACGGCATGCGCAGCTGCGGCCACGAACAGGGCAACGGTCAGCACATTCTCTTGTGCTTGTAAGGATGCGACCACTTTATTCATGCGACGGTGGGGCCTGCGCTACTCGAAAATGGAACCCGGATGGTAAGGACCCGTGACTCTGGCTTGGGCATTCGATTCTAACCTGACAAAAGCCTATGCAATAACCGTGTTGATCAAGTGATTTTTTCCTCCAGTACATCAAGGTAGACATCGGCTATACCGCGGCGGTAGCCGTCACTATTGGCTGGCGGTGCATCAGCGAGTCCATGTGCATGAGCGTCCAGTTCGCGAACGCAAGTCGGGCTGGTTACATTGATCTCGGTGAGATAGTCGCCGATGACGTCCATGCCGACGAACAGCAAGCCTTTTTCCAGCAAAAAAGGTGAAATTGCGTCAACTATTTGTCGTTCTCTGTCCGTGACAGGAACTGCCACTCCACGACCACCGGCTGCCAGATTTCCGCGGGTCTCACCCTGAGCCGGTATTCTCGCCAGGGCAAATGGCATGGGTTTGCCGTTCACCACAAGTACACGTTTGTCGCCATCGCGAATCTCTGGAACATACCTCTGCGCCATTATCTGACGGGTATTGTTCAAAGTGGAATGCTCCAGAATTATGTTGATGTTCGGATCGTCAGGCGTGAGCCTGAAAATGCCGGCACCACCCATACCGTCAAGCGGTTTGATGATAGCGTCCTTGTGTTCCGACACAAACGCCTTGAGCCTTTCCGCACTGGCTGTTACCAGAGTCGGCGGGCAGAATTCACTAAACCAGGTGGTCGCCAGCTTTTCGTTGACATCGCGCAGAGAGCCCGGTCGGTTGCTAACGTAGGCACCTTCTCTCGCAGCGTGCTCGAGTATGTGCGTCGTGTAGACAAAATCCATGTCGAAAGGCGGGTCTTTTCGCATCAGGATAATATCGTTTTCGGCTAACGGTGCTTCTCTGGGAGTATCGGCCTCGAACCAATGATCATTGTCATCAAATACCTTTACCGCGCGCGAGGTGGCGTGAGAACGTCCTTGATCGAGGTACAGCGATCGCTGCTCCATGCAGTTGATTGTCCAGCCACGCGCGCTAGCCGCCAGCATCATGGCAAGGGTGGTATCTTTGTATGGCGTTATGGATTCGATGGGGTCCATGACGATGCCGAGGGTGATGCTCATTAATTTTTCGGCCTGATCTTTGGCGGCAGGAACCTCAAGTATCTCATGCCAGACCGTTTGCGTGAGGGCTGAGGGCTTGATTCAAGGATATGCGTCATGGTCCGGCGCCGGAATCGTTCAGGTAACATCCCGGTTACGACTGAACAATTTGCTGCACTATGCTGTTGTTAAAGAGAATTTTCGGCTTTCTGCCGCACTTCATACTGGCACTGGCACAACAAACAGACCTTACATGCCCCAATCTGACAGCAATTCCCGGTCATTGCTTACCTCGCACCGTCGAGGTTCCGGTCTTGAGCCTGACGCGTATTCTGATACATCCCATCCTGCGCGGATGAGGCTGGGCGAGCCAACTCGCGTGTTACTGGTCGATGACAACGGAGCTTTCAGGGAGGCCGCTGGTGCCTGCCTCAGGTCTGGCGGCTATTCGGTAACGTTGGCCTCGAATGGTCTGGAAGCACTGGCGCTTCTGGTGCAATGCCGCCCGGATGTTGTTTTCGCTGATGTGGCCATGCCTGAACTGGACGGATATCAGATCTGCGCTCTGGTCAAGAGTAATTCGGATTACAGGCACATACCGGTTATCATGGTGGCTGGAAGGAATGGATTGCTGGACAAGGAGCGCGCGGATCTGGTAAGGAGTGAAGCCTATATTTCCAAGCCATTTACTGCGCAGGCCTTGATGGCCGCAGTTTGCAAGGTCAATCAAACGAACTTGGACAATGATGCACAAACGCGGGAGTTACCGGTGGATACACAATCCCAGGGCTGAAGCTGAATGAGCCGATACGTTCTCTTTGAGGCTGCTGATCTGAAGCTGGCTATTCCTGCCAGTCAGGTAAAGGTTGTTCATGAGCAGCTGCCTGTGCAGAGCGTGGAGGGTACGGCGAACTGGTTCCTTGGACTCGCAGTCTCCAACGGGCGGCTATTGCCGGTCACGGATCTTGGCGCATTTGCCGGAAGACAAGCATGCTCCGGCAGAATTCTGGAGCTTGAACCGTGCATTGCCCTTGCTGCCTTGAAAGTGGATGAAGTGCCTGGTTTCAGCGACGCGCTGCCGGTGGATGCCACTTTTTCTGAAAACTCGGCTGAGAGCAACTGTCAACATCTGGTTTTCGGCGGCAAATCTGTCAAGGACAGCGGTGACGAGCACTATCTGATCGATGTGGATGCTCTTGTGCAATTGCCAGCGTTTATCAATATTAAGGAAACGAATTCGTAATGTCTGCTCATAGCAACGCCTCGTTCGAAAATCGGGTGATTTTGCCGGCGGTTCTACTCAGTCTTTGCCTGCTAGCGTTGGTGGTCTCCATATTCGGCTTGTTTCGCACCAGTGATATCAGTGAAACACGAGTCAATGAGCTTCAAGCGTCATGGCAAACATTGATTGAAGATGGTGTTGAAGGCTCTGAAATAGCTTCAACCAACAGGCTTATCGAAGGTCTTGCGCGACCTATACCCGCCACGCATTCTGCGGCGGCCTGGAGCCTCGGTCTGGGCGCTATGAGTCTGGTGTTTTTTATCTGGCTTATGTTGATGATGAAGTCAGCGCAGCGAGGTCTGATCTCCGCGGAAAATCAGGAGGCTCGCAACGATCTGGCGGCGACAACGAAGTTGCTTGATGAAATGGCGCCATTAGCCAGTGGTGATCTGGGGGTCAGGGCGAGTGCAAGTGATGGTGTGGCAGGTGCATTAGCCTACGCGTTCAATCACGCGGTTAGCGAATTACGCAGATTGGCTGAGACTCAGTTGGTGACATCGCGAACGCTGGGTGAATCGGTAAGTCAGTCGCATGATCTGGCCACCGCCATTGAACGCCATTGTGCGCAGCAGACCGAGCACGTCCATCAATCGTCAAATGCCTTGTTGGGGATGAGCAATTCCAGCGGCTCTTTGTCAGCCAACGCCGCTGAAACTACTGTCGCGACACACAGGGTTATGGCAAGGATCGATGATGTGTCTTTTGTCCTTAAGACCAGTTCCAAACAAATCGACAGCATGCGACGTGAGGCTGATCGATCAATCAGTCTGATGCAGTCGTTAAGCCAGTACATGCACCCTATGGAAGATTCTTTCTTTCAGCTCGAGGATCTTGCTCGACGGGCTGAGCTTCTGGCAGTCAACACGACGATTCGTAACTCATCGGGTAGGACCGACAACGCATCAGAGGATGTGGAGCGATTGACCGATGAAGTGGCGAGGCTCGGCGATACTCTGGCCAGGGCAACCGGTGATGCTCGCTCGCTTTTGACTGACATCAATGCAGAATCCTCAGAAGCAATTTCCTGTATGCAAAGGCTTCACTCTGGTAGCGATACTCAATTTAACGAAATGCGCAAACTAGGTGACGCACTTGAAGAAATTCGTGCCAGCACACGAACCATTCATTCTCACGCGGAACTTATGGCAGAGCAGGCTGTTATGCATGCAGGTGTGGTTCGGGATTTGAGCGAAAACATGAATCTGGTTAATCAGATCACAGAGCAGACCGGGCAGGACGCTCAAAGCAACGCAGCGTTGATGGATAGTTTGAAAAAACTGGCCAATGATCTGCGCCAGAGCACGGCGGATTTCAATATTCCTGATACAGGCAATCCGGTTGAAAATGATAGTCAGCCATTCAAGTCAGTGGCCCGTCGTGCGGCCGAGCGAGCTGAGATCAATGGTTGAGAACCACGAAGGCTCTGATCGTCAAAAAAGGCAGAACTCTTCTGCCGGTGACACGAACTCAGAGCGCTCGTGCGGTACTCCAGTCAGCCTGAACAGCGAAGCAATCGCTCATCTTCGGGTTGCGTGGGAACAGTTTGCTGAACATGTCAATCTGCTTGTTCAGAGTGAAGACCCGAACGCTCATCAGCCAGTGATTGATGATCTGAAACGAATTCGCAACACACTGGTTGTGCTGGAGAAAACAGCGTCGCAATTTGTCATCGAAGAGCTGATAGCGGTATTTCATCAGGACGATACACACAATTCCAATGTAGGTGAACTGACCAGAGTGTTGCTCAATGCAGTTCACTTTCTCGACAAGCATATTTATCAGATGCAAAAGGATGTAGATGCTGATAATGCGCTCTCTTTGGTTGTGCTGGTCAATGATTGTCGTGCATACCGAGATGAGATGTTACTGACTGATGCTCTGATGCTCGCAGCAGGCATTGAGTTTCCTGATGTGCCATCGGTTTCGGTTTCTGAGACCACGTGGTCCGAACAGCGAGAGCTGTGGGTTGACTATGCATCGTCTATACATGTGAGTCTGGTACAACGACTGTTGCACTGGTGGCGGAGCGAACGCTCAGGATCTGCTGGCCCATTGATCCGTCAGTTGGATCGCATGGCCGCATTCAGTGATGAGCATGACTACTTGAATTGCCTCGCGCCTCTGTTCCAGTCTGCTTCGCTGGTGGCAAATGGCGTAAAGGATGGTCAGATCGATGAGGGGCCTGCGCTGCGTAGTCTTTATGCGCAGCTGGAACGCAATGTTCACCGTTGCGCGCTAGTGGCTGTCCCTGATGACCTGGTACCAGACGATCTGCTCCGTAATTTTCTTTACTATGCTGCACAAATCGAATCCGACATACCAGCCGCAATTAATCTCCGAAGGCGCTTTCGTCTCGACCGGGTACGGCAAATAGCACAGTCAGTGCGCTTGAATGACACGCCCACTATTGGTGTGGAATACCATCTGACAAATGCTATCCGCGATGGTGTGATACGCGAGAGTGATTATCTGCGCGAATGGCTTGATGCACCTGAATCGCCTGTTGTCCGCGCGAAGCTTGCGCGAGTGAAGGTGCGACTGGGTCAATTGGATCCGGTGCTGACCATCATGAGTGCCACCGAGCCGTTGACATGTCTCAAGTCCATCAACCAGCAGCTGGACGACTTTGAAAACAGTGTTGCCGACGAGGCGACTCGCGATCGCTTGTCGCAGTCGTTGCTTATGTTGGATACATTGCTGGATCAGAGTGCGCGTCAAAGCATACTGAAAGTTCGAAGTGCGAAGGCGGTTGAACTTTCGGCGCATGATGTTTACGTCGATACAGCGACTGATGCGTGTCTGCGAGAAGCTCGTCGTGAGATTCAGGCGCTTACCAATCAACTATTGTCTAGTGTCGATTCCAGTGGACTTGCCAAGCAGGTCAGCAGGAAATTGTCAGTTCAATTAAATAAAGTAAACAGCGCTTTACAGGTGCTCCCGCTACCAGAGCTAGGCCCCTTGTTCGAGTCGCTGGATCTGGTCATTCAGAAGTTGTCAAACTATAACGAAAACACACCTTTGTCTGATCCCGAGTCCGTGCAGAGTATGTTTGCTTGTGTGCTGGCATCTATCGATGACTACCTCGGGTGTGTTTTGTCGCCTCAATCTGAGACTGATCTGTTTCTGACCGATGCCAGTGAGACGCTGGAAACGATTATCGGTGTTCTTGATATAAATTCTGCTTCGTCAAGTGAAGTTGCAGTTGAAAAGTTACCCCCGCAGCTTGTCGAACGTCTATTGGATATATTTGCAACAGTCGGGGAATCAATTGCTGACTATAAATCGCAGGCGAATGAAAACACGCTTTTGCACCTGGGCCGGGTTCTCACAGAGTTGCGCCAGCTGGCAAACAATGATGCGATACCGGGCGAGCTGAACCGTTTGGCCAGTACGGCAGGTGTGTGGTTTGAACAGATTTTGTCTGACGACAACGCCGTACTTTCAGCGGATAACCTATGTACGCTGGAGGAGGTTCAAGGACTGTTTCCAATCTTGCTAAATTCTTCCAACAATGAATTTAATCCAACCATTGAAACAGATGAGTTGTTGCAAAAGCTCGAACGGGAGGCCATGGATGCACCGGATGACGTCTTTTCTGAGCCTGAGCCCTTGCTTGATGATCTATTATTGTCGGATATTGGAAGCCTAACCTTAAACGTTGACGATGACCTGTTGTTGGAAAGTATTTCAGATGAAGAAAGTTCCAGTCTGGATGAAACGCTACAACTCGTATTTCAACATGAGTGCCTCGGCCATCTGGAAAGTCTCGATGAATCTGTGAAATTGGCGCAAAATTCGCGGGATGTCAGTGAAGCAAGACTGCCAAACGAAAAAATGTTGCGTGCATTACATACTTTGACTGGCAGTGCGCAGACCATAAATGCCACAGACGTTGTAGCTATTGTTTTGCCACTGCAACGCGCATCGTTATCGTTACATCGTGAAGGGCGTCATTTCGATGCTACCCAAACTCACTTTATTGGTGAACTGGTTGTGGCGTTGAGATCAAGACTTGATGCAATCAACAGTGGCGAATCATTGACTGATGATGGCAGGAAAATAGAAGAAAAACTTGACGGGTTTTTATCCGAAACGGTACCTGGTCTTGCAGAGTCCGGGCAGGATTCTGCGGTGTCGCTAAGCATCGGTTCACATGTCAAATCGCTGGAAGACGTCTTTTCTGATGAGTCCGCAGAGATTCTGGAAAAACTGCGCCGCCTGATTCGTCAGACACCCTTCGATCATGAGTCCCTGAACGCTGCACAGAATTTACTTCACACACTAAAGGGAACTGCCCGAATGGTGGGTAAACTCTCGATCAGTGAATGTGCACATCAGATCGAATCTGACTTGCAATCTGCCGACTCTGCGCAATTGCAACTTGATGCACTCAAGGCCGGTTACCGTTCGTTGCACAGTCTCTTGTTGCAAAGCTCGGCCCGAAGAATGGTGAATCCGCCTGCTGAATTGCAAGTAGCCAACGGTGCAAGCTACACCTCGGTACGTCAGGGGGATCATGACTTCGGAGTGGATGCCGGTGCATTGCTTGAGATGGCAACCGATCTGGCGGTCAATCAGGTACGTCTGAGCGATGAGCTCATGCGCATGCGCAATGTTTGCAAGGATATTGATTCCACCAGTTTTCGCTGGCGTAAGCTGCTTGAGCAAACCGATCTATCGGAGTCACCTGCGTCAACGGAGATTCTTGCTGATATGGAAGCTGTCTGCCTGGAGATGCGTAGTGCAATACGTCAGGCAGAGCGAGATCAACAACAGGCATCGAGAGTCAGTGCCAACCTGCAGCAGTCACTCGTGCGTTCGCGCCTGTGCAGACTGGATGGGATAAGTGAGCGTCTTGACGATACCATTGCCGACCTGGCGGGCGCGTGCGGGGTAGCTGCCCGTTTCGAGCTGTCCGGTGGTGAAATCATGGTAGACAGGGAGCTGTACAGGCAATTGGCTGCGCCTCTTGAGCATTTGGTTCGCAACTCCGTTGTTCATGGAATCGAGCCGGCTGAGCAACGCCTTGCAAGTGAAAAGCCTAGCACCGGACGTATTTCTCTGGCCGCATCCGTTGAGGGTTCTACTCTTGTGCTGCGGTTTGGTGATGATGGTCGGGGGGTCAATCGCAAAGCATTTGATCAGATGCTAACGGCACGAGGCGAACAGAGCGTCAATACTGAGGAGCAATTGCTGAGCCTGTTACTGAAGCCTGGGTTCAGCACGGTTGATAAGGCCAATTCAATTGCGGGACATGGATTGGGCTTGTCAGCTGTAAAAACTGCGGTGGAGCAGATGGGAGGACAATTGCAGTTGCAAATGTCAGAAGAGGCTGGCATTCAGGTCACGATGCGGATACCACAACCCATGGTGGTGAAACAGGTGGTGCTGGTCAAGGACGGCGACCGGTATTACGGCATCCCTGTTGTTCATGTCAAGTCGGTGCAGTTTTCCGACAGTGAGCTTACGGTTGGTTCCGATCCCGACGCTTCGGCACTGCCCAAAGTCTCTATACAGGGCTTGTTGGGAACACCGGATCGCCTGACGCACAAAATCGGGCAAACATCATTAGTCTCTGTTAGCGAACAAGGGCAGTCCCTGCAAATTGAGGTGGAAGAGATCGTCGGCTATCGTGAGCTGGTGACGCAACCATTAGGTGCACAGATCGAGTCGCTGGAACGTTTCAGCGATGGAAGTGTGCTTCCGGCAGGCCAACGGGTACTTGTTCTGGATATACCGGCGTTGCTGGGTAGCGAGCCTGCTAATCGCCCGCAAACACAACATTCGGATATGCCGCTTCCCCAGCCTGTTGCTGCTCTTATTGTTGATGACTCGCCTACAGCACGCAACCAGACGAGCGACAGCTTACGGCAGTGGGGCATTGCCGTTAGTTCAAGCAGGGATGGTCTTGATGCGATGGAGACCATGACAACCGGCATGCCAGATATTGTCATAGTCGATCTGGAAATGCCTCGGCTTGACGGGTTTGGCTTGTTACAGAAGATCGCGAAGCAGAATCTGAATAAACGCCCTGCGATTATTGTGCTTAGCCATAAGGACAACCAGCAACATAGAGAAATGGCGACTCAACTTGGCGCTGTCCGGTTTCTGGTCAAGCCCTATTCAGAATCTGAATTGCATGAGGCTGTGGAGGCTGCCGGTCTGCGGTTGCCCGATCTGACAATTGCCTGATCTGACGACTAACCAGCGCCCTGTAACCTCCTGATACGGCTGAGTCTGGACCTGCCAGCGATTCGCTGGCGACTGTTTTAGTACAGTAATTTCGCCTAAAACGCACATTTTTTGCACAGTCTGTAACCTTTTTGGGTTAATTCAGCTTGCATGCTGCCGCTACCTGTATATAATTGGGAAAATTGTCCCAAACGAGGAGTGAGCATGAAACGTTATCCATTCGCACTAAGCCTTTTAGCAACGCTGATATTAAGCGCCTGCGCCGAGACGACTGTTGACAACAACCCGGGGACGTCAGGTGGCCTGTCGAACGGCGATTTGCCTGAGGTAGAGGCGCGACTCAAGCAGCTCAATGATCCTGAAGAGTTTTACACAGCGCTCAGAGAGGCACTGATCGGTCAGGCCACCGACTACTATGGTGTTGAGGAGGAGTCTGTGAGCGACAACGACGTTGCCGTTGCGCTTCCGGCCCAGTCACCCGTCTCAGCACCTCAAGCAGGAGGACTGGAATCCGCTGGTGAATCAGCCGATAGCGTTGCTGCTACTGATGGCTCCGCAGGTGCCGGGGGCAATGATGTTACCTCCACCAATGTTCAGGAGGTGGGTGTGGACGAACAAGACCGGGTGAAAGTCAATGCCGCTGGTACCCGGCTGTTTGTACTACACACGGATTACGGATATTACTTTGGAGATACTGACTTTTCTGTAGAAGTGGAAGAACCTACTATTGCATTAGAGCCAGAACCCGAAGACATAGATGAGCCACAGGAGCCCGAGACTCCGCTCGTGGAAATTCAACCTGTAGATCCGGAGCCGATTGAGCCAGCAGTTACTTCTATGCCTGCAGCGCCGCCGTCTACCACAACCACGTTGAGGATTCTGGCGCTTGATTCTGAAACTCCAGATGCGACGAGCATCATTGATTTTCCGCTAGATCTTGATGGCAGAGTTGCGGACGGGTTCTATCTCTATGAGACCAGTGATGAAAATAGCGCTGTAATAACAGCATCTGGTGGAGGTTTCTGGAACTACTGGGGTGAATCAGAGCAGTTCTACCAGCAGCAGAGCGTTTTTGCCAAGGTTGATGTGCAAGACCCCGCCAATGCCACTCTCACGGAAACCTTCAGCATTGATGGGCAGATTATTTCCAGCCGCAGAATCGGCGATTCTTTGTTTTTCGCATCGCGATTTTATCCTGCCATTCCAGGTGTGGAACCCTGGCAGCAAGGCGGCGAAGAATGGCGTGAGGCCGTAGAGTCTGCCAACCTTGCTGAGCTTCTGCCTGAGTATTCAAGAAGCGGCTCTGATGAGACAACGCCACTGGTAAACGCTTCTTCTTGTTTTGTTGCACCAATAGCAGCAGATCAGCCGTATTACTCGCCAGATATTATTACGCTAGGTGTTATTGATCTTGGTTCAATGGAGCTTCTGGATTCGGAATGTTTCCTTGGAGCAACAGAAACTTTGTATGCGAACACCGAATCGGTGTTCCTGGCCACCACACAATATTCCTACAATGAAGGTCCGATAACCATCGAAGGTGAGTCTGTCGACGTAGTCGACGGTAGGTTTGACGAAGATATCGACTGGTTTGATCCGCGTACAAGTACCGAAATTCATCAATTTGATATTCAGAGTAACCAGTTGAGCTATGCAGGGTCGGGGTCTGTCAACGGTCATCTCGGTTGGAACCCCTTACAAATGCCGTTTCGGATGAGTGAGAGCGATGGCTATTTACGTGTTGCCACCATGAACGATCAGCAAGGGTCTGATCACAGCCCGATTTTAATGAATATCCTGCAAGCAGACGGACAGGGAAATTTGCGCACAGTGAGCACACTGCCTAACGAATCGCGCCCGCAACACATTGGAGAACCTGGCGAGCAGCTATACGCATCACGTTTCCTTGGCGACCGTGCGTACATCGTTACTTTTCGCCAGACTGATCCGCTTTACGTTATCGACCTGGCCGATCCGGCTGATCCAGAGGTAAAAGGCGAGCTGAAGATTGACGGTTATAGCGACTATTTACAGCCGATAGGAGAGGGTTTTCTGTTGGGAATAGGCAAGGATGCTGTGCCTTCCGACGATGAGTTCGGTGATGGTCGTGGGGCATGGGTTCAGGGTATCAAGCTTGCACTATTCGATGTGTCTGATCCGAGTGCTCCCGCGGAGGTGCAGTCGGTTCTTGTCGGGCAGCGAGGAACAGATTCGGTTGCTTTGTATAACCATAAGGCGATTACTGTTCAAGCTGCAACTGATCTACACCCAACGCGGGTAAGTTTTGGAATTAATGTGTATGGTGATCCATCCCCGACGTCGTCGCAATCGCAGCCAAATCCTTTTGACTATCTGGGCTGGAACTACACAGGGCTACATGGCTTTGATGTGACTGCCGGTGTAAATGCGAATATCAGTCCTCGGGGTGCGCTTATTGTTGAGCGCTCTAACGGGGGTGATCGTTATTATCCGGAGTACGGGGATGATCGTTCCGTCATGGTTAACGATGCCGTCTTCTATGTTCACGGTCGTGATGTATACCCAGCATTGTGGGACAACCTGGACGTTGTGCCAACGGCACGTTGAGTTTCTGGTAAACGGTTGATAGCAACCTGTATAGCGTTACCTGACGCCAGATTCTTGCAAAAAGGGTCTGGCGTACAAGTACACTGCAGTGAGGCGGGTTCGCGTGTAATATTGGTTTGACGCACTCTACGAGTCTGCGCCGCCTCCGGCCGCGCAGACTCCCAGCAAGAGTGATCTTTTATAAGCCAGTGAATTGTTCATGCGAATAGGAATTGTTGGAGGCTCCGGGTATACAGGAGTCGAGCTGCTCAGGCTGTTATCAGTCAGAGAAGATGTAGAAGTCGTTTTCATTAGCTCGCGAGCGCAGGCTGGCAACCCTGTTTGCGAGTTGTTTCCCAGCTTGCGCGGACATCTGGACCTTCGTTTTTCTCATCCTGACGATGTCGTGAACACACCCTGTGATCTGGTATTTTTCGCAACACCCAACGGCACGGCAATGCATCAAGCCCCTTCGCTGTTAAAAAATGGCGTAAAAGTGGTGGACTTGTCGGCGGACTATCGTCTGAAGGATGTGGCCACATGGGAGAAATGGTACGGCATGACGCATGCTAGTGCGCATCTTCTGGAGCAAGCAGTCTATGGATTGCCGGAAATGTTCAGAGAGCAAATTCGTCATGCAAATCTGGTGGCAAACCCGGGATGTTATCCAACGGCAGTACAACTAGGATTCCTGCCGTTACTCGAAGCGGGTATTGCGGACACCCAAACACTTATTGCTGACGCAAAATCAGGCATAACAGGTGCCGGAAGAGCTGCCTCGGTACCTAACCTGCTCGCAGAAGCCGGTGACAGTTTCAAAGCTTATGCTGTCTCAGGCCACAGGCATCTGCCCGAGATTGAACAAGGCTTGAATAGCATGTCCCCCGATAGTGTGAATCTGACCTTTACACCTCATCTTTTGCCAATTATCAGAGGTATTCACGCCACCTTGTATGCGCGCCTCACATCCGAAGTCGATTTACAGGCCCTGTTTGAGAAGCGTTATGAAAATGAGCCCTTCGTTGATGTGCTTCCAGCCGGTTCTCATCCGGAAACCCGTACAGTACGTGGCACCAATATCTGTCGTCTGGCAGTTCATCAGCCACAGGGAAGGGGCACGGCCGTGGTGTTGGCGGTCGAGGACAATCTGGTCAAAGGCGCAGCTGGCCAAGCGATACAGAACATGAATCTGATGTTGGGCTTGTCGGAAACATCAGGCTTGTTGCAGCCAGCGCTAATGCCTTGAGGGTTTATTTCCTTTTTAAACCAGAAGGGTTTGTGCAACGGTGTCACTATCCGGCCAGCCACACTTGACCAATAAACGTCTCAATAGAATTTTTCTCGTCTTGCTCGTTGGTGTGGCACTGATTTGCGCCTGGATTGTTGGGCAGCGTTACGGTCGACAAGAAGCGTTCAACGTCGCGTCTGGCCAGCTCAGTAGCAAGGAGGCGCGCTCTACGATCGAGCAGCTGCAAATTGTCCAGCATCAGTTGGAGCAAGATTTGGCCGGGGCTGTCAGTCAGGCTGAGGCTGCGTCTACTCGAACTCGGGTGTTGAGAGATGAGCTTGACGAGCAAATGCGTTTTAATGCTAAAGATAAAGCTGATCTCGCTCTTTATAGAAGGATAGAATCCAGCGAGAAGCCCAATTCGATGGAGATTGATTCGGTTAGCTGGAGTGCTTTGCGACCCTTTATGCTCGAATTAACACTTATTCAGTGGCAAGGTCGCGACCGTATCAAGGGTCAGGTGTCCGTGACGCTAACGTATTCGGATAGCACGATTTCTGATTCATCCGGAAACGAAAATGGGCAGAGACTGTCTGATAAATTAACGGTTGACCTCAAGCCGGCTAATTTCGATTTCAGATTTTTTCAAACCATAGCTGTGCCGATACCATCGATTGACGCGAACAATGGAGGATCTGGAAATAGGCAGGCGCCGGCCCCAGATTATCTGGATATACGGATAAACCCTGTTAACGAACGGGTAAAGAGCGTGGATGCCCGCTTTGTATGGTCAGATGTTGCACAATAGTTGACTAAATTACTGGGTCAAGTACACTGTGCGTAATGCGAATGAGAGGAATTCACAATGAGTGCAGAAGTCAGTATTGACGACTTCGAAATGCCAGACCCTTTGGTATTCACCGAGGCGGCTGCATTGAAGGTAAAAGAGCTAATCGTCGAGGAAGGCAACCCCGATTTGATGCTGAGAGTGTTTGTCTCAGGCGGAGGCTGCAGTGGGTTCCAATACGGTTTTACATTTGACGAGGTCGTTAACGAAGGCGATACCGAGGTCAAAAAAGAAGGCGTCAAACTGTTGATTGACCCTATGAGTTTTCAATATCTTACCGGTGCAGAAATTGACTACACAGAGGGTCTCGAGGGCTCTCAATTCGTGATCAGGAACCCGAACGCTACCACAACATGTGGCTGCGGCTCATCGTTTAGCGTCTAGCACTGCATTAAAAATCCAGATCAGAGCTCTCTGCAGCTTGAGCTAGCAGACTCCCGGTTCCCGGGGGTTTTGTTCTTGTGTAGAGGTTGGTAGGAACGCAGTTCCGCCATTGTTGCAACTGGATGACGTGTGTTGAGAGTCCGTCAGAGGCGATTCAATGTCCGGTGCTTTGGCAATTTGTTTGTCAGCCTCTTCAAAAGCGCCTGACATCAGTACAGACATCTCGTTGGACAATGACTTCAGTTTCTGTAGATACTTGCTGTTGATGGGCGCTGCAGCCGGCAATTCGACCTTCAGAGGGTCAATCTGAACGCCATTAACTCGAAATTCGTAGTGAAGGTGGGTGCCTGTAACCCGTCCAGTTTTCCCGACATATCCGATAACATCGCCCTGTTTGACGCGCTTACCCACTTGGCTTTTGCTAGAAATGCGAGACATGTGGGCATATAGCGTGCTGAATTTTTCGCCATGCTTTAGCACGACAGTTTTCCCATAAGCATTCTTATTGCCAGAGTATGTGACCCGGCCGTCGGCCGTTGCATATATGGGTGAGCCATGTGGTGAGCCATAGTCCACACCTCGATGGGCGCGAATCTGGTGCAGCACAGGATGCAATCTATTGGGGTTGAACCTGGAGGTAATACGGACAACATCTACCGGGTGTCGCATGAACGTTCGACGCATGGAATTGCCTTCCGGCGAGTAGTACCCCGTCACACCTTCGTCTGTCGTGAAACGAATTGCCTTGTATGACTTGCCGCCTCGCACAAACTCTGCCGCCAGAATATCTCCATCGCCAATATATTCACCCTCGCGATACTGGCGGTCATAAACCAGGCTAAATCGATCTCCCTGGCGAATATCTCTGGCGAAATCCAGTTCCCATTGAAAAATGTCGGCCAATTCCATGATGGTTGACTGTTTGAGATTAGCCTTCTCAGCCGCGAGGTAGAGGGATTGATCGATTCTGCCGGACGTGGCAACGCTCCGAACCTCGATTGGGAGCTCATTAGTGGTGACTTCAAAACCGGATTCGGTACTCTTGATATTAACGCGGCGGCTGTTGCCGACTCGGGTGGACAGGCTCCTGAAGGAGCCGTTACTGTCACGCGTGAGTTCGAAGGTTTGGCCAACATCTATATCGGACAGGTGCTCCTTGACGATTTCGTTGGTCAGGAGCTCACGCATCCGATCTATCTTGAGGCCTTTATCATTGAGAATGCCAGAAAGGGTGTCACCCAACGCAACCGTGACTATCTCTGGCTTCGGGTTAGTCGTGTTTGAAGCAATCGTCGGTGTTGTTGCCGTCTTTAGCCCGGGGAAAATCGTATTAAGGGTGGGCTCGCTCACTGATGGCTGTTCAGCGTCATCTATTGATGACTTTTCGATATTGATGAACGAGGGGTCAGAAGGTAGCGTAATGTGCGGAACCGGCGTGGCGTTTTGGTGTTGTGGGCTGCGCTGCGTGTCAGTCATTGCAATAACATCATCCACGATATCCGAGTCATCCACCATTTCTACGGCATCGACCATGTCAACGACATCGACCAGGTTGATGTCCGCGGCTCCGTTGCGTTCGTTGACCATCCAGTCCCGCTGCTCGGCCGGAGCGTTATCCCGATCGTCATTCAACACGCCAGTTGGCGCCGAGATGCGGTTTAGAGCATCGGCATCGTCATCAAAGAAGAACGCTGGTGGTGCAATTGCTGCCTGTACGGTTTTCTGATTACCCGCAGTGAAAGGTGCGAATGGCTCCGAGGCGCCAGAGGTCCAGATGAGCGTTCCGGCAATTACGATGCCCGCCGTTGCCAGTTTGCCGAAATGCGAGGAGCGCTCTGCATCCTGCGCTTCAGTCCGACGGATGGCACCGGGTGGCAAGCTCTGCCCGGCAGTCTTTTTTCGGCTTTTCTCGCGAGAACCGAGGTTCGCTCTGCGCGCGTGCTTGCTGTTGCTTTGCGGGGCGTAAGCCGAGGGTGCGAGGTCCACGCAGTGCGGGCGGTTATTAGCGTGTCTAGTAGCCAACGCAGGAGTCCGATCGATGAGGCTGAAAGTTGATTTGGATGCGCATTGTATATATGAATGAGGCTAACGCGCCGATGGCAAAGTGTAGAACATTAAAGGCAGGTTTGGCCAACTCCGGTGACCGATGTTTACACTTTGAGATGTTGTGTTGTTACCAAAGCGTGGCTTTAATAATACAAACTGTCTAGCAAGGCTCATTTTTGTTAGTAATCAAGAGCTTTCTGGCTTTTCGTGTCAAGTTGCGTGGTGGCGTTTTACCGGTCTGATTGCCCCGTGAATTTTCTTTGCATCGGGTACTGCCAATCTCTGACGGAAACAGATTGTCCGGCGGCGACTGATAATCAGGTGAAGGTCTTACTAAATCTTTGTTGGCTTTGGACGTTAACAATTCTCTGACGATGGGTGTCGGTTCATTTCTCGCCGAGTTTGTATGGTTTGCTCAGTATGCAGGTAGTTAGGGCTTGCGACTTTGTATTTGTGCCAGAACATCCCGAAACCTTATTGCCAGTGCCCGGATATAAATCAGCATTTTTGGTTGCATTAAACTGGTGAGTGCATACAATGCTCGTCCGCTCAGCGATTCGGCAATCTGTGTTCTTACAGACTGCCCCAGAGCTAACGGTAAATTGAAAACTTTCTGGTTTAGGAGGTTGCAATTTAAAAAGGGTCTAGGTACACTCCTCGGACTCGGCTAACGCGAAGTACCTCTGGCAGGTATGGGGCGGATGGCCTGCTCTTTTACAATCGAATCAAGTAATTTAAAGGGGTGCTTGTATTGCATTGGT
>JBGCGC010000067.1:0-50686 GCA_045110475.1 Granulosicoccus sp.
TTTTTGTACACCGTGCAGAAGAGATTTGTAATTCTGTTTTGACTGGATATTGTCCCAGCCTGAAAGTAGTGACCAGAAAAAAACTTCACCACATGACAATTACAGACCTGACTGATGTGGCGTGCTCAGACATCTATTTCCACGTGCCCCATGGGATTCGAGCAGCAAGCCAGCACATAGCCGGCTTCAATATCTGACGCAGTGATTCCACCGTTGTGAACCATGTGTACCTCACCAGCAGTTTTTTTGATCTTGCAGGTACCACAGATACCCATTGTGCAACCCGATGGAATATTGAGCCCGGATGCTTTAGCCACAGCCAGCAACGTATCGGTTTGCAAACATTGGGTGGTCACCGACGATCGAGTAAAAACGACCTGAGATTCAATGTCAACATCGGGTACCGTGTCGTTTAACTCGACGTCATGAAGTAGCTCGCTAACCGGTTGGCCGAAACTTTCCTGATGATAGTTCTCCATTTCGAAGCCCAGGGCATTCAGCATGTCGCGAACAGCCTGCATGAACGGTTCTGGCCCACAACAGAACACTTCCCGATCAACATAGTCAGGTGCCATGATGCCGAGCATTATTTGTGTGAGGCGCCCCCGATAGCCAGACCACACCGAAAACGGGTCATCTTGTTCAACCAGATAGTGTAATTTTATCTGTGGTTCGCGAGAGGCCATACTCTCGACGTGACGCCGGGCAATGATGTCGGAGGGTCGCCGTGCGCAATGCACGAAACAGATATCGGGAGCCTTGCCAATGTCAAAAAGATACGTCGTCATCGCCAGCGACGGTGTAACGCCAGAGCCTGCAGAGATAAACAGGTACTTGCGAGGGCTGTCATCGGGGAGTACAAATAGTCCGTTTGGACCCCTGGCCTTCAGGCTAGTGCCTGGTCGCAGATGATCCAGCATCCACCTCCCGCCGATACTGTCTGGCTGTGCCTTGACCGTGACCGATAATGACAGGGGGCGCGAGGGTGATGAGGAGATTGTATAGATGCGTTGTACGGTGCCCTGCGGAAGCGGTAAATCAAGTTCTATAAACTGCCCAGACTTGAATTTAAACCAGGCGCCTGATGGTGAACAGAAACTGAATGTGGCGACATCGGGGGCTTCTGGTACCACCGACGTACAAAACAGCGCCTCTGATTCATTCCAGATAGCAGTGTCGTCAAATGCTGAAAAGTAGCGTTCATTGTGGGGCTCATTCATCAGGAGGCTTTCACAAGAACCGCTTCATGGCGATAGTTGGCTAATGTCGTGGCATACCAATCCACGAATTGAGCAACACCAGCCTCATGAACCGGTGAGTAAGGCCCGGGTTCATAGGCAGGCGACTGAACACCCTTCTGGCACATCTCCACGACCGTGCGATCTTCCGAATTAGTGGCCTCCCAAACTTCAGTAAGTGTCTTCAGCGAATAGTCTTGCCCTTCAACAGCGTCTTTGTGAACGATCCACTTTGTAGTAACCTGAGTGTGTGTTGCATCAAGGGGTGTGATTCGAAAAAGCACTGAGTGATCGGAGAGAAAATGATTCCAGGTGTTGGGGTAGCAGAACAGCAATAGCGCTCCAGCTTGAGTGAAGCCCAGCGTACTTAGAGGTTTCCGCACAGCGACCCTGCCATCGGCGGTATAGCTCTCGGCATCGCCAATTAGCGGTGTACGCACAAATCGCCAGCTTCCGTCATGAGCAGCAACGTAACGCGAAGGCGCACCCGCCGCTTCGCACTTTTCATTGTGTGCAAGGAACAATGGGTGCTGCACATCTTCGCTGCTGTTGTTGATTGCCGCTGCATCGTCCAGAAACGTACGGCATAGAAGCGGGTGGTTACCGGCACAGTGATAACACTCACGGTTGTTTTCAAAAACCAGTTTCCAGTTACCGGCTTCGACAATGGTGCTCTGGAAAGCCACTTTGCCTTCGTGCAGGATATGCGGGGCCAGATACTCTGAGGAGCGTTGTTCGTACACCGAAAAATCGGGCGCATGATCTGCCAGACAAATGTATACCAGTCCACCGGCCTGTCTGCAGTGAATGCTCTTCAGTCCATAATCGGCAGGATCAAACTCATCACCCATTTCACGGGCAAATAACAAACGCCCATCCAGCTCGTAGGTCCACTGGTGGTAGGGGCATACAAGTTTGGCAACCTGACCCGCAGGCTCTGAGCACAGTGTTGCACCGCGATGTCTGCAGACATTGTGAAACGCACGGATTTGCTGTTCAGCATCGCGAACAATGATCAGAGAGTAGCGCCCAATGGTATGAGTAATAAAGTCGCCACGCATTGGAATTTCGCATGCCGGTATGGCGAATAACCACTGACTGTAGAAAATGCACTGCATGTCGTGCTCGTGAATACCCGGATCGGTGTAGAACGGCTGAGGCAATGTATAGCCGGATTGGTGCTGGCCCAGTAACGACTGGATATCAACTGGTAACATGGTGTACTGCGCCCGCTGGGTAGGTGATTTCTAACAGACAGAGCCTGTCTTGCCGGTCTGGCTGACGTGGTTGCCTGACTCTCCCGGCAAGCCCTTCAGCCATTCACAGCCGGTATACAATAAAGTCTGCAACGGGTCAACAGGTGGCTTTCGAATAGTAGATCCAGATGTCGCGCCTGATAAACTCTCGTACGCTGAAAAGATAATTGATTTCTGCGGGGCCGCCTCCGGCCGCGCAAGCTCCTAGCCTGGGTTATTCGTGAAACGCCTGAGACGCTCAACTCTGGGAGGGGTATGTGGGCTGCGAAAGGGTAGGGTGGGTAAGTAGGCCTACTGAGACTTCTCCGAGGTATGACAGCGCAGCGGAAATTGATCAAGGGCTCAGAGGTATGATTCAGTGCAGTTGTAAAATTTGGCTTAGAGTTGAAAGAGTGAATCCGCAACCACGCTGGTATGCAATGTAGCCCCCTGATTTTTCACAGTCATCGTAGCTACGCTTGATGCTGCCAAAATGAGCGTTATTGCACTATACTCTCGCTGGGTCTGGCTGGCGCAACACAATTGAGCATGACTCAGAAAAATATTCGCACGTTTTTTGATGGATTTTCTACCTTTGAGAAAATAGCTGCGGGGCTTGTGCTATTCACCGGCTTAGTGTTGACTTTTCTAGCCTACAACCTCGTAAGCAATGCACAACAACAGCGATTCAGCGATGCTTTCGAACAAAAAGCGTCAGACACAGCCACCTCCCTGTCAAACACGCTCACTCGGCATACGAATTTGCTTATAGGTCTTCAAGCGCTGTTTCATTCAGCCCAAAACACATCAAGGCGACAGTTTGCTGACTATGTAACCTCGATAGACAGGGAAAGAAATCACCCAGAAGCCGCAGCAATTTCCTGGAACGCACTGGTTCCATTCAATGACATGGACGCTTTCAAAAAAAGCGTTAGAGAAGACACCTCTCTGGTTGCTCAGGGCTACCCTGATTTTGAAATAAAGCCACCACTTGAGCAAGGAAAATCAGGCATTGTTGTTACCTATATGGAGCCTTTCAAAGGCAACGAAAATGCCTTCGGATTCGATATCGGCAGCAATCCAGCGCGTCGCGCTGCAGCGCTTGAAGCTCGCGATACGGGAAATGTGGCTATCACTGAACCGATAGTGCTAACCCAGGATTCCGGTAGTACGCAAAAAGCCTTCCTGATGCTGCTACCCACCTACTCAACATTGAATCTGGACAATGAGCAAGCAAGGAGACTAGCTTACAATGGACAGGTTGTCGTGGTTACAAGGGCAGCACAGCTCATTCAAAAAACTGGCACGCCCGATGTGGATTTTTTTCAGGTTGTCGACAACACCGAAGGTCAAAGTACTTCTTTGGAAGAAAGGCTACTCCACAGCATTGGTAATTTGATGACGCAGCAGGACGTCCTGCAAACCGAACGTGAACTAAGCATTGGTGGCAGGACCTGGCAACTTTTTTTTCAAGAAAGTCTCTCTCAGCAGCCCTTGGCTGACCGGGCTATTGAAATCACGGTACTGGGTTTGGGAGGGCTGGTCAGTGTATTAGCAAGCATGTTGTTTGGCTCTTTGGCTTCATCAAAGCATTCAGCGGAGTTGCAAGCCGAGAAACTCACTGTGGACCTGAAGCTGGCAAACGAAGAGTTAACACGATCCAACAACGATCTAAGCCAGTTTGCTCATGTGGCGTCACACGATTTGCAAACCCCCGTGCGTAACGTCATATCAACCGTTACGCTGCTTGAAGACCACCTGGGAGATTCGGCAGATCCAGAGGTCATAGAATTGTTTGGCTACCTCAAGAATTCATCGGTCAGGATGAGAACACTGGTTTCAGACTTGCTCAATTACGCGCGTCTTGGTAGGGACGCCATAAGTTTTGAACCTGTAGATTTAAATAGTGTGCTTGACGAGGTGAAAGATTCCACACGTGAGCTATGTGAAGATTCGGGTACGATACTTAGCGTGTCTCCACTACCGACCATTGCAGGTGATGCAAGACAACTTAACAGGGTGTTTGAGAACCTGATAATAAACGCCATCAAGTACT
Source organism: Granulosicoccus sp. (assembly GCA_045110475.1). Classification (GTDB taxonomy): domain Bacteria; phylum Pseudomonadota; class Gammaproteobacteria; order Granulosicoccales; family Granulosicoccaceae; genus Granulosicoccus. The sequence goes on from JBGCGC010000067.1 coordinate 4,530, forward strand.
CGCACCCTGAGCGCCTGCCTGAAATTGAGATAAGTGAGCGCAAAGACGAGGCTGAATCGGTATACATTGTGGTCTCGGACAACGGCCAAGGTATAAAAGAAGAATATCGGGATACCGTGTTTCTTCCATTCAAGCGACTGCATCGCCACGATGAAATTCCGGGCACCGGTCTTGGTCTTGGCATTTGCAAGCAGATTGTCGAACGCCACGGAGGCAACATCACCATTGAAAGTTCTTCAAGCGCCGGTACGACATTTCTACTGGTCTTACCCGTTAGCGAGCAGGCGAGCAATTCAGCATGAAAAAATCAATAAACATTCTTCTTGTTGAAGATAACGAGCTGGATGTTCGCATGATTCAGAATAGTGCGAAAAAAACAAAACTACACAACAGTATTCATGTGGTGTATGACGCGGGTGCTGCGCTGGAACAGCTTCGAAGCAGTCGGACTGAAGACCTACCCGATCTCATCTTGCTCGATCTAAGCTTGCCCGGTATCAGTGGTCTTGAATTTCTTGGCCTGATAAAAGATGACAAAGCCCTGCGTTCTATCCCTGTTGTTGTTTTAACCAGTTCTGCGGCAGACAAGGATATTAAGCAAGCCTACGAGAATCAGGCCGCCGCGTTCATAACTAAACCTATCGAAGTTGATGGGTTCAAGGAGATCGTCTTAACTATAGACAAGTTCTTTTTCGACATAGTTACTTTGGCAGAGCATCGTTAGATAGAGATTTAGCTTACGGTTCATCTGCTCACTCGTTTGTGTTTCACAAATGTGCCAATTATGCCCTTGGTCGTCAAATTCTGCCTTTAAATAGCGGACGATATATTTCTAGTTGCACACGCTCTTTCATGGTGATCTCGCTGTAGTAGTCTCTCTATAAAATAATGCGGAGCCGTGAAGTGTGCTGGATCCTTCGACTACGTGGCGTTTGCATCGTTCACACGATTCTGAAATTGATGATCTCTTTTATCAAGTGGATAACTTGTTTGTCAATTTTAAAGATCAGTTGACTAAAATCATCCCAATTTGCCGATGTGGCTATTGTATCTGGCAAAGACATTCCTTGTAATATTCTGCACCTGATTTGTCGATGAGTCATTACTTGATCGCTTGTTGGTAACGACAGGTTTGAGGAACACTGACTTTCATCATGCTCATATTGTCTTGCTATTGCCTTGGTATTCGAAAAATTTCCCCAAGTGACTGAAGGCGGTGATACGAATCAATAGACGAATTTATGAACGTCTACATTTATAAGTATGCAAAACGTCAGTAAACCTGGCGCTGTCGAATCATGTCAGCACAGCAGTATTGAAGAACTAAACCTATCTCCGATAAAAGCTCTGCGCCGATAATCGGGATATTGCCGGTTAAGTCGTCGGCTATTCCGACGTGTCATGAGAGTACTAGACAAACATCACGAATATGTACAGCTTGATTGCTAGCTGATGAAATGTGGCTTGTGAGCAGCTGCCTACGCATCCAAAACGCCAGACAACAACCGAACCGTTGAAGTGAGGGTAGGATGAGCATAGAGATGGAAAGTGCGACTGAGGTACTTCAAGTCACTAATCTGTCCAAGAGTTATGGCGGTTTGAAGGCGATGGATAGCGTCAGCTTTTCTGTAAAGCGTGGTGAAATCATGGCGCTTGTGGGTGACAACGGAGCCGGAAAGTCAACGCTGGTTAAAGCGCTTTCTGGCGCTCAACCTCCGGACAGTGGTCAAATCGTAAGCAACGGGCAGCGTGTCGATTTACGCAGTCCTCGTGATGCTGATGCCGCAGGAATCGGGTGCATACATCAAAGTCTGGGTCTGGTTGATGCACTGAACGTACCGGAGAACGTTTTCCTTGGTCGTGAATTGCAAAGAAAACGTTTCGGATTCCTTCCAGAGCTTGATCATGCAAGCATGCGGGCAAAGACAGTCGAACTATTAGATCGCTTTGGTGTTCACCTGGCAACCCTAAACAGTCCTGTTGTCAAGCTGTCTGGGGGGCAGCGTCAATCTATCGCAATCAGTCGTTTGTTGCTTCAAGACGTACGGTTGGTAATCATGGATGAACCGATGGCGGCGCTAGGTCTCGATGAAGGCAAGCGCGTTATGGAGTTGGTTTGCAATATGCGCGATCAAGGCATCAGTATCTTTATTATCAGCCATAACCTTGAGCACGTGTTTCAGATTGCTGACCGCATTGCTGTTTTAAAAAATGGGCGACTTGTCGATGTTGTTGAAACGGCAGCAACAAGTCGTGAAGCCGTAATCAAGATGGTCACCTTCGGAAGTGCCCACTAGGTCGAATATTTTTATGAACGCTAACGTAAAAAATACAGACTCGACCGGAAGCGTCGGCCACGCTGACCGCCACTGGCTTTTGCAGAGTATGGGGTTGACAGTGGTGGTTATTGTTCTCGCCGTCATCTTCACCTATATCAATCCTCGCTTTGCCACACTAGCCAATTTGGCAAACGTGCTGACTCAGGCGTCTCACTACATCATCATTGCGGTTGCCATGACTTTTGTCATCACCAGTGCGGGTATCGATTTATCGGTAGGCTCTGTACTGGCTCTGGTAACGGTGATCGGATTTGCATTAATCAAAGGTGGAATGAATCCGGCTTTAGCGGTGGTTATCATGTTCTCGCTCGGCGCGCTTATCGGCGCTTTCACTGGTTCGCTAATTGCGCTAATCAAGATCCCACCCTTCATTGCGACGCTAGGTATGATGTATTGACCTGATCTATGGTGTGTCGTCAACCATCGGATTGGGCGCTGGTCAGGCATTGCGTCAAGCGGGTAAATCTGAAACCACGGCTTCCATGGGCTTCGGTGGTACAGGCGACGAGATTGTTGCCATGCGTGAAGGTTGGTTGACGGCTTCTGTGCTACGTTCGATCGATGATAGCGGTGCTGCAGTTGCCGATGCCTTTGTGGCTCACAGTAAAGGTGAGAAGGTGCAAGAGGTCTGGGGCGGTCCATTTGTCATGATCGATAAAGACTCTGATGCTGATGCGCTGGTTGCGAACGCTACGCGTTACTCGGAACCCATGATGAACAAATAGTACGCATGGTGAGGGACGCCCGGTCTGAGAACGGTTCATAAAGGAAAAATGTACCGAGACATCAACCGGGCGTGCCAAGACTCGGCTAAGCGAGTTTGCCACTTTGGTGGCGAGCCGTGTCTCAAGTGAGTAAATAGCCGGCAGTCTCAGCGCAAACTCATAACTACTGTAGCTGACACTCTATCGCGAGCATCAATGCTTGTGTGGTTGTGATTGGCTAGAAGGCGGCGTTGCTGTCGCACTCAGTGACTGTGTTGCTGCGCGGGATTAGCAACAGCCAGTCAACTCGCTCGATGTATTGAGGATAGCAGCAAAGACACTGAATCGCTGGAGTGGTTGCCAGTTTCACGTGTAAACGTACTCTGCAGGGCGACTCCATTTGTAATCTGGAGAATAACGGCAGCTCGAAAAGCGACGACACAGCGCGCTACAGCGCAGGCAGAGAAATGTCTTCGATACACAAGCCCAGGCTACAAATTGAGGAAATTTTTAAAATTTATACCTGTGCTTGGTATACCAAATACCCTTTGACAACGATCTGATTCTTGTTCGTAATGGGTCCTCGACTTGGTCACCAGTGAAATATCGAGGAATAATCAATGACAATCTCCCGGCTTTTAAAATCAACAACCATCGGAATTGCTTCACTTGGAGCTGTCGTAGCGTTTAACGCAGTACTCGCGGATGAATACCCATCCAAAACCATAGAAGTAATCACTCACGCCGGTGCGGGCGGCGGCACTGATGTCACCACTCGCATGATGATGCTCAGGGCGCGCCGAGTGCTGGGACAGGATATGGTTATCGTCAACAAGAAAGGCGGCGGCGGGGCTGCTGCCATGGAGTACTACAAGACGGTGCCTGCCGATGGATACAGTATTCTGACATTTACCGTGGGCCATGCTGCGGAGATGGCAAAAGGCAAAGGCGGCATGACTATTGATGATCTGCGCCCTATTGCCCGCGGCACAGATGATCCACAAATTCTAATGACAAGGTGTGGCGCCTATGCTGATGCCAATGAGTTTGTAGCCAAGCAAAAAGAATCTCCCATTACCTACGGGGTGACGCATCTGGGAAATATAGATGACGTATCAGCTTTCATGTTTGCCAAGAAAGGAGATTTACAGACACCGAAAATGTTGCCGTTTGACGGTGGTGGTGAATTGGCAACGCAGCTAATAGCGGGTGCAGTCGATGCTGGCGTTTTAAACCTTGCCGAAGCTGCCAGCCAGATCGAGGCAGGAGAAATCTGCCCTACCGTGGTGCTGGCTGATGATCGCATGGCAAAAATTCCCGATGTACCAACCGCAAAGGAGCTGGGAATTCCGGTGAGCTTCTCAACGGTTCGTGGCTTTGCCGTGCACGCTGACACACCTCCAGAGGTTGCAGAGAAGATCGAAGCTGCACTTATCGAATCAATGAACCACACGGTATATCAAGGATTTCTGACTTCAGTGGGCCTTGATTCCACTTCTGTTGTGGGCTCTGATGTTTGGGGGCCACAGATTCAAACTACCGTTAATGAGATGGAAGCGGCTCTTAAAGAGCTTGGTTTTCTGTAGTCGGTTTGCAAGCCGGGATAGCGACCATTTTGCTATCCCGGATAAGGTAGCTCTTTATTGAAAACAAGGTAATGTCGCGCCCGTCAAAACATCATTCGCTTGAATCAGTTGCCGCATCACTGGTTATTATTGTTTTCTGCGCAGTAGCAATATGGCTCAGCCTGTCATTTGAAAAAATGCCACCGATCTTGAAACGAGGAGTACAACCGGCAGATTTTCCACAAATAGTGTGTGTGGGAATCATTCTAATGACACTTCTGATGATGTGGCGTGATCCGATCAGAATTACGGAGCCATTTGGTTCAAAAACCTTGGGTACCGTGTTATTGATGGCAGGTTTCGTAGCTCTTTGCCAGCTGGACCTGTTTCTTGGCCTTTCCGCGTTTGCAGGCTCACTGGCGCTGTATTGGGGCGAGCGCCGACTAGCCTTTCTGTTGTTTGTGTCCATTGTGGTACCTGTATTCGTGTTTATGTTGTTCGATCAGGTATTCGAAATCCGTTTTCCGCGCGGAATCCTGACAAATCTCTGGTACGGGTAGAGTAGAGAAAAGTGGACGCATTGCTAGCTGGCCTTGTTGCACTCGCAGACATTAACTTGCTGTTGTTGCTTGTTGTTGCCACACTTGGTGGCGTACTGATTGGCGCACTGCCGGGTTTGAATGCCACAACGGGCGCCGCTCTACTGCTACCGTTTACATTAACGATGGAGCCTGTTCCGGCCATAGCAGTGCTCATCGCGATCTACTGCTCTGCCACGTTTGCTGGAGCCATTACGGCCATCCTGATAAACACGCCGGGCACCTCAGCAAGCGCCACGACCTGTCTGGATGGATATCCGCTTGCGATGCGCGGAGAAGCGGGTAGAGCGTTAGGTCTGGCAGTTGTGTCGTCGACGGTTGGTGGTGTGTTGAGCGTAGTCGTACTTATGCTGGCAGCGCCTATACTTGCGCGAGCAGCTTATCAGTTCTCTCCACCCGAGTACTTTGCGTTAACGCTATTTGGTCTGTCAATGCTTGCCACCATTGGTGATGGCTCAGCCATCAAGAACCTGATTTCCGGTGCCCTTGGAGTTTTCTTGGCTGTTGTCGGGGTGGACAAACTGACGACTGTAGAACGCTATACATTCGATTCATATGAGCTATATGAAGGAATCGGCTTCGTTCCTGTGATGATCGGTATTTTTGGTATATCCGAACTCCTGGTGCAATCTTCTCTGGTTGAAACCGTCAGAGAGCGGGTCAAGATGGCCTCTGTTCAATTGCCGAGTAAGGAGGACTATTTGAAGGTCTGGAAAACCATTCTTCGTTCTACGGGAATTGGAACATTCATAGGCATCCTGCCCGCTGAGGGTGCGACCGTTGCGTCGATGATTGGCTACAACGAAGCCCGTCGATGGTCAAAGACGCCGGAAGAGTTTGGCCATGGAGCAATTGAAGGTATTGCAGGTTCCGAAGCTGCCAACAACTCGGCAACAGGCGGTGCCATGGTGCCTACGCTGGCTCTTGGAATTCCTGGAAGTGCCACTGCTGCCGTCATACTGGCTGGCCTGACGGTTCATGGTATTCGACCCGGCCCCACGATGTTTACAGAACAGGCTGATTTCGCATACGCCATCTTCTGGTCAATGATGTTTGTTAATTTGTTATTCCTGGCAATTGGACTCTATGGCGCAAAAGCATTTGCACGAATAACACTTGTACCTACTCAGATACTCTGGCCATGCGTCTTTGTATTTTCTGTCGTTGGTGCTTATGCGCTGGATCAGTCTATGTTTGATGTTTGGGTAGCACTTGCTGCAGGTGTTCTTGGTTACCTCATGCGACGCTACGGGTTCTCGGTAGTGCCACTGGCTATCGGACTCATTCTGGGCGGTATGCTTGAACAACGCTTTGGACAATCCATGGTCATGCTTGATGAGAAATGGTGGCTAATCGCAACACGTCCTCTTGCCCTTGTTTTTCTTGTTCTGACCGTTGTCGCTTTGTTTGGCCCCGCTCTGTGGTCACGTTTCATCAGTCAGCGTAAATCGCTGAAACCTACTACTGAATAATCATGGTAACCATAACAGCAGTACGCACGAAACTCTATGAATGGACCGGGCCGACTGTTCCTCCACAGGCAAATTTCTGTACGAATGCCTCTGACCCCTTACCGGAAATGGGCGCTAAGGGTCGGGACAACATGGGATCGTTCAGATTTCATCAATGGCTAGTGTGTGAGGTGGAAACTGACGACGGCTCCGTTGGCATTGGTAACGCAGCGCTCTGCCCTCCACTGATCAAAGAAACTATCGATCGATATCTGGCACCCCTTATCATCGGGCACGATCCGTTTGACAGTGCTTATTTATGGGAAAAAATGTATCGAATAACGCATGCATGGGGGCGAAAAGGTGTAGGAATGACCGCTATCTCGGCTGTCGATATTGCTTTATGGGATCTTAAAGGTAAATTATCAAACAAACCTGTTTTCAAACTGTTGGGTGGTCGTACAAAGGATGCGATTCCCTGTTACTACTCAAAGCTGTATGCCAATTCCATTGACGCGATGCAACAGGAAGCACAACAGTGGCTGGACAATGGATTCAGTATGTTCAAATCACGGTTTGGTTATGGGCCCAAAGACGGTACACGAGGTGTCGTTGAAAATCTAAAACGGGTAGAGGCTGTCCGGGAGGTTATCGGCTACGATTGCGATTTGATGCTTGAAGCCTACATGGGCTGGAATCTGGACTACGCCAAACGGATGATCCCCAAACTTGAACGCTTTGAGCCGCGATGGATTGAAGAGCCTGTGATTGCTGATGACATTAACGGCTATGCAGAGCTCAATGCAGGCCCCATTCCGGTTTCAGGAGGAGAACATGAGTTCTCGTTACTAGGCTTCAAGCAATTACTGGATGCCAAGGCTATCAGTGTCATTCAATACGATACCAACCGCGTCGGCGGAATCACGGCAGCGCAAAAAATCAATGCCCTGGCAGAAGCGCATCAGGTTCCGGTTATTCCGCACGCGGGGCAGATGCATAACTATCATCTGACCATGGCTAATTTTAATTGCCCGATGAGTGAGTGGTTCCCTGTATTTGATGTAGAAATTGGCAACGAACTTTTCTACTACATTTTCAAAGGCGATCCTGAGGCTAAAAATGGTGTCCTTCAATTGGATGACAACGTGCCGGGACTGGGTATCGAACTAGATGAAGCACATCTGGATAAATTCAGGGTTACACAATGAGTACTGAATCCTACTCCGGTGTTTACCCGATAGCTCCTGTCCCGTTCAATGAGGACGAGTCGCTTGATCTTGACGGTATGAGGCGTGTACTGGATTGCATGATAGATCAGGGGGTGGATGGTATCTGCGTGCTTGCTAATTACTCTGAACAATTCCTGCTGACTGACGAAGAACGGGATACATTACTCAAGCTCAGTCTGGAGCACATCGCGGGCAGGGTACCCGTCATTGCCACGTGCTCGCACTATGCAACCACCATCGTGGTGCAGCGCGTTAAGCGCGCCAAAGACCTTGGAGCATCCATGACGATGTTGATGCCGCCTTATCACGGAGCATTGCTCAAGGGTGGTGAGCAACAGATATTCGATCAGTTTTCCAGGGTCTCGGATGTGGGACTACCGATCATGGTTCAGGATGCCCCCCTATCAGGCGTGACCTTGTCAGTGCCATTTCTTGCTCGAATGGCGAAAGATATCCCTAACGTGACCTACCTGAAGATTGAGACGCCGCAAACTGCCGATAAGCTCGCCGCTGTCATCAAATCTGCACAGGGGGCAATACTTGGACCGTTCGATGGTGAAGAATCCATCACTTTGTTAGCTGATCTTGACGCGGGCGCAACGGGGACCATGCCAAGTGCCACGATTCCTGACCTGATCAAAGGTGTCGTCGATGCTTATGCGTCTGGTGATCGAAGTACTGCTGTAAGCCGGTATAATTTGATATTGCCACTGATTAACTACGAAAACAGGCAGTGTGGCCTGCGGGCCTGCAAGTGCATCATGATGGAAGGTGGTGTTATCAGATCGGATACCGTAAGGCATCCTTTGGATCCGTTACCGCAACGATCTCGTGACGGCCTCCTGGAAATTGCACGAGCGCTGGATCCTGTTGCCATTCGGTGGGGTAAGTAAGTGTCCACTGGGGAAACCAAGTGTCGAAATTAGCAGTGACTTTGGATGAATCAGTTCCTCGTCTTGAGCGCAGAAGCCTCGCCGAACATATTGCGGATGAACTTCGCGATCTGGTATTGCTGGAAAAGCTGGCGCCGGGTGCCTCGGTACCAGAACGCGAAACAGCCGACGCTCTTGGAGTGAGTCGCACACCGTTGCGCGAATCGTTGCGTATTCTGGCATCAGAAGGACTCATCGAGATTGCACCTAATCGTCCCCCGCGGGTGGCCAATCCATCACTGGACGAACTCAAAGGATTGTTGCAGGTACAGGGATCTTTGGAAGCGCTTGCCGGAGAGCTTGCCTGTGAGAACGGGTCCGATGCACAACTGACTGAAATTTCCCAATTAGCTGATGAAATGGTCATGGTATCTGACCAATGCGAGGCACTGGAGTTCTTTCAGAAAGACATGAGATTTCATGAAAGTATTGTTGCAGCATCAAAGAATCTGGCGTTGATCGATACCCACAAGACATACAATTCCCGTTTGTGGCGTGCCCGGTTTATTTCATCAAGGCGACGCGTTAATCGAACAGGCACGCTTGAGCAACATCACGACATTGTCGAAGCACTGCTGGGACGACAGCGCCGTAAATGTGCAAAAGCGTTACGAACTCATCTGGATGTCGGTTTCAGGAACATTAAAACCGCACTTGCAGAATCTAGTACACCTGACACAACTGAAACGTCATGAGAAAGAAACCCGTTATTGGACTGGTTCAGGGTGATCCTGCCGGGATAGGGCCTGAGCTGATGGTTAAGCTGCTGAGTGAACAAGCAGTCACTGACCGGGCAGACATACTTATCATTGGTGATCCCTCGGTCGTCAAGCGTGGTGAGGACATTGTAGGGACCACTATCGAGACTCGGCATGTCACATCATTTACTGAACGAAAATTCGACGGTAATGTTCTGCACCTTGATCTGCACATCGGGGGGATCGAAGACGTAGCTCCGTCTACCGTCAGTGCTGCTGGAGGAAAGTCATCGCTGGTTGGGCTCGAAACGGCCTTTGGCCTTTCAAAAAAAGGTCTTATCGATGGAGTCTGTTTCATGCCGTTTAACAAGGCGAGCATGCACATGGGTGGCAACCCGTTCATGGATGAAATAGGGTTTGCGAGAGACTACTTTGGCATTGATACCGCCGCTAGCGAATTCAATATTGCACATGGCATGTGGAACGGGCGTGTTACCTCTCATGTCGCCATGAAAGATGTCCCGGGTATGTTGTCTGAAGAGCGCATATGCCAGTCCATCGAGTTGGCACACAATACTTTGCAATTGGCCGGGTACGAACGTCCACGAATTGTTGTGGCCGCTTACAACCCGCATGCCGGAGAAGGTGGACTAATGGGACAGGAGGAAATTGATTTCATCAGACCCGCCGTGGAGCGAATGCAACAACGTCAAATGCATGTATCCGGGCCATTTCCTGCTGATACGCTTTGGTTGAAAGTGCGTGATGGTGAGTATGACGTGGTGGTCACCATGTACCATGATCAGGGGCAAATCGCGATCAAGCTGCTTGGGTTTGATCAGGGCGTCTCCATGCTTGCCGGACTGCCAGTACCGGTAACAACTCCAGCGCACGGCACAGCGTTTGATATCAGCGGCACCAACGTGGCAAATCTGGACCCAACGAGAAACGCCTTCATGATGTGCTGCGATATGGCAGAAGGTCTGGCAAAAGTCGGTGGATGGTACGAATCAACTACAGCAACCCGAAATAACAAGATGCCCGCCTAAACTGAATTGCTTATGACACCTTCCTATCGGTTAGTCGTAAAGAGCATTTCATGAATAGCGTGGCTGAAACATTCACGCCAAAATTATATAACCTCTATGACATTCAAACCTCACGGTAAACACCTGATTGCAGGGCGATGGATCGATGGTAGCAAGCACTTCGAATCCAGTCCGGCAAAAGGAGAATCGGCCGACTACTCAGTGGGCACTGTTGAACATGTTGATCAAGCCGCACTGGCGGCAGAAGAAGCCTATGAATCATTTGGTAGCTCATCGCGTAAACAGCGGGCAACACTATTAAACAGCATTGCTGATGAAATAGAATCCAGGGCTGATGCGATAACAGACATTGGTACACGGGAAACCGGATTGCCCGAAGCGCGATTGGTGGGTGAGCGTGGTAGAACAACGGGTCAGTTGCGTCTGTTTGCTGAGCATATTCTAGCTGGCGACTATCTTGACAGGAAGCATCAGAAGGCCCAGCCTGATCGCACACCCATGCCTGGTCCTGACCTTAAGCTGATTCAAAGGCCGATTGGCCCAATCGCAGTATTTGGTGCATCCAATTTTCCTCTGGCTTTTTCTACCGCCGGTGGTGATACCGCAGCAGCGCTGGCGGCAGGTTGTCCTGTCATTGTAAAAGCCCATTCAGCACATCCTGGAACCAGCGAAATCGTGGCCGAGGCCATCGCCGCAGCTATAAGCAACAGCGGCACGAACCCCGGAGTTTTCTCGCTGGTTCAGGGAGGTTCTCGCGACGTGGGTACTGCATTGGTGCAACACCCCCTGATAAACGCTGTAGGTTTCACTGGAAGTCTTGCCGGGGGGCGAGCCTTGTTTGATCTATGCGCCGCCCGAAGCAGCCCCATTCCTTTTTTTGGAGAGCTGGGATCTGTGAATCCCATGTTTCTTTTACCCGCAGCCTTAAAGGCACGTGGGGCTGATATGGGTGCAGACTGGGCTGGATCACTTACGATGGGCGCTGGTCAGTTCTGTACAAACCCCGGTATTGCCATTGGACTTAAAGGTCAGCTGAATGCATTTGTAGAGGCAGCGAAATCAGTGCTTGCCAGTCAAGGGGAACAGACGATGTTAACAGACGGAATCGCGCAAGCCTATGCAACAGGTGCCGAGCGGTTGCTATCCATCAGCGGTGTTGAACGACTGGTGACGGGGGCCTGCTCAAACAGAGCAGCAACACCAGCGCTTGCAAAAACATCCGCTGCTAATTGGCTTAAACAGCAGCAACTTGGTGAGGAAGTATTTGGACCCTTTGGATTGATTGTAGAAGTTGAATCTGTGGATGAAATGCACGCTATCGCCAGAGCGCTGGAAGGGCAACTAACCTGCACGTTGCACATGCACGATGATGATACCGAGCATGTACGGTCGTTACTACCCCTGCTTGAGCGTAAAGCGGGACGCATCTTGGTTAACGGATATCCAACCGGGGTGGAGGTATCAGATGCCATGGTGCATGGAGGTCCGTACCCGGCCTCCACGAACTTTGGCGCTACCTCTGTTGGCACGATGTCGATCCGACGCTTTTTAAGACCCGTGTGCTATCAAAATATGCCTGTTGATCTGGTAAACGATTGGGACTACTGATCTCTATCTAAAACTCGTTCAACCCGGAAACTATTGTATCTATTAACGGCCGTCTGCTCATCATTGAGTAGCAGGAAGCATGCGACGGGCAAGTAGCACCACGTTCCATAGCGCTTGTTGAACAACGTCAACTGTTGAGCGCCATAGACCAATAGTGATGCGCCGTGCTCGTGCTTTGCGCGCGCATCATCGCCAGTGATTTCCGGGTCAGGCAGGGAAGTACGTGTGCTGGGCTTTGCGAACATAAATTCCGGACTGGCGAGCTGCAGGGGAAATCGGCGGATCTTCATCAAAATAAGACATTGGGATGGTGTTCGGCATGAAACCCACAACAGTCGTTTTCTAAGTCAATTCCTGAAGGCTTATGTCGCTTGAACAGAGCTTGTGCGTGTGAGTGACTTTTGTGCATGACTATGTATCGCTGCACTACAGTGGAGCGATCAAAGCTGGAGCGTGGCTAATAGCAACAGCAACTGCCTCAGCAATAAGCACTAACTCACTGATATACAAGTAGTTGAATTCCATGGCACGAGTATTGGTTAGATCAGGGTAACTTAGCCGTATTTTTCAACTGTTCAGAGGCATTACTGATGAAATACATCCCCGCATTTGCGCGCCGTAGTTTACTGTTGTTGTCAATGGGCATGTCGCTGTGCGCCAGCTTTTGTGTTGTCGCTGATGACACTATAAAGATCGGGCTTGTGGCAGCTTTGAGTGGGCAGTCTGCGAAATCGGGTCAGGCGATTACAAGAGGCCTTATCATTGCCATCGAAGAGCTCAACGCACAAGGTGGAGTGTTGGGCAAACCTCTGGAGCTGGTCAGCCGCGACGATGAAAGCAATCCGGGTAAAGGATTAGTTGCAGCCAGAGAACTTGTACAACGCGAAGGTGTTACAGCTCTCATCGGTGGACTCGATACACCAGTGTCGTTTGCTATCGTGCCTTTCGCCAACCAAGCTAAAGTGCCCTTTGTCGGACCTTGGGCTGCAGGGACTGGTATTACGCAGAACGGCGCTGAAGAAAACTACATCTTCCGCGTATCAGCCGTCGACGAATTTGTTGACGAGGCCATGACCGAGTACCTTATCAGTCAATATGGTTCAAGTAAGCCCGGCATGATCTTGATCAATAATCCGTGGGGTGAATCGAATGAAAAAGGACTGCTGAAAGCACTGAAAAATCGCGGCATGGAACATGCGGGAATTGAAAAGTTTGAATCCAATGATGTTGATGTCGTGCCACAACTGACGCGCCTTAAGGAGAGCGGTGCAGATGGATTGTTTGTTGTCGCAAATGTGGCCCCCACTGCGCAGGTTGTAAAGTCTCTGGATCGTATGGGTTGGGATGTTCCCATGGCATCACATTGGGGGCCAGCTGGCGGGCGCTTCACAGAGCTTGCGGGCAAGAGTGGGGAAAAACTACATTTCGTTCAGACCTATCTCTTCGTTGAAGGTGATCCGAAATCTGATGCCATGTTTGCTCGCCTGCAGGAGAGATTTCAGGAGATAAAGACCACGGCAGACGTGACGCCGGCAACGGGTATCGCCAATGCCTACGACGCCATGTTACTACTCGCCGCTGCTATCGAAAAAGCGGGTTCTACTGACGGTCCCGCCATTCGTCAGGCCATGTACGAGATAGAAAATATTGAAGGTCTGATAAAAACCTATACAGATCCGTTTACCCCGGATAATCAGGATGCTATTACCCCTGAGGATTATGTGTTTGCGAACTTCGTTGACGGTGAGATTATTCCCATAGAAAAGTAGCCTTGTTGCCGCTGAGATAAAGGTTGATGACGCTACTAATCGCTGCACTGGTCACAGGAATTGGACTTGGGAGTATGTACGGTTTGATCGCTCTGGGCTTTCAGATCACCTATTCAGTGTCTTCAACGGTCAATTTTGCACAGGGCAGTCTTGTCATGTTGGGTGCCGTTCTTGGATTCGTTTTTAAAGAGCGGATGGGCTTACCCTGGCCAGTTGCGTACTCTATGGCGATTATCTGTTGTGGTTTTGTTGGTATTGTCATCGAATATTTGCTGGTACGCCCGTTTGTTCTTCGACAGTCTGAAGCGTGGCTAATGGCAACGGTTGCTGGTGGAATATTCCTTGATAATGCGGTTCTCTTTTCTTTTGGTAATGAACCAAGAACACTCACCTCGTCGCTGACAGAAACCACTTGGCAGTTCGCGGGTACTGGTATCCATGCCCAGCAGCTACTCATACCACTGGCAGCAATCAGTGTTGCACTGATATTGCACTTCCTGTTTCGCAAGACGTTAGAGGGTCGCGCGTTGCTGGCTGTTGTACAAAACGTTCGAGCTGCCAGACTTATGGGGATTAATACCCGACTCATGATCAGCGGCTCTTTTGCAATTTCAGCCATGCTCGCTGCGTGCGCAGGTCTATTGATAGCGCCTCTTTTTTCAGTACATTCAGACATGGGGACTCTTTTTGGTCTGAAGGCGTTTGCGGTGGCTATCCTCGGTGGAATGACATCGGCGTCAGGTGTCATGCTTGCAGGTTTCATCTATGGAATCACTGAAGCTATGGTCACTGCATACTTTGGCTCTTCGTCTACGTTTATAGTGGTCTTTACGCTGATCATTCTCGCTTTGACACTTAAGCCGGATGGCTTGTTTGGTCGGGCCGCAGTACAGAAAGTCTAACAAAGGAACGGTGTCTTTCAACTATCAAAGAATGGCGCTGGATGGACTACTGTTATTCATTCTGGGTGTTGGCATTGCAGTGGTGCTCGCCGCTGACGGATATATCCAGTTCGTGCTTGGCCTTGTTGCGATTACGACCATTTTGTGTGTTGGTCTGAATGTGCTCTATGGGCTTACCGGTCTGGTATCCCTGGGACAGGTAGGTTTTTTTGCCCTGGGTGCCTACACCACGGGTGTGTGTCTGCTAGCAGGAATCAGCTTCTGGCTGGCACTGCCGCTTGCTGCTCTTATCGCCGCGGCAGCTGGGGCATTACTGGCTCTATCGGCTGTTCGTATGGCCGGTCCGTTTCTCGCCATGGTGACCATCGCGTTTGCATTTATTGTTGAACACGGAGCCATCGAATGGCGGTCATTGACAGGTGGTCAGAATGGATTGATGGGATTCTCGATGCCTGAATTTGCTGGCTACATGCTAACCGAGCGGGACCTTGTCATTGTGTGTATCACACTTGCCGTTGGCTCTTTGTTTTTTTTCCGACTACTTGTCAACAGTGGTTGGGGTATGGCCATGACGGGGATCAGAGATGCAGAAATTGCCGCATCATCGATAGGCTACCGACCGTTTGTGGTCAAGATGCTGGCTTTTGTCATCGCTGCTGGTTTGGCCGGCATTGCCGGTGGACTCTTCACGCCGTTGATGATGTTCATTGCACCTAGTAATTTTCCGTTCTCTCAATCAATTCTTTTTTTGTTTGCAGTGCTGATTGGTGGAGCTGGTAGCGTCCTCGGCCCGCTTGTGGGTTCTTTGGTCACTGTGCTTTTACCTGAGTTTCTATCAGGACTTGCCGAATACAGATTGCTGTTTTTTGGGGGCTTGTTGATTGGTGTGCTGCTAATCGCGCCGCGCGGGCTGGTCGGAACTGTGGCCGCACTTTTACCTGTAGGACGCAAGTCGATGACGGCCTGCTCACTCCCCGATACCCGGACGTTTCTGACACCTGTTAAGTCAGCACAGCCACTTTCTGTGAGTAATCTAGGTATTTCATTTGGCGGTGTAAAAGCTGTTCAGGGAGTGTCTTTGACTTTCCAGCCCGGTCAGGTAACAGCGATAATTGGTCCAAACGGCGCTGGCAAGACCACCGTGCTAAACATGATCAGTGGATTTTACAGACCCTCCGATGGGTCGATCTCGCACAATGGTCAAGACATTGCTGGCGCCGCAGCTTATGAGATTGCGCGAAAAGGCATTGCCAGAACGTATCAGACAACGCGATTGTTCGAGAACATGAGCGTTGTCGCCAATGTGGTTGCAGGATTGCCGCGAGGAGAGCTCAACAACCCTTGGACCGATGTGCAATCAGCGCAGAATCTTTCCAGAGCTGCCGGCTTGCTACGTTTCTGTGGTTATCATGGCGAGCTTGAGAAGTGCGCTGGAGATTTACCCCACGTTGATCGCAGGCTGGTCGAGATAGCTAGAGCACTTGCGCTACGACCACAGGTACTGCTGCTGGATGAGCCTGCAGCCGGGCTCATGAGATCAGACAAAGACGAACTGGCAACCCTGCTCAAGCAAATAGCAGGGCTTGGCCTTGCGGTTGTGCTGGTAGAGCACGATATGGACTTGGTTATGGGTATTTCGGATCTTATACAGGTCATGGACGCCGGAGTACCAATTGCCTGCGGCTCCGCCAGCTATGTCCAGGCCGATGTCACTGTGATTGACGCCTATCTAGGTGACGGAACATCATCCGTTCAACCAAGAAAAACATCACTGTCCGTTGATCAGCCATCGTTGCTGACAGTTAGGGATCTAAACGCAGGTTATGGTGCGGCATCGGTATTGGACAATGTCTCTCTTGAAGTTCGGGCCGGTGAAATGGTGGCTCTGCTCGGGGCCAATGGTGCTGGGAAATCCACATTTCTTTCTTCCGTGGCTGGTCTGCATCGGCCGGCACTCGGTGATATTGTTCTCAACGGTGTGCCAGTTCAGGAGCTACAACCGCATCAATTGGTGTCGCTCGGACTTGTTCTCGTTCCTGAGGGGCGTCAGGTTTTTCCGGAACTGACGGTACTGGAGAACATTGAACTCGGTGCATACAAGCGCACACAAAAACACTTGTCAGATGATGTGGATGCGCAGCTTAAGCGTTTTCCCCGTCTTCAAGAGCGTCTTCACAGTCGTGCCGGTCTTTTATCCGGCGGTGAACAGCAGATGCTAGCCATCGCTCGTGGTCTTGTTTCCAATCCTCAAATTCTGCTGCTTGACGAGCCTTCTCTGGGGCTGGCTCCGGCTATGGTCGAAGAACTCTACACCATTCTCAGTGAGCTTCGGGATGACGGAATAACCATCTTACTGGTAGATCAGATGGCAAATCTGGCCTTGACCATCGCTGATCGTGCCTACGTGATTGAGCAGGGGCGGATAGTGGTCGAAGGTAGGGCGTCCCAGCTCGCCACCGATCCTCGGCTCACTGCCGCTTATATGGGTAGTACTGAACCGGCACTTCAAATAGACAAGAGCCTTGCATGAGTGGTCCTGCTATTCGAATTGCACAATGACCAGAGATCAAGCACATCACTGGTGCTGTTAGTGCGCATTCTCGTGTTTTAACTTCAGAAGCCTACTAATATTGTTTCCCGGGAATACGAAGAATAAATTTCTGTTATCGCACAACTTGTCGTCGCACAACTGCAGGTGGATCAGTAAACGCCTATATTTCACCTTCCAACGAACTTGTGTCAACCGGCTTGCAGCGCCATTTTTCGCTAACCTGCCAATTCAGCAATTTTGCCAAGTGCCCAGCGAACGTTTTTTCGAACGTCCGGATCACTGTCATCATAGAAAGGTTCCAGAAAAGCAGCGCTATCAGGGACTGCCAACGTTCCTAACGCGGCAGCGCATTCTTTACGTAGGTTGGGGACAGGCACCGACATCAACTTGCCAATCTGCACGGCTGCATTCGTTGCACCGAGTTGCCCTAGCGTGCGAACCGACTTAAGTCTTACTTGCCAGAATTCATCATCCAGTGTACGAATTAAGTGTTGTATTGCGTCAGCACCACCTGATTTACTCAGTGTTTCAGCGGCGGCTTCTCTCACCAGCCAGTCTTCATCCAAAAGACCATCAATTAATATCTGTTCGGCGTGATCGCTTCTGTTAAACCCCAGAGCCGTTAAAGCGGCTCTGCGAACCTGCGGAATCTTATCCTGGGCGGCATTTTTTAGCGCAGGTATTGCTGCATTGTCTTGTAGCCAGCCTATGACGTTGACGGCCTCACAGCGAACGCTGGCAGAAGGGTGCGTTAGCGCGTTGATTGCAGGGCTCATCGCGTCCTTGCGTTTTAACTCTTTGATTCCTGCCAGGCATGAGACGAGTACAAACTCGTCCTGTGATGTGAGTTTTGGGATTAACGCATCCCCTGCTTTCGGATCCTTCAATTCTGTCAGGCTCACGGCAGCCGCCTTTCTAACATCCTCTTCACTATCGCTTAAACCAATGACGAGAGCACTTGCTGCCTGTGCACCATCAAAGTCAGTTAATGCAATTGCCGCTTGTTTTCTAACCCCTGCATCCTGATCCGTTATAGCTTTCGCCAGGTAGGGAATGACGTCAGGATCAGCGCTTTCAGATAGATCTATAATTGCCATTATGCGTGTGCCGGCATCCGGCTCATTTAATCCCTCAGCCAGATCGTCAATATCGTTGAATTCTTCAAAAAGTGTATTCATATCGTTATCACTTGAGCAGAAACGGCAAGTTAACCTTCACGGCCCCCGTGGGGCAGTCCGCCTCACATGGCATGCAATACCAGCATTCGTCGTAGGCCATATGCGCAGTTTTCTGGCCATCGAGAAGATCAGTAATTCGCAGAACATCCAGTGGGCAGACATCGACGCAGACGGTACAGCCTTTGTCCGCAATACAAAGATCGTCATCGACAACGACGGGTACAGAGGTTAAGGTTTGAGCGAGTGGCATAGTGAATTCCTTGATGTCAGATTATTCTGCAGTAGCTGTTACGCGTTGCTTGTTGTAAGCGTCCTTTTCGTCGTCGGCGATTTCAACAATATAGGGCTTGACAGCTTGTTTTGTACTTTGCATCTGTCCGTTTCCGTCTTTGGACAATAGCGTGTGACAGAACCAGTCTTCGTCATTGCGCTCGTATTCGACGCGATTGTGATAAAGCCCCCATCGACTCTCTGTACGGTACAGGGAAGCATGTGCAGCCATGTCGGCGCAATCGAGAATACTCGATGCTTCCAGTGCTCTCATCAGTTCATGGGAGTTTTTAACATACATTGCTGTTTCCATATCGTCACGCACTTCAGCAAAGCGTTGTTGTGCCAGTTCCATTTTTGCTGTGACTTTTGGCGGTTGTAGATAGTCGTTGACCAGTCGTCGGGTTTTATATTCGATCTGGTTTGGAGGAATGCCATCTGTGCGTTTGGTAGGTGCCAGGACACGTTGTTTCTCTTTCTCGATATCACCTTGATCAATGTCCGCAAAATCAACCTCAGAGGAAAATTCCATAGCATCTTCCCCTGCGATGGCACCATTGGTGAAGGCACCAAGCATATAGTTGTGCGGTACGTTGGCCATGTCGCCAGCTGCATACAGACCCGGAATGGTGGTTCTGGCGTTCTCATCAACAAACACGCCGGATGCCGAATGTCCCGAACAGAATCCGATTTCAGAAATGTGCATTTCAATCATCTGTTTGCGATAGTCGGTGCCGCGCCCTTCATGAAAATGCCCGCGTGTTGGTCGCTCTACAATATGCAGGACTCGTTCTATTTCGCTGACAGTTTCTTCGGCAAGATGATTGAGTTTGAGGAAAACCGGCCCGTTACCTGACTGCAACTCATCATAGAACTCCTGCATCATTTGACCAGACCAGTAATCGCACTCGATAAAACGTTCGCCACTAGCATTAGCTGTGTAGCCACCCATCGGCCCGGCAACGTAAGCGCATGCAGGACCATTGTAATCCTTGATTAGGGGATTGATCTGATAGCATTCCAGATTGGCCAGCGATGCGCCTGCGTGCAACGCCATAGAGTAACCTTCACCGCTGTTTGACGCGTTTTCATAGGTTCCGTATAAATAGCCGGAACTGGGAAGACCCAGACGACCAGCCGCGCCAAGGCACATTACAACCGACTTCGCCCGTATAATCAGAAATTCAGCACTACGCGTGTTGACACAAATAGCGCCTGCGATCCGATCTTCTGACCTAAGCAAACGTGTGGCCATGTAGCGGTTAACAATATTTATACGTGCTTTTCTTAGTTGCCGATACAGTGCTTTCTTGACGGTGTCACCGTTAGGCATGGGAAGGACATAGGTGCCGATGTGGTGGACTTTTTTAACATCGTATTCACCGTTGTTGTCCTTCTGGAAGCGAATACCAAAGCTGTCCAGCTCCTGAATAATTCCATAACACTCCTGAGCGTATCTGAACACGGCTGCCTGATCGCAGATACCGTCGTTAGCAATGGTGATCTCTTTTGTGTACTGCTCCGGTGTTGCATAGCCTGGAATAACGGAATTGTTCAATCCGTCCATTCCCATGGATATCGCGCCTGATCGTTTTACGTTTGCCTTATCCAGCAAGACAATATTCGCCTTTGGATTCTTGCGTTTGGCTTTCAGGGCTGCCATTGGACCTGCAGTACCGCCACCAATGATCAGTACATCACAGTCAATTTGTTCCGTGCCGCTTTTGATCGTGTCCATCATTTTGACTCTCGAAAGTAAGAATTGAAGCGTATCGGTTGTCGACAGCTCAGTCTGTCAACTAGTTGTCTATTGGCAGGTCGTGATCAAATGAGATCTGATCTGATGCAGCATTGCTAATCAGAGACTTTATGTAGGAATAAGGATATATCGCGCGATGGTTACCATCAGAAAACGTAATGTTTAAACCGGTATGGCCCACAGGATATATGCCGGTTATCTGAATATCAGGATCTATGTTGGCAACGCCATCATCAATTATTTGACGACGGGACACGGCATCCCTCGCATTGATTCGCAGAAATTGCGCGCTGAGCTGAATATCCTTACCGTCGCCAAGCGTTACGACGAGTGCTTTTGCATCGGTTGCACGCGTGATTGCGGCTATGCACATAGGTTTCCACCAGAAATTGTGACGAGTAGTCACCTTGCCGTGCTTCGTACTGGAGAAAAAGCAATTTATTGACAGACGTGCCACGGAGTGTAAAGCACTATTGAGATGGACATCCAATTCGCTGGTGAGTTATGACTTATGTAGTGACAGAAAACTGTATTGCCTGTAAGTACACAGACTGCGTTGATTCATGTCCCGTCGACTGCTTCCACGACGGTGAAGTGATGTTGGTAATAAATCCGGATGAATGTATCGATTGCGGCGTGTGCGTCCCGGAGTGTCCGGCTGATGCCATTAGAGCTGATACCGATCCTGACGTAGAGAAGTGGGTGACGCTGAATCGTGAATATTCTGCGGTATGGCCAATTGTGTACGACACCACGGAACCGCTTCCGGATGCTGATGAGATGGAAGGCGTTGAGGGAAAATACGACACACATTTCTCCAGCAAACCGGGAGAGAAGGCCGCATGATTGAGCAGACTGCCAATGAGCAGAGTAACGCCGTACTTGATCGCGCGCGAATAGGCGAAAGGTCTGCCGGTGAGGCTAGAGTTCTTGCGGTAAGGCATTGGAATGAACGGCTCTTCTCATTCAAGGTGGAAAGGCCAGACTCATTGCGTTTTCGCTCTGGTGAATTTGTCATGCTGGGGTTGATGGCTGACGTGCAAAAAAATGGAAAGCCACGTCCACTTTTGCGTGCATATTCAATCGCGTCTCCGTCTTGGGATGAGGAGCTGGAGTTCTATTCAATCAAGGTGCCTGACGGGCCATTGACATCAAGACTGCAATACCTGCAGCCGGGCGACGATATTATTTTGCGCACTCGACCTGTCGGCACTCTTGTCCTTGACGCACTACTGCCTGGTAGAAATCTTTGGTTGCTTGCTACTGGTACAGGTATCGCACCATTTGCTTCGATAATTCGAGATCCCGATACCTACGAAAAGTACGAGCGTATCATTCTGATGCATACCTGTCGTGCAAACGATGAACTGGACTATGGCCGTTCTCTGATAAGTGACATCAGGAGTCATGAGTTTCTGACAGAGATAGTGGGTGAAAAATTAACTTACTTTCCTGCAACTACTCGCGAGAAAAGTGACTGTATGGGGCGCATAACCGTCGGTCTGGAGTCGGGATCAGCGTTGAAGGCGCTTGGTGTTGAATCACTTTCAGTCAAGGAGGATCGGTTCATGATGTGCGGATCACTGGCTTTTAACCTTGAAATGCAGAAGCTACTAAAAGCTCAAGGCTTCGTGGAAGGTTCTCAATCAGACCCCGGTAGTTTTGTGATCGAAAAAGCGTTCGTTGATTAATAATCACAAGAAAAATGCGTTATCCGATAACAGTCATTGAAGAATAGAGGAACGGAAACAACGTTATATATAACCAAGTTGTTACCTTGTTTAAAGCTGTATGCAAAGGTTAATTTAATCTATTAATCAATTGCTTAGCCAGAGAATTCACGTCCTTTTATAAGGTATGAAAGTCTCTGGCTTTCCGTTGCCTGACGTTAAAAAGTCTGTGCGTAAAGTGATGCATTTTTCGCACTTCGGTGCTGCAAAAATAGCAGAAGCCAGCGGCGCCTGTTTTGGCTTAGGGTATTTTTTCGATGTGAAGACACATCAGCGCTGAATCGCTCAGCACCCTCCGAATTGCCCTTAACTTGTAAGGTAAAAAAATGAAAGCGAAACGTGTTCTGACAGTTGTTGCGTTTGCCGGTGCTCTATTCCAGACAGGCATCGCTTCGGCAGAAAAAATCAAAATTGCGATAGGTCATCAGTCTATGTGTACGGATACCTACACAGCTGGAATCATTGTTAAAGAGTTGGGATTACTGGAGAAGTATCTACCCACAGACGGAGACTACGCTGATGCCGAATATGAAGTGACATGGGCGGACTACAGTTCAGGAGGCCCTATTACCAATCAGATGCTCGCAAACAAACTTAACTTTGGGGTCATGGGTGACTACCCTTTGATTGTCAATGGTGCCAAGTTCCAGGAAACCGATAGTCTACGTACACTTTATGTAGCCGGTACTGGCTACAACCTGAAAGGCTCTGGCAACGCAATCGTCGTCCCGGTTGATAGTGACATTTTCTCGATACATGAATTAAAAGGAAAAGATGTTTCTACACCGGTAGGTTCGGCTGCGTGGGGGATGTTGCTTAAGGCAATGCAGGATAATGACATTCCATCCTCTGAGTACACGTTAAAGAACCAGAGCCCTGCGGTAGGTGCTGCGAATATTGCAGCCGGAAAGATTGATGCACACTCAGACTTCTGCCCGTGGTCCGAGCTGATGGAATTTCGTGGTACAGGGCGTAAAGTCTACGATGGCTCGGAAACAGGCGTGCCGTATCTACATGGCGTTGTTGTTAGAGAAGATTTTGCTGCAGAATACCCTGAGATTGTTCAGGCATTTATCAAGGCAGTGTACGAAGCGGGTGAGTGGGTCAGACAGGATCCAATGCAGGCAGTGACAGAAATAGAGGGCTGGACTGGTGTTGAGAAAGAAGTGTTGTATTTGTATTTCTCACAAGGTGGCCATCTTACGCTTGACCCGACGATAAAAGCCGATTGGATAGACGCGCTTAAATTCAATCATGGAGTGCTTGTCAAGGAAAAGGCGATTCCACCCCTTGATTTTGACGCATGGATTACTGAGGACTTCATCAAGGCAAGTTATGAAGAACTAGGTGTAGATTACGGTAGTGAGAAGGGCGGTATGGTAGATCCGGTAATCGCCAACAAGGGCCTACCGCTAGAGATCTGGCATGCAAGAGATGGCGTTACGAGTTATTCGGACGCTGAGTCCTTTTTGACTGCGATGTCGGAAATGACCAGTACCGGAGCCAAACTGAACTCAACCTACGTTTACGATGTTGAAACGGGTCTCAAACTATTCGGGAAAACTGCCTTCTGGGTGAAGACGGATAACGACTACGCAACGTTTTTAAGGAAAGGTGAGGCAGAGTCATATGCTGCTGCCAATGGCGGTTCCGTCGTCAGCTTTGATGAAGCAATAGCTGCTTATGCTAGCGAAGGTTGAGTCTGGCAAGCTCTCTTTTGTAGTAAGTTCCCTGAGCTGGAACAACCGAGGTTTAGTGGTTGTTCTGGCGCAGGGTCCAGTTGTACTATCTAATAGGCTGATCATGGCTCAAACATCGACTCTAGCTGGGACTGTCTCGCCGAACCCTACGGTTGCAACTGGTGAAACAGAAAAAACTGAAAGGCCCGTGGTTGTCATTGATCCGCCGACTGACACAGCGGATCTCAAGAGCATTGCTACAGCTCCGGTTTCGTCAGTTGCTGAGTTGAATTCTCGTGTATTCAGATTACCTTCGTTCAATTTGACAGAGCTGGTTCAGAAGATTAAAAGTGATCATGCTCAACCGGTCACGATTGCATTATTATCGTTATCAGTAGGTGTTTTTGTCTGGTATCTTGCCTCTGAATTTAATGTCAATTGGTTTATCAATTTTGAAAATGTACCTGGCCCAGGTAGTGTCTTCATGGCTTTTATAGGGCATCTGCAAACCGAGATATTTTATACGCATATCGGTGTATCGCTTAGGCGGATTCTGATCAGTTATTCGCTGGCGGTAGTTCTTGGTATTTGCATTGGTGTTTTAATGGGAAGATCGCGACTTGTTAAGCAATTTGTGATGCCGTATATCGAAGTGGTAAGACCGATTCCCGCCGTGGCCTGGATCCCGCTTGCCATCTTGATGTGGCCGACCGAAGAGAGTTCTATAATTTATATTACCTTCCTTGGCGCCCTGTTCCCCATCGTACTGAATACTCTTCATGGAGTCGAACAGACACCAGAGGTTCTGGTTAGGGCTTCTCAATCATTAGGTGCATCAAGGTGGGGTATATTCCGGCACGTGGTGCTACCGGGTGCCTTGCCCTCGATTGCCGCAGGGCTAGCCATAGGCATGGGTGTAAGCTGGTTTTCGTTGCTTGCGGGTGAAATTATATCTGGGCAATACGGCATAGGATATTTTACCTGGAATGCCTACAGCCTGATTAATTATCAGGATATTGTAGTGGGCATGTTGGTCATTGGTTTTCTGGGCACCGGATGCACGCTGGCAATCAAGCTCATAACCCGCCCAATGCTTCATTGGCAAAAGCGGACGCGATAGTCATGATCAAGGCAATTCAGTTGATTGGCAAAGAAGTCGCTGAACATTGGAAATTATTGTTGTTGCGGGGATTCCTGTTTGCACTTTTTTTTCAGATTTTTATGCTTATCGCGTTAGTAGTCCGGTTCCAGTCTCTGCCAAATTACATAAATCTGTATGACTGGATTGGCAACGTGGTTCATATTGTTCAATCGACTCCGAGCGTGACTGACACGGTAGGGATTGTCACGGAGGAGTGGTTGATAGAAATTGGTCAGATGAGTTACGACTATGGAACAGGGTTATCCATCTGGAGCCTGAATGTGATGCCTAGCAGGGTGCTGGTTCTCACATTCATGGGCTGCCTGATTACACTTTGCGCTCTTTTGCTTAAAAGAAAAAACTGTTCGGCTACTGGTCGCAGGAGCGCAGTGCTTACCGTGAGCGCCGGATCAGTAATGGTGGCGATGACGAATGCAACAATGAGTTGGGTTGTGTGCTGCGCAAGTCCTACCTGGGTTGTCGGTCTGGCTATGTTGGGGCTCGGCGTATCAACATCATTGGCATTGGAGTCGATGGGCCCTGCGCTGTCAGTGGGTGGATTTGTACTACTAGTGGCTACCTGTCTGATTCTGGCGTGGAAAAAAACACAATACTCAGCTTCGCTGATTGGAAATCTTGATCATGCTTGATGTAGTCGTTGCGCCGACAAACAATAAACAAGAATCAGTTAAATCTGATAATTCTGCGAATAAAGGCACAATAACTTTTAATGACGTAAGTATTTCGTTCGGACAAGGTGAGGGTACACACCATGCCGTAGCCCCGACCTCCCTGACTGTGCATTGTGGTGAGTTTATTTGCATTCTTGGTCCATCAGGTTGCGGTAAGTCAACGTTGTTAAATGCAGTTGCAGGTTACATAACACCGTCAACCGGTGAGGTTCTGGTTGATGGTGTGAAAGTGGAAAAGCCAGGTCCGGACCGCGGTATGGTGTTTCAACAGTATTCTCTCTTACCGTGGAAGACGGTATATGAGAATGTGGCATTTGGGCCTTTAATGTCTGGTGTCAGCCGCAAAGAGGCCAGTGCGATAACTAATACGTCTCTGAGCATGGTGGGGCTATTAAAGTTTGCCAAACGTTACCCCGCTGAGCTCTCCGGAGGTATGCAACAACGAGTGGGCATAGCACGTGCGCTGGCGAACTACCCATCGGTACTACTAATGGATGAACCTTTTGGTGCGCTTGATGCACAAACACGTCTTACGATGCAGGAAAACCTGCTGGATATCTGGAAAAACTATGGGACAACGGTCATGTTTGTTACACATGACGTTGATGAAGCCGTTTTCCTTGCTGATCGTGTTCTGATCATGAGCGCTGCACCGGGGCGCATCGTTAAAGATCTGACCATTGATTTACCACGTCCTCGGCACATAGATATGGCAATTGACAAGCGGTATGTAAACGCACGTAAAGAGTGTCTGGACATTATACGTGATGAAAGCCGCCGCGCATTTGAGATGCAAAATCAATGAAAGCAACGATATTTCTGTCTTTACTCTATTTGCTACCTGCGTTGCTTCATGCTCAGGTTCAAGGCATTATGCTCAAAGACGCAAGGCCAATTCCTGAGTTCGTCTTGAGTGACGACAACGGAAAAACGTTTACTCAAGAAAGCCTGATCGATCGTTGGACTCTGGTCATGTTTGGTTTTAATTCGTGTCCGGACGTATGTCCTTTTACTCTGAAAAATCTTGAAGAGGCCATTTCAGAGACATCATTAAGAGTAAGACCTGACAACGTGCCGAAGATGGTTTTCGTGTCCGTTGACCCAGCAAGGGATAAGGATATTGTGACCCGATATGCCAGTTACTTTCATCCGGATTTTCGAGGCGTTACAGGCGAGCGTGAACACATCGATGCTCTGGTAGAGGCAACAGATAGTTTCTACAGGTTAATGGAACCAAACGCCGATGGAAGTTATGAAGTTCAGCATAGTGCTTTTGTCTCTGTAATAGGTCCTGACGGGCAGATGCATGCACGGCTTGATCCGCCATTTCATGCCGGTAAGACGGCAGAGTTTCTGGCGCGATTACAGATCCAGCATCGTCGCGACAAGAAATCTTAATAGCTCCGAGTGAGCATGGGTCTGAATTGACTAATGGTGATTTCGTTTTACAGAGATACTGGTTCAGTGTAATAGTGTGTGACGAAAATATCTCACTGGTATTCGTTGGGAAACTGTCGATGACACAACTTTTCTTGGATAGATAACAATGAGTTTGGCATCGTAGTGCTTAATCAAATGCCGATAGCGTTGAAGGTGTGCCTTGCAACGCTACTGCTTTCATCGGCAGTATCTGCAGGCTCGGTGGATTCTGGCACAGCACCGTATGAACGCTGCGCTCTATGTCATGGTCTGTTTGGGGATACCGTGCGAACGAAGTTTCCCAAGCTTGCGGGTCAGAATGCTGCGTATCTCGAAAAGCAGATTCATGATTTCAAGGATGGTTTGCGTACAAATGATGGAGGTCAAATGTCAACGGTAGTGACTGAAATCGATGAATCTGAAATACCGGAGATCGTTAACTGGTTTTCAACTCAACCTCCACCGGAAGCGTTAGACACAAACGATCCCGAAGGGGAGAGCCTCTTTATTCGTGTTGGCTGCTCTAGCTGTCATCTTGAACAGGTCAGTGCGGATTCAGCCATGCCGCTGTTGTCTGCGCAACACCCTGAATACCTGTCCAAGCAAATGCGTGAGATACGAGACGGTATGCGAGCAAGCGGTGATTCGGGTGTGATGAAACAACAGCTTGGTACACTCTCTGATGCCGAAATTGATTCGATTGCCGGGTATCTTGCATCAAGAAGCAGGGTGCCATGAGCGCTGATTCTTCTGCCATTTATCTGTCTGAAGATATACTGGATCTCCATACCGCGTCAGACTTGTTCGCCAATCTTCAGGAAGAGGAACGTACGCGCATGGTATCGGTTGGCACCAGATTGTGTATGAAGAAAAGTGAACATCTGTTTTGTCAAGGGCAACTTCATACTGGTGTATGGATTATAGAAAAGGGTAGGGTGCGTACATATTACGCGGGGCCCAGTGGTAAAGAGATCACTTTGGCGTATTGGGGGGCAGGGCATTTCATTGGTGGCCCTGAAGTATTTGGTAGAGGTAGGCATATCTGGTCTGCCAATATCATTGAAGACTGTGAACTTCTCTTTATCACAGGTAAAAATTTGCGAGCCCTGGTCTATCAATCTCCTGATATCGCTATCGCACTGATAGAAGCGTTGATTAAAAAAGGGAAGGCATATTCTGCGCTTATTCAGATGCTTGGTACACGTTCAGTATCCGAGCGGTTACAGCAATTGTTGCTGATTCTGGTCGATCATCACAGTGATGAAACGGATGATGGGCTAGTTATCTCACGCACGATGAGCAATGAACAGATCGCGAACATCGTAGGCGCAACCAGACAATGGGTCACCCAGTCATTCGATAATTTACAAAAAAAAGGTGTATTGAGCATATCGAGAAAGCAAATCGTTGTTCACCATCCTGAAAGCCTTGTGGAGTGAGGGTAGCGAAGTATGACTTGTCAGACAGTTCAAATTCTTTGCTGCATTAGTGTTTGACGAAATTCGGCTCTTTGAGTTGGGCACTATGAACTTTTCTTAAGCGATAGCTGGCGTGAGCGAACGTAGGTCTGTTGAATAACCCAGGCATCATGGCTTGCCCGGTGACGGGTTGCAGCAAGTTCTATAATCATCTGTTGCTTGATGTCATCCCAGTGTAGAAACTGGTGTTCGTTCATGATTTGCTCAATCGGGCTGAGGGCGAACTGAATGGGTATCCTGGCTGCGGAAAATAGTCTGGTAAGCCAGGGTTTGTCTACGACCCATCCGTCAGAATAAGTCTGCTGTGCTTTGAGTAAGGTGTTAAGTTGATTGGCTACCTCTTCGCTGGAACGGCCGTGCCGATTTAGAGTCGTTCGCGTAATGCCGTGGATCCGTTCCGCGTTGTCGTCCCAGTGATTCCAATCTGGCTCAGGGCGTATGAGCATGCTATGTCGGTCACCATTGACAAGGGCGACACCTATCTCGATCGGATAGCTTTCAGCCTGGAGCCCTGAAGCCTCGATATCTACAATGGTAATCATCCTGTATTTCCGACTGAGTAGGATTCGCTACAGAAAAAGGGTCTGGTGTAATAATCTGGTGATTCAAGAATAGTTCAGACTAGAACAGTCGATGGTGTATTTCAGTGCCTTCGAACGTTTGCTGTCGCCATGTGATGCCCTCATCGCTCTGATCAAGCACAGCCTGACCTTCAGAAAATGGATTGGTACTTAATTCTGCGATGCCCAAGTGTTCGTGCCAATGACCAATGCAGTATTCGGAGGAAAAATACACGCTTGGCCCTATCGGGGTCATACTGTCGACTTGGGTGATGTCGACAGTCGGGCCCGAGCTGTCCTCGTGCCCTATTCCCAATACGAACAGGGCAGGTGACGAAAGAAGGATCCCCGACATTCCTGCTACCTCGAATGTTCGTGCACTAAATGTTGGAGTTGAAATTTTTTGCCATTGTTCACGGTAGTCTGCGTGGACACCATCCTCGATCAACGTGTCAGCATGCTGGTCGAACCAAAGATGCCCAGCGTCGATATCATTAGTTTTTCCTTGCCAGTTGATTTGCCGGTGCCATGTGCAGATGTCGTCTTCCAAGTGCGTTGTACCTGCAAATCCTTCCGATTGCAGCAGAATTTCCAGCGCATTGGTATCCAACTGTGCAAGGCATTTCTTGTTTTCGACGTCTGCGCGTTCCAATGGGATTCTGACATCCACAAATAAACTGCCGCATTGTGCCCAGAATACTCTGGTCGTATTATCCTGATGATCGTCTGTGCGCAACCAGTCTCGACGCCAGAGTCCCTGAAGTTGATCAATGTTCAATTTAATGGTTTCTATTGACTAGAACTATGCTTACACCGCTATGCAGCGACAACGTTTTTTTGCTTTAATTCAAGAATAATATCACTGGAATCCCGTAGTGCACCTGTTTGCAGGTATTCCATAGCATTCAACGATGCATGATGAGCTTCGGGAGATGTTCCGCCGACACAATCCTTTGCTACACGCACATAGTAATCGTGCTGATGAGCATCGGCGAACGTGTAGTGAACGCATACATCTGTCATACCGCCCACAAGGATCAACGTTTGTGCCTTTAGCCCCTTTAGCAGTATCTCCAGCTCGGTACCGAAAAAGCAGGAGTAGCGACGTTTATGGATAAAGTAGTCTGAGTTACGCATATCCATCTCCTCGGCTGCAACGGGTGTCCCCGGTTCGCCTTCAAGACAATGAATATCTTCGCTGCCATCCAGCTCACGGCCGTAATCTACTAAGTTTCGACGATGAATCTCCTGAAAAAAAATCACCGGCATATTGACCTCATGTGCTGTATCGATTAGTGAGCGCGCTTTGCGCATATTGTCGGAGTAGCCAGGCATTACCGGAATACCGGCTTTGACATCCATAAAGGCAGATTTTTGAATGTCTATAACAATAAGTACAGAATTTCCTACTAGCATAGGTTGTGTTGGCATGTTTTTATACCTTAGTTTGAGCGGGCTTGATCAGCACCCATGAGTCGCGGCAAATCGCCAAAGCGTGCGATAAGTCCGAATACAAGAATGGAAGAAACGATAAATGTAACGGCTGCTACTGCCATTGTTGGTGTAAATCCGTTTCTAAGTGAATTAAAAATTTTCAGTGTAACGGTTGAATAAGATGACGCCGAAACAAAAAACATCACAATGAATTCATTAAAACTTAATATTAGTGCAAAGAAAAAGCCTGATGCTGTATATGGAATTGTCAGTGGCAAAATAATGGTGCGAAAGGCGACAGACTCGGTCGCCCCCATGGTGGCGGCTGCGTCGATGTGGGATCGGTCTATCGCTTGCAGGCCAATGGATATGGTTGCCACAGGTAGGGCGGCAAGTAGTACTGCATGACTAACAATACCAGCCCAAATGCTGCCAAGCACACCCAGAAATGCCCACATGAAACCTAGCCCAACACCAAAAACAATAGGAGGCAAGGCAAACGGTAAACTTGCGAGCATTGCTAGCGATTTGGACCATTTAGTACTTCTTCGCCATACCATATAAGCTGTCGGCCAGGCGATAAGCACTGCTAATGCAGCGCTGAGAATAGCGATAAAAATGGAATTTTTTAACGATTTCCGCCACTCCTCTTCTGTGAGGAAAAATTCTGCGAACCGGGCGAATGATGGATCCTGAGGCGGAAACAGCATAGTACGTCCACCGTTTAATGCAGAAGCACAAACAACGATGATGGGCAGGGCTATAATCACTGCTGCCAATGATAGATAGAGTAGCTCAACTGTCTTTGAAAGAATGCGCACGACTTTATATCTCAGCCTTGGTACGCTTGTTTATGATTAGCGCACAAACCAGAAAAATTGCGGCAGTCAGGAGAAGGACAATGGCTTGGGCCGCACCAAATGGCGAATTGAGAGTTGCGCCCCGAACAGATTCATAGACAGACACTGCAAGGGTTTGTCTTGATGGATGTGCAAATACGGTTATTGCCACATACGAACCGAGTAGAAATACAAATAATAGAAGAGTGGTTCCAATCAAAGCCAACCTCACTGAAGGAATAATGACGCTGGTGATAACCTTCAGTGGGCTTGCACCCATCGTGGCTGCTGCTTCGAGTGTGGAGCGATCCAGTCGTGAAAGAGCTGGATAGAGCAGGATGACAGCATAAGGCCAGGTGAGGTAGCAAAGAGTCAGCAGTGTTGCAAAGTCTGTGGGTTTAAACCTGACATTACGTGGATTTGCCAGGCCCCAGTCTCTCAATGTCTGAAACCACCCAACATCCTTGAGCCAATCGGTAAATCCTGATTCCTTGAAAAGCATGGGTAAGCCAGACCGGTTTGATAGCAAAA
This sequence comes from Granulosicoccus sp., assembly GCA_045110475.1. Taxonomy (GTDB): domain Bacteria; phylum Pseudomonadota; class Gammaproteobacteria; order Granulosicoccales; family Granulosicoccaceae; genus Granulosicoccus. The sequence goes on from JBGCGC010000067.1 coordinate 36,636, forward strand.
TATCCCAGCCCATAACGACAAATACTTCAGATAAGGATACGGCCGATAGTAGAAAAACGAGCCAGATGGTCTGCCACGTTCGCGTTTGGCGGGTCATGAGATAAGCGAATGGAAAAGCTGTGCATACAGTTAGTATGGAGGCGACGACGGCATAGTAGAAAGAAAAACCGAGGCGTTTCAGGTATAAGTACGATGTTGAGTTTGGCCAGTCGGCCCCGACGAAGAATCGTTGATAATTTGACAAGTCGAATGACCAGCGCCATCCTGCCCCTTCAATTTTTTCACCAAAACTAATGGTCAGCACTAAGAGAAAAGGTACTGTGCAGAGTAGAACGACTGTAAGTGAGAAAATGGCTGTTAATACAGCCTGTTTGCTAAAATACAGGGTCGTTTTTTCTTCCTGTACCGCGCGAATCCGGGCATCAATTGCTGCCATGCTGTTCATGCCGCAGAGGCGGTGTCAGGGAATATCCTTAGTGATGCCCCCGGCATTTGTACATGAATGGTTTGTCCGATCGTGTAACTTGATGCTTGCTGATAGTTAGGTGTATCAATAAGGAGTGGGCCAAGCTCACTGCTAACGTGTATTTCCAGCGAAGGGCCAACGTTTCTGACATAGAGAATCGTGGCGATAATTGTGTTCTTGCCTAAACCTTTTACTATGACAGCACGCTCGGGTCGGGAGAACACCTGAACTCTCGCGCCATCTAGAAAATTAACCGGATGATCTGTTTCAAGGGTGCAACCACCAGCGCGAATTTTCCCCTGCGCAACAATCCCCTCAAACAGATTGGCCTTGCCAATGAAAGTTGCAACAAATGGGCTGTCAGGTTTGTTGTATATTTCGTTCGGAGAGCCGGTTTGCTCGGTCCTTCCATGCGCCATGACAACAACGTTGTCGGCGATGGTCATCGCTTCTCTCTGATCATGAGTGACAACAATGGTCGTAATGCCGACACGCTGTTGCAGCAGACGCAGTTCGATCTGCATTTCCTCGCGTAGCTTGGCATCCAGTGCTGACATGGGTTCATCCAGTAAAAACACTGTTGGCTTTTGAGCCAATGCCCGTGCTATGGCAACACGTTGTCGCTGTCCTCCGGAAAGTTCGCCAATTCGTCGATTGCCAAAATCAGCCAGTTGCACAAGCTCCAGCAGATGCCTGCCTTGTTCTTGTCTTTGCGATTTGGAGACTCCGGCAATGGTCAATGCATAGACAACGTTCTCTAAAACAGATAAGTGCGGAAATAGGGCGAAAGACTGGAAAACCATCCCAAATTTGCGCAGGTGAGCAGGCTGCTCAGAAATATCAATGCCATCGAGTTCGATGTTACCAGAGCTTGGCTTCTCCAGTCCGGCAATCATTCTCAGAAGCGTCGTCTTGCCACAACCTGACGGACCGAGAAGTGCAGTAAGCTCCCCTGAACGAAACGTAAGATCAGTGGGTTCGACGGCAGTTGATGTACCAAAGCGTTTGTGCAGACTCTTCAGAACCAGTTCTGACACGCTATCAACGTCTAGCTGGATGCCAGCATCTTATCCCAGCTTTCCTTGATAAAGGTTTCCTCATCCAGATAGGCCTCGTAGGCGGGCTGAATGGCCGGGATGCCGGACACTGCAGCGAACTCTTCATCGGTAAGATCCGTCTTGGCTTGATCAATCAGAGGTGCCGTACCAATCTTGCGGCTCATTAATGCCTGAATACTTGGGTCAGATGAAAAATTCATGAACTCCTGAGCCTCGTCTGTTTTCTCAGACAAGGTAGATAGACACCATGAACCGTAAGCTTGTGGATTACCTTCTTTAGGGAAGATCGACTTAATTGGAAAACCGTCGGCTGCCATGAGTGTCGCCACATCGTGATAGTACATGCCGCCAATGACATCGCCGTTTTTCATGCCTTGTTCCATTTGACTTTCCCCAGACCACCAGAGCGTAACGTTAGGCTTGATTTCAGCAGCCTTTTCGATGATCGCTGCAATCCCATCCCTGGAGCTGAATGTCGAAGGCCCATCAAAGAACGTCGTCGCTACAATGTCCAGAAAATTTGAGTTGAAGGTCTTGGAGAATCCCAGACTAGCCTCGTATTTCTCGGTATCCCAGAAGTCAGCCCAACTGGCTGGGCTATCAGCCTCTTCGGGATTGATCACCATTGAAGTAAACCATGACATTGCGCCGACTCCCAGGACATCATCGCCATCGCTGAAAAGGAAGTAGGGATCAAGATTGCTGGTAGACGACATGGAAGACTTGTTCAATGCCGCGAGCAAACCACCGATACGCGAGGCCTTTATCATGGTGTCTCTTGAATATAAGGATAGATCAGCGGGTGCTGTTCCAGCTGATGCAGCCTGTTGCATCGTAACAAGCCAATCAGTGGAGTTTGGTTGGGTTACGCTCTCCACGGCTATGCCGGTGGCCTCAGTAAATACAGGATAGACATGCTCTTTAAAGCTATCTTCAAAGTATCCACCGTATGATCCGATTTTCAATGAGCGTGCCTTTGCATACAATGGTGCCGCGGTAATGCCGACACCTGCGGCGGCGGTGACTGCTGCTGCTTTGAGAAAAGTGCGTCGGGGAAAACAAGTGCTTATAGGTTGTGTCATCGGATATTCCGGGTAGAAATTTTCCTTCGAGACTAAATACCGCTGCTCTTTTTGCCTAGTGCTAATAACTTTCTGGCCTGCTGCAAAATTTGCATCACTTAATACGTCGCTCTCCAGTTAACCGCGGTTGTGACAGTTGCCTTGAATTGTCAGCTTGGTATTGCTTTTGCGTCTCTTTTAAATGGACTTTCCGCTGGAATGTCATAGCCGAGATTTAATTCTCCTTTTTCAACCAGATCGCTCATATAGCGAAACGTTGGTACGCTCATTCTCATCAAGTGTTCGCCTGCTTTGATGGTAGGGTATTTGGCTGTGGTGTCCGGAGTGCGAAATTTATCCAGTGTCTGTACCGTTGTATGGTAGTCGAGACCGAAAAATAGCGGAAAAGAATACCTGGGTTTGCCGGTATTGATGACTCGGTGTTGGGTAGACTTGTACAGACCACCAGACCATGTTTCGAATATGTCTCCAATATTGACGATGAAGGTTCCTGGCAACGGTGGCGCCTCTACCCAATGGTCTTCAGAGTTCATCACCTGCAAGCCGGGCGCATCCTGCAGGAGTATCGTGAAGCATTCAAAGTCTGAGTGTGAGTCTATGCCGGCGGTAGAGTCAGATGTTTGTTGATTGTTTTCAACATAGCTGAGCATACGTAGCTGAGAGGTAGGGTAGGTGATGTGCTGTCGAAGCTCTTCTGGCTGAACGCCGAGTTCTAACGCTAATGCATCAAGCATCTTCAACCCGAGCTCAAAAACAGCGTTGTAATATCCGGAGACGGTTTCTTTCCAACCATCAAGATCAGGCCAGACGTTAGGTCCTGTCATGCGCCATTGAGCAAGGTAATCCGGGTGATCCGCTGGTGCTTCGTACGACATATCCCAGGCCTCGTAAAAATTTATTCGCTCAGGAAACGTTGCTCCGTTTTCTTCAAATGGAACATAGCCGCGGTGGTGGGTAGTGAATCCACACCAGTATTTCATTTTATATGACCGAGGCATTGAATGAAATTGCCTGGAAGCTGAAAAAATAGCATCGATCTGCGGTTGCGGAATTCCGTGTCCGGATATATAAAAGAATCCGGATGTTCTCGCTGCGGCTCCGAGAGCTTTGGCGACGGATTCGATGTCGCCAGTAAATAGCCCACTTAAGTCGACGACGGGCAGTTGAGCGTCATCAATTTTTAATACATCTGTATCAGGTGTTGCGCTGATTGGCATGATGGGTTGGGTTCTTTTGGATAATAGACCGGGATTATCAACCATCATCTACGTCTAAATGGTGCTATTTTTTGTCAGGGGTGATGCATTTTTTGCAGCGCTGAGAGTCAACAAGAAAAAGATGGCCGAGGGCACACGGCACGTGGCGTTCATAGCGAACCGACACGCAGGTCGATATAGATGAATAAAGCCCTGTGAGTACAGCTGCGTTGTTGCCTACCTTGTTCTACGTTTTCCGCAACGGCTTAAAACTGTTGGCGACGGTATGCGTGCGCCGGCGTGACGTCTCATCAGTTGGGTTCCACGGCCTGAATAATCGCAACACCACTCTCCACTTTGAACCTGACGTCGGCCGGGCCGATCATGACTCCCCAGTGTTGATCCTGCTTGCCGTCCTTCCCGCGCTCGTGAGCAGGGCGGGGGTCCTGCGCCAGTGTCTTCTCAATCAGGTGCTTCAGTCCGAGAGAACCGGTTGCCACGAGATCGTTGTCCGGTTCCATCTCGTTCAAACGCTGTAGTGCTTGCGTATTCCAGGTGACCTTGAGAGCATCCTGTAACGGCGTTGCCCAGTCGGATCTGGCTTCGGGGATGGCATCGACAAACGGCACATAGGGTTTGATATCGAGCACGGGTGTGCCATCGAGAAAATCTCCACCATTGACAAGGACACGAAACCGGTCTTCGTCAAAAGTGACTTCTCGCAATTCAACGACGCTCAGCCCTATGGGGTTTGGTCGGTTGGGGCTGCGTGTGGCGTAGACACCGATTGATGTTTTGCCACCGAGCCGGGGTGGCTGCACCCGTGGTTTGAAACGTGTGTAGTGCTGATGGTGAAATACAAACACAACCCAAAGGTGAGAAAAGGAGCCGAGATCGCGCAACGCCAGCTCGTTATCGCCCGTTGGTTCGAATTCGATCGCCGCAACGGCGCTCTGTACCAGTCCGGGCTGTCTGGGTATGCCGAAGCGTTGGCTGTAGCATGATCGGATGGTTGCTATGGCGTCCATCGAAAAGGTTTTGCTGTGCATCGGTGTGGTCTGACTGTAAAGGTGGAGTGACGGCCGCAAGTTGAGGGGGAGATATACGGTCTGCAAAACCCTTGTCAGACGTGCCACACACCTGCGTAAAGAATGGATGTAATCGGACAGGACCTATCGGGCTCCAGACGGGGCGCTCTACCGTCGTAAGCCTGATCATTATGTCGTTACAAGACGACACTTGTACAGCCGCAACCGCTACGCACAATGTGCCTGACTAAGCGATATGCTCCTTAACTCACTATTCGCACTACGCCCACCGACGTCGCTTTTACACAATGCCCGATTGCTAACAGGCTGGTTAATGTTGCGCAGTGTTTTGCGTGCCGAGTGCCTTTGGATGACTATTCACCCGCACAATATGTCCCAAAAAAGCAGAAACTATAATTAATACAGAGGTTTAAGGCTAGTATTGCATTGGGAGAAGGGCTTGAGAATACGCAATCCAGACCGAGCTCTTCTTAAGGGCTTACAGAACAACTAGCAGAATAAAACTGTGATTATGCGCAATAGATGGGTACAAGGGAGCTTCGATGGATCCGCACGGATGAATGGCTCAAAAATCAAGGGAGATTTGCGTGTGTCGGCTAGGTTCTATACTGCGCTTTATTGCAGGTCTGAAGTTGCAGTTCAAGAATGGCGATGGCGTACACGTCCGTGTCGTGGGGAATCAGGTAAACACGGATGTGCAGTGGCAGCGAGAAGGGTCTGCTTAATTTTTCGAACTCATCCACGTATGTCTGGCGTAATGCGCAATACAGAGCAGTTTCTGAAATATCATGCCGCAGCCAATCACGTAAGCGACTGCAATTGAGCCGTACTCGGGTATGTACAGCAACGACAGTATCAGTGTCAGTAGCAAACTCGCCGCTGCCAGCACAGCCCGCATATAGGTATGGTTGATCATTAGAATTAACTCGTTCGCTGGACCGAGTAGCAATGACAACGCCGCAAACACTAGCATCACGCGCAGTAGAGGAGCCGCGGCAGTAAATTCGTCACCGAACAGTGACATGATCGGAACGGCAGCGAAAAAAACCACCAGGATAGGGATGGACATTAGCAGCAATCCGTTCAGCGTCGCCTGCTGATAAATTTTTGAGACAGATCGCCAGTCAAGTCTGTTGCCAGCGCGTGAAAGGCCGGGAAGCAACACTGAGTGAACCGCAAGGCCGAGCAGATCGACCAGCATAAAAATGCGGAATGTCGTGGTAAAAAAGGAAATGGCCTCGGGTGGATGGTTGCGCTCAAGCATGACCAACGGAACAACATAACTGAGAGCGACTAACACGGTAAATACGAACAGCGGCGTTGCGTCTCTGAGGCATGGACGGGAGTGCTCCCATGTCGTGCGGCAGAATTGCGGCGCGAGGCCCCGAAATCCCGGACCGACGATGGGCGCCAAACCGGACAACAAAAACGCCAGGGCAAAGATGATCAACGCATTGTTGGCGGTGAGCTGCTTGCCATACACAACGAGCGCCACAATAAAAAACGCGCCAATTAGAAGCTGGCGATACACAATGCCAAGCAGCGGGTGGCCAAGCCCTTTCATGGCTTCGCCATTGATTCTGCTAAGCGCCACACCCGCAGTACACAGTGGCAAGGCCAGATACCACAGCAGAGGACGAGCGGTATCGGGTTGCAGGAACTTTGCGTAGCCGATTAATACCGTTCCGATGACCATGGCGAATATGACGATCAACGTGCGATTCTGTCCGAGAAATCGACCCAGTGCATTGGGTCTGTCACGCAGCCGAGGCGTCTGTTGCAACGCTAGTCCATCCAGTCCAATACTGGCCACCTGGCCCACATACATCAGAACGCCGGACCAGAAAAAGAAGTCTCCGGCTGCTGATTCACCGAGCAGCCGTGCTATCCAGACGGTAGCGGCAAATTGCAAAAATGCTGCGGCAAGTCTTAGTGCAGGCGTAGCTGCAGATAGAAAAAGATCTTTGCCGATGGATTTCTCCCTACCTGATCGGTCCGTCACCGGAAATGGGTAAAAACATGTGCGCTCACCTCAACCATTAAGGTTGAAGTTTAACAGTAGTTATTGACGGCTGTTCTTTTATAAGATCAGGCGTCGAATCGGGATCATTTCCACCACAAAATTTAGCACTGCCCAGCCGGAATTTTTGTGATCCAATATACATAACAGCCCTCCTCTTTCAGGATGACGGTGTAAACTAATGGGTTAATTTCCAGGCGAGGTGCTACATGCTATTACGCGATTTACCATTGTCGACGCCGACTAACACTGGCCCCACACGAAATCTGTGAATCAGCCGCAGGCAAGTCGCTACGCATCCTCGTTTGCGTCCAGGTTGAAACAAAGTGCCGGTTTGTATTCGTTTGTTGCATTGGGTGCCTTTTATCTGCTGCTGTTGGTGATTTTTAGTCCAGATCGCTTACGCCACGATGAGTGGCGTTACTTCGAAGGCGCAAATAACCTTTCCAATGGATATTTTGTCGCTGACGATCGACCGGAATTCAGTAACGGACCGGGCTATCCCTTATTACTCGCGCCGGTTATGCATTTTTCAGACTGGCAGGTAGGTAGCATTGTTCAAAACAGTACAACCTTCGAATATGATGTTTTGTCACCTTCAAATGAGGTGATGAATAACCTGAAATGGCGTTTGTTCCCTTTCAGGGTCATAAATGTGTTTTTTCTACTTGGCGGCATCGCGATCAGTTATCTGGCGGCTCGCAAGTTTGTTTCGAAAAAAACTGCATTTATTATCGTTACGATTATGGCATTGCATCCACTTCAGTTACGCTGGGTGCCGTACCTTATGACTGAAAACGTAACGCCACTGTTGTTCAGCCTGTTCCTGCTGGCCTACATCGCTGCGTTGAGAAGTACGCAACTGTCGTTGAAATGGGTTTTGCTGTCTGCATTCGCTATCAGCATGCTGGCGTTAACCCGGGTATTGTTCGGTTATGTGCTGCTGGGAAGCATCATCGTCATACCGTTACTCTTATATTTTGATGGTCATCGCGAGTACACCCGAAAAGCGGTTTTGCCTCTGGTTTTGGGCTTGTTGTTCTGCACCCCCTATCTGGCCTATACCCATCTGCATACCGGCAAATTTTTTGCCTGGTCAACCAATGGTGCCGAGCTGTTGTACTGGATGACAAGCCCTCATGAGGGTGAGTTTGGTAACTGGTCGCAGGAAAAATGGATTGTTGAGGATCCATTGATGACGCAGAATCATCTAGCGACAATTCAGGAAATTTCAAATACCCCGTTCGCAGACCAGAATGAGCTGTGGAAGGCGGGTATCCGGCGACACCTTGAGGCAGAAAACAGTACCAAGGCTCTGATTCGCAACTATGCCACTAACGTATTCAGGTTGTTTTTCGATGTGCCGCAATCCAGGCAATTTCAAAGGATACCCAAATTGATCTGGACCATATGCGGGGTTTTGTTGCTGGTGGTCGTGCTGCCCGTGCTGTACGTTTCCATACGTCGCTGGCACTTAGTAAGTATTGAAATAAAGCTGATCATGACAGTTATCTCAATTTACATTGGATTGTGTCTGCTGCTTCCTGCTTCTCCACGTTACCTTGTGCCTATATTTCCCGGATTATTTATCTGGATGGGGTATGTAATTGAACGGTTTACCTCTATAGAAATAAGCCTGAATCCGCCATGAAACTATGCATCATGCAAGCGAGACCAGTCAGTGGCGATAATTCACTGTTTGATAACTTACAATCTATTGACAAGGCCGCGGCTCAAGCGGCTGCAGCGCAGGCTGATATTCTGGTTACGCCTGAGATGTTTTTAACCGGCTATAACATCGGCGCAACAGCAGTACGTGCGGCCGCCCAACACACCGACGGAAGTATGCTACAGCAGGTTGCCAGCCTGGCTCGCAAGTACAAAGTTGCCATCGTGGTAGGGTTCCCGGAGCTGGCTACTGACGCTCGTGTCTACAACAGTGTGGCTTTCATCGGTTCGTGTGGCAATACATTGTGTGTGTATCGAAAAACCCACCTCTTTGGCGATGTTGATCGGGCTCAGTTTACTGCAGGAGCTATCCTGACTACACCGGTTTCCTATCAGGGCTGGCAAATCGCGCTGGCCATCTGCTATGACATTGAGTTTCCGGAAGTGGCACGTTTTTATGCACAATCAGGAGCTGACGTAATACTTACGCCCACCGCTAATATGGCGCCTTTTTTCAGCGTTGCGAGCAACATGGTGCCGGTGCGTGCACAAGAAAATGCCGTGTACATCGCTTATGCCAACTACATCGGTAGCGAAGGTGAATTTTCCTATTGTGGGCTGTCTTGTATTTGTGGCCCGTCGGGTGACGACATCGCGCGCGCAGCGTCGAGCGGTGAAGAGCTGATCTTTGGATCCCTTTCTCGACAACATCTTCAGGATGTGCGAACGTCGACGCCTTACTTGCAGGACATACGGCCTGAGCTTTACACCTCGTGAGAAAACTACGGTGAATAAAAACAGTCAAGGCCCAGTCACCGCGTTTGGTCCGGACTTTCCTTTTGGCTACGATGACTGGCTAAGTCACCCTGCAGGTTTGGGTCAGATACCTCCTTCCAGATATGGAGATAAAGTTGCGATAATAGGTGCTGGCGCTGCAGGTATCATTGCCGCTTATGAGTTAATGCGTCTGGGTTTATGTCCTGTTGTGTATGAGTCTGGGCAATTTGGTGGCCGCTTGCGTTCACGGATATTTGAAGGAACGACGGATGTCATCGCCGAGTTAGGTGCGATGAGGTTCCCTGTGTCCTCAGCAGGTTTTTATCACTATGTAGAGCAGATGGGTGTAGAAAGCAGGCCGTTTCCCAACCCGTTAACGTGTGCAGCCGGTTCAACCGTGATCGATCTGGAAGGCGAAACACTTTATGCTGAAACACTTGCTGATTTACCGCCCATCTATCAGGAGGTAGCCGCTGCGTACCATGAAGCTCTGGAAGAAAGCGTGCAGTTCACCGCCCTTAAACAGGCAATTCGTGACCGAGACCCGGCTCGTATCAAGGCTGTCTGGAACCCGATTGTACGAGAGTGGGATGAACGAACGTTTTATGATTTTATTGTTTCATCCCAGGCGTTTAAGGCTCTTTCCTTTCGTCACCGGGAGATCTTTGGGCAAGTGGGATTCGGGACCGGCGGCTGGGACTCCGACTTCCCTAACTCGATGTTGGAAATTTTGCGCGTCAACGTAACTGAGCTGGATGAAAATCAGCGTTATATGGTTGGCGGTGTAGAGCAGGTATTACACAAGCTGTGGCAGCATGAAGCCAAATCGATCGTGTATTGGGACGAATGCACCTCGCTTTGTCAGCTTAATGGAGGTGCAACTCGTCCGGGTGTAACGCGTATTGCACGCAATGGTGCTAATACTCAGTTGACGGATCAATGGGGCCGCTGCGAAGAATATAGCGCCGTGATCGTTACATGCCAAACGCATCTACTAACAACTGCGATTGACACTCAAGAAGACCTTTTTGATCAAAAATTGTGGATGGCCCTTGATCGCACTCGCTATATGCAAGCGTCCAAGACCTTTGTAATGGTCGATCGTCCGTTCTGGAAGGATAAAGATCCTGAGACAGGCCATGATGTCATGTCGATGACTCTGACAGACCGATTGACGCGAGGGACGTATTTCTTCGATAACGGACCTGACAAGCCCTCAGTCATCTGTCTCACCTATACATGGATGACTGACGCTCTGAAAATGTTACCACTGCCGGTTGAACAGCGTGTGGAGCTGGCACTGACCTCACTGGCTAAAGTCTATCCCGATGTGGATATTCGACAACATATTCTGGGTGATCCAATCACTGTAAGTTGGGAGAGTGATCGAAATTTTCTTGGGGCTTTCAAAGGTGCATTACCCGGCCACTATCGCTACAACCGTCGCATGTTTGGTCAGTTTATGCAGACAGACCTTCCGGTATCGCAGCGTGGAATTTTTCTGGCAGGCGATGGTGTCAGTTGGACTCCCGCCTGGGTTGAGGGTGCGGTGCAATCGTCTCTGAATGCTGTGTGGGGTGTTATGACCCACTTGGGTGGCAGTACACATCCTGACAACCCCGGGCCGGGGGATCTCTATCCTGAGTGGGGGCCGATTGAACTGTCTAGTTAGTGGGGCTGCGGTGTGGAATCTCTGGGATGCAGCACGTGGCCAAATGCGTATTGATCCGACTCATCATTAAATTGCAGGAAGCAGGCGACAGGCAAATAATACAGATCGTCATAGTGCTTGTTGATGGGCATCAATTGCTGGCCGCCGTAGGTCGTATCATCAGTGGGATCCATATTGATAGTGATGGGCCGTGCTCGTTTTTTGCCTTACCGCAGGCGTAGTGCAGTACGTCCTATTTCTTTAAGGCATGTATACGCTGCAGACACTATGATGGCGCCTCGCTGGATGAACTTAAGGGCAGCAAATGTCGTTAGGACGTCAGCCGGGCCGCAGTTGGCGGTTAACGCCGAGCCTGCAGTGACACAGTGCATATCGCGTCAGGCGCTAATCGATATACGTGCTTGTCAATTTGCCTTGAAAAATATCCAGACCTCCTCAGCCATCTCAACGTCATGATTTTGATTTCCGACAATCAATTTGTAGAGATTGGCATATTTTTCCTGGATGCTGGGCTCGGTGTGTCCCCCGTTTACCACTTCGTAGTGTTCAACGACACGTTGGCCAGCAACATTGGCATATGAAAAACGGGTAATGGTTGAATTATCGCTTTGATCAGTATTAGCCAACGGTCTTTGCGTTGGTATGGCATTCGCTTGGTTTCGCCTTACCCAATAGTTGATAGTTTCTATGGTTGATAACGCTTCTCCACGATTTGATGCTTTTTGCCCCCCTTCGTAGGGAACCAAAGGATCCTCAGTGCCATTCATGAATAACACAGGTAGTCGTTTATGTGCATGTCACCGGATTGTGGAGCTGTTTTTACAATGCCAGTTTCCCAAGGTTCTTGCCCAGCTTAATGCTAGGGGCATATACCTGTGAGACCGTCGCTACCATGCGCGTGAGTGCCTCCTCTTAAATGATGCCTGGCTATTCCGCTCTGATTTCCTACGAGGACAAAGTGACCGTAGGTAGTGTATGGTTGAATATGGCATTGATCGATATGTTCAGGAAAATTGAAACCACAAACATATGTACAAGTATGCCAAACCAACCAAAGCGCTTAAACCCATGTGCTTTCAACAGAACGCGGTGCACAGCATTTCTTGATCGACGATTTATCTGTGCGGGCCATGCGTTAACGGTCTGAAGGACGAATAGCATCATTATTGCGAGCTTTACGTAGCCGGATAGCTGAATAGCAGCAGGACTAGCCAATGTGATGTTTTTATCAAGCTCATAAATGCCTATCAACGTCAGACCCGTTATTAACGTAAGCGCCAGAACAACGTCAATCGCGAGCGCCAAACGGTAAGGTAGTTGGATAACTTGGTATAAGCTTTGTTCGGTGAGTCTGACCATGTCGATCAGCGAGTAAGAGTCGTCACTATTGCCTTGGCTTTCGACGTCGCTGTGAGCCGATGGTGTTATAGAGAATTTATCCTGCAAAGCCCCTGACTGACCAGAGCTTTGTGATTTATTAAAGGCGTCAACGTGTTTCTGAATGCAATGATAGAGCGCGTCAGCACTGATCGTTAAACTGTTTAGCTCTACACTTATCCGCTCAGGAGATAGCAGGAATGGGGTGATAGCCATATTAGCGATGCGTTTGCGACGCGAGTCGTTGAGGATTTCGTACGACCCTCTTTTGTGTTGTTTTAAGTGTATGTCAATACTTGTAAACCTGTTGTCAAGCATAATCCCCGCAAACACTGGCTCGATTTGCTTGATATCATGCCAATCGATGGATAAGTCAAGGCTTGTGCCATTACCTAACTGGATTGCCTTGTAATCCAACGTTATGCTGGCATCCGATGTCAGAAGAGTTCTCAGTTTCCGCCAGAAGTAGCGGACCAACAGCGCCAGGGAAATTATACCGAACCCGAATACAAAACCACTCAATCGATCCGCGTCATCGGTAGCTTCAATGCTTGCAAACAACCAATTTGCAATCCAGTATCCAATCAAAAATGCACCAAGCATCTCAGCAGTGAGCCATGCCTTGCTGTAGCGTACGGTCGTCGTATCAGCGTTCAAAATCAGTGTCTGGTGGTTGGAGTTACGTGGATGAAATTCGCTCACTCAGTTCTTGAAGCTGCTTCCGTAGTCTTGGCTCACACAACGTAGCCTTGCAGTTTTCCCGAAATATCATCTGACCGCAGCCATATCAAATCCGCCAACGCCAGGCGTCATTCTTGAATTTTGCGCTCTGTCTGCTTTCACCAGCAGCTTGATCATCTTGAAGTCAAAACTTCGGATTCCGTAACTCGTTACAGTGATCGCGTTTAACCTCTTCAACACGGTTCTTTGAACGCCCCTGCATTGCATGGGCTCGTTGGGTGTGCAAAAGAATACTGGTTGAAGAGCAAATCAATGTGAATGAGTCGCGTCACAGATCTCCGATATGAGAGATCACCGGCAAAAGACAGTCTGCGTATTTAGAAAGATGCCCTGCACCGGAAGGACTCTGCTTTGGGTGACTACCGCCCACCCACAAATGCGAGAATGTTTCTTGCGTAAGTATCTGCATTTGCAGGTGTTCCTGCAGTGCTTTGGATATCCAGCACTTTTGAATCGCTTGCTGTAGCGCCCTGAAACAATGCAGCCTGAATTGATGCTGGTTGCTGATGACGCTCTGGGGTGGAGGTGCTCGCAATTAGCCCGCCTCGCGAATCAAGCGCATGCAAGGACAGGCTCTGTTGATGAGATGTCGCCGACAGGTTAGACATGAATACTCCTCCGTTGGCAACATGGTATGTATTTTCACTCTTGATGACACTAGGAAATACCCTAGGGGAAGTCATTTTTTACTTCAAAAATCCATTTTTTTGATGGATTTTTCTAAAAGCAGAGGATGTCGACTGATCTTTCTGGCTCCACAACGCTCAAAACGGTTGTCTATTTCCTGTCTGTAGGCATTTTTACAGTGAAATTGTCCAATTTTTCGAGCCCGCCTAGGGTATGTCCTAGTGACAGCGTGCCTGGTATTCCAGTCTAATTGACTCCAGACATTCCCGCGAACGGTCACACGTGTTCAACGGACAACTTATACCGAGAGCTAACGAG
>JBGCGC010000068.1:0-11785 GCA_045110475.1 Granulosicoccus sp.
GGGAGACCACCAAAACACCCTCCGCCGCGTTGCTGTTCTTGACAAGGATCCCGACCTTGCCTGCGAACAGCGCCTTGCTGAGGGCGTTTTGGTGGTCTCTGTTTGAAGCGTTTGAAGGTCACACTACACTAGACCAACGCCGTTGAAAATCGTTACACTTTGTGTATGCACGCGCATCGTAAAGCACGCTTGGCGACTCTCAATCAATCTCTTGCCTTGGTTGTCTGTCTTACAGCGACATTTCTCTTCACACTCACGCTACCACCGGTGGTTCGCGCCATCGAAACCGACACTTCTGCGCAATTGCTACAAAGCTATTTCGATACAGCAGGTGTTTGCACAAATTCCTCGGTAAATTCCATCGTCGAGGAAAACAAGGGGGTCATCGTTAACATCGCTGTGGAGGCGGCAACGGCACAGGCTCTGCTCAGCGCTTCCGGCAAACTCAGGGATGACTGGTTCAGTCTGCATTGCCCTCCTGAGATTCATGGCGTGTGGACACAACCGCAGCCACCGGTTGATGTACTCATTAGTGGTGCACTTGATGCAACAGAGAACCACAGCCTCAGTTGTCGAGATTATCAGAATATGCAAACCACTCGGACACTTAGCTTCAGTGATCGAGTCCGCGCTGCACTTGAGCGCATGTTATCTCACTAAGCAACACGTCGGTTTTTGGGTAATGTGGAGCCTGTTAGCGGTTTCAAATCCGAAATTGCCAGAAATCCCCTGATAGCCACACTGGCTTCACATCACACTCACGCGCCGCGCACTAACACGCAGAACGTTGGAAATGTGAGTGGGTGCTCGTCTTGGGCGATTTAGTACGTTTTCGACTGATCGGCCGCAGCCAGACCACGTAAAAGCCAATTAATTCAGTAGTAGCACTCCAGTAACAGGCGATCAGGAGGCACGTCTATGAAATCCAATTTGAAAGTGGCTCTCTCAATGGTACTGTTCTGCGCGCTATCGATGCCAGCGCAGGCCACTCCCCAGGTAATCAAGACTCACCTGGCCGACCCCGAACTGGTGGGGGAAGCCAGACTGAAAGTCATGTTCTGGAATGTTTTCGATGCCAGTTTGTACGCAGAGTCAGGGCACTATCAGGAAAACCAGCCGTTTGCCCTGTCACTTACCTACCTCCGGTCGCTGGAGGGTAAGAAAATCGTTGACAAGAGCATGGAAGAAATCCGGCGGCAATCCCCGGATACCAGCGACGGTCAGTTGGTTCGCTGGGAACAGAAACTGCTCGAGATAATCCCCGATGTCAGCAAAGGCACGTCGATAACTGGAGTACGGACCCCAGAAGGGCACACGCGTTTCTACTTTGGCAATGAGCCGATCGGCAGCGTCCAGGACAGCACATTCACGCATGCTTTTTTCAGCATATGGCTGAGTAGCGAGGCGTCAGACCCTAAATTCAGACACAAACTGCTGGGCGGCAACAAGGACATTTGATCCCTGACGGGCGCTGTACAACGACGGGACGACCATACCAGACTTGTTTCTCACCACTCCCGCCACAGTCGCTGGAAATTGTGTCTCTGATTGCACCATCATTGGCAGGCTGTTCTGAACAGGGTACCGTGACCGCCTCTCTGCAGACCTGATTGGTTCGCACGCGCCTGAGCGTGGCCTTGGTGATATCGTATGATCAAAACATGTTCAACGATCAGGCACCGAGGTTTTTATGGGCGACGAAAACAATGGGGACACGAGCCCCGATAGCACCCACGACCACGACCACTCGCATCTTGATGCAACAGAACTGCGTGTGCGAGCACTCAAAACCCTTCTCAGTGAAAAGGGTTACATCGATCCGGAAGCTCTCAACACCCTGATCGATACCTATCAGCATAAGGTGGGGCCACAAAATGGCGCCCGTGTCATAGCTCGTGCCTGGACCGACAAGCGCTTTAAACAATGGCTTCTTGATGATGCCTCTGCAGCTATCAATTCCATGGGTTTCAGCGGCCGCCAAGGTGAGCACATGGTTGTCGTTGAAAACACGCCGGAAACTCACAACATGGTCGTATGTACGCTGTGTTCATGTTACCCATGGCCCGTCCTGGGGCTTCCACCAAGCTGGTATAAATCAGCACCCTATCGCGCGCGCACCGTCAGCGATCCCGCAGGCGTTCTCGCGGAATTCGGCGTTTTACTTCCAGAACAAAAGCGCATCGACGTCTGGGATTCCACTGCAGAGGTACGCTACCTTGTTTTACCCGAGCGCCCCGCCAACACAGAGCAGCTGGGCGAAGAAGAACTTGTGAGTCTGGTTACACGAAATTCAATGATCGGCACCGGTCTGGCGTTAGATGTAGCCGAGGCGGCATCATGAATGGCGTTCACGACATGGGGGGGCTGCAGTGCTTTGGTCAGTTGCAGCTGGACGACGAAGCGCAGTTTCACGGCGACTGGGAAAAGCAGGTACTGGCATTGACTTTGGCCATGGGAGCCACGGGTATGTGGAATATCGACGAATCACGAGCAGCGAGGGAATCCTTGCCGTCGTCCTATTACCTGCGTGCAGGCTACTACAGAATATGGCTCGCAGCATTGGAAAAGCTGTTGCTGACCCATGAACTGGTTACTCAGGAAGAGCTGAATTCCGGGGTACTACAAATACCTGCCAGAGAGGTACCTCGAAAGCTCAAAGCGGACAAGGTCGCGGCAACTCTGGCGGCAGGTAGTCCGTATGACCGTATCGCTGAATCCCAACCACAATTCCGCGTTGGCAGCCTGGTAGCGGTACGCAATCTGCATTGCTCCACGCATACACGTCTTCCTGCCTATATTCGTCGATGCAAGGGTCAGATAACTCGAGTTCACGGCTATCACGTCTTTCCGGACTCGCACGCCACAGGCGAAGGGGAAAACCCACAATGGCTCTATAACGTGAGATTCGATAATCAAGAACTCTGGGGGCCTGACGCTCGTGCAGGCTCAGTCCATGTCGATTGCTGGGAGCCGTATTTGATCATCCGCGAACAGGCAGACT
The DNA here is from genome assembly GCA_045110475.1 of Granulosicoccus sp. Taxonomy (GTDB): domain Bacteria; phylum Pseudomonadota; class Gammaproteobacteria; order Granulosicoccales; family Granulosicoccaceae; genus Granulosicoccus. Next base: position 3,002 of record JBGCGC010000068.1, read on the forward strand.
CATGAATACCATCTCTGGCGGTCAACTCGATCTTGCAACACAGAATGCGTTGCAAGCGCTGGATTCCATTCCCCGTAGAGATAATGAACCCGTGTTTAGCGAACCGTGGGAGGCTGAAGTTTTTGCGCTTTCCCTGTCTCTCTACGATCAAGGCCTCTTTACCTGGACGGAGTGGGCCGACAAGTTGTCGGAAACTATCAAGAAGGCACAAAGTGAAGGCGATCCCGACATGGGCGACACCTACTACCTGCATTGGCTGGCAACCCTTGAAGCTATCGTTATCGACAAAAAAGTGGGGAACTCTGAACAACTGCAAGCACTGTATGCAGCGTGGGATCAGGCTGCGCGCAGAACCGCACATGGCGAGCCCATTGAATTGCCCTGATTTAGTGAGTCCATGACACCAGAGGACTTTCCAAAACCCTCGATTCCGGGCTACACCATCAAATCGGTTGTTGGTATAGGCGGATTTGCCACGGTCTATCTGGCGCAGCAGCACACATTGAAGCGCGATATCGCTCTCAAGGTGATGAATCCGCTACTGGTATCTGACTCAGACTTCTGCACCCGATTTCTGCGCGAAGCCCAGGACACGGCATCTGTCAGCAATCATCCCAATATCATCACCATTCACGATGTGGGACATGTTGATTCTACCTACTACATAGCCATGCAATATTTGCCTGGACTGAACCTGAAACAGCGAATCGAAAATACCAATGATTTGATAAACGCAGAAAGAGTACTTCACGATCTGGCTAGTGCTCTTTCATATGTACATCAAAAAGGCTTTATCCATCGAGATGTCAAACCAGCGAACGTCCTGTTTACCGAATCGGGGGACGCAGTATTATCAGATTTCGGCGTCGCACGGCTGGGCAACCGGGCAACACAGCTAACTCAGCAAGGAAATGTTGTTGGTACTACCTTGTACATGAGTCCAGAACAATGTCGTGGCGACCCCTTAATCGATGCCCGATCTGACCTCTACAGTCTTGGAATAATGCTGTTTGAAGTCCTTATGCGTCACCCTGCGTTTGAGGCTACTGACCCCATGGTGCTCATGCTCAAGCACCTGAAAGAACCAATACCCGAACTGCCAGACAAATACGCCGCCTATCAGGATGTGCTGGACAAACTCACAGCCAAGCCAATCGATCAACGCTATGAATCCGCCGCAGCTCTGCTGGATGATTTGAATTCAGGCGACAGGCAAGTGACAGAAAACGCTGGTCTTTCACAAACGGCAGTAACTGGAAATTCATCAAAGCACCGAGCAAACAATGAAACAACTTCATCGACAGTACTTACTGTAACGATGGGCGTTCTCGTATTGCTGACAGGCTCTCTGGTGTTTCTCTATGCACAGCGTTCAACCTTACTTCCCGACACAAAAATCAGATGCCCGGAGTTAACACAAGCTCAATTTCTGGAACGTGACGCCCTGCTTCAACTAGCGAGCGTTCATCAGGAAATCGGCAGACTTGAGCATCCACCCGGGGCTAACGCACTCGAAGCCTACGTGCTTGCTCTGGATCTCGATCCATGTAACCAGCGGATTCTCGATGCCGTTGCCAATATTCGCCGTGTTATCAAAGACGCAAACCGGTTATCCACTATTAATGAGTAACTTGCCTGCCAACAGACATGCGCGGATGCGTATATCCGGCACGAATAGCGCAAAGCAGTAACGCATCAATTTGCCCGGCACAGGCTCACCGAACGCACGATGGATTCAACTCTGCCCTTGAGTAGCCGGCAAAAGCCGCGACAGGTATCGCTACCTGGTCTATGGTTGATGCTGAGTCTGATCGGTGCTTGCAGCACAACACACGGGCCTGCTGTCGACCACACGGTGACAAACGCTGAGGATTTGCTGGTAGTCGACTGTTTGCTACCCCCTCAGGTCAGGCAATTAGGGACACACCTCACTTATCTTTCTCAGCGACGGGCGATTCGTACATCAGGTGCTGACTGTGCGATACGCGGTGGCGAATATGTTGCCTACAATCGAGCAGATTTCAAAACCGCGCTGGCAGTCTGGCTGCCTCTGGCAGAACAAGGTGATCCAGAAGCGCAAACCTATGTCGGTGAGATTTATGAAAAAGGCAGAGGAACACGCCAGAGCTACGAAATAGCTGCAGGCTGGTACAAACGCGCTGCCAACCAAGGCTACTCACGCGCAAAAATCAATCTGGGTTATTTGTATGAGTCGGGTCTGGGAGTTGAACGTGATATAGCCCGAGCATTGAATCTCTACCGGGAAGCATCCGGATTCACCGCGGCCGAACTGGAATTTGTATCGTCCAGAGAAATTGCCAATCGCAAGGCCATTGACAATCAAACCAAACAATTAAAATCTGAAGTTCAACTTCTGCGATCCGAAATTCTTGCCGGGCACAAGCAACTGCGTGCGCAGGAAAAACAGTTGCGCCAATCCAGAGACAATTATTTGAAGCTACAGGGCAAACTGGCAACACGTGGTGCATCGACTCTCGAAAATTCGGATACCACTCAGGCCAAACAGCTCAGTAAACACAATGAACAACTCGAAAAGCTTCAATCGCGCCTGGTAAAAACATTCAGTCAGAAGCAGTCATTGCAAGATCAGTTAACCCGACAGAGCATCAACGCCGCAGAACTTGAGAAACAGCTATCAGCGACACAGGAAACGCTGGATGCAATGAAAGTAAAGTCTGCCACCAAAAAAACCGTCATTGAAAAGCTCAAGCTGCAGAACACTCTGGGCAAAGAAAACGCCGACAACTCCGCCCAGGCCTTAAAAAAGGCAAACGCTGATTATGCAACACTACAGAAAAACATCACGATACTGGAAGCCGAAAACCAGACACAGATAATCTGGTACAAAGTACAACTCAGCGAGGCGCAGCAATCACAATCGGCATTGCAAAGGCAAATAGAACAGCAACAAACAGCTATTGCAGAAATTGATCTTCAACGAGCCAATGAAATTGCAAGTTATCAAAAAAAACTCATTGAACGAGGCACGCAGTTAACTCAGGCAAAACTGGATAACCAGAGTCAGAGGCTTAAGTTTTCTGAACAGAGCGCCAGTGATCAGCAACAGTTAAGTAAACTACGGCTAGAGATAGATAACCACGAAGCAGACCTTGCCAGGCAAGCGAAGACTATCAACGATTTGCAGAGCGACTTGATTAGCAAGAGCTCTTCCTCCAAATCAGCCATGCGCTCGGCACAACCATCCTCTAGTCATCACAAGAAAATCAGTAAACGAGTACCACTGAAAAATGTAGAGCTTGGCAGCTATCATGCACTGGTCATTGGCAATGACACGTATCGCTCGCTTGATAATCTAAAAACCGCTGGTAACGACGCTATCGCTGTTGAACGAATCTTACGAGAAAAATACGGTTTCAAGACAGTGCTATTACTCGACGCCAATCAAAAAACCATTCTGAGCGCACTTGAACGTTTGCGCGTCACTTTGGGACAGCAGGATAATCTGCTTATTTACTATGCAGGCCATGGAGAGCTGGACAGGAACACAGGGAGCGGCTATTGGCTGCCAGTTGACGCTGACACTACCGATAAACGACAGTGGATAGACAACAGCGCAGTCACGGCGATGATTGATACGATGAATGCCAAGCATGTACTGGTTATTGCTGATTCATGCTATTCAGGCTACCTGACCAGATCATCCATCGCGCGCCCCTTATCCGGGGTTAGTGCAGAGTTGCGACTGAAATGGCTCAGAGCTGTTTCGCAGTCACGTGTGCGCACAGTGTTGAGTTCTGGCGGTACCAGGCCGGTACTCGATGGGTCAGAGAACGCCAGTCACTCGATTTTCGCTACGTATTTTCTTGAAGCACTCGAAACTAATACTGAGGTTCTGGAGACCTACGAGCTATTCTTTACCTTGCAGCAGAAAGTGTCAGACGCTGCCGCCCGCCTGAACGTAGAACAAATTCCTCAATATGCCCCCATAAGACATGCTGGCCATCAGGCAGGGGAATTCATCTTCGCGCCACTCGCACAAACTACTGTAGGCGCTACTGCAAGCGCTGACTCCGCAGCTAACTAACGTGCTCCTGCGTATGACAGATTTACAGGTCGAATTCTGTGGTTTCAGGCCGGGCTGGCCCTGTTCCATTGAACATGGCCGGGAGATCAACGGTACTGGCAACGCCTACTTGATCAAAATTGTTTTCTATCCAGCTATCAGCAGTTTCTCGGCCGATATCGCGAAGATGCTGCAGAAACTCCCACTCTGCATTGAGTTTTGATGATGCACCAAGGGGAATCAACGCATCCTGATTCTCGATGATATGGATTCGCTCACGTCGATAGTGCGCCTCATCCAGTTTCCCCTCGTCAAGTAGACGCGACACAAATTCAATGGCTCGCAGCTCTTTCAGCAAACTGGAATTGAAGTTGATTTCATTCAGACGATTCTGGATTTCCTGTGGCGATTTGGGTGTGCCTAAACGCTCAACAGGATTGATCTGGACAACGACAATATCGGCAGTTTCCGTATGATCGCGAAACGGGAATAAAGACGGGTTGCCCATATAGCCACCATCCCAATACGGTATGCCATCGATTTCAACCGCCTGAAAAAGCTGAGGCAAACACGCTGAAGCAAGTACGATATCCGAACTTAGCTGGTGGCTGTCGAACACTTTAACTCGCCCTGTATGCACATTAGTTGCAGAGATAAACAGCTTTACCGCGTTACACTTGTTGACACTGTCAAAATCAACCACTGACTCCAGCATGCCTTTCAGGGGATTGATATTTAACGGGTTAGTCTGGTAAGGCGAATACAAGCGGCTTAACGATTCGCTAAAGTGATAGCCCCACGATCCACTCAAACTCCAGTTTCCCAACAGGCGATTGATCGGTGTACGCTGAATGATGCTACCTTGCGCAGCGTTGCTGACTGCTCGCCAGAATGTCTCCAGTTGCTGTCGTGCACTGGAGGATGCTGCAGCGCGGCCCTGTCCTTCACAGCGAGTGAAACCGTCAGCAAGAACCACAGCATTCATAGCACCGGCAGACGTGCCGGAAATAGCATCGATGAGAAGGTTGGGTTCCTCAAGTAGTCGATCAAGGACGCCCCAGGTAAACGCGCCATGCGAGCCCCCACCCTGCAACGCCAGATTGATTCGCTTCATCGGGCTTTTGGAAGATTTTTTTTCACCATCGGGCCTTTTTATCTTCACTTCCGAATTCATCAGTGTGCTGTCCAGCCCCCATCAACCGGTAATGCACTACCCGTTATGGAGGCGGCGTTATCTGTTGACAAGAAGACCGCCATGGCAGCAATCTCCTCAATCGTGGCAAATCGCTTGTTAGGCTGCGCAGCCAGCAACACCTCACGCTTGACTTCTTCTTCGGTCATACCGCGCGCCTTGGCCGTATCAGGTATCTGCTTTTCCACCAGAGGAGTCCACACATAACCCGGACAAATAGCGTTTACGGTAACCCCTGACTCAGCGACTTCCAGTGCAACTGACTTAGTCAGACCCAGCAGGCCATGTTTTGCCGCCACGTAGGCAGATTTATACGGCGAGGCGACCAGAGCATGCGCAGAAGCGATGTTTACGATACGCCCCCATTGCCGGGATTTCATCTGACCAACAACAGCCTTGCACGCATAGAATGCCGCCGACAGGTTCAATGAAATAATAGCCTCCCATTTTTCATCAGGAAACTCCTCCACAGGCGACACAAACTGGATTCCGGCATTGTTCACCAGAATATCCACCGCACCAAAAGCCTTATGAGCCTCGGCAATAAGCTCGTTGACGCCCGACGCCTTCATGAGATTGGCATTGCAGTAGATGACGTCTACGCCATGATCATTTCTGATCTGATTGATAATCTCCTGTACCTCGTCAGGGGACTCGATGCCATTGAGTACGATATTGACACCGGTTGCGGCTAGCGCCTTGGCGATGCCAAGGCCAATACCACTTGTCGATCCCGTTACAACGGCGGTTTTAGGCTGACTCACTGACACGGCTCTCCTATTTGGGAAATAGCACTATTCTATCCGATTGATCCCTGATTTCATTACCGGTGTCATTCGTGGGTTTGGACAAACCAGAGTAAGCCGAGGATCAGGCTGCTGTACCGGAGCAGAAATCGTACCGCCGATCAGGCTTTCTGGAATCCGGAGTGCTGCATGGAACGCAATTTCCATTTGAGCCGGTATCCCAGCAATACCGAAGCAACACTTAACCCGACAATGAGACCAAACCACAAGCCATAAGCACCAAAATCAAGCACATGGGCTGTAAACAGGCCAGACCCAAAAGCTATGATCCAATAGGAAAAGGCATTGATAAGCATCGGCACACGCGTATCGTGCAGTCCACGCAACATTCCTATTAACATGATTTGCGCGCCATCGGATAATTGAAACACAGCACCAAGCAATAAAAGGCTGGCTGCAAACTTCAGCATCACAGGATCGCTGGTGTAAGCGGAGGCTATCTGATAACGAAAGAAAATCAGCATAATGGCTGTTAAACAAGCCATCACCATCACTAACAGACAACCACTGACAATACGCAATCGGATTGACATCATTGATCGCTGCCCTTCTGCACGCCCAATGCGTGCTGTCAGCGCAAATGACATGCCCAGAGGCAGCATATAACAGAAGGCTGAGGCGCTGATAGCGATCTGATGCGCACCGGCTTCAACAACGCCAATCATTCCCATTTGTACAGAGGTTGCAACGAACAGACCAGCCTCGAAAATCATCCCCAGACAAATGGGAATCGACAGCGTGAGCATGGGACCCAGGACAGTCCAGTCTGGCCTTTCCAGAGTTGCGAAAAGCGCATACCGCTTAAATCGTTCACCTCTTAACAGCGTAAAGAGCACCAAAGCCGTACTAAGGTTCACAATGGATGTAGCTATGCCTATACCCAACAGTCCAAGTGCAGGAAAACCGACTAGACCCAAACCCAAAACCGCACTGGCCAACGCGTTTATGACCAGGCCCATTGCAGTTACCAGTAAAACAGGCCGAGTTAATCCCGTTGCTTCACACACGTTACGAGCAGCCATGACAAGTGCGAAAAACGGCAGACTCCACGCAGCACCCATAAGGTATTCGCTGATTAACGGCGGTAACTCTGGCGTAAACGGAAACAGATGTACGGTTTGCTGTATCGCCATGACAATGCTGAGCGCCAACAATCCGGTGAGTAAAGCGAGCCAGACACCTTGTCGAAATACGTGACCAACAAAAACACGACGGCGCTCACCAATCAATCTCGACAGCGTTGGCGAAAGTCCTGCCATCAAACCGATACACAGTAGCGATGTAAAGAACCACAGACTGGCACCGATACCCCCTGCCGCCAGCTCACTGCTACCAAGCCTGCCTGCAATGAGCGCGTCAATCAGACCGTTTCCTACCTGCAGAATCTGTGCGCCCATTAACGGCAGGCCCATGCGTAACGTGCGTAATAACTCGGCCTTGAGAGTGGTCAGGCGAACCCCGGCAACATTCACAGGTAAATCAACACATTACAGCCTTGATCAGGAAAACATCATTTGTCGAAGAGACACTGAGTCGGGAGAGAGAGCCAGGTGCATAACATCCTGGTGGGCTTGCGGCGATAATACAGGCAAAAACCCTGCGCATACCAGACAAAAATTATCCGTCCGGATTTTCAGGCTAGAAGCTATACCCGAAGCTTACGAAAGAATCGTCATCGGTCACCGACTCACCATCGCCTACCTGTAGATAGCGACTTCGGTACGCTACACGTACTACCCCGTTGGGAACACGCAATGACAATCCAAGCTCGCCAGTGGCTTCAGTGACATCTTCGCTACTTAAACCGCTACTAAGACTCACATCGAGTTTCAGGACATCAGCGAGCGTTCTGAAATAACCAAGCCTTGCGAGGCCAAGGGCTTCATTCAGGGAGTCATCGACCCCATCAAACTCTATAGTCCTGCCTCCCACACCCAATTCGATGAACAGTGCCTGATCTGCCTTGTTAAGAAGCTGTGCACCCAAGCCAGCCACGAGACCGATTTCCTGATCAATCCCCAGAAAATCATCAACACGCAACTGCGATTCTCCAAATGTGTAGTACTTATTGTCAAACCAGTAACGCGGGTTGTAACCGGCAGAATAACTGTTGTTCTCAGTGCCTGAACGCAACCACTCTGCATACACGTACTGACTGAACGGGCGCTCATCATTGCGCAGCACCAGACGCAGCCGCGTCGCGTTTCCCGCATCACGAACCACCGTGCCACCCTCTATGCCACCCGTCCATTGTGCGCTGACCGGCTGCAGGAAAAAAAAAGACACCAGGCAAATGCTAAGCCATTGACACTTCATGAAATATTTGGGCTTTGCACATCGAGCGCGTGTCGTAAAATCGTGCATGAAATAGTCGATGCCTGTGAGATGGCTGAATGTCGGAACTGAGACTAAACCGAGTGACGCAAGGGTAGCAAACAAATGGCGAGCCAATTGCAATTGAAGCCCGGGTGGCATGCACGAAGTTGTGAAATCTTGTGTCATATTCCAGCCTGAAACAATGTCCAGGAAAGTGGAACATGCCAACCGCCAGTTCGTCTATTTCTTGTGTTCCGGACAGGCTGATTCTGCCCCGCAGGCTCCTAGCCTGGATTATTCATGAAGCCACGGGGACGCCCAGTCCAGATTCTTCCGCATCCCCTTTTCCCGTAGCGAATCCTGCTCAGGCTGGGCGCCCCCGTCGGCAATACAGTCTGTATTCCGCTCCTTCTCAGAATTCACTA
>JBGCGC010000069.1:0-23144 GCA_045110475.1 Granulosicoccus sp.
CCGAAGGGCGGCTCGTCCAGGGGTCATCCGCGTTGTTGCTCGCTCTCAAGGTATACCCGATACCTTTTCGAGCTCGCGCCTAGCGGCTGACCCCTGGACAAACCGCTGTTTGAAGCGTTTGAAGGTCACACTACACTAGCATCGATCACGAGATTCAAGACCTAATTAGAACGATGTCGCGAGATAACGTGGGTTGGGGTGCACCGTGTATACACGGTGAGCTTCTCATATTGGGGATTGAGATTTCACAAGCTACAGGACGACAAATGCTAACGCTGTACGTTGCGCATATTTACATCGGTATGAGTATTCTCGACGTGATGGGTCTGTTTGAAGGGCATGCAGCGAATACTGTTCAATTCGCCTCCCTGATATTTTGCATTTTATCTGCAATCTATGCTTTTTGTATTTCCTGGATATTTCGCACTTTGACGATTTCGTATCGGATCCTGTCAGATTGAGCCTGAAAGATGAGTTGGCGAATAGTGGTGCAAGATCGAAAATTACTGATGTTGAGCGGGTGGACTATCATTGATGCTGTTGCGTGGTGGGTTCTTACCTCTATAGAGGTTACATGGACTAGTGGAGCTGACTGGTGAAAAACAGATTTTCAAGTATTGCACTGTTAGTAGGTAGTTTGCTGTGTTGCAGTTGCGCCGTAAAACCCAAGAAAAGCATGTATGTGGACTATCAAACGAAAACAGACTTAACTTTCCCATTAACTGGTGAAAGCCTGATTGGTACTGGGGGAAGAACGCTCGTTCAAAATCCAGATCACATTTATACGAGAGATCAGATATTTGCTATTGATATCGTCGCGTTGGCGCCAGGGTCGTATCCACCTGAGCTTGAAAACCTTGTTGATCGTGCACTTTCTGGAACTCTGCCTGTTTTCAGGGGGGGGGAAGGCGACGACTATAAATTAAACGAGAAACATTATTGCTATGGCAGGCTAATTGTTTCGCCTGGTAGTGGCGTTGTTGTCGACAGTAAAGATGGGGTGCCAGATGGTGTGCCCGGACGACGTAATGACTGGGCTCGCGCCGGGAATTATGTTGTTGTCGATCATCTAAATGGGGAATATTCCATGCTTGCGCATTTCCAGACAGGCTCCGTGCTTGTCAATAAGGGTGATTCTGTAGAAGCAGGTGACCCGCTTGGGAAGTGTGGCAACAGTGGTCGTTCGAATCTGCCGCATCTACACTATCACTTGCAGAACCCCCCTTTTTGGTTTGCAGGTGATGCCCTGCCTGCGCAGTTTAGTCATTACTATTCTAATGGTGAGTATGTGCGTCGAGGAGAGCCTGTTCAGGGGGAAATCATTAGTCAGAAATAGACGCGCTCGCCTGGTTTGGTGTTAGATCGCCAAAAGTCATTAAGAGAAAAACCTCTATATGTCAGCTATGAGCCCATGAACTACAAACGTTTCCAATCAAGCGTTTTTACATGAAAGAGAATCCCAAACAATGAAAAACAAAGTTCTGGATGTAAAGCCATTCATAGGTTCGAAAGACTACGAGCTGTCTCGTCAATTTTATCTTGCGATGGGGTGGACGTTGGGTTTCGATACCGGAGAGGTTGCTGAGTTACAGCTAGGCGAGTATCGCTTCATATTGCAAAAATGGTATCAGAAAGAATGGTGCGATAACCTCATGCTGCATATTGCGGTGGAAGATGCGCAGTACTGGTATGAGCACGCCATGCAGGTGTTGAAGGGTGGCTCTTACGATGTTGCGAAGGTGCGCGAACCTTCTAAACAGGATAGTGGTGAGTTTGTCACCTTTGTCTGGGATCCGGCTGGCGTTCTGTTGCATTTTGCTCAGCCCTGAAACATCTCGAGTAAGCTTCGTTCTCAATAGCCGCCGAAGAACATGGAACGCACTCTTCAGCGGCTATCTTGCAGCTGAGATTCCGTCGGGTCAATACCCCCACGTGCAAAGAGCTCAACGCGTTAGTAGCCACGATCAGCGAACTTGTTGCCCGGTATCTGGAGCGTCGGGGGCTCCTAGCCAGGGTTGCCTGGGCGCCCCCGGCTGGCCTTCAGACGAGCAGAACGATCATCTGACATTAGCGTTGGACGATGAAGAGGACACTACGATGCAGCAACTGCTTCGGCCACTCGATAACGTATCGGATAGCTTTGGGACCGCAGACAGGGCGCAAAGTGCTGACGTTGCAAACGATTCGAAGCCCTGAGGGGAGGATGACTATGGCAACGATCAGCTCGGTGGAATCGGAGGATTCTCGTTGCATGGGGGCGGCCTTCCGCCATTGGATCGGGACGCGCAGTCTTTATGGCTAAACTGGCAGCAATGCTGCCAGCAAATGCGGGTGTCGAGTTCATTGAGATATAAGGCGCACTTTTCGAGCACATTGCGTAGGTGCATGATTCACTGAATTTTGATAGTCCGTGTTATTGTTCTACAGTCCGGTACGCCTCGATGCACTTTTGATTGAAGGTAAGGTGTCGCAATGTTGTCCCGGTCGGTATTGATCGGGTAGATAACAGGCAAATCGATATACATTCATGATTATTGCAGAAACCATATTGCTGCTAGTGGCTTACTCCACGATTCTGATAGCGATCTTTGTCAGCATCGTTTGTTACAAGCGAAACATGGAAAAGCTGGAAGAGGTCACTTTTGCGATATCGTTGTTACTACTGATTGTCGCCATATCAACGAGCCAGTTTTCTGGAGGAGCTAACCCTGCGCAAACCACAAGTGTATTTGTGCTTCTATCGATGATCATGGTGGGTTTGACAACTATGGTCTCTCCAAACGAGAAAGAGACGTAGCCAAACTGTTGGCAACAGGCAAGACGTACAAGCGCATCGCTGAAGAGCTTCACGTCTCTGTTCCAACCATTAAAACGCACGCTAGCAATGTATACAAGAAATGCGGTGTCACGGGTCGTCATGAATTGACTGTTCTCTTGACTAGCTGATTCCTGCCCAACTGTGCCACGTCTGCGCAAACCGTGTTTTGGGTAGTGGTTCTCAACCGACAAACTAGCGAGGCAGACCTAGCCGAAGTATCAGAGCGTGGGGTAGCAAGAGCCTTCTATCCGACCAAGGCCTCATCATACGGCCCCTGATAATCTCGACAGTTCAGTCCATGAGAGCGCTTCGCAGTGCACGCTGCAAAACGGGGATGATCCGCTCATCCTCTTGTATGAGTGCAGGGTTTATCGACAATTCATACACATATCCGATTGTCTGAGAGACATCGATGAATCAAACTTCAAGAAACCTTGTCTCGACTAGCGCGTCGGGCAAATGCTACTTGACGCCATTTTCACTGTGGCAGCTGTTTTTGTATACATCCACCAGGCGCGGGAAGCTACGTTGAATACACTTGATTAAAATAAACATGAAAATCATCATACTTCCGGTATTGCTCCTTGTTCTACCTGCAAATGTACTCGCTCAAGCGTCCGATCTTGCAACAAAGACCGACAATCGTGTTGGTATCTTTTTAGGATATGATTTTGGAGAGATGGGCTCCAACAAGTTTCAGCATTTTGGAGGAGAGATTGGTCTCACACTCAAAAATGATCATGTTGTCAGATTCGTCTACTTGAACGTCAAACTTACAGAGGAACATTTATCAAGTGGTTCTACTAGAGCTGTTGATGGTGACAATGTGACGGGTCTTTGGTATGCCTATGATATCTTCTATGACGTTCCGATTTACCAATTCAAGAATGGGAAAGGTTTTATTTTCAGCGGCTTGTTTGCCGGCTATCAAGATACGACTCACGAGCACAAAGTGCTGGACGAATCCGTGCGTCACAGGACTGGTATTGTAGGTTTCGACATAGGCTTCAGGGAGACAGACGTCTTCGATATACAGGGTTTGTACTTTAACCTTTCAATTCCATTTGGCTATAACTTCAATATCCTTGAAGAAACCATGCCAGGTGCTTTTCAGAAGATGTGCTATCTCGCATCGGGCGCGCTTATCAGCAATCGACAGATTGGCATCGATGTCGTGCCGATTTGCGCGATTAACGTCAAATTTTCTTGACCGTACGACTGATTACTAGCTACTATATTTCTGTATTGAAACACAATCCACTACAGGAGAGTATTTTCATGATACGTCGAGTTACTTTTGTTCGTTCTCTTCTCTCTGCCGCTGTTGTCAGTACAGTTCTGGCAACACCCGCCATGGCAGCCGGCACCCTGAACGTCGCTATTGTCGGGGAGGCTGACACGTTCGATCCGATGGTCTCCACCAAGGATGTTGTCAGTATTGTTACTCAGCATTTTATCGAAACGCTATACACCTTCGATGACTCATGGGCAGTGTCACCGCTACTGGCAAAATCACTGCCCACTATCAGCGATGATGGTAAAACCTACGATATCGAATTGCGCGAAGGCATTACTTTTCATGATGGTTCTTCGATGGACTCTGCTGATGTGGTCGCCTCTCTGCAACGCTGGCTGGAAATGTCTTCGCGTGGCAAGGGAGTGGCCGACAAAGTTGCTGACATCAGCGCTACCGGTGATAACAGTATTCGTATCACGATGTCTGAAGCTTATTCTCCGTTACTGTCCTTACTGGCATTCTCAAATTCGGCAGCTGCTGTTTATCCCGAGGAAATCCTTGGTGAAACCTTGAGTGCCGTTGTGGGCACTGGTCCTTATAAGGTCATTGAACATGTCCCGGATCAATACCTGCAACTGGGACGTTTTGAAGACTATCAATCCCGTGAAGAAGCTTCCAGTGGTGCAGCTGGCGCACGTAGCCAGACACCTGACGAGATTCGCTTTGTTCCGGTTCCTGATGCCAATACACGAGTAGAGGGGCTACTGTCCGGGCAGTTTGATTTTGCAGATGGTTTGCCTGCTGAATCGTATTCACGAATCGATGAAAGCGATGAGGTTGATCCCTTGCTGTTACGACCTTTTGGTTGGCCGATCTTTGCTATCAACCACAAGGAAGGTTTGTTGACTGAGCTACCTTTACGACAAGCACTGCAAGCCGCATTACCAATAGATGACATGTTGTTCGCTGCCTTTGGTGATGATAATTTTTTCGTTGTGGACGGCCCTATGTATCCAGAAGGCTGGTCCTGGCGTAATGATGCCGGTGTGAAGAACTACAATCAGAACGATCAGTCCAAGGCGGCGGAGCTACTCAAGAGTGTCAGCTATGATGGCACCCCCTTGCGTATTCTTACGTCACGCCAATACGAGTTCCACTTTAAAATGGCGGAAGTTGCCAAGATGTCGCTTGAGCAAGCCGGCTTTACCGTTCAGATGGATGTTGTGGATTGGGCGACATTGGGCCAACGACGAAATGATCCGGCCCTTTGGGACATCTACATTACGCATTCACCGTTCCTGCCCGAGCCTGCCTTGACCAGTCTGTACAGCAGCACATCGCGTCTGGGTTGGTCTAATCCAGAGAAGGATGCCATCCTTGATGAATTCACTACTGTAACCGACAGTGCCGCTCGGCAGGAACTGTTTGCACAGTTGCAGCAGCAGGTTTTCGAAGATGTCGGTTTCATAAAAATTGGTGGCTTCAATGCGCTCATGGCACACCGTGAAGGTCTTTCAGGTGTCACAGCAACACCATGGCCGTTTTTCTGGAACTCTGAGGTGAGTAATTGAGGAAATTAACTGAAGGTTCAACTGGCGAATAGTGATAAATGATAGGTGACTAATCGCTCGTGAAAACAATCGCAGGCCTTGAAGGGTTGCCTGCGTCATTTTTGCCTTGACTGATGACTGCCCGTGGCAACAGTGGCAATTGTTGGTCGGGTGGACCTTATCGGTAAGCAACAGCTGACTATGGCTCGCTATCTTGTCCAACGCATTGCCGGGATGATTGTGGTAATCCTGCTGGTGCTTACCATTGCCTTTATCATCGTGCGTCTTGCACCCGGGGATCCAGCCGCATTGATGCTGGGTCCTGAGGCAACACCCGAAGATGCTGTTGAGCTGCGCGAAAGACTGGGTCTGGACAGACCCATACTGGTTCAGTATCTGACGTTTGCCACTAATGCCCTTCAGGGAGATCTTGGTACATCTCTGTTCTTCAATCAACCGGTCACTCAGGTTCTCGCAGGTCGTGCTGAGCCGACGATCTTTCTTGCGCTTTTTTCGCTGATAATTGCATTGATTATTGCAACACCCATTGGCATCTACGCCGCCTACCGCCGCGGATCATGGCTCGATCAGACATCCATTTCAACAGCCATGCTTGCAGCATCCATACCCAGCTTCTGGACAGGGTTGATGTTTCAACGCTACTTTGCCACAGAGCTTGGGTGGTTTCCTGCATCAGGTTATGGTGGGCCTGACGCAGACTTTTTGGAACGCATGGGCTATCTGGTGTTGCCTGCCATCGTGTTGGGAATCGTAAATTCAGCGTTGATATTGCGTTTTACGCGAGCCTCCATGCTGGATATTCTGGGTGAAGACTATATACGCACGGCGCGCTCCAAAGGCATGGGTGAGCGTAGAGTGGTTTTGCGCCACGCTCTGAAGAATGCAGCTATTCCGATTATCACGGTTATCGGATTAACGTTTGCCTTGTTGGTGTCCGGGGCGGTGGTGACTGAGCGTGTCTTTAACATTCCCGGTATGGGAAACCTTGTTGTATCTGCTGTATTGCGGCGCGATTACCCGGTCATTCAAGGCACGCTTATCGTCGTGGCTACACTGTATGTTTTCATCAATCTGCTGGTGGATTTACTTTATTTACTGGTTGATCGTAGAGTGAAGTACTGATGGCATCTGCTGCACTGGCAAGTGAGCCTCGCTTTATGACGCTGTTTTTTTCAAGGCGTAGTGTGTTGCTTGCGTTGATTGTTTTCACCTTGATTCTATTGCTGTGTGCATGTGCACCTTTCATTGCTCAGGCTGATCCTGCGAAAATGTCGGTGCGTAATCGTCTCACCGCTCCAGGCGATGCATACTGGTTTGGAGCCGATGCATTCGGTCGTGATGTGTTCGCCAGACTGCTTTACGCTGGAAGGGTTTCGCTGAGCATCGGCTTGGGTGTTGCTATTATTTCGTCGGTTGTGGGAATTGCTATCGGTTTGTTGGCTGGGTTTTTCAGGCGTCTTGATGCGCCGCTGTCGCGCATCATTGATGCGATGATGGCTTTCCCGGATATTTTACTGGCTATCTCTCTGGTATCCATACTCGGTGGTTCGATGATCAATGTCATTCTGGCCTTGTCGATTGTGTACACGCCCAGAATTGCTCGTATTGTCAGAGCATCCACATTGGTGATTCGCGAATTGCCTTATGTTGAGGCAGCACGTGCATTGGGTTCGTCAACTACGACAATCATGACGACCCACATATTGCGCAATATCTTTTCGCCCATTACTGTTCAAAGTACATTCATATTTGCCTATGCCATGTTGGCCGAGGCAGGATTGTCATTTCTGGGTGTTGGTGTAGATCCTTCAACGCCCACCTGGGGAACCATGATCAATGAAGGTCGACAGTACATCGATCAGGCGATGTTCTTGATCATGTTTCCGGGTTTGGCCATTTCCATTTCGGTGTTGGCGCTACAGCTGATGGGCGATGGACTACGTGATGCACTGGATCCTCGGCTGGCCAAAGAGCTGTAGGTTTGGAAATTTAACAGGTTTACACGTATTCGGATTAGACGATGGCACTGACGCTGACAAATTTTACCTCCACTGGTTTCAATTCCAGTAGCGAGACGGTTTACATAGATGACACTGGATATCTTGTTGAGCATCCTGTAGACGATGCAAAGATCATCGATTGCAAACGTGCGTGGTTGTCCCCCGGGTGGTGCGATTTACACGTACACATCTGGCATGGTGGAACTGATATCTCCGTACGAGTGTCAGATGCGGGACGACGTACAGGCGTTACCGCCATGGCCGATGCAGGTTCAGCGGGTGAGGCCAGTTTCCATGGTCTGCGTGAATACGTCATTGACCCCAGCAGTGAGACTGTCAAGGCGTTCTTGAATATTGGTTCCATTGGTCTTGTGGCCTGTAACCGAGTCCCTGAACTGATCGACTGGCGCAGCATCGATATTGACAAAACTCTGGCAGTCATCGAAGCTAACAGGGATGTGATCTGTGGCGTCAAAGTACGTGCCAGTGGGGTCATTGTTGGTTCATGGGGAATTACGCCTGCAAAGATTGCCAAGCGTGTTGCTGAAATTGCAGGCCTACCACTAATGGTGCATGTAGGCGAGCCGCCACCGTTAATCGATGAGGTGTTCGATATTCTGTCTCCCGGTGACATCGTCACACACTGTTTCAATGGTAAGAAAGCGGGCTCCATTCGCGATACCGCTGCACTGTTTGCGCAGGCAACAGAGCTTGCTAGTCGCGGTGTGCTGATGGACATCGGGCATGGTCAGGCATCGTTCTGTTTTGAGACTGCACGTCAGGCAATTGCTGATGGCATGTTGCCTTACTCGATTTCAACAGACTTGCATTTACGCAACGTGGAAGGTCCGGTGTTTGATCTGGCCACCACCGTGTCCAAGTTATTGGCTGTGGGTGTGCCGTTTGATGAATGTATTGCAGCGATCACCAGCAGGCCTCGACAGGTGCTGAGTCTTGATACGTTGAATGGTTTGAAAGTAGGCGCAGTTGCAGATTTCACGGTATTTGATATGGAAGAAAAAGCTGCTGATGTCATCGATAGCCAGGGAAACCGGCTGACGCTGAAGCAGACGTTTGAACCGAGAATGACCGTGCTGGGCAACTCTGTTCTATCAGCCAGTCGCAGAATTGAAGGGTCGGCGAGTGCACTATCATCCTCCGGGAAAATCTGATGCAGCCTTTGCTTGATGTCTCCGACCTGACTGTATCGTTCTCTGCACAAGGGCGATCGGTTACGGCTTTGCATCAGGTCAGTTTTTCGTTGATGCCCGGTAAGACGCTGGCACTGGTGGGTGAATCAGGATCGGGAAAATCTGTGACATCGCTTGCCATCATGGGGCTGCTACCGGCTAACGCTATGGTGGGTGGAGCCATTCATTTTTCGAGATCAGCGAATCACGCAGTAGAGTTGACGAAGCTTGCGCCACCTGCGTATCGATTGCTACGGGGTGAAGAAATTGCCATGATTTTTCAAGAGCCGATGTCATCATTGAACCCGCTGTTCACCATTGGCGACCAGATTGGCGAGATGCTGCTGTTGCACTCAGAACTGGATGCCGGTGAGCGTCGTCGTCGCGTATTGGACATGTTAGAGCTGGTAGAAATCCCCGGAGCCAGTTCCAGAATCGACAGTTATCCGCATGAACTATCCGGTGGTATGAGGCAACGCGTGATGATAGCGCTTGCGCTGGTGTGTAACCCGACCTTACTCATTGCTGATGAGCCGACGACAGCGCTGGATGTCACCATACAGGCACAGATACTGGACTTGATGCGACGACTACAGGCTGAGCTTGGCATGTCTATTCTGTTTATCACTCATGACATGGGTGTTGTGGCAGAGATGGCTGACGACGTTGCTGTGATGTATGCGGGCTCGGTAGTAGAGGAAGCGCCCGTCAAGTCTCTGTTTGCCGCTCCAGTACATCCTTACACAAAAGGGCTTCTGGCTTCCATCCCTGTCAGGGGACGTGGCCGTAGTGAGCGTCTTGTTCCCATCGCTGGAACAGTGCCAGCCTTGCATAATATGCCACCAGGTTGTGCTTTTGCTACACGTTGTCCCAATGCTGATACCAGCTGTGAAAAGCCTGTTGAGCGCTATGTGATGCCTGATGGACGGGCAGTTGCGTGTATCCATGCTATGCCACTGAAGAGAGATGTGGCCACTATTCATGCTGCCAATGAGCATGAAGACAGGCCACACTGATATGAAGGACGCAGACACACTGCAAGCAGTCAGCTCAACACCTTTACTGCAAGTACGACACTTAACCAAAAAATTTCATACACCCCGAGGTATCGTTCACGCTGTCGACGATGTAAGCTTCGACATACCGCGCGGATCTATCACAGGGCTTGTTGGCGAGAGTGGGTCCGGAAAGACAACACTAGGGCGCACCTTGTTGCGTCTTTTGGAGCCGTCCTCTGGACAGACCCTGTTTGATGGGGTTGATCTGAATGCACTCGATACCAGTGCCATGCAAGGCATGCGTAAACGTTTGCAGATTGTTTTTCAGGATCCTGTTTCTTCACTGAACCCGCGTTTACGGGTTGAGCAGATCATTGCTGAAGGCCTTGTTGCCCATGGTGTTGGTCGCAAGAAGGACAGACGTGATCGTGTTGTCTCACTACTTGAAGAGGTTGGTCTGCAGGCTGAGCATGCCAGGCGCTACCCGCACGAATTCTCTGGAGGACAGAGACAACGAATCGGCATTGCCCGTGCTCTGGCGCTTGAACCTGAATTTATTGTTGCCGATGAAAGCGTCTCTGCTCTGGATGTGTCCATTCAGGCTCAGGTTCTGAACCTGCTGCTTGAGCTTCGGGATCGTCGCAACCTGACGATGCTGTTCATAGCGCATGATCTTTCCGTGGTTGAATACCTGTGTGATCAGACTATCGTCATGTATCTGGGGCGCATTGTGGAAACAGGGCCATCCCGGGAGTTGTATGACAATGCAGCGCATCCCTACACGCGAGCACTGATCTCGGCAATACCGGTACCTGAGCCCGGTGCTGATTTGCAACGTGAAGTGCTCAAGGGCGACATTCCCAGCCCGTTTTCTCCACCGTCGGGCTGCGTATTCCGGACACGCTGTCGATACGCAGATGCTGGTTGTGCAGAGGGTGTACCCGCGCCTGTTAAACTTTCATCAGCACATCTCTGCTACTGCAAACGGATTGAGTCTATTCATGAGTGATATATTGCCAGGGGTAGAAATGTCGAATGAGGAGCGCTTGGCTGAGTTGGGACTATCGTTACCGTCAGCTCCCAGACCGATTGGTTCTTTTTGCAACGTCAGGCAATCAGGCTCATTGCTGTTTGTCTCCGGCCAAGGGCCAGTGCTGCCAGATGGCACATTGATGACGGGTAAGGTAGGTGATGATGTGAGTGCGGAAGAGGCTCGTGATCATGCCCGGTTGGTGGCCATCAATATCATAGCCTCACTGCGAGATTATCTGGATGGCTTGAATGCCGTAGCCGGTGTTATCAAGCTGCTGGGTCTTGTCAATGCGAGATCAGATTTCGAACGACACCCCTTTGTAATCGATGGCGCATCAGACTTGCTTGCTGAAGTATTTGGCAGCGGTGGAGTTCACGCAAGGTCAGCGTTTGGTGTGAGCTCCTTACCCAATCAGATTACGGTGGAAATCGAAGCGATAGTGGAACGGCATTGAGTGTTTTGACTACTTATCAAGCTACCCGCCTGCCAACAACCCGTTCTTTTGCACAAGGAGTACGTTGTGACGGATTTTGAGACACCTGATGCTTACTGGCGTTGGCACGATGCCCACGGTTACTCGCGAATAATTAACGTATCAGGCACCATGACAGGGCTGGGCGCGTCCATTGTGCGAGCACCGGTACGTGACGCAACAACGGCTGCGATGGGTCGCTTTGTCAGTATTCATCAGATGCAGGCGAATGCAAGCCAGGTCATAGCGAGGCTTACAGGTAGTGAAGCAGGGTGCTTGACCGCGTCAGCCAGTGCGGCCATTACGCTATGCGTTGCAGCTTGCCTGACGGGTACCGATCCAGGACGTGCTGAAGCACTACCTTGTGATCCTGGTGAGCAATGTGAAGTAGTAGTTCAGGCAGGTCATCTTTGTGGATACGGCGCACCGGTAGCAACTTCAATAGCATTGGCAGGTGCACAAGTGCGCTCGGTTGGACAATCGACACTGTCGATGGATCATCAACTGGAAGCCACTTTGTCGCACAAGACGGCTGCTGCCGTGTATGTGGTGTCGCATCATGTTGTTCACTACGGGCAAATTCCTTTCAAGCGGTTTGTTGAAATTTGTCATGGCCGTCATGTTCCTGTGATTGTTGATGCGGCATCTGAATACGATGTTAGAAGCTTCATTGATCAGGGTGCAGATCTTGTCATTTATTCTGTGCATAAATTCATGGGCGGGCCAACAGCGGGTATCATTGCCGGCACAAAACAGTATGTGAGGGCTTCCTACCTGCAGAATGTCGGTATTGGTCGTGGCTTCAAGATAGGTAAAGAAAGCATTGCAGGAGCAATCGAAGCCATGGAACAATGGATGGTTCGAGACCATGCCAGTGTAAGGGCAATTGAATCTGCAACGCTGGATTTATGGTGTAGCGCTTTTGAGTCTATCCCAGGCATTGTGGCTCGTCGTGTGCCTGACCCTACAGCCAATCCGCTAGAGCGCTTGCAGATTGCTGTGAATGAAGCGATCGCAGGATGCAGTGCAGCCACATACGCACGAGTCCTCAGTGAACAAGATCCATCTGTGGTTGTACGCAATCATGAAGTGGAGCTTGGGTACTTTCAGATGGATCCATGCAACCTTGCTCCAGAACAGGCAGAGCTGGTAGCTGACATTGTAAAATGTGTGTTGCTGCAAGGCGCAAGGTTAGCAGCAGACGAAAATGATTTACACGTTGCTCGTAACGGAGGAGTAGTCGCCTATAGTAACTGGCTACGTGACTAACGCAGCTTCCATGTTGCGGTACCTGAATTCTCGCCTTGCATTCAACGGTACCTGATGATCTCAATTTCCAGGCTACCTTTATCCTCAAATTAGAAGCGTTGGCCCGGCTCATAGCCTGCATGTGGTCGGGTTTTGAACCCTGCCTTTAGAATTTTACCTTTAGTCAATATAAGATCATCAACAACGATAGCCAGATGGTTCAGCCCGTTTGTACGGTAATAGCTCTCCACGGAATCAGTTTGTTGAGGGCCAATAAATCATCAAGGTTTGTTGTGTCTTGCCCCAATACCCAGGGCGCTAATTGTCGGTGTAGTACCTGGCAGGTAATATCGGAGTGGTAAGTTGAGACTTGGCCCCAACCCTGAGAGCCATCTTCGCAAGTTACACTGGCAAACCCAACATCCTCAGTGGAAAAGGTTTCAATGCGTTCTAGCTTCATTGCTTACTCTTACTTCGGCCACTGAAGAATTGATTAAGTAGCAGCAAAGCGGTGGAAACCAAAATCATAATAGTCGAGATGGCGGCAATTGTTGGATCGATAAAATCTCGTAACGCGCTAAACATATGTTTGGTTAGGGTTGCATTCTTACCACCGGAAACAAATATAGAAATTATTACTTCATCAAATGAGGTTAGAAAAGAGAGTAAGGCCGCCGTGGCTATAGAGAACTTAATTTGTGGCACGGTGATAACAAAAAATGCCCTAATGCGACTAGCGCCTAAGCTTCGGGCAACGCGTTCTTGATTTAGGTCATAGTTGCGTAACGCAGATGTAATGACTATCGTGATTAGTGGGATGGCAATGACCGTGTGTGCAAGTACCAAACCGCTGATGGTGTTATTAAGCCCGAACCGCCCAAATGCATAGAAAGTGCCGATAGCAATCAAAATAACCGGCACAATCATCGGTGTTATTAAAAGCGCAAAAATGGCTCGAGCAAAACGATGGCCCGATACAAACAATGCGTAGGCTGCCATGGTGCCAATTGGTGTAGCGACCAGCATGGTAAGTAGGCCAACCTTTAACGATGTGGCTGTAGCTCGCATCCATTTTGCGGATCCGAAATACTTTTCGTACCATAGAATAGACCAATTCTCAGGAGGGAACTCCAAAAATTTTGAATCGGAGAACGACATAGGAATAACAATGAAGCTAGGTATGACTAGCAGCAGCATGATGATGGCTGCGACTACATACAACCAAATGCGCCGCCCATGTACTATTTGCGTGTTGGATGCCGGGCGCTTTAACCAATGCATCTTATTTATCTCCAAACAAAGCAGTATCGAGCCTAAAAACTCGAGTTGCTAAAAAGAGTGCCAATAGTGTTGTCACCAAAAGCACCACCCCAAGTGCACTTGCAGCTCCCCAATCGAACTTGTTTTCTAATATTGCAGTTATTTGTGTAGCCACCATAATTACACGGCCGCCACCGAGCACTGCTGGGGTCACGTAAAATCCTAAACAAAGCACAAAAACGATTAATGCACCTGCCACCATGCCAGAACGTGACAATGGGAAATACACTTTCCAAAAGGCGTAAACCGGCGTTGCACCTAAATTAGATGCTGCTTGCATTAAGTCGCCATCTATTTTGCGCATAGAACTATAGAGCGGCAACACTAGAAACGGCAACATAATGTGCGCCATGCCGATTAGCGTGCCTGTCATGTTATGAACTAATTTTATGGGCGATTCCCATAAGCCAATAGACATGGCTAAGTCATTGATGATGCCTTTTTTTTGTAATAGCACTAACCACGCATAGGTACGCACTAAAAGGGATGTCCAGAAGGGTAGCAGCACGGTGAGCATAAATATATTGGCTATTCGTGACGGCAAGTTGGCTAAAAAATAGGCCAAAGGGTAGCCTAAGGCTATACAAATAAGCGTGGTGAAAACACTCACTTGGAAAGTCGTCGTGAACGCACGGATGTAGGATTTATATTTGAGCATGTTTTGGTAGTTTTCTAACGAAAACTGACCGTTGTCGCCAATAAAGGATAAATAAAACAGCCAACCGACAGGTATGACTACCACGGCAAATACAGCCAATACCGCTGGGGTAGCTAGGCTTAACAGCCATCTTCTTTCACGGGCTGCCTGGTGCTTTAATGCCGTTTCATTGAGTGCTGGGTTAACAGCTGAAGAATCACCACCACTCATCAGTTATTGTCCTTTGGTATGACAATAACGTTTTTACGTTCTAAGCCTACCGTTAGTTCTTGGCCTACCTGTAAATAGCTGCTGGTGTCAGAAGCATTGGTAGCAAAGCGAAACGACAGTGTGTCGTTTTCATTGGTTAGCATTACAACAAAGGCGGTGTCACCTTGAAATACAAACTCTTTAACGATGCCATTGAAAATAATCGTATTTTCGCGATTAGGCTCGTTCTCGTCTACTAGATATAAACGTTCTGGCCGAATGACCAGCTGGGGATCTTGTGCGTGGCTTGCGGGTATGTTGCTGCTTATAAGTTGGTCTTGATACATCAAGTCTCCCGCACCATTGCGCGATAGTGGCAGCATCGTTGACTCGCCAATAAAGTCCGCAACGAAAGCGTTAGCGGGTTTGTTATAAATGGCGTGAGGTGTATCTATCTGGCTAAGTTGCCCCTGATTGATAACTACGATTCTGTCCGACATCGTTAAAGCTTCGCGTTGATCGTGGGTTACGTACACGGTTGTAACACCAAGTTGTTCGTGCAAGGACTTAAGTTCTATCTGCATCTGTTCTCGTAGTTTTTTATCCAGTGCTGAAAGAGGCTCGTCCATTAACAATATACGTGGCTTGAATACAAACGCTCGTGCCAATGCAACTCGCTGCCTCTGCCCACCTGAGAGCTGATCTATGCCTCGATCACCAAGCCCGTCAAGCTGCACGGTAGAAAGCGCCTCATTGACTCTATCGATTGATTCGTTGCTTTTAACTCCACGCAATTTTAGCGGGAATGCGATATTTTCCGCCACCGACATATGCGGAAACAAAGCATAACTTTGAAAAACCATACCGACACCACGTTTGTGTGGAGGTTTAAGAATGATCTCTTCATCGCCAAATTTTATACTGCCTGAGTCTGGCCGATTGAACCCGGCAATGGCCATCAGTAAGGTTGTTTTGCCTGAGCCAGAAGGGCCAAGCAAAGTCAGGAATTCGCCACTTTTAATATCCAAATCAACTGAATTGAGAGCAAAAAGGCTTCCGTATTTTTTTGTCAGCGACTTTATTTGGATGGGTAGGGCAGTTTGTTCTTGTTGTGACATGGCTGTCTAAGCGGGGCAAATGTTAATCGTATTTTTTAAAGAAACCGAGTGGCGAATACCACCCGGTTGATATTGCTAATTACACAAGGTTCTACTCGCTGAGCAGTTCCATGTACAGCTCAAGTGCCTCGGTTTTATGCTCTGCGT
Organism: Granulosicoccus sp.; assembly: GCA_045110475.1. Lineage (GTDB taxonomy): Bacteria > Pseudomonadota > Gammaproteobacteria > Granulosicoccales > Granulosicoccaceae > Granulosicoccus. The sequence continues at coordinate 16,000 of JBGCGC010000069.1, forward strand.
ACCATTCAAGGCTAACAGGCAACATCATCGGCACGTTATTAGGGTGTGATGGTAACGCCTCAACTAGCTCTTTTGGTGCAGTCGTTATTTCATAGGCTTCTTTGTTGGTTGGGCCATAGGTGATATGGAATGGTAGATTGGCTTGATATTCAGCCTTAGATACCTCGGCAAGAAACTTCATTGCCTGATCTTTATTCGGTGCACCTTTAGGCATTGCAAAACAATCGTAGTCGAGTAGGGCTTGATTGAATGTATACCCAACTGTTGCGCCATCTTTTTTGGCGTTGTCGAAGCGGCCATTCCAGCCAGTGCTCATATCAACTTCATTATCTTTCATGAGTTGTGCTTGCATTGCACCTGATTCCCAGAAAACGGCAATATGTGGCTTTAGCTCACGAATTTTGTTAATTGCTCGCTGCATACCTTCGGTGGTTGAAAGCACCTCGTATACCTTATCTGCAGGAACGCCATCAGCCATTAGTGCAGGTTCTAAGGCACCATCAACATTGTTAGCACGGTATGCCCGTGTGCCAGGGAATTTTTCTGTGTCCCAGAAGTCGGCCCAAGATTTTGGCGCGGTATCACTGCCTGGCTCACCGTACTTTTCAGTATTCCATGACATAACAGTTGCAAACACATCAGAACCTACGCAGTAATCAGTGTAAGTGTTGGGAATAAAATTAGAGACGTCCACCACGCTATAGTCGATCTTCTCTAGGCAACCCTTGGCAGCGGCCGAGGCCGAACCGCCAGAGCCCGTTACAACCAAATCCCATACCACTGATCCTGATTCCACTTGTAGGCATGCTTTTGACATGCTAGCACCGGATTCTCTGATTATTTCAATGCCCGAATTCTTTGATGCATCGTTAAAAAGCGCGTTGTCTTGTGCATCGCCGTAACTACCACCCCAAGATACAACGGTGACAGGGTCAGCTGCAGTTACCGTGTTTGCGATCATGGTAAGGCCTGCAGCAAGGGCAGATGGGAGCAGTGTTTTTTTCGTGAATGATTTCTTTAAAAGCATAGTTGGATTTCCTTTCGTTTTTATGATGAGTAAAGTCTTGCTATATATGGCGAATTCAATTGGTGAGTGCAACTCAACAGCCAATGCGTGATAAAGGCAAGCTGCGATAGTATTGCTACCAAACGTTCCTGGCGGAATGGGTGGCATCAATGCAATACTATTCACAGTTCACCATTAAGCAACGATATCAGATTTACGCACTATTTAAAAAGAACCACCTACAGGCGGAGATAGCTGAGATCGTCGGTGTCCACAAATCAACGATCAGTCGTGGGATACGTCGAAATAGCAGTCGGTGCAGCTATAGACCAAAGCAGGCCCCTGCCAAAGCCTTGAGGAGGCGCGAGGAGATGGTTCGCTATGGCATCCTAGAGAGTGCCTGGTCATGTGTCGAACAATTACTCAACCTCGATTGGAGTCCGGAACAAATCTGCTTATAGCTCTGGGAAGCTGGAGAGCAGGCGATTAGCCACAAATCAATCTATCAGTATATCTATTGGGACAAAGCCTGCGGCGGTGAATTGCACACTGACTTGAGGTATAAGAAAGACGCCGCAAGCGTTACGGGGCCGACAGACGCGGAAAACTTGTTAATCAGGTGTCAATTGATGTCCGTCCGGATGTTGTCGGCAGGTGCATTCGTCATGGTGACTGGGAGCTCGATACTATCATCGCATCGGAAAGAACCACAAGCAGGCCATCGTAACCATTACCGAGCGAGTTCCATTTTTTACCTATCTGTATAAAGTCGAAACCAAAGATGCAAATCCGTAGAACAGGCCGTCGTCAAAACGTGAAGAAAACAGGGTTGCCAGTATAAACGCTTACGGCAGACAATGGTCGAGAGTTCGGTAACCATGAAATTATCGCCTACGCACTGGATACTGAATTCTATTTCGCACATACCTACAACTCATGGGAATGAGGAGCAAATGAAAATACCAATAAATTAATAAGGCAATACTTCCCGAAAGGATCAGATTTCACTGGCATAGATAACAAGGATCTACGGCGAGTTGAAAGAAAGCTAAACAACTGGTCTTGAGAATGTCTTAATATACAAACATCAAATCAAAAAGTCTGCGGGTTTCCCTCTACAGTTGCACTTGGAATTTGAAACCGCGTATACAAAAACTACACCTGCGCTTTTAAGTACTCCTGTTTATCCCGCCATCGGTACCAAGATACAACCGACGGTAGAAACCAAGGTTTACCCTTATATAGAGGCCGGCTTGGAAATGGCAGATTATCTAGCGCTGTCGTGCCAGCGGTATCGTTTAAAATTTTTTGTCCGCAGCGCATCCCAAGGTAACTTGCCATGGATACACCAGACCCACAATAGCCCATTGCGTAATGCATACCGTCATGAATGCCTGTATGCGCTAATTCATCGAATGTGTAGCCCACGGTGCCCGCCCAACTGTGGGAGATTTTAGTCGCCTGCAGTTGCGGAAAGATTCGACTCATTTGTTGGTGCAATAAAGGGGCGCTGACGCGCGGATCTGTTTCGTTCGCAGATACTCTTCCGCCAAATAGTATTCTGCTTCGATCTGGTGATGCGCGATAATAGTAAACAACGCGACAGGTATCGCTTGCTATACGGTGTGTTGGGAATAGCTCATCGACTAAGTTCTTATCAAGGGGTTCAGTGGCAATGATGTAGCTGCCAATAGGGATGAGGCGTCGCTGGAACCAAGGCGTCAATTTGCCAGTGTAGCCGTTTGTCGCGATCATCACATCGCGCGCTTTCACTGTACCGATGCTTGTTTTTATCTCAAACTGAGCGTCACCGCTACGCGCTATTCGACGTATAGACAAGGCTCTACAATGAGGTACTACAGTAGCGCCAGCGGCTAGCGTAGATTCTAGTAACCCGTCATGGTAGCGCCCAGCGTGCAACGATGCGTGCCGCGGAAACACAACTCCACCATGATATACATCAGAGCCTAACTCTGTACGTTGTTCTTGTTTTGATACGGTATATGCTTCAATTCTTTCGCTTCGCCGCAGTTCGTCAGCCTGTTTTGCGATTGTTTCAAAGTGAGCGGGCGTGTGCGCTGCATGATAACGACCGTTTCGTGCGAAATCGCACGATATTGATTCGTTTTGTACGAATTCTTCAATCCAACTCAGAGCCGTTTCACCTTCTTGACGAATAGCTTTAGCTCTTTGCATTCCAAACTTTGCCGCAAGTGCAGTAACCGAAGGCTTAATACTGGTACTGATTTGACCGCCATTTCGAGAGCTGCAACCTTGGCCAGGAGTGCCTGCTTCTAATACCACCGTGCTTCTGCCGCCGCGTACTGTTTGTAACGCTGTATGCAGCCCTGTATAACCGGACCCGATCACTGCCACGTCTGCGGTAGCGGGCAACTTGCCGGTTAAAGCTACAGCCGCTTGCGTACTTTCTTTCCAGTACGGTTGTTCTTGATAGCAGGCGGTAAATCGTGGCGGAAGTTGGTTTGTTGGCAGTTTTCCCATTGATACTCTTGATATTTTGGCTCTAGGAGGCAGTATCGGTCGTATAAAATCCTTGCTTCGCCAGAGTCGGTTAGTTAATGTATAAAGTCAATTTAATTATAATTATGTGTAATTAAATAATACTTATATGAATCGATCTCTTAGAATAAAGATTCGGCAGCTCGAGGTGTTCACTGCGTTAATGGAGTCGGGCTCGGTGTCAGGTGCGGCCGAGCATCTGTCGCTGAGCCAACCGGCAATCAGTATCGCCTTGTCTAAACTTGAGGCTGAAGTAGGTTTTCGTTTGTTTCATCGCCGAAAAGGATTTTTCGCACCCACTACTGAAGCAAACTTATTACACGCCGAGACCGAGCAAAGCTTGTTAGCATTTACGCGTGTACAGCGCCGAGCGTACGATATAGCTGCCGGGACTGTGGGCAGTATCACAATAGCCAGTAATGGCGCGGCCGGAATCAATTTTCTACCTAAGTTAATAGCGGATTTTCAAAAACTGCACCCTGGTATTTCGATCGATCTAAAAATCAGATCATCTCGCAAGATAGCGTCATGGGTCGGTGGCCGCCAAATTGATATCGGATTGGTGGATGCACAGGGGCCTGTTTTGGATCTCAACTCCGAGTTATACGTTTACCCATGCGTATGCATTATGCAGAGTACCGATGAATTAGCAAAGCACGAGGTGATTACTCCAAAATTACTCGGTGGCAGGGTAATTATCGGTGTTACGGGCGATCATGAAATTGATCGCGAACTTGATCGCTTGTTGGCCGAATCGAATATCACTGCTGATCGGAGAATGACTGGTTCGTATTTTGCGATTATTCGTAACTTGGTAAGAGAAGGGGCAGGTATCGCATTGGTAGATGCTGTTAATGGCCGCATAGATCTAACTGACGATGTTGTCTGGCGTGACTTTAAGCCAATAATCAATTTTAAACTTGCCTTGCTAACGCAAGCAGACGTTGTAAACTCTAAACCGGTTGAGATATTTTTAAAGCAACTGCGCTTAAGAATGAATACAGTTGTGTGAGTGCTAAACGGGTGTACACATTTAATTTTTTGCCACTTGTAGACGATTAAAGTGTGACTATATAATTTCATGCTTTTAAAATGAGGTGAAGCCATGATCGATCTGCAGGCATTTGAAGCCCTAGCAACCGTAACGCTTGATGGTTTTGCTGATAAACCCACCGCGTTAACGCCTGGTCAACTAGAAGCGTCTTATCTGCTTTGGGCTATCTGCTGATAGCTCTACTAAACTAGGTGCATGGGAATGTACGCCGGATAAATTTACTGCTGATCGCACTGCGGCAGGAGAGCATTGCCATATAATTTCTGGCCGAGCGACAGTTACAAATGTCGGCGGTCGCGGCTCATGAGATATTGGTCCTGAAGATCTATTGGTACATTGGTACTACCTCAAGGGGGTAGCGAATGGGTTGTTCATGAACACATGCGAAAACTATTTGTTATTGATGCGTCTGCCTAGTTAAATAATCTCATACGTATCAAAACCTACATCGCCAGTCCAACACCACATAGCAAGCATAGGCTCGCTAATTGTTGTTGTACCGTGTGGTTTCCAGCTTGCATGGTGAATGAAACTGCCAGTAGGCTTCGGTGTAAAATCAGAATCCGATTGTTTCCAAAGCGCAGTGCCACTAATAACGAAATAAAGCTCTTGCGCTGCGTGTCGATGCATTGGATATTCAGCATGCGCATTTTGAAAAAACAAGCCAACTCGGCAATGATCATTTAGCGTCATACCAGTCGGACCAAGTAGTTCTACAAAAGCTAAGTGTTGCTGTATATTATCGCCTTTTGCGGCAGCACCAGTGTCATTCCAGTGTAGGGTTGTTTCTAGTTTTTCGATTTCTCGATTCAATAAGCTATCTTGCTGTTTGTATGCTTTCGGTAATTGCTTGCATTGATCCACTGTATGAGATGTTTTCACCAAGGGCTGAGTACACGCCTGTAATAGGGCCTCACTGGCATCAACACCCATCTGGCTTTTATGGCTTGAAAAAGTACTGGCGGCGCAGGCAAGCAAGGATGAAATTGGATTATGTTTGGCACTGATCATGTTTGTTTCCTGATCTTTGTTTCAGGTGCTTGCCGTACTTTTATCAAATATCGCCGTAATATTATGAATATGTTCCATCGATAGCTTTCGTAATGTCTCCAGACTGCGACGATTCGTCACCGCCAGCAAGTAATATGATTAGATCTTGACCTCGCTGAACATAATAGATCCGGTAACCTGGACCGTAGCATAATCTAAGCTTAGAAACACCAGAACCAACTGGCTTTACATCGCCAGGGTTCCCATTGCCAGTCGGTTGATTCGAACAATAACTCTTACTCTGGCACGATCATCTTTTAGCCCGCTATACCAATTCGAAGAGAGCGCCGTCTCATGTATTTCCACTAATTTTTTAGTATCCCATAGATATACACGATATCAATCTGCACTTACAGGGCCCGGAATGGGCGTCGTGAAACGAAGCAATAGAACCGTCTTCCTCGCAGAAAGCTGAAGCTGCATTTTCATAGTACCGTTGTGCATGCCTCTTGATCGACGAACGAAATGTTGGTGGCGGCAACGGGGTGTTTACGAAGGTGGAAACTCTTTGCTGGCGGCTATGGATTCCTGTAACGCAGGGGCTTGAAGAATTATAGAGTGGCTTCTTTGAATAGGCTCGACCACTCCAGCTTCATCAAAGCCGAGATAGTAGCTTAAAGTGTACGCAGCAGAAACGAGAAATATAAAGAACAGAAGTACAAATACTGTTTGTAAATTCATTAATTTGCTTTAATCGTGTAGTCATATGGTCGGATGCGCAAGCGAGTAAAAATTATCAGAAAAACAGCGCAGACATCTTGATGCTACAACAAATGCCAATTTAGCGTATTGTGATAAGCGGTATTTTTGTACAGTGGTTCGGAGGTAACAGGCGGTTTATTCTTCCTATAGTGCGCCAGGATAAGCTGGCAAAGAATAGCGGGTTCAAGTCCCGTACGGGGAAAGGTTTAGCCAATCACCCCGGCCCCGAGTCATGCGCGGTTGCTCGTGAGGGTAGACGTGAAGCGTTGACAGGGGAGGCCATGGGCTGGGTATTGAGCTGCGAAACTATCATTCAAGTTCAAGGTGTCGATGCGGTTATGGGACGCAGAAGACAACACAGGAGATGACGCCAATGGCAAGTTATCAACGCACCTTGCGCAGTCGTAGACCCCATGCACGTGGAGACGTTCTTTGTACGGAACCTGGGAGATCTCATCACGGCCCGAAAGGAAATCGGGCCGGTCGTAGTAAGACGCAAGTTGCAGGTGCGACATGAGAGGTGATGAGAGGTCGGATGAGGCAGTAGTACCTGAGAAGCAAGCGAACAAGGCAGCGGAGTCTACCGCGGAGCTAGTGGAGGGAAGGGCCTCAGCCAAGAGGAACGCTGAACAACGTCCCGCAGCCCGGACACAGAGCCGGAGTGCTGCGTCACGAGGGTTGGGCAGCGTGCGCAAGGCCGCAACGATGCACCGAAGTGCCAGGTTCACCGATCGACTACATCATGTTGATGTCGCGCTGCTCGGCAGAGAGTTTTCACACGCTGAAGAGGGCGGTAGCTGCAAGAAATTGCTT
>JBGCGC010000070.1:0-44688 GCA_045110475.1 Granulosicoccus sp.
CTGCTAGTGGGCCACGCGGGTAATTCGTCAACACATTTCGTCACATTTCGTCCCCATCGCCGCCAGCCCAGCGTTAGAAAAGCTCCCCGTATACCCAATACGCGTCGCTTTTCTGCCTTGTTCTGACGACGGTGGAAACGACATGTCTGTTACCGAATTACCCGCGTGACCCATTAGTTGATCTTCCTGATACAGTGCAACAGGTGTTGAGTTGTGTCTGTCTACAACGTTATTCGGACACAACCTGAGTCAGCCTTGCAAGCCCTGTCGACAATGCCTGCATGTTGTCAGGGCCAAGGGCCTGTTCCAGCCTGAGGCGGTACTTGTCGAATTCGGGCTGGATCTGTTCGAGAGTTGTTAGCCCCTGTTCGGTCAGGGTTACCATTTTTTTTCGCTTGCTTTGAGGGTCGGCACAAAAACTGACCAAGCCTAGTTTTTCCAGCTCGATGGCAGCACGACTGACCTGAGCACGATCCATCGCATTAAAACGACTGATATCCGATATGGAAATTTGCTCGAAGGTATGAACTACTGCAAGTATGCGATAGGAAGAAAGATTTAGCTGGCTGCCTTCCAGGAAAGTTTGGGAGTGACGATCAAGGAGTTTGCTGACAACCGATAATCTGAAGGTGAGCCGGTTTTCCAGTTCTCTTACTCTGGATAACTGATCTTCAAGCGCTGTGGAATTTATTCGCATGGTGCTTCGCTCATGATGGCGACAATACAACGTTATAACGTGTCCGACACCATAGCAGTTAATTCAAAACGCCGGTCGCACCGAGTAGGGAGTTTTCGTGGGCCACTGCGTGAGCTGACTGGAGAGGTGCTCACACCTCTCACACCTCTCACACATGTCGTATCAGGAGTCGTTGTTGACTGTTATGCCGCTTTGGGTATGATTTTATAGTCATCGTCGCCAGTGTGCTCACTATATTCAGCAACAGTGGCATCCGACACCGAGCGGGGCCAATCGAAATGGAAGCATGTCCCTACGCCTTCCTCTGAGCTGACTTCGATACGGCCACCATGGTGGCTGACAAGTTTGTGTACGATGGCAAGGCCGACGCCGGAACTCATGGATTGATCCTTGGGCTGCAGTGTCGAGAATGGCTCAAATATTTTCTGATGATAGACGTCCTTGATACCCGGACCATTGTCAGCCACTGTAAACCGGTAGAAGTCAGCTTGCAGGCTTTGTTCAATGCCTACCGTAACAACAGCAAGCCCTTGCCCGTGATGGTACTTGTAAGCATTGCCGATGAGGTTCATGAGTACTTGGGTTAGACGTATCCGGTAGGTTGTAAAGGTAGGAAGTTCACCCTCCAGTTTTAGCTGCGTCTCATCGACTGCCTGCATTACTTGCAAGCTGTTCAGCAGCTCAACCATATTGACTTCTTCGGGGGTCTCTTTTTCGTTACCCAATCCAGAGTATTGTAATACGCCATGTATCAATCCCTGAGCCAGAGTGACTTGTTTGTTGATCCGTTTGACATGAAATGTGATGTCTGATGGGAGACCGGAACCTTGCTGATGTCCATCCAGATCCTCCTGTATGCAATCCGCAAGAAAACCGATACCCCTGAGTGGCGTCTTCAGGTCATGTGATACCAGATAGGAGAACGCCTCAAGCTCGCCGTTACGGTTTTCAAGGCTCTTGTTAGCGATGCGCAACTTTTTGGACTGTTGCTGATATTTGCGTGAGATCCTCTCTCCGAACGCAACAGCCTTTTGATTGCTGCGTGCCATGTAAGTGAACAGCACCAACAACAATGCGTCAATGAGCAGGCCGCCGATTAGAATCATCGACGGTGTTGAATCGGCGTTTTCGTTGCGAAAAGCCTTTGTGCTGTGGATGTCAAACCGCCAGTCTCGCCCAAAGAACGGCACAATCCGAACGTCTGTCATCAAGGGTTGTGGGTCTATTTCCTCGTTGTCAGGCAACAACTCGTTGTACATGGTTTCGGATTCATCGGAGACTCTGATTGCAACTTGCCGGATGTCGCTTTCAAGGATGCCTTGTGCCAGGTTTCTGGTAATGACCGCAGCCACTACGGCGCCTGCAAATTCTGTCTGGCGTTGTTCGGTGCCCGATGGCTGACTGGAATCGAAGATCGGGGCAATCATAACAAACCCGGGCTCTTCTAGTGCCTCTGGTCGGATGGGCGCGGTTATCTGAACCTGGCCGGTTGCCATAGTACGCTCAATCGCATTGCGGCGACGCTGTTCGCGAGCGACGTCGAGTCCGGTGTTAACTTCTGCCAGTTTATCCGGCCACAGAAGTGTGATGGGTAAAACGTACTCTCGTGTTTCCTTCAAATCAGGCTCTACTGCCGGACGGACCTTGAATGTCGGTATGCTGCGGCGACGATCTTCGACAAACTCATCAATGTCGTCAATCCCCACACGGTAGACCACGCCAACACCACTGATGGCTGGAAACTGCTCGGCAAGTTCCATACGATGGATAAATTCGCTCCATTCGTCAGGGTGGATTACGTCATTAACGGCGGCATAGGCGACGCCCGATTTCAATATATCGCCGTAGCGCTGCATCTGTTCGGAAAACAAACTGATGGCATGGGCTGCCTGACGGTCGAACCGGGTAGCAATGCGCGCATGAGTGCTGTGCACGGCCAGTTGCCAGGCGATGACGGTAGCCAGCAGCGAGGCTGCAACAAGAATCCAGTGCATGCCCTTGACAGGACGGCACTGACGAATCAGTCGAGAGCCGGTATTTTTCAGAATTTGAGTGAGTGACAACCGCACAGAGGTAGTTTCGCCTGAACGCACAGAGGTAGTTTCGCCTGAACGATGCTCCGAAGCGGTGCAACGGAACAACCGATACAACGTAACATCGACTGACTGCCGGTGTTCTACAGCACAAGTAACTCCGTGCAAGCAGATGTACACGACGTTCAAAAACAGCCGGGTACCTCGCGAGAAATTTGTCAGTGCTATGTCCTAAAAGCGCAAATAGTGCTAACGTTACCGATAACGTTACCTGCCGTTACGAGTGCTGACTGGTAGTCAGCTCGCTTCAACTCTTGCTTCACCACAAACTTTAAAGGTAAATCGCGATGCCGGAAACTGCCGCCCCGCTTATCACCATGCAAGGCATTACCAAACGTTTCGGCGGGGTCACGGCGCTCGAAGGTGTCGATCTGGAACTGCACGCCGGGGAGGTGCTCGCCATTGTCGGTGACAACGGTGCCGGTAAATCCACGCTAATCAAGATATTGACCGGCGTACTAAGACCCACTGAAGGCGAAATCACCCTATCGGGCCAGCCGCTCGTTATGAACAGCCACTCGGACGCCATCGCTCATGGGATTGATGCGGTATACCAGACGCTGGCGCTGGCAGATCATTTGACACCTGCGGCGAATATGTTTCTCGGTAGCGAGCTGACCCGACGGTTTCTGGGTATGGATTTCCTCGATAACAAACGGATGCGCAGCGAGGCCGAACGGACATTGCAGGAAAGACTAGGGGTAACGCTGCGAAGTATGGATGTACCAACCGATAGCCTGTCCGGTGGTCAACGTCAGGCCATTGCCATTGCCCGCGCGGTGTACCACGCTGATCTTAAGGTTCTGGTAATGGATGAGCCTACTGCTGCCCTCGGCCCGCGTGAAACCGCCCGGACGCTCAAACTTATTGAAGCGGTCAGGGAGCAGGGACTGGGCGTCATTGTTATCTCGCACAGTCTGGATGATGTCTTTGCGGTTTCGGATCGAATCCAGATCATGCGGCGTGGCCGGCGTGCCGGGGTAGTCAACACGCCCGAAAGCGACATCACCAGTGTACTTGGCATCATGGTGGGTGCCTCAGCCGAACAGGTCGCCTGATCATGAACGAGAAAATTGACATGAATTCAGCAAACACTACTGACAGTACCATTGGTGTCAGTCGGCGCGAAAAGCTGGATCGTTATCTCGCCCTGTTAGGTCCGATGGCCATGATCGCAGCCTTGCTGTTACTCATGGCGCTACTTGAGCCTGCTCGATATTTCCGGATCTCCAACTTCGATATTATCCTCAAGGATGCCGCTTTGTACATGCCGATGGCAATGGCAATGACGCTTGTGATCACGACACGGGGTATCGATCTTTCCATCGGATCGGTTGCGGCTTTGACGGCTATTGTCATGGGCTATATGGTCAAGTCCTATGGCTTTCCCTGGTGGACAGCCGTTTGTCTTGCCATATCGCTTGGAGCCTTGTGCGGGCTTGTCAATGGCTTGATCATCACCAAACTGCGCGTGCCCGATCTTATCGGAACGCTGGCGATGGATCTGGTGTATCGCGGTTTTGCGCTGGTACTTGCCAAGGGGATTGTCCTGTCACGGTTCCCGGAAGAAATTGTTGCCATTGGCCGTGGTGCCATTCCCGGTTTTCTGCCCATCCCTGTGCTTATCGGGTTAACTACGCTTATCGCCGGCTACATCATCTATACGCGCACGCGTCTGGGGCGCTATGCCATAGCCATAGGCTCCAATCCTGAGGCGGCAGAGCTGACGGGTGTGCCGGTCAACCGCTACAAGGTCTACGTGTATGTCCTGATGGGAGCCATGGCGGGACTGGCTGGTGTCATGCTCGCCGGCAAGCTCAATGCCATTCAGGCAACGTCAGCACCGTTTTTCAATTTGCATGTCATAGCGGCTGTGGTCGTCGGTGGTACGTCCTTGTTCGGTGGGCGTGGATCAATGGTTGGCTCGCTTGCCGGTGTGCTGCTGCTTGCCATGATGATTAATGCACTGGTTACCTTGCGCATTGAATTCTTCTGGCAGTCAGTTGCTTCGGGTGTCGTCATTATTTCATCGGTGGCGTTCTACACTTGGCTGCAAATGAAGGATCGTGACGGGCAGGGTGGAATCAAGGCGGCACTGAGCTCACCTGAAAACAAACGCCTCGGACGTTTCGTTCTAATTATCGCGGGCATTATCACCACGTTGTTTGTACTGGGCTGGCTTCTGGCTGGTGACACATCGGCCGTCCGTTGATGTACGGCTGGCTATTGGTTTTTTACTACAAGCTTGTTATCAGACTCTTAACTTGCAAACTCTTGTTTGCAATTCAATACTAAAAGCCCGAGAAGGGCGGAGGAAAAATCGTGAAAGCAAGAAATTACTCACTCACCGGTGCGGTAGCGCTAGCCCTGTCAATGGCCTCGGGAAGCCTTCTCGCCGCTGGTGAACTACCCCTTATGGAATTGCCGGATGCTGCAGAGCGTGACTATTGGCTACCTGACGAGGTCAATGTTCCGGGCACGGTCGAAATGCTTCAGGAAGTCGTTGGCAACGAGGCAGTGCCGCTAGCCGTCGAGCAGGATAAGCCTTTGCAGATAGGGCTTATCTATCCATCGGCAGACGTATCGGATTTCTGGGCGCGTGCTTATCTGGCATTCACCAAGCGTCTGGATGCGCTGGGCATAGAATACGAGACGACCGAATTTGCCTCCAGACAGATAGAGCACTCGCTGCAAAGTACCTACACAGAGCAGGTGCTGCAGGATGGCGATCTTTATGACTTCATTATTTTCGGACCCTCGGAGCTTGCGACTCAGGCTGACAACATCGACAGACTAGCCAAGAGTGAAGACTTCACGACGTTTGTGTGGGCGTTTTTCACCCCTTTAAAACAGTTCGATGTGCAGCCCGCTGGCTGGTTTGATTTCTCGTCTACGCTGGGGGCATTAAATATTTGTGATTACATGGCAGAGCGACTGGGTGACGATGTGACCTATGCGATGGTCAGAGGGATTCCCGGTATTACAGACAATCAGCGTTCTGGCGATTTCCAGAAGTGCATCGAGGAAAAAGCCAACTGGACTCTGGCCTATGAGCACTACGGCAACTACACCCGTGAAGGTGGATTCGATGGTACCAATCTAATACTTCAGGCTTATCCGGAAGTCACGGTTATTCATAACGCGAATACCGCCATGTCCATGGGATCAATGGAGGCGTTGCTGGGTGCCGAGCGCGAAAAAGATATCTTTTCAACCGGCTGGGGCGGTACCGGGCTGGAGCTGGATGCCATACGTCGCAAGGAGTTGAATGCGACACCAATGCGCATGGGCGATGACGTGGGTGCCGCCGCTGCCGAAGCGATCAAATTTCATCTGGAAGGTCGCGAAGACGAATTACCGCTGGTTTTCCTCGGCCGTATTCTGGTGGCACACGACGAGATGGCCCCTGAGGAGATCGATGCGCTTGAGCAAGAGGCCTTTCGCTTCTCCGGTGTTGGTGCGCTGGAACGCTAGTCACAAACTGAAGCAGCACCCCGCAACGGATGGATTCCGCGCGGGGTGATGTCGGTTTTTATTGTGTCTTAATGTTAGCCGCAGCTTTCAGTTCGGCAACATGCTCGGCCAGAGCACGGCGAATAGCAAGGTTGGTCAACCCTGACTTGACTGAATTAAAATCGGGAAGCGCGGCATCGCGTTTATCCTCAAGACTGATAATGTGATAGCCGAAGTCTGACTTGACGGGCTCACTGCTGACCTCGCCCACTTGCATTTGCGCGATGGCCTCAGCAAATTCGGGCACCATGGTCGATCCAACGAACCAGCCCAGATCCCCGCCATTACCTTCTCCAGAAGGATCGATGGAATATTGTGCCGCGGCATCGGCAAAGGATTGGCCTGCGTCCAGTTCGGCGAGCACCTTGATTGCCTCCTGCGACGATTCGAGCAGAATATGGCTAGCCTTGTACTCGCCCCTGTCGACATTGGCCGCCTGTGTGTCGTATTCGGAGCGCAGTTGCTCGTCGGTAAACGTCAAGTCGGCGCTCTTGCTGGCCAGATAGGCATTCGCCATGGTCTGAGTGTACTGAAGCTGCAAGGCAGCAGAGATCTCCGGTAGCTTGTCCAGATCGAGTTTTTCGGCAGCCTGGGTGAGCACCTCAAGGTTGATCAGCTCTTCCAGAATGCTGTCAGGATCGGCTTGCTCGCCGGCTTCTGTGATTTGTTGTGCGACGCTATCGACTGACATTTGCGGGATGGGGCGGCCATTGACTGAAGCGAGAATCCCTTCTGGCAGTGTTTCGTCTGCGGTTTGTGCCATGGCAGTAACAGGCAAGGCGGCTGCGACGGTCAGCATCAGGGCCCGGGTAAGGCATGCGGTAGGTTTCAGCATAAAAGTAATCATCGAATGACGGATCAAGGGTGGGAACAGATTAAGTGTTTTGCGAAGCAAGAACGCGTTTGACAAGCAAGCCGTACACCGTATCGGCGTACAATGGCAGGTTACACAGCACTACGGCGGCCCTGATGAGCCAGTATTTCGACATTCACCCCGACAACCCGCAAAAACGTCTGATTGCACAAACAGTCGCCATCATTCGAGAAGGCGGCGTGGTGGTATACCCCACTGACTCCTGCTACGCGCTGGGTTGTCATGTCGGTGACAAGCAGGCTATGGAACGCATTGCCCGGATTCGTAAAATAGATACAAAACACAATTTTACGCTGGTCTGTCGCGATTTGTCCGATATTGCGACCTACGCAAGGGTCGATAATACGACGTTTCGTACGCTGAAATCACTCACCCCGGGCCCCTACACATTTCTCTTGAGGGCCACCAATGAGGTGCCACGGCGGCTGCAGAACCCCAAGCGCAAGACTATTGGTATCCGGATTCCTGACAATACGATCTGCCAGGACTTGCTTGAGGAGCTGGGTGAGCCGCTCATGAGCAGCACCCTGATCATGCCTGACAAGGATTTACCGGAAACTGATCCGGAAGAGATCCGCGACCAGCTGGAAAAGCATGTCGATCTGATTATTGGTGGTGGCAATTGCGGATTTGAGCCAACATCGGTGTTATCGGTGGGTGACAACGGGGAAATGGAAATTACTCGACGTGGTCGCGGAGATCTTGCCTTTTTGGATTAGTCGCCCGGCGCTGTCCACGGTATAATTGCACAAACCGGGAGTGAGCAGATGTCAGCAGATCCACCGCAGCCGCAGGCGGACCCTTCAAGCAGTACAGATGCACAACCTCCGGCTGTCGATGGCAATCTGGCTGGGCTGCCGGAGCCTACCGGGCATATTGCGCTGGTGCGTGGCGAACCGTTTACGCAGCTGCCGCTGGATTTGTACATACCCCCTGATGCGCTCGAGGTTATTCTCGAGGCCTTCGAAGGGCCGCTTGATCTGCTTCTGTATCTGATAAAGCGGCAGAATCTGGATATCCTCAACATCCCCATCGCCGACATCACCGCCCAGTACATGAAGTACATCGGCTTGATGGAAACCATGAAGTTTGAGCTTGCGGCCGAGTATCTGGTCATGGCGGCCATGCTCGCCGAGATCAAATCGCGCATGTTGTTGCCGCGGATTGATGAGGACGGCGACGATGAGGGTGATCCGCGAGCCGAACTTATCCGACGCCTGCAGGAATACGAAAGGATCAAGACCAGTGCAGTCACGCTCGACGACATGCCGCGCATGGAACGTGAGCATCAGCAACTTAAAGTGGTCCCACCAAAAATCGAGAAAGACATACCGCTGCCTGATGTCTCGATGAAGGAGCTGATGCTGGCATTGCATGATGTGGCACAGCGGGCAGAACGCATGGGACATCACAGCATTTCGCGCGAAACCCTGTCAGTGCGGGCGCGCATGTCGGATGTCCTGTCGGTACTGAAAATCGGCGAATTCTGCGAATTTTCCACCTTGTTCAATCCTGAGGAAGGTCGGTTGGGCGTGGTGGTGACGTTTCTGGCTGTTCTTGAATTGTGCAAGGAGTCGGCGATTGATATCGTCCAGTCCGAGCCGTTTGCACCGATCTATCTGAAGCCTCGAAGTGAATCGGTTACACCTGCTGATGTTGAACCACCTGCTTCCGAAAAACTCGACAACGACTGACTAAAGAAGATGGATCCCCAACAATTACGCAATATTCTTGAGTCGTGTCTGCTGGTGGCTGGCAAAGCCATGACACTTGCGAGTCTGGAATCGTTGTTTGAAGAAGACATTGACCGGCCCGAGCGAGGCGAGATCAAGCAGGCGCTGGCTGACCTGCAGGCCGAGTACGAGGGCCGAGGTATCGAGCTGGTAGAAGTCGCTTCGGGCTGGCGCCTGCAGTCCTGCAAGACGATGGAGCACTGGGTCGGTCGTCTGTTTCAGGAGAAACAACCACGCTATTCCCGTGCCTTGTTGGAGACGCTTGTACTCATTGCCTATCGCCAGCCTATTACGCGTGGCGAGATTGAGGACGTGCGTGGCGTGGCGGTAAGTTCCAACATCATCCGCACGCTGCAGGAGCGTGAATGGATCAAGGAGATGGGATACAAGGATGTTCCTGGTAAACCGTCTCTCTGGGGTACGACCAAAGCCTTTCTGGATTATTTCAATCTCAAGCGTCTGGACGAGCTCCCAACTCTGGCAGAGGCGCGTGATCTGGCAGAGATCGATGCAGCGCTGGCTGCTGAGGTCGGTTTGGTGGATGGCGCGGCGGAGGGTGTTGCCGCCAACGATGCCGAGGGCGAAGACGGCGACTCACAGGAAGATGCCGCTAACTCGGCAGAAGGTGGTGAGAAAAGCCTGGATGATCTGACTGCAGACGAGATGGGCCCGGTCGAGGTGGGTGTAAACGCTGTCGACGCAGGCAATTTCTCTGAGTTAGCGGATTCTAGAGAGTCCGGTGAGGGCGCTGATGAGCTTGCTGATAACGATGGCAGTTCAGCGGTAGTGGTGTTGGAAAATGAAGCAGAAGCAGAAGCAGAAGCAGAAGCAGAAGCAGAAGCAGAAGCAGAAGCAGAAGCAGAAGCAGAAGCAGAAGCAGAAGCAGAAGCAGAAGCAGAAGCAGAAGCAGAAGCAGAAGCAGACGCAGACGCAGACGCAGACGCAGACGCAGACGCAGACGCAGACGCAGACGCAGACGCAGACGCAGACGCAGACGCAGACGCAGACGCAGACGCAGACGCAGAAAGTGGTAGCGAGTTGGCGGATCTTGCAGCCAATCTGGGAAAGGAGCGTGAACCGGAACCCGCTCTGAGTGCGCTTGCAGATAATTTCGGTGCGGAAGCGGTCGATGAGCTCGACCCCGCAAAAGAAGTGGGTCCTGATGATCTGGTTTCAGATTCTGCGCAACGGGCCATGACACTGGCTGACGTAAACGTCGAAGATTTACCTGTACAAGACACACCGGAAAATCAATACGAACCGCCGCCAATTCCTCCCGCTATGGAAATATCTGCGCACGATATGGATATCGGGGAATGGAAAGAACCCGTAGAACCCAGGCCAACGGCCGGAACCAATCTGCAAGACGACTTTGACAATCGAAATAAACCGCAGGCACAGTCCGATTTGCGGCAAGTTATCGATGACTTTGCCGAAGAACATCGCAAGCAGCTCGACGCTGACTCGCCAGTCAGGGCTCAACAGAACTCCACGCAAGGTAATACCGTTAACGGCTCCCCGTCTACACACCTTGTGAACGAACATGAGGAAGCACCAGTGGTCACGGAGGGCGATGAGGATGGTGTGCTGCGAACACGACTTTACGGTGTGCGCGGTACTGTCGAGTCAGAACTGAATCCGGACAATGACGCCACAGCGGACGACGCCAGTCGCAGCCACGGTGATAGTCTATCCGGTGATCAAAAGGGCGCTGCAGAAGGAGAACCTTGACTAGCTAGACGGGATGGCGCAACGCGACGGAACGCGGACAAACACAAACAGGGCACACCGCCGGAGACGGAGAAAACCGAACGTCCGTTTGCCAAAAGCGAAGTCATGCAGCAACTGCTACAGATGATGCAGAAGATTTCTGCCGAACCTAATAATATGGCGCGCTCGCAATCTGAGAACGGACCTGAGAACGGACCTGAGGAGGGCGTCAATTCGGAATCTTCATCTGACGACTATGCTGTGCAATCGTCCATTGTCGATCTACCAGAGGCTTCATCAACAGATTCGTCAAACCCGCCGATTAACGAGCCTCCACAATCGCCGCTAAACCAACAACAGGAACCGGTGGAAGACGTCGTGGCGGAAACAAGCGGCAAATTTATGGTCGTTGACGATCAAGACACTGCATTACGTCAGGCTGACGCTGATGATGCTGATGTGGAGGAAATTGTTGTCGATGCCCCAGTTGTGAGGCAAACCGGTGGCGTTATCAAGCGCTGGATCAAACGGGCAGTCTCCTGGGTGAAGCGACTCGTTGGTTTTTGAAGGCTTGCAGTCGTTATCGTGAACGTTGCGCTCACTCGCCCATGCGCTTCAGCAGTACATAGACTGCACCGGTTCCCCCATCGTTCATGCGTGCAGAGCAAAACGCCAGCACTGATTTGTTACGCTGCAACCACTGATTGACGGCCGGTTTGAGTCTTGGACCTTGAGCGGCGTTCTTGCGCCCCTTGCCGTGAATAATCCTTACACACAAATGTCTGCGCTCTCTGGCAGCCTTGAGAAATTCGGACAGCTCCAGACGGGCTTCTTCAACCTTCAGGCCATGCAGGTCAATTTCAGACTGTACTGAATACCGGCCACTTTTGAGTTTTTTCAACACGCCACGTTGCACACCGGCCTGGGTGTACGACAAGTGTTCTCCGGTTTCAAGAAAATCCGATTCGCTTAAATCTTCCAGTAAAGACTGCATGACCGAACGATCGTCATGCTCTGAATGTCGTATAACCGGTGAAGCGGACGGTTTCGGGGTATCGATCCGGTCATGCTCGACCGAACGCACGTCACCGACAGCCTCTCGGAAAAGTGCCATGTCATCGTCGCTAACAGACTTGCCTGGCGGCTCTTCCGGGTGCTTGCCATGTGGTTTGGCTGTTTTTTTTCTGGCGCTCACACCCTATTATACGAGGGAGGGAGGACGTTGCGGCAGAACAAGCGGTAACGTACGGCAATCCGTATGCGGTCTTTATAAAAATACAGCAGGGGAGAGATATGGCACGAAAAGTAGAAAAATCCATGGAAGAGTGGGCAAGGACACTCACGCCGTCGCAATTGAAAATAGCGCGTCAAAAAGGCACTGAGCGCGCTTTCAGTGGTGAGTATGACGGCCACAAGGGAGATGGAATGTACACCTGCGTCTGTTGTGGCGAGTCGCTCTTCGATTCGCAACACAAATACGATTCTGGCAGCGGTTGGCCAAGCTTCTACCAACCTGCCGACAGCGATGTTATCGAAGAAGAGGTTGACACCACATTAGGCATGCGTCGTACAGAGGTGATGTGTGATGCGTGTGGCGCTCATCTGGGTCATGTCTTTCCCGATGGTCCACAACCGACCGGACTGCGTTACTGCATCAACTCGGCTTCCTTGCAGTTCAAGGAACGTTCAGAGATGGATTCACCGGAATAAGGCCGTATGAAAACCCTACAATTTCTGATGTATGGCGCAAGGGCTAGCTGTCTGGTCGGCTTGGCATCTGCTGCGTTACAGATTATCCCCGGTATTCAGCAGCGCGTACAGGCTGCAGAAACGCTGGAGCGCGTTGAAGCCGGAACATCGGAAGCAAGCAAGCCGGGTCCTGAACAGCGACTGTCGACCGTAGATCGCAAGGTACCTGCGTTTGAGCTACCTTCACTTGACAGCACAACAATGACCCTCGACTCATTGAAAGGCAAGCCATGGGTGATCAACTTCTGGGCCACCTGGTGCCCACCGTGCATCGAGGAAATTCCCTCTATGAATGCGGCATTCGAAGCACTGGAGCCACAGGGCATTGGCATGTTGGCCATCAATGCTGGCGAGGGGGCAGAAGCCGTTGAGGAGTTTCTGAAAAAAGTAGCGATCGACTTTCCGAATGTTCTTGGCAATGCAGACACGCTCCCTAACTGGTCTATCAAGGCATTGCCCACAACGATAGTCGTTGATTCACAGGGCAATGTTGTTTATGAAGCTCTGGGACCGCGTGAGTGGGACGATGAACGATTGCTGCAGAAGGTCGTTGACTTGCTATAAGCAAAAAAAATAAACCGACAAATACAAGCGCGAACACGACAGGCCGTTGGGCAACACCGACCCCTTACCGAGTAAATTTAAAAACGGGTTGGCGTTTCTGAAGGATGTATCTGGCAGATGCTGATAATGGAAAAGTCAGACGTTCATCTGACCGGATGCTTATTGCCGGTAGCTAATTACCAGTTCAGCATTGCCCGAGTCAGCGGTACGTTTGCCGGATCCGCTTATGATCAAGGCCAGACTACTATTCAGGCTCCAGTCAGAACGATTGACAATTTCCTGAATGATCGGGGAGAGGTCCGCCGTCCGCTGATCTACGCCGCGATCATTCGTGTTGGTCCAGGCGGGGGGAGACCATTGCACACTGGCTTCGGTCAACGAGCGATTGGTGATGCCAAATTGTTCTGCATCGAAGGTGCTGGCAGAGCTGTTATCTTCGCCGCGGATAACAAGCTCGGTCAGCTCCGAATCAATGGTGTCGACAGTGAACTGCACATAAGCGCTTTCTATCACGACGCCCTGAGGGACTCTGACAGGGGTGAATCTCAAGCCGACTGTCTGATTCTGCCCGTTGTCGCGTACCAACTCCAGGTCTGAGCTGAAACGGGACACGGTACCGTCGGCGCGCTCTTCGGCATCATCAGATGCGCTGGCAATACGCGTAAATCGTGTCGGGTTCGGGCCGGTCTCCAGTACCTCTACCCTCATCCTGAAGCTTGAGGGAAATTGACCGTCGTAAGCGGTTAGCTGTAAGAAATATTGTCCGGGTTCAGCGAATACCGCAGTCGGCTGCAGGACAAACGGACTTGGCTCAAACCTGACCGTGTCAGGGTTGTTGCCAAAACCTGACCATTCGTAGGTCAGCTCGCTGTTCGCGGGAAGTCCATCGTCGGTCACCACAGCCTCCGCCAATGTGTAGGTATCTGGGAAATCTATCACCTGGTTTGATCCGGCAACGCCGTAAGGCGCAGCATTGCCGCCATTACGCGTGTATTGAAGATACAACTTTGGTGCCCCCGCAGGAATTTTGTCGTACGATAATGCAGTACGCTCCCCCGTACCGGTAATAACAAAAGACAGATTCAGCGGATCAAGGGTGCCGTTGATATCTTCGCGTTCGATCACTTCCTGAATCATCTGCGACAGGTCGGGTGTGCGTTGTTCCATTCCTGCCTGATACCGAATCTCCCAGGGTCCGGGTGTCCATTGCACTGTTGTCGATGCCATGGCCGATCCAGAGAAACTATCTGTTGTAAATGTCGCTGAGTCCAGTGTATCCAGCATGCCGATTGTCAGGTTGGTAGGCTCGGAGTTGGTTTCATCAGTTGTAAATTGAATATAGGCATTCTTGACGACAGCACCCGATGGAATATCAATGCCGGCAAAGCGCACGCCAACGGTTTGCGTCAGACCTCTGTCCTGAGTCATTTCCAGATCACTGCTGAACAAGGCTGTATAGGATGTCGAGTTACTTCGCAAACGCTCTTCAGCGTCATCGGTGGCTGATTGAACAGTGGTTATGGTCCTCGTTGCCTGCGCATGGGATACGGAACTGGCCAATGCCAGACACACCAGCAAGAGTACTTGATTTGTCCTGAATGACAGAGCAGCAGGCAAGCGGGTCTCAAGGTGCAGGAGGGTCATTAGCGTTGTCTCTTGGCAGGAATCTTTGATCGACGTCTCACAATACTACACACGTAACACGACATGGCAACGGTAGCATTACGCGCAAACTCTCATTGATGCCCGTATCACCTGATGTTTCAAGGCCTTCCTGTAAATTGCGCTCGCTATGGCGAAACAATATTTATCATTCAGCCACGTGGTACGGACAGATTTGTACGCTTATCGACAACCTATCGAGTTATATGCAAGGCCCAGTTCATCCACGCACCACATAACGGCCTGCACGATCGATGACGATGTTCTGCCTTTAGTGTGATGATTGTAAAACCCGCTCTGGTGTCTACAAAAAACGCACAGAACCGGAAACGCGTATTGATGTGCCAGGGGTGCTATCGAATTCTGCACGAATCAATGACCGGGAACCCATATCCTCTCCCTGCACAATGTCAATGGCATTGTTATGAGGCCATTGAATATCCCGCAGGTAGCCGGCGAAGGCTGCAGTGGCAGCACCGGTAGCAGGATCTTCATGCACACCTCCCGAGGCAAAAGGATTTCGGGTATGAAATGTCTGCGCCGATTCTGCATAGGCAAACATGACTGTCACCAGGCCAGCCTTGTTCATGAATGTTCGACCGGCAGCCAACTCGTAGTCCATGGCACTCAAGGCCTTGCGTGTGTTCAGGCCAATTACCAGATGGTTTGCGCCACCATGGGCGAATGCCGGAGCGATATCCGGGTTCAGATCGGATGTTGTGTAGCCGAAGAGCTTCAATGCCTCAGATAGCATGGCAGGATCTGCGGCTTTTGACGTTGTCGGGGGTGATTGCAATGCAGCTGAGTACGTCGTGCCCGTAATAAAACTCTCTACGGTAATCGCCGCATCATTGAGTTGCAGCGCGTAAACCCCTGCACCTTCCTGTTTGCCTAGTACGGCTCCCAGAGCGATGGTTGCATGCCCGCAAAACGGCACCTCGGACTCCGGTGAGAAATACCGCACCCGCCATCCCTGCGCTGCGGGTTCAGCAAATGCGGTTTCAGAAAAGCCGATATCAGCGGCGATCGAGCGCATGTCTGCCGTCTCGGGGTGCTTGCTGGAGATATGAACCCCGGCGGGGTTGCCGCCGATATTCCTATCAGAGAAGGCGGCCACTTTGACGACAGACATAGGACTTTACTACTTTATGTTTCAGGGCCGTTGAATGTAGCACGGCTTATGGCAAGCTGATTGGGTCAGGTGTTGGCGCGATTCTCTACCAGCCCATCGACCACACCCGGATCGGCCAGCGTTGAGGTGTCTCCAAGGCTACCTACATCGTTTTCTGCAATTTTTCGAAGTATCCGGCGCATGATTTTTCCCGATCGTGTCTTGGGTAAACCTGGTGCCCATTGCATAAGGTCCGGGGTTGCAATAGGACCAATCTCTGCCCGCACATGCTTGACCAGATCGGCCTTGAGCTCGTCGGTCGCCTCCACGTCGTTCATGAGTGTGACGTAAGCATAGATTCCCTGACCTTTTATATCGTGTGGGTAACCTACAACCGCTGCTTCAGCAACGGCGTCATGCAGTACCAGAGCGCTTTCAATTTCAGCAGTTCCCAGCCTGTGCCCGGATACGTTAAGAACATCATCCACTCTTCCGGTAATCCAGAAGTAGCCGTCTTCATCACGGCGCGCGCCGTCGCCGGTAAAGTAGAAACCGGGGTACATGGCAAAGTAGGTATCCTTGAACCGCTCATGATTGCCATAGACTGAGCGCATCATGCCCGGCCAGGGTCGGGTGATAACCAGATTGCCTGATGCGACGCCATCGAGCACATTACCCTGATCATCGACAAGTTCGGGTACAACGCCAAAAAACGGCTTGCTTGCCGAGCCGGGTTTAAGCGCTGTTGCACCTGGCAAGGGGCTGATGAGGATGCCGCCAGTTTCAGTTTGCCACCAGGTGTCAACCACTGGACAGCGTGAATCGCCAACGACTCTGGAATACCACTCCCAGGCTTCCGGGTTGATGGGTTCGCCGACACTGCCCAGTAAACGCAGTGAACTTCTATCAACTGAGGTGACCGCCTCATCGCCCTGAGCCATCAATGCACGAAGGGCTGTGGGTGCGGTATAGAAGGTATTGACTTTGTGTTTTTCGATCACTTGCCAGAAGCGCGATACACTAGGGTAGGTGGGTATGCCTTCGAACATAAGTGTGGTTGCGCCGTTGGCCAGTGGGCCATAGACGATGTAGGAGTGTCCGGTTACCCAGCCCACATCAGCAGTACACCAGTAGATGTCTCCGTCCTTGTAATCAAAGACGTATTTGTGCGTCATGGATGCGTACAGGATGTAACCACCGCTGGTATGCAGAACGCCTTTTGGTGTACCTGTTGAGCCCGATGTATACAGAATGAACAGCGGGTCTTCAGCGTCCATCTCAACTGCCGGGCAATCATTGGATGCCCCATTGATCAACTCGTGGTACCAAAGATCACGACCATCCTTCCAGGTCACATCTTCACCGCCGCGTTTGACGACGACCATGCGTTTCACGCACTCGGTCTTGTCACAGGCGATATCGGCATTGGCCTTTAGCGGTACCTTGCGACCACCACGCAAGCCCTGGTCGGCGGTTATCACGATAGAGCACTGCGAATCGTTGATGCGATCCTTGAGAGCGTCGGGTGAGAAGCCACCAAAGACAATGGAGTGGATAGCCCCGATGCGGGTACAGGACAGCATGGCAATGGCGGCTTCCGGTATCATCGGCATGTAGATGCACACTCGGTCGCCTTTCTTGACCCCCAGGCCTTTCAGCGCATTGGAGAAACGACAGACCTCATCGTGCAACTCCCGGTAAGTGATGTGCCGTGATTCGTCAGGGTCGTCGCCTTCCCAGATAATGGCTGTCTGATCGGCGCGTTTTTCAAGGTGACGGTCGAGGCAGTTGTAGGCAACGTTGACCTTCGCGCCACTGAACCAGCTTATCTCACCCTTGTGAAAATCCCACTCCTGGACTTTATCCCATGGTTTAAACCAGTCGATGAACTGTTCTGCCTGCTCGCCCCAAAAGGCATCTGACTCCTCGATGGAGCGGGCATACATTTCCGCATAGCG
This sequence comes from Granulosicoccus sp., assembly GCA_045110475.1. GTDB lineage: Bacteria > Pseudomonadota > Gammaproteobacteria > Granulosicoccales > Granulosicoccaceae > Granulosicoccus. The sequence continues at coordinate 17,665 of JBGCGC010000070.1, forward strand.
TTCCTCATTGATATGCGCATTGTCCGCAATCTCGGCAGGCACAGGATAAATACGGTTTTCAGACATACTTAACAGTCATGTTGCATTCAGTCAGCGCAGTGTACCTGCCTGAGAAAATCCGTCAATTGGTCTGTGGAATAAAAATTAACCTATTGAAAATTATCAATAAATTCAATAATTTCAGAATTCAGCCAATATCTGATTTCAGCTTGACATATCCTCACTTGTCTCGCGTAGCAGGTTCATTTTTTGACGCCTTTCCCACAGTGCCTTGCGGCTGATTCCCAACCGTGCCGCCAATTCGGTCTCGGACAGCGTGCCCTGATTACGGATGACGAAGTATCTGAAGTATTCATCAAGGCTCAAATCGCGCTCACCGCTGACGCTTTGGTTGTCCGGAGAACCAAAACCCAGATCCGGTAGCCCGATGATATTCGTGCGGCACACGAACATCGCCCGGCTGAGTATGCTTTCAAGCTGGACGGCATTTCCTGGTAACTCGTTTGCCATCAACGCAGACATGGCATCATTGCTCAGCTTCATCTGTTTACGGCCATAGCGTCTGGCGAGTATGTCCAGATGCCGATTTGCCAAAGTGGCAATGTCATTAGCTCGACGCCGCAATGGAGGTACTTCGAACTGACTGGCGCTAAACAGTTCTGCGTACTCTTTTGTTAATCGACCAGCACCGACATGAGTGTCGACAGGCTCTTCACTAATGCTGACGATCGCAAGATTGATTGTGCTGTGAGGCCGCCCGCAATCCTGTCGGTCCAGAACATTCCTGCTGACCGTGGCGCATAGCGCTTGCTGGACATCGGCTGGCAGAAATTCAGGGTGATGAATCGCCAGTGTCCCATTTTGCGCAGCTTGCAGATAACCTATCGATGAATCTCCTTCCAGTTCACCCAGAAGAAGCGATGACACGTTCGAGGTGTCGATAGAGACATCGATTACCAGAAATGGGCCTTCCCGGTGCGGACCCTTGGTATGCATGGCCCTGGCTAGTGATTCCTTGTAAGTGCCGTTTTCCCCGTACAAATGTACAAAAGGATGACCGTCTTTTTCGATGCCTTCGAGGACTTTGTCCAGCTCTGTTCCGTTGACATGTTCATCGATGGGCTGCAATCGATCCATGCTGAGTTTTAATGCGCGATTTTGAGACTGCATCAGATTCTGATGTAGTGAACGCTGGATGATCGCCAGCAATTCATCGTGATCAAAGGGTTTGGCAATGTAGTCGATAGCGCCGTGGCGCATGGCATCGACCGCTGAGCGTACACTGGCGTGACTGGTCATGATGATGAGCGGCACCGGATTGGCTGCGGGTATGAGGGCCGTTCCCTGATCGCCTGGCAGCCGAAGATCGGCGAGTATGAGATCGAATGAATGCAGGCGGGTGGCCAGTGCGCCATCTACACTGGTTGCGCAGTGCACCTCATAGTGGTTGCGCTCCAGCAGACGCTTCAAGGCTTTAAGAATGACTTCTTCGTCTTCAACGAGGAGCAGACGCTTCACGATGGCGCTACCAGTGGCAGGGTGAGCATCATGCGAGTACCTGTCTGGATGTCACCCACACGCAATTTTCCGCCGTGGTTATTAATGATGCTATAGGCCAGAGACAGGCCCAAGCCGGTGCCCTGTCCCACAGGTTTAGTGGTGAAGAACGGTTCGAAAACATGGTCACGATGCAGCGCATCTATCCCTTTCCCTTCGTCAATGGTGTCTACCTGAACCTCGTGCTCGTTGTTCAGATGTCCGTGTATGGACACCGTACCACCGTCGGGCGATGCATCACAGGCATTGTTTATCAGATTGACGAACACCTGCATCAGTAAATTGGCGTCGCCTTTCACAAAGGCCTCGTCGGGCACCTGACAATCGAAGTTCAGCTGGCGTGTACCCGGTGAAAGTCTGACCAGTCTGAGTGCCTCTTTTACGGTGTCACTCAGGCGTAGAGTGCTGTGTGGTGTATCGTCGAAGCTATCCGCATGCGAGAACGTCAGCAAAGAACGCACAATGGCATTGATGCGATTAACCTGTTGGAGGATATCGTCGGTTTGCTCCTTGACAACCTCGCTCAGCTTTTCCCGAATGTCATTATGCTGCCCTGCGTCCTCGACTTCGTAGTGCATGTTTTGCGCAATGCTTGCAATCCCTGTGAGTGGGTTGCCAATTTCATGGGCAACCCCTGCAGCCAGACGACCCACTGACATCAGACGTTCACTGTGCGCAAGTTCAGATTCCAGTGTGTCCAGACTGGTCCGATCCTCCATGAGGATGACCAGACCGCTGAGGGTAGCATCACTTGCTTGCTCAAGCGGGCCGATGTCAGCCTTGTGTAAATTGACTGACGAGAAGCGATGTCCGAGGCTTACACGCTGGCGAAACACTGTACCTTCATTGGATTGTGCAAAGCGCTCCAGCAGTTCACCCCAGGGTTGGGTCAGGGTGGCAAGCGTCTTGTCATAAGCCTCCCGGTCATTGATCCCGGTGAGTGTCTGCATCGCCGAGTTCCAGATATGGATGCGTCCACTTGCCGAAATGGAGCAAACACCCAATGGCAATTGTTCCAGTACGGTCTGCAGGTACTGGCGCAGATCATCGAGTTGTTTGGTCAGACCACGCATCTGCACACGCGATGCCTGCAGGCGACGCTCAAGCAGTCTGGCATCGGGTGAATCACTCAACGTCCGGTCACCGCTGACGCGTCGGTGCAGAATCTTGCGCGCCAGGGCCGGGCCGAGTAATCCGGTGAGGTTACGTTCAAGTTGATCATGCAGAACCTGCAGTTCCGAACGCCGGTTCTCGCTGTCATCAATACCAGTTTCTCGAAGCGCTCGCTGCAACTCTTCCGATGCAACCTTATTGCCCAGCGCATGTTGTAATGCGTAGCGATAATGCACAACCGAGCGGGCTACGGTCGTCTCGCCCAGCACAAGACCGGTATTTTCAATGCCCGCTTCAGCGGCTGATTGTTCGTTGGCTGATGGATGGGTCAACAGTGAGCCAATCACGAACAGGGCAAAATTCAGGGTTAGTGTGCAGAAGGTTGACAATGTCCAGATGTCGGTGCTCACCGGAAACCAGTTGGCAGGTGTATAGGCGATGTTCATCAATGGCAGGATAAGCAGGATGAACCACATGGATGCACCGCCCGCCAGTCCTGCTATGAAGCCTGTCTGGGTCGCACGTGACCAGTACAAAAGGCCAATGACTCCGGGTAGCAACTGTGCGGCTGCAACAAAAGATATCAGTCCCAGACTGGCAAGACCCTCGTTGAGTTCTATGACGATGTAAAAACCGTATCCGGCGGCAATGATTAGAGCGATGATGATGCGTCTACCCCATAACAGTCGGCGGTAGAAATCGTGGGCAACATTCTTTGACAGTGCCGCTGGCAGAAAGAAGTTGTTCATGCACATGGATGATAATGCAAGTGTGGTTACTATCATCATGGCGCTGGCAGCTGACAAACCACCGATAAAAACCAGAATCGCCAACCAGTCATGGCCCAGGGTTATCGTCATGCCCAGCACATAGAAATCCGGGGGCACGGTCAGCGAAAGATGACGGCCAGCAAACAGAATGGGTACGATAGGTAAGTTCAGTAACAGAAGGTAAAGTGGAAACAGCCAGTAAGCGGTTCGCAAATGCGACGGTTTCTGGTTCTCGGCAAATGTCATGTGATACTGGCGGGGCAGCATGAAGGCTGCACAAAACGCCAGCAATAGCAGAGTGCTCCACAAACCGCTTGCGGCGGGCTTATACAGGGTATTCAACATTTGCGGTTGTGAGCGGGCCCAATCGTTCATGGCCGCTGGAGAGTCAAATACCTGAGTGACCACAAACAGCCCGGCGATAAGCATGGCGATAAGTTTTACGGCAGATTCGAATGCGATAGCCAGCACCAGACCGTTATGTTTTTCACGGGGTGTCAAATGCCGGGCGCCGAACAGGATGGCGAACACCGTAATCGCCGCGCAGAAAACCAGCGCCAGAATATCCGGAGGTACCTGCTTGCTGAGTATCTGGATAGACTCCGTTACAGCCCTTATCTGCAGCGATATATAGGGTAGTATGCCGACGATCATGAACAGGGTGACGACAAATCCGGTGGCACGTCCTCCATAGCGAAATGCCAGAAGGTCTGCAATAGACGTGAGTTGGTGTTCGGTGCACAGGCGCAGAATCGGGCGCAGCAGGTAGGGGCCAAGAACAAACGCACCCGTCACACCTAGATAGATTGTCAGAAAGGCATAGCCGCTGCTATCGGCAAGCCCGACGCTGCCGTAGTAGGTCCATGATGTGGCGTAGACCCCCAGTGACAGGGAATAAACAACCGGGTTCGATACAAACGATGCGGGTAGCCAGCCTGAATCGGCGCACCAGGCGATAATGAACAAAACACCCAGATAGGCAAACGCTATGGCAAAGAGCCAGCCTAGATCAATCCCCATGTTCTTGCCTTGAGTGGTTCCAGGCGATCAGAAGCACGATGAGCACCCACGGTGCGAACACCGCGTACCAGGGCAAGGTGATGGAAGACCACCACAGGTTGATCGGCGAATTGAACAAGAAAATCGCAAGCAGAAAAATGAGCAGGGTATGGTCAGCTGCGGGTCGGCGTTTATTCATCAGCAGATGATCGTTTGCGCAGTGATGCGGGCACAAGCTGCAATTTCCAGTGTTGGGTCGCACCTGTCCAGAATTGCTCAACCGAGTTGGCCGTTAATGCAGATTGGCCAAGGAAGTGCCAGGCGTCGTGCAGCGTAGTTACAGGATCCATACTGTTGATGGATGCTGCGCGCGAATGTTTGCTGAGCTTGTCTTCATTGGCATCGATGGCGACGGGGATGTGCGCGTAAGTCGGCGCTGGCATCGATAAATAGTTGATCACTGCCAGCTGGGCCGCGGTACTTGGCAGGAGATCGGCGCCGCGCACCACCTCGCTGCAATCCAGGGCATCGTCAACGGCGCAGGCGAGCGTGTAGGAAACCAGTTTATCGCGACGCCAGACAACGACATCCCCGACCTCGTGTGACAACGCCATGCTTTGTCTGCCTTGAATACCGTCCATAAAGCTGATGGTATCAGGCATGATGAGACGCAAGGCGCGATCAACGATGGGCTCATCCAGCGAGCGTATCCGGTTTGCACGGCAGGTGCCCGGATAGATCAGTCCGGGGGGCAAGCTCCGGCGGCTGCAACCGCAGCTGAATACAAGCCCCAGATCCATGAGAGTAGCCAATGACTGGCGGTACCGATCGTTGCGTGAGCTTTGCCATTGAATATCGCCATCCCATTGAAAGCCGTAGCGGCGAAGCGCAGTTTGAATGCTCTCTGCCGAGCCTGCCACACTACGTGGACGATCGATGTCGTCTATCCGCAAGTGCCAGTTTGCACCTTTGCGTCGGGCCTCGCAGTAACTGGCAACGGCTGCTACCAACGAGCCAAAATGCAAATCACCTGTGGGGGAGGGGGCGAAGCGGCCAGCCAAGATGCCGATAGGCAACCCTCCCTGACTCCCCGACAGCAGAAAGCCGCGCGGGCTCCTAGGCGGTTTGACGTTCGCGGATTTCTTCCAGCGTCTTGCAGTCGATGCAAAGCTCTGCCGTTGGGCGGGCTTCGAGACGGTTCACCCCGATTTCAATTCCGCAGGTTTCGCAGTATCCGTATTCGTCGTCGTCGATACGTTTCTGAGCCTCGTTGATTTTCTTGATCAGTTTGCGTTCGCGATCACGTGTTCTCAGCTCCAGGCTGAATTCCTCTTCCTGAGTCGCCCTGTCGTTGGGGTCAGGGAAATTGGTTGCATCATCTTTCATGTGACCAACGGTACGATCGACCTCTTCCATCAGTTGCTGCTTCCACTCTGCCAGCTTCTTGCTGAAGTGCGTAAGCTGCGCAGCGTCCATATAATGACCGGCATTGCGTTCATAAGGCACGGGTGCCTTGGAAAGCCCGGCAGGCAGGTCGCTGTTATCGAGGTCATCGTCCTGATCAAAATCTGCAACGTCTGCCAGTGCAGATGCATCGTCTTTCTTGCTTACCGCCTTTTTTGCCACGTTTTTATCTTGGTCTGTGTTGGTTGCAGAGGTTTTATCGGAGGTACTGCTGGCGGCTTTCGCCGCTGTCTTCTTTTTGGATGCCGCCTTGCTCGCCGTTTTCTTCACAGGCGCGTCAGGGGAGACTTTGCTAGCAACCTTTTTGCCAGACACATCTTTGGCCACGGTTTTCTTTTTTGTTGCGGCCTTTTTTGCCGTGCTTTTCTTCGATACGGTTTTTTTCGTGCTGGATGAGCTCGATGCTGCCTTCTTTGCGGCAGTTTTGCTCTTGGCGGGCTTTTTGTCGTCTGAATCTGTCAAGTCAGCTTTCTCCACGGCAACTGTCCGGCTCGCCGTTTTATCTTCGCTGCAGCGGCTCAATCAGCCGATCTGCCTGCGATCTTTTTGGACTCCGCTGTCATCAGATTTGCGGAGCTGGTTGTCTTTTGTTGAATACCGTCTTTCTTTTCGTTGTCGATGTTCGTTGTTGATATGTGGAAATCTCTGGCGGATCCAGAAATTAACAGCGGTGCGTTTTACCAGAAAAATATCTGTAGAGCAATTAAAACATACGATGTTACGTGATTTTTAGTGCCTGAATCTAAGCTTTCTTATTGTTTTTATTAGAATAAATATTTTCATGATATATATTGCCTATTTCGTTTGATTCACTGACTACTGCCAGTATCTCCCCGTTCGCAACCCGGGCGCTAATAGGGTCGCCGGGCGACACACTGGCCACGTCAGTCACGATCTGTTCGTGCTTCTTGACAAGCGCATAACCGCGATCAAGTACGGCCAGTGGGCTCACACTGTTGAGCGCCCTTGCAAGCAGTTCGAATCGGGTTCGCGCATTGCTCTGTTGCTGTCGAACCGTCACCACCAGTCGACGGTCCAGTGCTTGCCAGGCAGATTTTTGCTGCTGCACCGTAAAGGCAGGTGATCTGGCTCGTAGTCGGGCGTTTAGCCGGTTGAGGAGGTTACTTTGCCGCTCATTTTGTAGTTGCCAGGATCGCTGCAGACGCGATGTCAAATCATCGACGCGTTGTGTCTGCTCGCGCAGATGACGCTCAGGGTGGCGTAGTTGAAGTCGTGTGTACTGCTGTTGCAACTGCTGACTCAGTGTGTTGATCAGCGCCAGTTGTCGTAGCGCCAGTTGTCTTGAAACGCTGGTAACGCGTTGTTCGAGGCTACTGGTGTCGGGTGTTGCAAGTTCGGCTGCGGCTGATGGCGTCGGCGCTCTGAGGTCGGCCACCAGATCGCTGATGGTGACGTCAACTTCATGACCTATCCCGGCAACGATCGGTAGCTGGCTATCCCGGATGGCTGAGGCCACAGTGAGCTCGTTGAACGCCCAAAGATCCTCCAGAGACCCTCCACCGCGAACCAGTAGCAGAACATCTGCCTCGGCACGCGCATTGGCCCTGGCCAGCGCTTTGACGATGGCCGGGGCTGCCGCTGCGCCTTGGGTCAATGTCGGGTAAATGACAATGTGCGCCTGCCGGTACCGCCTGCGCAACACCTGCAGCACATCGCGTAACGCTGCACTTGTTGGTGATGTCACCACACCTATGGTTTGTGGCATGCTTGGCAGGCCGCGCTTTTCGCTGACATCAAACCAGCCTTGCTCATCCAGATTGCGTTTGGTCGCCTCGAACGCAGCTTGAAGACGGCCAGCACCTGCTGGTTCCATATGCTCGACAATCAGCTGGAAGTCTCCACGAGCGGCATACAAACCCAGTTTGCCACGCACGATGACCGAATCGCCGTTAGCCGGCTGGAAATCAATGTAGCGATTGCGCCCCTTGAACATGGCGCAACGGATTTGTGATTGACTGTCCTTGAGCGTGAAATAGAAGTGCCCGCTGCCCGGGCGACTGAAATTGGATAGCTCGCCCTGCAACCATAGCGTGCCAAAGCCGCTTTCGAGAAGCTGTTGTACTTCCTGATGCAGCCGGCTAACGGTGTAGACCTTGCGAGAAGGCGCCATGCCCGAGGGTTCTGTTTTGATAGTGACTGTCACGAACCTTTTGAATCTGAAATTCTTGTAACAAGCATACACCGGTACTACCGCATCACTGTATACTTGGGCCGCATCCTGTTCCCAATGGCTACGACGTCCAATGCTGGTTTTCCAGGAAGCGCTCACCTTTGATGATGTTCTCCTCACCCCGCGCCACTCCCATGTGTTGCCGCGCGATGTAGATCTCACGACGCGCCTTACGCGCTCACTGTCCCTGAACATCCCACTGCTCTCCGCAGCCATGGATACCGTCACCGAATCGCGACTGGCCATAGCGCTTGCGCAAGAGGGCGGCATTGGCATCGTGCATAAAAACCTCTCTGTCGAGCGGCAGGCCAGTGAAGTAATGCGGGTTAAAAAACACGAAAGCGGCGTCGTGACCGAACCCATCACCATTACGCCAACCACGACCATTCAGCAAGTGATTGATCTGATCGCCCAGCATGGTATCTCCGGCCTGCCAGTAGTAGACGGAACAACACTTGCCGGCATTGTCACCCAACGCGATCTGCGTTTCGAAACACGACTCGATCAGCCGGTATCCAACATCATGACTCCGCGTGAGCGGCTGGTAACCGTGAGAGAACATGCCTCACGGGAGGAGGCGGTAGAGCAGTTGCACAAGCACCGTATCGAGAAGGTGTTGATGGTCAATGATGCCTTTGAGCTACGCGGCATGATTACTGTCAAGGACATTCGCAAGGCGCAGGATTTTCCAAACGCTTGCAAGGATGGCGACGGCCGATTGCTGGCAGGGGCAGCTATCGGCACCGGGGCGGATACCGATGATCGTGTGACCGCGCTGGCGGAGGCCGGTGTCGATGTCCTGATTGTAGATACGGCGCATGGTCATTCACAAGGGGTGCTGGACCGGGTTGCCTGGATCAAGGAGCGCTTTCCTGACGTGCAGGTCATTGGTGGCAATATAGCGACTGGTGAGGCGGCGACCGATCTGGTCGCGCGTGGCGCTGACGGGGTCAAGGTTGGCATAGGGCCAGGCTCTATCTGTACTACACGTATCGTCGCCGGTGTGGGCGTGCCGCAAATTACCGCTATTCATAATGTGGCTACCGCTTTGGAAGGCACCGATGTGCCGCTCATTGCCGATGGCGGCATCCGTTTTTCCGGTGATATGGCCAAGGCTATTGCAGCCGGTGCCTCGTCTGTCATGGTGGGCAGCATGTTTGCGGGTACTGAGGAGGCCCCGGGCGAGGTGGTGCTTTATCAGGGCAGCTCCTACAAATCCTATCGAGGCATGGGTTCTGTCGGCGCCATGCGTGCAGGCTCTAGCGATCGCTACTTCCAGGACGATGAGGATGTCGAAGACAAACTGGTCCCTGAAGGCATAGAAGGCCGTGTTCCCTATAAAGGACCCATGTCCGCCATCGTCCATCAGATGATCGGTGGCGTGCGTTCCAGTATGGGTTACTGTGGAGCGCCGGATATCAACGCCATGCGCCGTGATGCAAGGTTTGTACGAGTCACGGGCGCTGGTATGCGCGAAAGCCACGTGCACGATGTGCAGATGACCAAAGAAGCTCCCAACTACCGAATCAGCTAACCGGTTCATACCTTTCCAATGGCAGATCTTCACGACCAGCGAATTCTGATTCTCGATTTTGGCGGACAAACAACGCAGTTGATCGCACGACGCGTGCGAGAGTGCGGTGTCTATTGCGAAATACATCCCTGGGATATCAGCAACGAAGTTGTCGAGCAGTTCAATGCCCGGGGCATCATTCTTTCCGGTGGGCCGGAGTCCGTGCTGAGTGACGGCGCGCCAACGATACCCGCGGCTGTGTTTGGACTAAGCGTGCCTGTACTCGGCATCTGTTACGGCATGCAGGCTATGGTGCAGCAGCTGGGCGGGGAGGTTCGCGCGCAAGTGTCGCACAGCGAGTTTGGTTATGCCTCAGTCGAGATGATCTCATCCGCCTCCCTGTTTGACGGTTTATCTGATCACGAGGACACCGGTCAGATGATGCTGGATGTCTGGATGAGTCATGGCGACCGTGTCGAAGCGCTTCCCGAGGGTTTTGAGTTGATCGGAACCAGTCCGAATGCGCCGATGGCCATCATGGCCGATAGCTCAACTCATCGCTATGGCATACAGTTTCATCCGGAGGTCACCCACACCTTGCAAGGTGCAACTTTGCTCAGGCGCTTTGTGCAAGACATTTGTCAATGTGAGGGCTTGTGGACACCCGGCAACATCATTGAAGACGCCATCAGCAGAATCGCGGCACAGGTTGGCGACGAGGAAGTACTGCTAGCCTTGTCTGGTGGCGTTGATTCATCGGTGGTTGCGGCCATGTTGCACAAGGCTATCGGTAAACAGCTAACCTGTGTTTTTGTCGACAATGGTCTGTTGCGTCTGCACGAAGGGGATCAGGTGATGAAAACCTTTGCCGAAAATATGGGGGTGAAGGTAATTCGGGTAAATGCAGAACAACGGTTCCTGGAAGCTCTGGCAGGGGTCAGCGATCCAGAACAGAAACGCAAGATCATCGGCAACCTGTTCGTCGAAGTCTTTGAAGAGGAGGCGGCAAAACTTGCCAACGCCAAATGGCTTGCGCAAGGAACAATCTATCCCGACGTCATTGAATCTGCAGCCAGCACAAGTGGCAGCGCACACCTCATCAAATCACATCACAATGTGGGCGGCCTGCCGAGCGAAATGCGTTTGAAATTGCTGGAACCGTTGCGAGAATTGTTTAAGGACGAGGTGCGTACCATTGGTGTCGATCTGGGCTTGCCACCTGCAATGGTGCAACGGCATCCGTTTCCGGGACCGGGCCTGGGCGTTCGTATTCTCGGCGAGGTAAAAAAAGAATACGCTGACATTCTTCGTGAAGCTGATGCCGTCTTTATAGCGGCGTTGCATGCACATGATCTGTACGACAAGGTCTCTCAGGCCTTTACCGTGTTCCTTCCGGTAAAGTCCGTTGGCGTGACCGGAGATGGACGACGATACGACTACGTGGTCGCGCTGAGGGCTGTAGAAACGGTGGATTTCATGACCGCCAGAGCCGCCCGCTTGCCGTGGGACATGCTTGACGAGGTATCCCGAAGCATTTGCAACTCCATTCCGCGGATATCACGAGTGAGTTACGATATTTCAAGTAAGCCCCCAGCCACCATCGAGTGGGAGTGAGTCACTGGAGGCCGCCTGTGTAACACCTTTTCACTGAATTGCAGACCTGATTTCCTCTGCTAGCCTTATGCGATAACTGTAAAAACATGTTGTCTGTCACATAAATCAAGGCTTATGCAATCTCTTCCTGAAGCAACAGATCTAAAAAATCGTCGAACAGTTTCATCGTGGCTGGTCGTCATTTTGTGCATTTTTCCGATGATTGTGCCGGTTTTTGCCACATTATCTGCCAATCAGGGTGACTTGAACGTCGTCGCCCTGAGTCGCTTAACGGGCAATGAAACACTAACGGCACGACCCTTGAAAGCAGAAGTGGTAGATAATATGGCTGTTGTCCCGGCAGGATCGGATGCTCCGGGTATTTCCAGAGCATCAGCTCAGGACATGTTTCAGGCACTGCTTGCAGTATTGGGCATCGCCTGTCTGGGCTGGCGATTCACACTTCGGCATCACGTTCGGCAAATTAAATGAGAGCACTTAGCACGATGAAGACAATTAACTGTACTGTTTTACTGGCTTGCATTCTGTTGGTCGGTGGCTGTGCATCCAGACCCGCCTCCGATTCCACTGTTCTGACTGAAACTTCACAACTGGCTGCAAACATCGATAGTGATGGCGATTCGGTGCCAGATAGCGATGACGCTTGCGCCGACACGGAACCCCGTGTTCTCGTTGACTCCTCAGGTTGTGAAATCGTCATGGGACCGATTGAGGGCCTGAATTTCGGCCCCAGCATGGTTGAGCTTCCCGACAGTGCATCGGATGTTCTGGATCGCTATATCGAGGGTATCTTGCGTAATCCCGATGTCGTCATCAGTGTGGCGGGCCACACGGATAACCGTGGAACCGCGGCTGGTAACCTCGAATTGTCCAAGGAGCGCGTTCTGTCTGTCGTACGTTACATGGTCGATAACGGAGTCAGTCCCGAGCGTATCAAGCCTTACGGGTATGGTGAAAGCCGTCCCAGAGCGGCAAATGCCACCGCTCAGGGCAGGGAACAGAATCGCAGAATAGAGATCAAAGTTATCGAAGGCTTGCTGTAACGCGCAGGTCTAGGCAAAATGCAGCGCTAAGATAACCTTGAAATCAACATGAAAAATCGTTTTTTAAGCACTAGTTTTCCAAGCAGTAAACGAGTCGTCAAAGGGCGCAAGGTTTACCGGCTACTGATGATCGGACTTGGCATTGTCGCTATATCCGCCTGCGCTACACCGCAGTCATCGAACCCCGGCAGCACCACACTCGCGCCCTTGGCGTCTCCGGGTCGTCCGGACGGTGCTGTCAGGATTGACACCGATAGCCAGGAAGTTGCCCGACTATGGGCATCGGCAGAGCGTGCACGCTCGGACAACCGACCCGTCATAGCGCTTGAGTTGCTGTACGAAGCCATGGAGCTTGACCCGCAAAACAGTCTGCTTTGGAGCCGTGCGGCAGAGCACAAACTGAACAGCGTTGAACCTGCCCTGGCAGAAAACTACGCTATCCGCTCTAATAGTCTGGCCGGTGATAATCGAGCATTGTTATATAGAAACTGGCTGATCATCAAGCACGCTCGCAGCATGCGCGGCGACTTGTTGGGAGAAAGAGGCGCGCATAAAGAGGCGATGTTGTACCAACCCCGGTAGTATTATCAATCTACATTCAACAGCTGCACATCAGCCTGTGTGGCTCCCAACCGGAGCACGGAGGCACCGGATATGGAACACTTCAAATCAATAAGTGATGTTCTGGGCGACGACGGTCCAATTGCAGGTCATCTGCCGGGCTTTGCACCGCGCGTAGAGCAGCAACATCTGGCAGAAGCCATCTTCCGGACACTGGAGAAAAGTGAGGTCCTGATAGGTGAGGCGGGGACGGGTACCGGCAAGACGTTTGCCTATCTGGTACCTGCCATTCTCAGCGGCCAGCGCATCATCATCTCCACCGGCACGCGCCATTTACAGGATCAGTTGTTCTACAACGATTTGCCGCTGGTCAATCGTGCACTGAGTACCGGTGTTTCTACCTGTCTACTAAAAGGCCGGGCCAACTACCTGTGCAAACACCGTTTGCAACGTGCCATGCGTCATCCGGCACTACTCGACGAACGTCACCAGAAGCATTTGCGCATCATTGCCGACTGGTCCCGTAGCACACGTCATGGCGACATTGCCGAAGTTATCGGGGTGCCAGAGGATTCCATGGTCTGGAGTTTTATTGTCTCCAACGACGAATTTTGTTCCAAGCACGAGTTCGAGGATCTGGCCGACTGTTATATCCACAAGGCACGCAAGCGTGCCCAGGAGTCGGACATTGTGGTGGTCAATCATCACTTGCTGTGTGCCGATCTTGCATTAAAGGAGCAGGGCTTTGGTGAGCTTTTGCCCAGCGCTAACGGCTTTGTCATTGACGAAGCCCACCAGCTTCCCGAGATTGCCGCGCAGTTTTTTGGTCGCAAGCTTAGTAGTCGTCAGCTTCTGGATCTTGCTCGCGATACGGTGGGAGAGCAGCTGCATGAGGCCCCTGACTGTCGTGAGCTTAGAGAACTGGCGCAGGCACTGGAAACCGGCGTGCGCCACTTTCGTCTGGCGTTCGCCATCGAGCCGGACAGAGCACCCTGGATAGCGGTTCGACATGAGGCGTCCATCGAACGGGAACTAGAACGTCTGTCCCTCTTACTGGGCTCGCTGCAGGAGGCGCTTGAGGATGTGGCAGAGCGTGGCAAGGGGCTGGAAAGTTGTTCCAAGCGCGCCCAGTTGCATGCCGAGACGCTCAAACGTTTTGTGGATAACGAAGCCAATTTTGAATACGTACACTGGTATGAAACCTACCGGACCGGGTTCAGTCTCAATATGACCCCGATGACCGTTGCCCAGCCTTTTCAGCGCGCCATGCAGGCAATGGTATCAAGCTGGGTGTTCACATCGGCAACGCTTGCCGTGGGCGGGGACTTCAGTCATTTCAGAAGTCAGCTCGGACTGGAGGATGCGCAGGAGTTGCAGGTGGACAGTCCGTTTGATTATCGTCACAACGCGTTACTCTATCTGCCGGGTAATCTGCCAGAGCCGCAGGCCAGTCACTATACCCGCAGTATTGTCGACATGATTGTGCCGGTACTCGAGTCCAGTGGTGGCCGTGCGTTTCTGTTGTTCACCAGCTATCGGGCGATGCACGAGGCCGCCAGTCTGATCGAAGGACGGCTCGATTACCCGGTACTCATGCAGGGCCAGATGCCCAAGCGCGAACTCATTGAAGCGTTCCAGTCGGTAGGCAACGCGGTACTGTTGGGAACCAGCAGCTTCTGGGAGGGGGTGGACGTTCGCGGAGAAGCCCTGTCGCTGGTCGTTATCGACAAGCTGCCGTTTGGTTCGCCCGGAGACCCTGTCATGAGTGCGCGTATCGATCACATGAAGCAGGGTGGTGGTAATCCGTTTTATGAATATCAGGTGCCGCAGGCGGCCATCGCCTTGAAACAAGGCGTGGGACGGTTGATTCGCGATGTCACCGATAAGGGGGTGTTAGTGCTGTGTGATCCGCGTATCCGATCACGTAACTATGGTGAGGTCTTCATCACCAGCCTGCCGCCCATGCCGATCACACGCGATCTTGACGAAGTCATCGAATTTTATCGGGCTGAGCGAGCCTCGTATCGTGATGATGTCGCGGTTGCAGATCCGGAGTAAAGGTAATGAAGCTGCTGGCCATTGATACTTCAACCGATGCTTGTAGCGTTGCAATCTGTATTGACGATCAGATCGTGTCCGACCATCGAGTCGTCTCTCAGCAACATGGCGCGCTGCTATTGCCTATGGTGGATGCGTTGATGTCGCAAGCCGGGCTTGTGGCCTCACAACTCGATGCGCTGATCTTCGGCTGTGGACCAGGCAGTTTTACTGGCGTGCGAATTGGCGTAGCGACCGCACAAGGAATAGCTCTGGGTGCAGATATCGGTGTGGTTGGTATTTCCACCTTACAGAGTATCGCGCAAGGGTGTTACCGTGAGCATAAGGATTGTAGTGTGGCCATCAGCGTTGATGCCCGAATGGAGGAGGTGTATTTCTGCGAGTACGAGTTACAGGACGATGGAATCATGCAACCGATATCCTCTGAACAGATCGCAGCACCGGTTAATGTCGGCAGGCCTTGCGCAACTGTGTGGGCGGGTTCAGGTGCCGAGCGCTATCAGGATATTCTGCAAGGTCAGTTTGCTGTTCAGCCAGCGCAGATTCGCAAGGCGTGTCTGCCCCAGGCTATTGACCTTCTGTCCCTTGGTGCCGTTGGCGTGGCGCGGGGTTTGAGTATTGCCGCGGAGCGGGCAAGCCCTGTCTATCTCAGAAACAAGGTTGCGCTAACCACGGCCGAACGAGCAGTGCAGGCGCAATAATGGCTGTGACGTTGTACGCGTAAAAGCTGCAGTCGTTACATTTGATCTTTTAATTGTCGATACCACAGTGATCCGCAGGGCAACTATCATTCAAACTTTCTGATTCATGAAAAAACTATTTTTCGCTGTACCCGTCGTCGTTGGTGCTGCTGCTATCGCTGGGACAGCGCAGTATGCCAGTACAGAGACCAAGAGTGAATACCATCAGCTTGTCGCACAGCTCAATGATCTGTCGCCACTGGTGTTCGTTAATGAGCAATACGACGCTGGCCTGACAAATAGTTATGCAGTCACCAAAGTACTGGCCTCCCGAACCGCCGATGCGGAGGTTCTTTTCCGCTTGCAGCATGATATCCGGCACGCACCAGTGCGTATGGGTGATGATGGTATCGACGTTGCCAATGTCAGTATTGATACACGATTACACAATGATGCAAGCCTGTCCCCTGAGCTTGCTGCTGCATTTGGTGACGCGGCCCCGTTTTTACTGAAGACCCATGTTTCGTACTCAGGCGAGATCAGCAATCATCTTAACGTCAGTGCTGTGAAGGTTGCCGAAGAGGGTGGGGAATTTCTCTGGACTGGACTGAATTTTGAGGGCATCACCCGTGACGGCACAACCGTGGGCAAGGGCTCAGTGGGTGCTGTGAGCTTTAGTGATACCCATGGCGGCGGCATGCTGAATGTTGAAGACAGCCCATTCGAAATTGATGTGCAATACCATGGCGATGGAGTATTTACGGGCAAAGGCGATATGAAACTGGAAAAGATCAGCCTGTTGAATCCTGACATGCCAGTGCCTGTGTCCATGCAAAGTATTGAGTTAAGCAGCAACACGGATATGAAAGGTGATGTACTGAACAGTAATACCCTGCTTAAGGTACGAGGTATTGAATCGCCACTTCCCCTCAATAACGTGTCACTGGATACACAAATGAATGGAATCGTGCTGGAGGGGCTCCGTCAGTACAACAAGGCTACGATGGCAGCCTTGAAAAATGACGCTGATGCGCTGGTGGATGATCCCGATTTGATCTCGGATATCAGCAGCGGTCTGATCGCGATGTTTGCTCCGGGCTCTGCCATGAAATACACACTGGCGATGGACAACGGTGAGGGTGATGTCAACGCAGATATTCGGCTGGCTGTAAAGGATGCCTCTGCCGATGGCATGAGTGCAGACATCATGAAGTCTATCGCAACGGGGCGCGATCTTCTTAACATACTGACACTGGAAGGTTCGCTGGACGCTGACACGGCGGCACTTGCTCAAACGCCGGTGATGATGATGCTTGGTGGTGCGGGCGAGTTTATTACGGTAACCGATGAATCGGTCAAGTCACAGGTAAGTCTTGACGGCACTATGCTTAACGTTAACGGTGTAGAGCTACCATTGGACACGATGTTTGGTTTTATGCTGGATGTACCGTTTTCAGATCTTGCCAGCATGTAGTGGCGTCACCTCTGTCATGCATCAGTGTCGCCCTTCAGTAAAATGCATTGCCCGCCACTGGTGTTTTGCATATCAGTGGTGAACTGCGGCAGTTGTTCTGCATCCATGCTGATATGCATGAGTATCTGATCGCTGTAGTCGATTGATTCCAGTACCCCATTGAATTTTTCAAGCAAGTGGCGTGCTTGCGCTTCGAAGGCAAAGGGAAGGGTAAAGCGGGCTAGTTGCAGTATGCGATTTTCCTCGATTGCCAGGCGTGCCATGCCCTCGGACACAGCCCCGCCATAAGCGCGGGCAAGGCCACCAGTGCCGAGTTTCGTACCACCAAAAATGCGGGCTACTGCGGCCACTACAAAGCAGATCTTACCGTGCATCAGCACGTTGAGCATCGGCTTTCCAGCACAGCCGCTGGGTTCCCCGTCATCTGAGCATCCCAGCTCGGTGGTATTGCCGGGAACACCGGCAATAAATGCCGAACAGACATGGTTGGCCTCAGGATAGTGCTGACGAAGATCGGCTATGAACTGATGCGCAGCATCGGTGGAATCGGCGCGCTGAATATGGCAATGAAACTTGCTGCGTTTGACCTCCAGAAGATGGTGCAGTGGTGCTGCAGGTGTCCAGATGGTGCTCACTATTGCTTGTCGTTCCCTGTCTCTGGTTGTCCGTCTGGCCACCGGGTGAATACGCCATATTGCAAAGGTGGCTGTGTGAGCGGTACGTATCTGGCTATATCGTCAGCTGACCGTTCTGACAGACAATGCGGCCCAACCGAACACTCAATGCCCTACGGAGATTGCCATGCTAATCGGCGTACCTAAAGAAATCAAGAATCATGAATACCGCGTCGGCTTGACACCAACCAGCGTGCGAGAGTGCGTGGATTGCGGTCATCAGGTTATTGTGGAAACGGCTGCGGGGTCCGGGATCGGCCGTAGCGATGAAGAATACGTCACCGCTGGAGCTGCAATCGTGGCAACTGCCGCTGAGGTTTTCGAGCGAGCCGAGATGGTGGTCAAGGTGAAGGAGCCACAAGCGGTAGAGCGGGCCATGTTACGTCCGGGACAAATTCTGTTCACTTACCTGCATCTGGCACCGGATCCTGATCAGACGCGCGATCTTGTGAAAAGTGAGGCGATCTGTATTGCCTACGAGACGGTAACGTCAGCGCGGGGTGGATTACCTTTACTGGCCCCCATGTCCAAAGTAGCTGGCCGTATGGCGATTCAGGCAGGAGCCTATTGTCTTGAACAGCCCCACGGTGGGCTTGGCATGTTGCTCGGAGGTGTGCCGGGTGTGGATCCTGCCAAGGTCGTTGTTCTTGGAGGAGGTGTTGTTGGTACGCATGCTGCGCATATTGCCGTGGGTATGGGCGCCGATACCTGGGTGCTGGATCGCAACCCGGATGTGATTGAAACTCACTGGCAGAATTTTGGGCGTCAGACCAACACCGTGTTCTCTACGCGCGATGCTCTTGAGCAGCATGTCCTGGAAGCGGATCTGGTGATAGGCGGTGTGCTTATCCCCGGTGCGGCTGCGCCAAAACTTGTGACCGCCGAGATGGTGCGCAACATGAAACCGGGGTCTGTGGTGGTGGATGTGGCCATCGATCAGGGCGGCTGCTTTGAAACGTCCAGGGCGACAACACATGCCGATCCCACGTATGTTGTTGATGATGTCGTGCACTATTGCGTGGCCAATATGCCAGGTGGCGTACCGCGCACCTCCACCTATGCCTTGAACAACGTGACGTTACCGCATGTATTGGCGCTGGCAGGAGGCGTCGACAAGGCCCTGCTGAATGACCCTCACTTGAAGAACGGGCTGAATGTCTATCGGGGTAAGGTCACATGCAATGAGGTGGCACAGGCGCTTGGATACGATTATGTGTCTGCTGATCAGTTGCTCGGTTGATCTCCTGATTGACGGCAACTGTAGCCTTTGCCCATACTGCAAATAGGGACACCACGTCTGAGACGCCATCGACACAGGAGGCCATTTACGAATGCTGATCGACAATCTGCAGTATGCCAACTGGTCTGAAAAAATCTTTCGTCAAATGCGCGAAGGTGGTGTCAGCGCGGTGCATGTCACCATTGCTTATCATGAGAATTTTCGTGAAACCGTATTGAACCTTGAGCAATGGAACCGGTGGTTTGAACGTTATCCGGATCTGATCATGCCGGGCAGGGAGGCTGCCGATGTCGAGCGCGCCATACAGAGCTCTCGCACGGCGATTTTCTTCGGTCTGCAAAATCCCAGTCCCATCGAGGATGACATTGGTCTGGTAGAAATCCTGCACACTCTGGGCGTGCGTTTCATGCAGCTCACTTACAACAATCAGTCTTTACTGGCCACTGGTTGCTATGAGTCTTGCGACGCCGGTATCACGCGCATGGGACGTCAGGTCATTGAAGAAATGAATCGGGTAGGGCTGGTTATCGACATGAGCCATTCCGCCGACCGTTCAACCATCGAGGCTGCTGAGTTGTCCGCCAGACCGATTGCGATTACCCACGCCAATCCACATGCCTGGGCGCCGGCGCTGCGTAACAAAAAAGAGCCGGTTATTCGGGCTGTGACCGAACGAGGGGGCATGCTGGGTTTCTCTCTTTATCCACATCATCTGGACGGCAAATCCGACTGTACCCTGGATAGTTTTTGCCAGATGATTGCCCGTGCGGCGGAACAATACGGAGTTGCGCATCTGGGTCTGGGTTCTGATCTGTGTCAGGATCAACCCGATAGCATTGTGGAGTGGATGCGCACTGGCCGCTGGTCGAAGGTGGTTGACTTTGGCGAGGGTAGTGCCGATGCTGCCGGGTTCCCACCCATGCCGTCGTGGTTCAATGACAACCGGGACTTCGGTGCCATCCGTGAAGGCTTGTTGCGTACGGGCATGAGCAACGATGAAGTGGACGGCATTATGGGTGAAAACTGGCATCGTTTTTACACCACAAGCTTTTCACCAGTGAGCGAGCACTGATGTCAGCCCTGCCTTGTATCGAGCGCCGAAGCCCGGCGCACGTCATGCGTCTGGAACGACTGGGTTCCCTGCATCAGTCACGCCTTTCCTTCATGCGTATTCTCTTGCGTCGGATGCAAGGTGAACGCTGGACGTTTTCAAGACCCAAGTTTGATGTTAATGACAACGGTGTCGGTCATGCCGTCATGTGCGCGCATGGGCCTGTACGCTCGTATTCGCTGGTCGCCTTCTTTCATGATTTGCCAGCGGAACAGCGTTCGGACCGTGTGATCGCTGAGGCCTGGGATGCAACCTTTACCCTGTTTGATGGTATCCCGACTGCACAGGACATCGAGCGACTGTCGCGCAATGTGCCGTTACAGGAAGCGGGTCGTGTCAGTGAGCGAGAACTGTCACTGTCGCGAGCCAATCGATCGGTCAGACTCTGGGAACATGTCGTCAATGCTCTTGCCAGCGGGGTGCAACCCGATACCGACTACCTTCACAGCGTGGGCTATCTGATGCGTACCACAGCGGTCTATGGTTCTGGCAAGTTCGGCGCTGCAGATCGTGAAGAGATTGCCGACCGAGCCGAGTTTCAGGCGCCATTTCAGGTGGAGATGTTAACGGTCTACCTGATAAGATCATTAACCAGAGATCTTGTACAGGCGATGGCCTGTAAGCGAGCCCGGCAAACAGGAAACGCTGAAGCCGCTATTCTGGACTCAAGCCTGGTAAGGACATTGGGCATTGGCAATTCCACTGGATTGGGCATGGCCCCGTTTCTACTCAATCACCCTGTGTTGTTAAACAACTGGCTAATGGTGCGTGAGGAGGCATTGCTGCGCGTTCGGCGTGTGCAACGCGCCAGTGATGAAGAGGTGCGCCTGTTCAGGCACTTGCTATCGCGCGGTGTGCAGGCGCTGAATGATTGGCAATCGGAACATGCCTTGCAGCGGAAGAAGCTGACAAGCCTCAAGCGTGATGTGCAGCGGCTGTCAGAGCACGTCGGGCAACGTGACTTACACGGTAATTATCCATGGAATGAATTACAACTATGGGCCGAACAGAACCTGTGCACTGACGCGCAGGAGTATCTGGTTTCGCTAATGCTTGAACCTTATGGTGGGCTGGTTGACGGACTTGCCGATTGCCTCTCAGCAACGGAAGATCTGCATTGTATCGATGGTGCCATGACGGTAGCTACTCTGTGTGATGACATTCGCACACGTTATGACTGGGCGCTGGCCATTGACTGGCAATCCACCGTTAGTAATAACTTTGTGTGGTACACCTCTGAAGAAAAACTCGAACCGCGTTTGGGTGAGCGCCAGACGGAAGCACTGGATGCCTATGAGCAACCCTTGTCACCCGCCAGAGATATCCACCATTTGTATGTTGCCCTTAAAGAGGTGCCTGCAGAACAACCCATTGCGCAGTTCCTGAAGCAACATCCCGAACATCGTCACGCGGTGCGACGGGTGCAGCTGCTGGACAATATCCCTTACGGTGAAATTCGTGACAACACCATAGGCGCCGACTTACTGCCGATTGATCTGCTGCGCTGCAAACTGGCGTTTTTTGGTGCAACCCGCTTTGATCCGCGTTCTGATCGATGGGTGCGAATCTGCCTGTTTGCCGGTGCCCCTTATCCGGAGGAGCTTGCCGCTGGCGACGCCCAGTTCTGGCCCTATCCGGCAGCCACACAATCACAGCCTGCCGGAAATATCCCTGCCGGCCATGTCTGACAGTGAGATCTGTCCTTCGTTAAACGAGGTTGCCTCATTGGCCAAACGGGCCGTGCGGGGTGCCGGAATGAGTTGGGGGATTGCCGAGGAGGCAGCCAGCAGCGTTCGGTGGTTGTCGGCTCGAACGCTTCCGGGGCCAGAGCTTCTGGCGGGTCTGTTGTTCAAACAGCAGGATTTTAATAATGCATCTTTGACCCCAAATCCTTGTGAGCGCGGATGGGTAAGTGCTGGCGAACATATCTGCCCGCTACTCGCAGCGGCGGCGTTTTCCGATGATGCCAGTGTGTGGCGGCAGCAGAGTTACAAGCGCGTGGTGTTGAATGAGCTGGCCTATCCCTTGCTTTTGCTTCCTGCGGTTGCCAGGGTGGCCGCGTTGACTGGTGTTTGGCTGCATGCAAGCTGGGATACGATAACCATCAGCACCGATGGTCAGAGCGTGTGCATTCAGGGGCCGTTGAGCACACTCGTTGCCGAGCAAACCTCACGTCTGATCTGTTCTCGTGCGCAGGATACCGTGACTCTGCAGCCCTCGGGCGAGCGACAGTGCGTTGACCGATACAGCTGGGGCTTGCTGGAGAGTTTTGCGCATCGAACTTATGCGCCTGCCACCGAGGAGTCGCGACGCCTTGGTGCAGGCTCTACAAGTAAGAGTGCAGGCGAAGACTGATTACAAGGCCTCTTCACCTTCTTCGCCGGTGCGAATACGAATAACCCGGTCTACCGAATCCACGAAGATCTTGCCGTCGCCGATTTTTCCGGAATTGGCCGCTCGGATGATACCTTCTATGCAGGTATCGAGGATCGCTTCACTGACGACGACTTCCAGTTTCATTTTAGGGATGAAGTCGATGACGTATTCGGCACCACGATACAGCTCGGTGTGGCCTTTCTGTCGGCCAAAACCCTTGACCTCAGTTACCGTGATGCCATTGACGCCTGCTGCGGCCAGCTCTTCACGAACCGCATCGAGCTTGAATGGTTTAATGATTGCGGTAATGCGCTTCATGTTGTTGATCCCTTAAGCCTGTTTATCGAGAGGAAGTCGATGAGATTTTGTGGATGCTGAGATCGGCGCCGTCGAATTCCTGCTCTTCGGTCAGTCTTATACCCACCGTGCTTTTCAATACACCATAGACTAAAAAGCCACCGACAGTTGCGACGATGATACCCGCCAATGTACCGATGAGCTGGCTGGTCAGGCTGACGCCACCCAGTCCGCCAAGCGCAGGCGCACCGAAAATACCCGCGGCTATTCCTCCCCATGCACCACATAGGCCATGCAGAGGCCAGACACCCAGCACATCATCGATTTTCCAGCGATTTTGTGCCAGCGTGAATGCACTGACGAATAACACACCAGCCACGCCACCAACCACCAGCGAGCCGATGGGGTGCATGATGTCGGAGCCTGCGCACACTGCCACCAGCCCAGCCAGTGGTCCGTTATGCAGAAAGCCCGGATCGGCGCGACCTGCCAATAGTGCTGCAATGGCACCGCCCGCCATGGCCATGAGTGAATTCATGGCCACCAGGCCGCTGATGCCTTCGACACTTTGGGCAGACATCACGTTAAAGCCAAACCAGCCAACGGTAAGTATCCACGCACCAAGCGCGAGAAACGGGATGCTGCTCGGGGCAAAATTTGCACTAGGCCCGCCAGTGCGAGAGTAGCGACCATGGCGGGCGCCCAGCAGAATGACTGCGCCAAGTGCGAGCCAGCCGCCCATGGCATGCACAACGATGGAGCCCGCAAAATCATGAAACGCCGCGCCAGTAAGCTCTTCAAGCCATGCCTGAAAACCGAAATTTCCGTTCCAGACGATACCCTCAAATAGTGGGTAGATCACCGCGACAATAATGATGGAGGCGACGATTTGCGGGTAGAACCTTGCACGCTCTGCAATGCCCCCCGAGATGATGGCAGGGATGGCTGCGGCAAAGGTAAGCAGGAAGAAGAACTTGACCAGTTCATAGCCACTGTTGATGGCAAGCTCTGAGGCGGGGGCAAAAAAATCAACGCCATAGGCCAGAGGGTAGCCAATGAAGAAATAGGCGACGGTGCAGACAGCAAAGTCGGAAAATATCTTGACCAGTGCGTTGACTTGATTTTTTTCCCGAACAGTGCCCACCTCAAGGAAGGCAAATCCTGAGTGCATGAACAGCACGAGTATGGCACCCATGAGAACAAAAAAAACGTCACTTCCTGCTTGCAATGATTCCACGAAGACCTGCCCTGATATTTTTAAAAGCGCAATAGTAGCAATGTCGTGCGTCGAGTGCACTCAATTGATGCCTTGTGCTATATCTAATGCAGGAGTGGCTGTACAATTAGGCGCAATTCGATATTCGTTAATTTCAGGATAAAACGCTCACGATGACGATAAAAAGCTCCCCCCGTCACACACTGGTACTCGTCCTGTCATGAGTGCGGTGACATTACTTGACGGTGGACTGGGGCAGGAATTGCTGCGCCGAAGTAATCGTGCGCCAAGCGCGATGTGGTCGGCTGAGGTGATGCTCAGGGAGCCTCAACTGGTTCGTGATCTGCATGTGGATTACATTCGCAGTGGCGCAAGCGTATTGACGCTTAATACCTACTCTGCAACACCAGAACGACTGGAACGCGAAAACGCGCTTGAGCACCTTGAGTCATTGCATCAAGGGGCAATGCAGGCCGCGCGTGAGGCTATCGACATCGCCAGCCTGCAAGAGGTGTCTATCGCTGGTTGTTTACCGCCGCTGGTGGCCAGCTATCGTCCGGATGTGTCGCTGCCCGAAGATATTTCCCTGGAAACCTATCGTCGACTGGTCGAGCTGCAGGCACCCGCGGCTGATTTGTTTTTGTGCGAGACCATGGCCTCTATTGCCGAGGCCCGTTGTGCAGCAGCGGCGGCATTGGAAAGCGGTAAACCTGTCTGGCTTGCACTTACCGTCAGCGATGATGAGCCGGATCAGTTGCGCAGTGGCGAAAAACTGAGCGACGCAATTGCGGTACTTGAACCTATGGGACTGGCCGCCATTTTGCTCAATTGCAGTCATCCCGAAGCGATAAATGCTGCCTGGCCGACATTGCGTGGCTGCGCACGGCGCATCGGCGCTTATGCCAACGCCTTTGTGTCGGTTGAGGCCTTGCAGCCAGGTGGTACCGTCGAGGAATTGCAGACCAGAGCCGACCTCAATCCCGCTGAATACGCTGAGCATGCGATGGGTTGGATAGAAAACGGAGCAACGATTGTTGGTGGTTGTTGTGAAGTAGGTCCGGCGCATATCAAGGCCCTGCATACGCGGTTGGTGGGCGAGGGGCTGCTTGGCTAGTCAAGAGGTGCTTGAGCGCGATATCTGGAACACGCTATCCGGCACTCATCCCTCAGGCTGTGGGTAGTAGGATTGGTGAACTATGCTCGATATTGCTGCCGAAAGAGGTGATGAACGGCAAAGGTGTGCGCTGCAACAGCGCTATATGATCTTTGCGATAGCCTCAGCAGCTCGCCGAATATCCAGAAAAATCAAGCCCAAGCGTGTGTCGGGTTTTGCGATAACGGTAACGACTGCCTCGTGACCCGCATGCGTCATCAGGACATAACCCATATCGCCCTTGATCAGCACCTGATCGAGCTCGCCGCGCACCAGTTCGGTGGAAATACGCTCTCCCAGTGACAACATGGCCGCGCTCATGGCACCGACCCGATCTTCGTCCATCGACCCGGGTAACATCGACGCCATAATCAAACCATCGGTGGACAACACCGCTGATGCTTCGATATCTGTCGTGGAGCCATTAAGATCACTGAGAATGGAATTGAGTACCTCTGCGCGCATGCGTGTGTTCCTTTGCTGTCACAATCGGCGCATAAACCGAAGTGACGCTTTAAACGACGGGTTGTCAGTAGAGCAGGATAGTCTTTTGCCAGCGCCTGCGAAAGTGCCAATATTCTGCCACGCAATACTCACCCCTGCTGGTAACAGATCGGCATTCCCTTATGTTACATCGTAAACTGATTGATAACCTGCCAAATTGATGCTTTGTTAAATGCCTCAAAGCAAGCTGAACCCAGCACAGCGCACAGAAGCGACGTTTCGACTTAAAAACCATGCACTATTCGGCTTTCTGGGTGAGAAAGCATTGTCTCAATTGCTAAAAGAAAGGGTTGTGTGAAAAATAGGCAAGATTTGGCCGTGATCATTATCTAGCCGATTTTGATCGTTGTCACGGCGAGCGTGGACTTCGCTGACCGGTGAAGGTAGTTCCCGTCGCCCAACTGGCTCTTGATTCCTGAAGAGCCGAAGATGGGACTTGCAGTCAATTTTTGCGCAACAGGATCTGGGCCATTTCAATACCCTGTGCTGCAGGATTTTTTCTAAGACGGCAAACTGCCAACGCCTCTCATCGTTTCGCTCTCTTGGGTAGTAGAAGCCCAATGAGCCCATGCTTCACGCTCACTAGTCCGCGTCACGTCGTATCGGTTGACACATGCAATGCACGCCACTGCCTGCCCATGTGTACATGGTCATATCCGGGTCGTAAACGGTTAATCCAATAGCACGCATTTTGTTGTTGAGATCTTTAGCCCCCAGAGTCGACAATACTTTTTCATTTCCCAGTGCAACTACATTGCAACCCAATGCAAGGGTTTCTTGAAAGGTTGCCGGAATAATTTCAATCTGTTGGCTACGCAGCCAATCCACGACATCGTCCTCCGTTGTCTCAAGACACACCGCTGCGCAATCCTTTGTAAGCATGCAAACCATTAAGTCGATATGTACATAGAATGGATCAATCGGCGCAAATTTTATTTCCCATCCCTCATCAATAAACCAATTAGCGACTTGTTGTGCAGCACGTTTCTCCGAGCGTTGGTCGGTATAGCCAACCAATGCAACACCAGGTTTGATAATGTTGAAGTCACCCCCTTCAAAAGCTCCCGCAGATACCATATCGTATATCGGGATATCGTTTTCAAGTTAGAAACGAATGGCTGCGGCATACTCCCCGCGACGACGTGAATTAGCCATTTGACATATGACTGCACCATACGGTGTCATAAATGATGAGTCACGTGCGTAAACTTGATAAGCGGTAGTTTCGTCTGCAGGTAAAGAATGACAAGTGGTGCCAGCGTCATTATAAGCATCTACCATTTCAGCATGCTGACGCATGGCTAGCGCTTTGTCGAATACGCGGCCTTTACGCAGTGATTCACGCACCAACGAGCTAAACTGTGCGTTTGCCTCCCCTAACCAGTTAAACGTCTCAGAGGGGCCCAGTAGTACATC